>JBPCKT010000106.1:0-22640 GCA_051004015.1 Pirellulaceae bacterium | reverse complement strand
GTAGCCGCCGTTTTCGTTGGTGCTGCCGTAGACCTGGCCGCCGCGGACGCCGCCGCCGGCGAGGAGGGCGGTGAAGGCGTGGGGCCAGTGGTCGCGGCCGGTCTTGCGGGTGTTGCTGCTCTGCTCGCTACCGTACCCTATTGCTCTCCGCTCCCCCCCGGTAGGATGAACTGCCGATGGGGCCAGAAAGCCCCTGGGGAGGCCGCGAAAATCGCTGCCGGCTGAACATCTTGAGTGCCGTGCCAGCCCCAAAACTGTTCTGATTTTCGCAGCCGCGGACAGCCGCAGGGAGGCCCGTTTGAGCCCAGCATCCCCGGGGTGGATTAGCACCGCCCGCACCGCGCTATTGCGGTCCGACGTCAATTTCTTCCAGGTGAGGCCGGCCCGTTACTGGCTGGACTTCTTGGTCAGCGTCACGATTGCGTATGCGGCGGCGACCGTCTATCTGGAGTCGCCGCTGTTCTCGTGGCCGCAGCTTGTCGCTTTTCCAATCACGGTCTTCTGGCTCTATCGGACCGGGTCGCTCATTCACGAGGTGGCGCACCTGTCGCACTTCGAGATGCGGACGTTCAAGGTCGTCTGGAACCTCGTGGTCGGCGTGATGACGCTCTCGCCTTCGCCGTTTTTTACGCGCCATCACCGGGACCATCACACCCAGCGGATTTACGGCACGCCGCAGGATCCGGAATACGTCGTGAATATCTGGCGGCGGGGAAGCTGGCTCGGCCTGCTGGTCTACCTGGGGATGATCGCCCTCTTTCCGATCGTGGTTTTTTTGCGGTTCCTGCTGGTGCCGCTGACCTATCTTCATCCGCGGCTGCGGGAGTGGACGCTGACGCGGGCCTCGTCGATGACGTTCAACTGGCGGTATGTGCGGAAGCTGAACGACCAGGATCGCTGGTCGATTGCCGCGGTGGAATGGCTCTGCTGGCTGCGGGCGATGATGATCCCCATGCTGGTTATCCTCGGAGTCAATCATTGGACCCGCCTGCCGCAGCTCTACGCCTTGGGCTTCGCGGCGCTGCTCCTGAACCAGTTGCGGCAGCTCGCCGATCATCACTTCGAGTCGGATGGCAAGAACCTGGCGCTATCCGACCACATCCAGGACTCGTGCAACTACACCAGCCGCGACTGGCTGACGTGGCTGTTCTTCCCGTTCGCCATCCGGTATCACGCGCTGCATCACCTGTTTCCCACCATGCCGTATCACAACTTGAAGGCGGCCGATGCATTCTTGATGCGCGAGCTGCCGGCTGATTCCCCTTATCGCGGGCTCGACCAGCCGCGGTGGTGGTCGGTGGCCCGGAAGATGTTTCAGGCGCAGACGGGGCGCGTGTTTGTGGGAAAAGCCCGGATTGATGGAGCGGAGCCGACGACAGTGGCGGCGCATCCCGCCAGGCGAGTACCTGTGGAAAGCGCGAAGTAGGGAAGTAGGATGGCCTTCCCAGGCCGTCCGAGAATCGCAAGACATGGCTCTCGTGCGAGCGACCGAAGTGCTCAAGTCGCCGATTCCCGCCGCCAATGAGCACGGCGTCTCGCGCAACATGGAAAACATGGCCCCGGCCTGTTCCACCCCTCTCATTAATTGTCTGGCACTGTAACGCGGAGCGTCAGTGGTTCATCCTTTTCGATCGTTGGCGTGGCGCGAATTGTTTCCTCGTCGAGCCAGACTTCGTAGCCCTCCAGCGTGATTGTCTTGGGAATTGGCATGGAAAACTCTCCCAATTCGTTGGTTGTCCCGAATCCATAGCGTCGATTTCCCTTGATGCCATTGATGCGCACTTTGGCGACGGGACGGCCCTTCTGATCGATAAGCTTGCCCTTCAGCGGGACGGTTGCAATCAGCCGGGTCGTAGGCAGATCGAACGGCGTGGCTTGATTAGGAACCTCGACCTTTCGGTCCCAGGACAATCCGACTTCTTCGTAAGTGCTGAATTCCTTCGGCCGCACAATGACGCTGGCCCAGACAGGACCGGGCAAGACTCGAGCTTCGTATTGGCCCTCGGCGTCTGAAACGACATGATCCGCCTGGCCGTCTCCGTACTGTACGGCAATCTCGGCTCCCGGTATCGGTTTTTGGGTGTCGTCCGTAAGGATGGTGCCACGGACCGTGACCGGTGTTTCAAGCGTGATCCTAACCTTTTCAGTTTTTCCCACTTTGACATTGAGGAGTTCGGGGAGACCTACGATAGACGGATCGAAGCCATCTGCCATCGCGCGCACTTTCGGGAATCGGGGCAAAACCGGTATATCTCTACCCAGCGGGCGAATGTAAATCCTTAGTCGACCGCTGGCGATCGCGGGAACGGTAAAGTGACCTTGAGCGTCAGTCTTGGCACTTGCCTCCCCTTCGGTCTTCCAATTCGGCTTTGATGGGTCACCGGCAGTGGTGAACCAGATCTCCACGCCCCGTACCCATTCCGGCTTCTCGGCAGTCAGTTGGCCTTCAATTCGTCCCGTGGTTCGCAGTTCGAGCGTTCGTTCCGCCGGTTGCTTGAAAACAGCATCCAACTGGAATACTTGAGTACCAAATGAATCGGAAATTGCGAGTACTGTATGAAAGCCCTTGCGAAGCATCTGCGGCATGCGAACTCGTCCCTCGGCATCGGTCTTCGCGCCGATGATCTTGCGCGCTTCCGCCGGAATGATGTCATAGCCCCGATGTGTCAGCAGATGCCTCGGCTCCACGATAACATCAGCGACAGGCTTTCGATCGGACCCGATCACCACGAACGACGTGTCCGTTTCTTCCTCCAAACGAACCACCAAGTCGTGCTTATTGCCATTCAACTCTCCCCAATTGGTGGTGGGAATGGTTGCCAATTGTTTTCCCTTGCAAAGAACCCAGAGCGTGTTATCCCTCCAGGACGGGCGTTGCGGCGCGACGCCGGGTGTCGACATGGAAAACCGCCCCTGTTCGTCACTGACTCCTTTGATAGTCACCCCTTCCGGCACTCCGCGCGAAACCACCCACCACAACTGAGCACCGGCAACTGGCCGGTCTTGTTTGTCGACAATTCGCCCCGCAATTGACTTCACATCCGCTTGCTGATCCGCGACCCCGTTAGTCGACGGAACGACCTGCGTTTTTGGAGAGGGAGTTTTCTTGCTGGGCTCTTCTTTAGTCGCCGGCTGAGCCACTTCTTTCGGCTGCTCCTCCGATACTGACTTTGGAGATGCCGCATCCGATTGTTTCTTCTCATTTGACTCGGGCCGCGGCTCGTCAACTCCCTGCACGCCTCCCACGAGCAAGCACATGCCCCCGAGCAGTGCCGCGATCATCACGACCGTCTGAAGTTTGGTCTTGGTCATGGTATTTCTCCCTGGTTTTAAGAGTCCAGAAATTCGTTCTTCCAGCGTCCACTTCGATCCCAAGAGCTCGAGGCCGGTCGCCAAATCGCGTCGCGACGTGCACAATTCCGAGAGTTCCAGGAGTGTTTGCGCATAACTCGGTGCGTCACCATGCCGCAGAACGAAGTTGTCGCAGACTTCCTCACGCGACTGCGCGATCAGCCGGTTGAGCCACACCACCCCCGGATGCCACCACCACAAGATCGACGCCAATCGCTGACCCGCATTCACCCAGGGATCCCCGCGGACAATATGGGCGCCCTCGTGAATTAGCACGTCGCGCAGCCGCCTCGCCTCGCCAGACTGGACAAGCTCGCGCGGCAGCACGATGCAGGGCCGCCAAATTCCCAGCACCATCGCCAGGGGGACTGCCTCGGAAACAATGATGGGGGGCAGGCGGGGCAGATGCAGCGCCCTGCAAACCTCATCCGCCACGTCGCCGCGCGCGAGCGAATCCGTCTCCCGATCAAGGGATAAGGAGTGCACGAGCCCTCGCAGCCGCCAATGCTGCCACAGCCATCGCGACATCAGCACAGCTGCTCCCGCGAGCCAAACCGCGCCGGCCAGATTCAATAATCCTCTCACATAGCTTCTGTTCGGTCCGGTGGCCGTTGTTTTCACGGTCCTGTCGCTGAGTGGCGATTCCACCAGTTCCGGCACAGCGACAGCAGCAGGTTCGCTGGCAGGCACATCGGTTCGGCGATTTTCAGCATCTGACTGATTCTGGCGTGGCTCCGTTGCCTCTAGGGAAGCCCGTGGTACAGCCGCGTTTGAATCCGCTGGCCACCAACCGGACGGAGGCAATAGCGCGGCGAGCAGCGGGCTGCCGAGCACTAGCACCAGTCCGACAAATCCCACCGTGTGCCGCCGCGCGGCGTTGTTCCGCGACAGCCAAATCAGCAGAACCGCCACGAAACTGATCGCGGTGACCTGCCCGCTGACGACCAGGCCGAATTCTTGAAGGGAATTCATGGCTTCTTCCTCCGCGCGTCGGTGATAAGTTGACGGATCCGAGCAGCCTCACTTTTCGAAAGCGTGCCGCCGTTGAGCAGTGTCAGGACCAAACCTTCGGGCGAGCTGTCAAAAACAGTCTCGATCAATTGCTGGACGCTCGATTTCTGCGATTCTTCGCGCGAGACAGTGGCAGCGTAAAGAAAGCCGCTTCCTCGCTCGTCTCGATGGGTGAGCCAGCCTTTCTCTTCCAGCCTCACGATCTGCGTCTGCACGGTGTTCCGCGCGACGGTCCGCCGTTCATTCAGGACTCTCCAAACATCCGCCACCGAACACTCTTCGCGTTCCCAGATGACGTTCATGATCTCCCACTGCGTCTTCGATAGCGCCGGAAGCTCCCTTGCATTTAACATGATCGACTCCTGGAACTGGCGGTGATGGCTCCGTTGCCAACAAACCTACACATGTAGGCGAATCATACCTACAGTCGTAGGTAAAATGCAAGCCCAGCTCGCAATTTTCGGAAAGATCGGCGGCGAGTCGGCCATTTCATTCGCCACTGTCGCTGAGCCAAGCCAGGGGCTATTGATCAGCCGCTTGTGGTTACGAGCCGACGGGGCCTCTACATCTTGTGGATTTGAGGAGTTGACTTATGTACATTATATGGATAGGATGTGTCGTGTCAGGCGGATGGTCCGCGCATCGCTCGCTGGTTCGGCGGTTGGGATTGAGCGGCCCGATCATGGAAGCCGGCACACGGGCCGCTGCGGCTACAAAGGCTTATTGAGACTGGCCAATACCCCCCTGGTGGTGAATTGAGAGTGCCCCAATTCATCACGGACCCCGTTTTCACATGCCGTGGGGGTGGTGAATTGGGGGGTGTCGAATTCACCAGACTGACAATCAGGAAAGGGCTTATTGAGACTGATCAGGCCGCGCGGCGAGAGGTAAGAGTCGCCCCGCGGGGAGATTCCTGCTAAGGTATGCACAAGCCGGCATCGATGATTGAAGAGTAGCCAAAATGTTCCGCTGCCAGACGACCGAGCATCAGGAGAACCACGCGTTTCTCGGGCTGAACGCCCGCGTGGCGGAAGGGGTGCGCCTGGTCAGCCGGCGGAGCACGCTCAAGGCGGGAATCGCGGGACTGGCCGGGTTATCATTGCCGCAACTGCTCGCGGCCAAGGAAGAAGCCGCGAAGTCGGGTACAGGGAAGCGGAACAAGAGCGTCATCCTGATCTGGATGACCGGCGGACCGAGCCATATCGATACGCTCGATGTGAAGCCGGAGGCTCCGCCGGAAATCCGCGGTCCGTTCGGCACGATTGCCACCAAGCTGCCGGGGATCCGCTTCTGCGAGCATCTGCCGAAGATGGCCGCGATGCTGGACCGGCTGACGGTCATTCGCTCGGTCGATTGCCGGCACAGCAACCATGAGCCGAACATGGTGATGCAGACGGCGAACTTGGACGCCGAGCCGCGCATCAATCCCGAAGCGGAGAAGTATCCGGCCATCGCCTCGATTGTGGCCAAGCACCGCGGCCCGAACGACCCGGCGATGCCGCCGTACGTCGTGCTCAACATGAAGAGCCGCTCGCACGTCGCCTGGCCGGGCTACCTCGGCAAGCAGTACGAGCCGCTCCTCGGCGACACCGCCAAGGGACTGTTCCAACCCCTCGTGGAGGTGAACCAGGACCGGCTCCGGACGCGGCACGACTTGCTCGGCCAGTTCGACAAGCTGCAGCGCGGCCTCGACCAGCACGGCAGCATGGATGCCCGCGACAAGTACGTGCGGCAGGCGATTGACCTGGTCGTCGGCAAGAAGGCCCAGGAAGCTTTCGACATCACCCGCGAGCCCGCAACCACGCGGCAGAAATTCGGCGAGCACCCGTGGGCCCAGCAAGTGCTCCTCGCCCGACGGCTGGTCGAGGCAGGCGTGAACTTTGTCACCATCGACCTTTCCAACCACGGGGCATCGGGAACTTGGGACACGCACGGCGACAACATCCCGCCCTACGGCGGCATCATGAACGGCCTCCGCCCGCTGCTGCCGGTCTTTGATCATCTGCTGACGACGCTTGTCACCGATTTAGGCGAACGCAATCTGCTCGACGACGTGCTGGTCATCGCCATGGGTGAGTTCGGCCGCACCCCGCAGATTGGGACGCAGGGGAGCCTCGACGGCCGCAACCATTGGCCAGTCGTGATGAGCATGACCCTGGCCGGCGGCGGAATGCGGCACGGCCAGGTGATTGGCTCCACCGAGCGGGACGCGGGCCAAATCAAGGAGCGGCCGGTCACCCCCGGCGACCTCGCCGCCACCATCTACCACCATTTCGGCGTCCCCCTCGGCACCACCTACGACGACAACCGCGGCCGCCCCCGCCTGATCCTCAACTGGGGCGGCGAGCCGATCAAAGAGCTGGTGTAGCGTCGCCCCGGTCGGCCTGTGGATTGCCGTCAGTCTTTGCACTGAAAACTGAACACTGAAAACTTCCCCCATGCTCCGCGCCGTTGCCTTCGATCTCGACGGCCTGATGTTCAATACCGAGCAGATCTACACGCACGTCCTCAAGGAGCTGCTGCGGCGGCGGGAGAAGGAGTTCACGCACGACCTCGTGAACCAGATGATGGGCCGTCCGGCCAAGGCGGCTTTTGGCGTGCTGAGCAGCTATCACAATCTCGATGAATCGCTGGAAGTACTTATGGAGGAGTCCGACGCGATCTTCCTCGGCCTCCTCGACGCACAGCTCGCCCCCATGCCCGGCCTCATCGAACTCCTCGCCGCTCTGGAGCAGGCGAACATCCCCAAAGCCATCGCCACCAGCAGCCGGCGGAGCTTCACGCAGCGGATCCTGGGGAAGTTCGGCTTCGAGCCCCGGTTTAAGTTCCTCATTACAGGCGACGACGTCAGCGACGGCAAACCGCATCCGGAAATCTATTTGAAGGCCGCCGAGCGCCTGGCGGTCCCGCCCGCGGAAATGCTCGTCCTGGAAGACAGCCAGAACGGCTGCCGGGCCGCCGTCGCCGCCGGGGCCTTTGCTGTCGCCGTCCCCGGCGAGCATAGCCGCAGTCATGATTTTACTGGCGCGGCATTCATCGCCGACGGCCTTTCGGACCGGCGGATTTACGACTCTCTTGGTCTGCTCGCAACGTAGCCCGCACTCGCCACCGAATCTTGGAGTAAAATGAGGGGCTAACCAATTTGCGGGCGCTGCATGTCTATTTCAAGTCTCCGAAGTCTCTTGCCTGTATGCCTCGCGCTCTCCTGCGCCGCTGTCCCCGCCAGTGCTGCGGACTCGCCCGCCGTGCAGTTCAACCGCGATATCCTCCCCATCCTCTCCGACAACTGCTTCCAATGTCACGGCCCTGATGAGAACAAGCGGGAAGCGAACTTGCGACTGGATGTGGAAGCCAGCGCGAAGGAGCTGAAGGAGGGAAAGAGCGCGGTGGTGCCGGGGAAGAGCGGCGAGAGCGAGCTGGTGCGGCGGATCTTTTCGGCCGATGCCGACGAAGTGATGCCGCCGCCGACTTCGCAGCGGAAGCTGACGGCGGAGCAGAAGGAGCTGCTGAAGAAATGGATCGATGACGGAGCGGAATGGGGAGGGCACTGGGCGTTTCAAAGATTGATGGCGCCGCCGGTGCCAATTCCGGCGAAGTTTGCCGCCAGGACGAATGGTCCCATCGACGGCTTCCTGTTTTCCCGCCTGGAGAGAGAGAACCTCGCACCGTCGCCAGAAGCCCCCCGGCATACGCTCATCCGCCGGGCATCGCTCGATCTGACCGGCCTGCCGCCGTTGCCAGAGGACGTGGACGCATTCACCCAGGACCAATCCCCCGACGCCTACGAGCGGCTCATCGACCGGCTGCTGGCGTCTCCTGATTTCGGCGAGCGGATGAGCTGGGAGTGGCTGGAGGCGGCCCGCTACGCCGACAGCAACGGCTATCAGGGGGACGGCGAGCGGACGATGTGGCCCTGGCGGGATTGGGTGGTTTCCGCGTTCAACCGCGGCCTGCCGTACGACCAGTTCACGCTCTGGCAACTGGCGGGGGACCAGGTCCCCGGCGGCGGGGCGGAGCAAAAACTCGCCACCGGCTTCTGCCGCAACCACATGATCAACGGCGAAGGGGGCCGCATCGCCGAGGAGAACCGCATCGACTACGTGCTGGACATGACGGAAACGACGGGGACCGTGTGGCTCGGCCTGACCTTCAACTGCTGCCGCTGCCACGACCACAAGTTCGACGCCCTGAAGAAGCGGGACTACTACAGCCTGTTCGCATTCTTCAACCAGACCCCCGTCGACGGGGGCGGCGGGAACCCGCAGTCGCCCCCCGCGATGGACGCCCCGACGGCGGAAATGACGGAGCGGCTGGCACGATTGGAAGAATGGATTGCGGCGTCGACAAAGGAGCTCGCTGATTTCGAAACGGCTCTCTTCCCACGCGAAGCCAATCAGAACGCGGCGGACTCCCCCGCTGCCGAGAAGTTGCCGGACGCCATCAAAGCGGTCTTGCGACTTGCTGTGGACAAGAGGAACAAGGACCAGCTTATACAGCTCGAAAAGCAGTGGGAAAGGGAGAATGTTGAGTACGTTCAGAAATTACAGAAAGTGCGAACGGCGATTGAAGAGCGGGATAGTGTAAGAAAGAGCATACCTCGCGTGATGGTAATGGAGGACATGCCGACGCCCCGCAAGACCTTCATGCTCGACAAGGGGCTCTACGACAAGCCGCAAGAAGAGGTCACGGCCGCCACTCCCGTCAGCCTGTCGTCGCTCCCCGTGGAAGCGCCACGCAACCGGCTGGCTTTGGCCGAATGGCTGGTATCCAAGGAGCAGCCGCTGACCCCGCGGGTCGTGGTGAACCGCTTCTGGCAACAGTTCTTCGGCATCGGCATCGTGAAGACTCCCGAAGACTTTGGCGTGCAAGGGGAGCGGCCAAAACACCCGGAATTGTTCGACTGGCTGGCTGTGGACTTTCGAGAAAACGGCTGGGACACCAAGCGCCTCATCCGCCGCCTGGCCACCTCTGCCGCTTATCGCCAATCTTCCCAAGGAAGCGCGGCGCTGACCGAGCATGACTCCGAAAACCGCCTGCTCGCCCGTGGGCCGCGTTACCGGCTGCCGGCGTGGATGATTCGGGACCGGGCCCTGGCGGTGAGCGGGCTGCTCGTCCAGCGAATCGGCGGGCCGCCGGTCAAGACTTATCAGCCGAGCGGCGTATGGGAAGAAGCGACCTTCGGCACCAAGCAATACAAGCAGGATGCCGGCGCGGCCCTGTATCGCCGAAGCGTCTATGTCTTCTGGCGGCGGATTGTCGGCCCCACCATGTTTTTTGACAGCGCCTCCCGCCAGTTCTGCACCGTCAAACAGTTCCGCACGAACACGCCGCTGCACTCGCTCGCCACGCTCAACGACACGACCTACGTCGAAGCATCCCGCGCCCTCGCCGAGCGGGCGATGCTAAATTCCGAAAAGCAAAACGAACGCCTCGACCAAATCTATCGCCTGGTCCTCAGCCGAACGCCGACTGCCGGTGAACGCGAGGTCCTGCTCAAAGCCCTCAGTCAATTCCAGGCCGACTATATGGCCGACTCCGCAGCAGCCGACAAGCTGCTGAAAGTCGGCGAGCACCCGCGGAACATGAACCTCGCTGCGGTCGACCACGCGGCCTGGACCGCCCTCTGCAGCGCAGTCCTCAACCTGGACGAAGCGCTGGTGAAGGAATAATGGACTCCGACTTCCTTCCCTCCGCCTCGCTTGACATGCTGAACACGCGTGCGGCACTGCTGAAGCGGCTGCGTGCCTTCTTTGACAGTCGCGGCTTTCTGGAAGTGGAGACGCCGCTGCTCAGCCATGATGTGGTGGTGGACCGCCATTTGGACCCACTGTCGGTGACGCTGTTCGCGGACCCTCGCGAATCCGATGTCGGCCCGAAGCTCTGGCTGCAGACGTCGCCCGAATTCGCCATGAAGCGGCTGCTGGTGGGGAGAAAAGCCGAGCTGAATGCGATCTACCAAATCACCCGCGCCTTCCGCGGCGGCGAAATCGGACCGCTGCACAATCCCGAGTTCACGATGGTCGAGTGGTATCGCGTCGGTGACGACTACGCGGCCGGCATGCAACTACTGGCGGACCTGGCGGAAGAGATGCTCGGCATGGGAACGCCGGAGCGATTGACGTACCGCGAGGCGTTTCTGCGTTACGCCGGCATCGACCCGTTTGAGAACGTTTCTGCTGCCGACCACGACTTCCACCTCGACCTCCTCCTCACTCAAAAAGTCGATCCCCACCTCGGCCAAAGCCGCCCCACCATCCTCTACGACTATCCCGCCACCCAGTCCGCCCTGGCCCGCGTCCGCGAAGGCAACCCGCCCGTCGCCGAACGCTTCGAGCTCTACGTCCGCGGCATCGAGCTCGCCAACGGCTACCACGAGCTGCTCGATCCGGCGATCCTGCGCGAGCGCAACCGCACGAACAACCAACTTCGTCAAGACGACGGCAAACCCCCGCTTCCCGCCGATAGCCGCCTGCTCGCCGCAATGGATCACGGTCTTCCCCCCTGTTCCGGCTGCGCCCTGGGTTTCGACCGCCTGGCGATGGCGGCCACAGGCGCGAAGACGATTCAGGAGGTGATGGCGTTCCCAATCGAGCGGGCTTGATGTTCGTAGTAACCCGCTTTAGCGGGTTAGCAAGACTCTTAACCCGCTAAAGCGGGTTACTACGAACGCTATTTCTTCACCTGCAAATAAGCCATTCGCAATTGGTGCAGCACCGCCTCCAAAAGCTGCGTCTCTTCGCCGGTCAGGTTTCCCTTGGTCTTCTCCTCCAAAATTCCGAGCGTATCAATCGCGTGCTTTCCCAGCTCCGGCTGAACGTCAGTCTTGTTCGTCATGGGATTGGGGGCCATGCCGAGGGCGACCGCTCCTTGAGCGCCGAGCGTCGTCACCAGGAACGAGAAGGAAGCGGGAGGAATCATTTTCGGGTCGAGCGGTGTGTTGGCCATGCGTCCATGATACCGTCTGGCTAAGAGCGTCTCAATTTCCAACTGTCTCACACCGGCACTGCATGGTAAACTTAAAGTCCCCTCGGCCCGCTTTAATTGCCTGCCCCGCGAGCCATTGATGAATTTCTGGTCCTCCCATATCTCGCTTCTCGTGCTGCTTTTGATCGCGATCGTCGCGCGCGCGGAAGGAACGAAGCCCGAGCAGGCTGAGTTCTTCGAGAAGAAAGTCCGCCCGCTGCTCGTGGCTAGGTGTTTTGAGTGCCATAGCGACCAGAATGAAGAAAGCGAGCTGCGGGTCGACTCGCTGGCCGAACTTCTGGCCGGCGGGACTCGCGGGCCGGCGATAGTACCGGGCAAACCGGCGGAGAGTTTGCTCGTGCGAGCCATCGGGCATGGCGAAACCCTGCAGATGCCCCCCAAAAAGAAGCTCTCGGCGGGAGAGATTGTCGATTTGACCAAATGGATCAAGGACGGGGCGGCCTGGCCGGGGGAAAGCGCGAAACCGCCCGCGGTAGTCGCGGCGAATAGCAAGGAAATGGTTTTTTCCGAGGCGCAGAAGAATCACTGGGCGTTTCAAGCGGTTCGAGACCAAAACGTCCCCGAGGTTCGCGATGGTTCCTGGTGCCGGTCGCCGGTCGATCGGTTCCTGTTGACGCGGTTGGAACAAGCGAGCCTGAAGCCCGCATTGCCGACGGACAAGAGGGTGCTGCTTCGCCGGGCGACGTTCGACTTGACGGGGCTTCCGCCCACGTTGGAAGAACTGCGGGGGTTTCTGGCGGATGAATCGCCGGATGCCTTCGCCCGGGTCGTGGACCGACTGCTGGCCTCCCCTCGTTACGGCGAAAAATATGGCCGGCACTGGCTCGACCTCGCCCGCTACGCCGATAGCAACGGGCTGGATGAGAACCTGGCATACGCGAACGCCTTCCGCTACCGCGACTGGGTGATTGCCGCCTTCAACAAGGACAAGCCCTATGACCGGCTGGTGCAAGAACAGTTAGCGGGCGATTTGCTTCCCGGCAGCGAGGAAGAGCGGATTGAGGCCATCGCGGCGACGGGATTCCTCTGTATTGGTGCCAAGATGCTGGCGGAGGATGACCCGGTGAAGATGCAGATGGACATCATTGATGAGCAGGTGGATACGCTCGGCAAAGTATTTCTCGGCATGACGCTCGGCTGTGCCCGGTGCCACGACCACAAGTTCGATCCGCTGCCGACGCGAGACTATTATTCGCTGGCGGGAATCTTCAAGAGCACCAAGACGATGGAGAACCACTCCGTCGTCGCCGTTTGGCAGGAGCGTCCGCTGGCAGATAGTGCCTCGATTGCTCTTCGTGATGAGCATCGCAAGGAGGTGGATGCGAAGCGAGGGGAGATTGCAGGCCTGGTCAATTCCGCCACCGAAGAGATTTTGAAGGCCGAGCGGAAGCGTGTTGGTGACTACCTGCTGGCCGCCTGGCGGAAGACGCAGCTAAGCGAGCTCCTGGCCAAATCAAAGCCGCTGGGAGGATTGCCCGAGGAAGAGCGAACGAAAATCGCCGGCTGGCAACTCATTGAGATGGAGAACTTCGCTCGCGGCAACGTAGCGAAGCATACGACCGGCTATGGCGAAGGAATCGGCGTGCTGGTGAATCAGGGGCAATTGCCGAATTATGCCGAATACGATGTGACCGTGGAGCAGGCAGGGACTTATCAACTGGAGCTGCGCTACTCCGCAGCGGTCTCTCGCCCATGCAAAGTTCAGATCAACGGATTGGTGGTTATTGAGGGAGCCGCGGGAAAGGTGACAGGAAGTTGGAACCCGGATACCCAAACGTGGTTCATGGAGGGATTCGTAGAGCTCAAGGCCGGCCAGAACATCCTTAGGATTGAGCGAGCGGACGCGTTTCCGCATCTCGATAAGTTGCTCATTGCGCCGGCGATGGGAGATACTGTGTTTGCCGCGAAAAATGACGGTTCGCCGCTGAATGTGGAGCTCGTCGAGCAGTGGGTCAAATACCTCGAAAAAACGACGTCCGATCCCGAGAACGTCTTCGCCCCCTGGCATTTGGTTATCGCGGGCAAAGAAACGACGGGCAATTTGCTGGGCGAGCCGTTGCCGAAGACCCCCAGCGAACTGGCAGCCGCTTATGGCAAGGCATTCGCGAGTGTGGAAGAAGCGTGGCAGAAATTGAAGGCTTCCCCGGAAGGAAAGGACGCCCCGAAGTTACCTGACGAAATGCAGGAGAAGCTCCGCCAGGTGCTGTATGACAAGGAAGGTCCATTCGCGTCGCCCAAGGGAATCGAGAATTCGTTCGCGGCAGAACTGCGCGATTCGCTGAAGAAGCACCGCGAGGAGTTGGCCGCGCTGGAAGGCTCCCTGCCGAAGCTGCCGGAGGCGATGGCGGTATCAGATTCAAAACCGGAAGCCCTGCGGGTGCACATCCGCGGCAGTCATTTGACGCTGGGGGAAGAATCGCCGCGGCGATTTCCGCGGATTCTGGCGGGAGAGTCGCCTACGCCGTTGCCGGGGGAACGTAGCGGACGATTGGACCTGGCCCAGTGGATGACTCGGCCGGAAAATCCGCTCACCTCGCGGGTCATGGCCAACCGCCTCTGGCAATGGCACTTTGGCGAAGGGCTCGTTCGCTCCAGCGACAACTTCGGCCTGCTCGGCGAGAAGCCGACGCATCCCGAGCTGCTGGATTATCTGGCCCGCCGGTTCGTGAACGACGGCTGGAGCATCAAGAGGATGCACCGGCGGCTGATGCTGAGCGGCGCCTATCAGATGCGTGGAAAATCGGGTTCTATGGATGCTGCCGATGCGGAGAATCGCCTCCTGTCCCATTTCCCACGCCGGCGGCTGGAGGCGGAGGAAATCCGCGATTCGCTGCTGGCGGTGTCGGACTCGCTCGACTGCCGCATGGGGGGGACGCAACTCGGGATTGAAAATCGTAAGTACGTCACCAGCACGGCCAATGTAGATCCCGTCGTCTATACCGGCCATCGCCGCAGTGTCTATCTGCCGGTGGTCCGCAGCGCCCTGTACGACGTCTTCCAAGCTTTCGACTTCGCCGACCCCAGCGTCGCCAGCGGCAAGCGTGACAGCACCACCGTCGCCCCACAGGCCCTCTTCATGATGAACAGCCAGATTGCCTCCCAGCAAAGCCGCGCGCTCTCTGAATTACTGGCACAAACCACTCCCGATGATGCCGCTCGCATCCGCCTGCTCTACGAGCGGACCTATTCCCGCCCACCGACCGACCTCGAAATCAGCCGCAACCTTGCCTTCCTCGCGCGTTACACTTCTGCTTCCACCGCAGCCGGCAACTCCGCCGAATTGGCTCGCACCCAAGCCTGGCAAGCGTTGTGCCGGGCCGTGCTGGCGGCGAACGAGTTTGTGTATGTGGAGTAAACCGATGCTTCATCCCTGCTGCCAATTCACTCCCGTCTTCACCCGCCGCGAGATGCTGCGCGTCAGCGGCGCGGGCTTTGGCAGCTTGGCCCTCGCTGCGATGCTCGGCCAGCAATCAACCGCGGACACATCCAAGCCCAATCCCCTCGCCTCCAAGCCGCCGCACTTCGCCCCCAAAGCCAAGCGGGTGATCTTCCTATTCATGCACGGCGGGCCGAGCCAGGTCGATACGTTCGATTACAAGCCGTTGCTGACGCGGGATAACGGCAAGCCGCTGCCGTTTGATAAGCCGCGGGTGGTGTCGAGCCAGACGGGGAATCTGCTGGCCTCGCCCTGGAAGTTCCAACAGTACGGGCAGAGCGGGGCCTGGGTGAGCGACCTCTTCCCCCACGTCGGCCGCTACGCCGATGACCTCTGCATCATTAACGGCATGTGGGGGTCAAACTCACGGCACGGAGCGGCACTCTTGGAGTTGCACACCGGCAGCGATACGTTCGTGCGGCCGAGCATGGGGTCGTGGATTAACTATGGCCTGGGGACGGAAAACGAGAATCTGCCAGGGTTCATCACGGTTTGCCCCACGCTCACGCACGGTGGCGTAAATGCGTATTCGTCCGCGTTCCTTCCAGCCATTTACCAGGGGACGCCGCTGGGTAACGCCAGTATCCCGGCAGACAAGGCAGCCATTCCGTTTATCAAGAATGCCGACAATCTGCCGCGGGACTTGCAGCGGATGGAGCTCGACCTGGTGCGGGAACTGAACCAGGACCACCTCTCCAAGAGCGGCGCGGATTCCGCCCTCGAAGCTCGCATCAACTCCTTCGAGCTCGCCTTCCAGATGCAAGCCGCCGCCCCGGAATTGCAGAGCATCGCCGATGAATCACCGCAGACATTGAAAATGTACGGCATCGACGGCGGGCCGACGCAGAATTTTGGCCGCCAGTGCCTGATGGCCCGCCGCTTCGCGGAGCGAGGCGTGCGGTTCGTGCAGGTTTCGCACAGCTACAAATGGGACCAGCACGGCAACCTGAAAGCCGAACATGGCAGAAATGCTCTGGAAGTCGACCAGCCGATTGCCGCCCTGCTCACGGACTTGAAACAGCGGGGCCTGCTGGAGGACACGCTGGTCCTCTGGGGAGGGGAATTCGGCCGCACGCCGGTCGCGCAAGGAGGCGACGGCCGCGACCACAATCCGCAGGGCTACACCATGTGGCTGGCCGGCGGTGGCATCAAGCCCGGCATTCGCTGGGGAGCGACCGACGACTACGGCTATTACGCGGTGGAGGACAAGATGCACCTCCACGACCTCCACGCCACCATGCTCCATCTCCTCGGCCTCGACCATTTGCGGCTGACATACAAATACGCTGGCCGGGACTTCCGGCTGACGGACGTGGCGGGGGAAGTGGTCCGCGAGATTCTGGCGTAGTCATGCTCCGCATCGACATCTCTAACGAGCATGATTTTCCGCTGGATGAAGCCCGGCTGAAGAAGGGGGTGCGCGCGGTGCTGCAAGATGCCGGCTACAACACTGGCGAAATCAGCATCGCGATCGTCGACGACGCCGAGATGCTCGCCCTCAACCGCAAGTACCTCGACCACGACTATCCCACCGACGTCCTCAGCTTTGTGCTTGACGAGGAAGACGGCCGATTGGACGGCGAAATCATCGTCAGCAGCGACTACGCCGCGCGGGAAGCGGAGCTTTACAAATGGACGGCAGCCGATGAAATCCTGCTTTACGTCATTCACGGCTCGTTGCATCTGGCGGGGCACGACGACCTGGAACCGGCCCGCAAGCAGAAAATGCGAGGGGCGGAACGGCACTATCTGGGTCTATTCGGATTGACCCCTATCTACAGCGAGTGATGCCGCAAGATTGCGATTCCGCCGCCCGTCGGCTAATATCGGAGCATTGAATTCACCCGCCCGCCTCTCCCGCTCCCGCCCATGAGGAAGACCGTCATGCGTCTCGTTTCGTCAATGTCCCTGGCCGCATTGCTGATTTCCCTGTGCCACACGGCCCCCGCCCAGGAATGGACACGCTTCCGCGGCCCCAATGGCAGTGGCGAGAGCGAGGCGACGACGATTCCGGCCCAGTGGACCGAGAAGGACATCAACTGGAAGACCAGCCTGCCGGGCATCGGACATTCCTCGCCGGTCGTTTGGGGGGACAAGATTTTCCTGCTCAGCGCGGAGCCGGTCAAGGAACCGAATCCCCCGACGCGGTATGTGCTCTGCATCAACGCCAACGACGGCCAGATCATCTGGAAGCGGGAGTTCCAGGGAGTGTGGCATAAACTGCATTCGCTCAGCAGCTTTGCCTCCTGCACGCCAGCGGTCGATGAGAAGCGGATTTACTTCGCCTGGTCGGACCCCGAGCACACGCTGCTGATGGCCATGGACCACTCCGGCAATGACCTTTGGACCACCGATTTCGGTCCCTGGATGAGCATGCACGGCTTTGGCACGTCGCCGATGCTCATCGACGACCTGGTGGTCATCACCGGCTCGCAGGAGCCGCCGGAAAAGAAAGCCGATTCGCCCCGCCCCAAGGATAGTTACGTCGTCGCGGTGGACAAGGAAACGGGAAACATCCGCTGGAAGACCCCCCGAAAAATCGACACGGCTTCTTTCTCCGTTCCCTGCATTTACAAAAACGCGGAAGACAAGTCTGAGCTGATTTGCTGCAGCACGGCGGAAGGCATTTTCAGCCTCGACCCCAAGACCGGCAAGGAAAACTGGTCCGAGCAGGTCTTCAAGCTCCGCACGGTCAGCTCGCCGGTGCTGGTCGCGGGCCTCGTCATCGCCACCACGGGCCAAGGGGGGGGCAGCGGCAATACGGCCGTAGCCCTCAAGCCCGGTCCCAAGCCCGAGGTGATTTACGAAATCCGCACAGCGGCTCCCTACGTTCCCACGCCCGTAGTGAGGGGAAATCTCCTCTTCCTCTGGTCTGATGCCGGCGTGGTGAGCTGCATCAAGTCGGAGAGCGGCGAATCCGTCTGGACCCAAAAGGTGGGCAGCAAATGCTATGGCTCGCCGGTCCGCGTCGGCGACAAGCTGTTTTGCGTGGAAGACGACGGCAAGGTCTACTGCCTCTCCGCCAGCGAAAAGTTCCAGCGGCTGGGCATGTACGACCTGAAGGAGGACAGCCGCACCGTCCCCGCCATCGCAGGGGGCAAGATGTACGTGCGGACGTTTTCGCATTTGTACTCGATTGGCGGGAAGAAGTAACGCGGCTCTAGCAATCGATGCCGGCCCGCAGTCGTTATTTGCTCAGGGAACGAAATGACCGCGAATGCCGATTCACCAGCCCTTGCCATTCGCCCCTTGAGCATTCTGCACCTGCTGGTTTGGACGACCTTTACTGCTCTGTTTTTGGCGTCCGTTTCCGACAACTCTCTTCAATTGCCCCCGACTGAGCAGGCTTCGCGGATTGTCTCGCTCTCACTGTATGGCCTCATCGCGATGACTGAGGGGGCGGCATTGACCGGAATGGTTTTTCTGCTCCCGTTCTTACTTTCCAACTCTGGCCGGCGCCGGTTGGAGCCGGGGCACTGGATTCTGATTGCCTGGGGAACAATCGGAATAGGCGAACTGCTTTGCAACGCCGGAATGCGCATCTGGCTCGTGTGGGACGATGAAGTCTCGTCGATGGTCAGTCTGAACGGATCGTACTATTTGATTCTCCATGGCGCAGCGGGGGTCGCGCTGGCGTTCGGCTGGAGGATCGGCTCCTTTGAGCGACCCTGGTCGGTCTACTTCGTTCTCAAAATCATCTCCGCTGGCGCGCTCGGACTTGCCGGCATAGTCCAGACCATCCTCTACTTCGGGTTCTCGCTCGCGATTGAGGAGGCGTTCGAGCCATTCACGATTATTTTTGCCCTCATCTTGATCGTTCTTTGCGTCGGTTCAATTCTGGAAGTTGTCGCCTTCGTGACGTTCGTCGTCGCCGCTATCAGAGATAGGAACGCCGGCCGGCACCGCGACTGGTTGCACCGAGTCGCCGTCGTCCTCGTGATGACTTGGCCCGCGATAATAACTATCATTTGGTTCGGCGAGCGGCTCATTTATTACTTGTCAGACAATTGACGGTGATATGCCGCGAGACCTTGCTTTTTCTCGTTAACCCAGCAGCTTCGCGCCAAATTTCGCCGCGCATGCGGCAACCACCGCGTCGCGGGTCTGGTCCGCTTCTTCGCTGGTCAAGGTGCGGCTTTGGGCGCGGAGGGTGAGGGAGAAGAGGAGCCGTTTTTTGCCGGGGCCGTCTTTGGCCGTGTCGCGGTAGGTGTCGAGATACTCGGCAGCGTCGAGAAATTCACCCGCGCTGGCCCGCACGACCGTTTCCAGTTCCGACCAGCGGAGCGGCTCATCGACGATCAGGTTCAAATCGCGGCTGATGGTGGGGAAGGCGCTGACGGGGGCGAACTTGGGAATCAGCACTGCCTGGCTCACCAGGGAGCCGAGGTCGATTTCCAGGATGGCGGTTTCCTTGCGGAGGCCGAATTGCTTGAGTCCAGTTGTGGAAACCGTTCCCAAGAATCCGAGGCGCTTTCCGGTGACTTGCAATTCGGAGATTTCAATTCCTGGCGAGCGGCCAGCGTTAGCTGGCTGATAATCCCGCACTTCAAGTTTGAGGACAGGATTGAGGGCGCTCAGCAACGTCTCGACAGCGCCTTTGATGTGCAAAAACCCTTCCCCACTGACGGCAGTAAGCATCCATTGCTCGTGCGGCAGTCCCGACGCCTGTGGCAGATAGATGCGGGCGATTTCAAACAGTTCCGCCGTCGCATTGCCGACTGATTCGTTGTATCGGCGAGCACCGAGCAGGCTGGGGACCAGGCTGCGGCGAATCTGGTCTTCTCCCTTGACCATCGGCGTGTTGGCGACGAGTGGCTGGGAATCAGTCCAGGGGCTGAACGCGGCGGACCATTCTTCGCTAACGACGCTACGTGTCATTGCTTCGTTGAAGCCGGCGGCGGTCAGCACCTGGCGGGCACGAGAGAGCACCCGGTCGGCGTCGGTGCGGTGCGAAGCGGCCATCGGTACCGCGGCATCTTCGGGAATCGCGTCGTAGCCATGGATGCGGGCCGCTTCTTCAATCAGGTCGATTTCGCGGGTCAGGTCTCGCCGCCAGCTCGGCGGGACGGTCGTGATTTTCGTCGCGTCCGCTGCTGTCTCCCGGCAGCCGAGAGCAGTCAGAATCTGCCGCACTTTTTCGGCGGGAATCTTGATTCCCAGAATCCGCTCCACCTGCGCCAGCCGCAGCACCACCGGCTCCCGCGGCACCGGCTTCTGGCCGACATCGGTTACGCCTTCAACCAGCGACCCGCCTGCAAGTTCCAAAATGAGCTGGCAACAGCGACGGCTGGCCCAATCGACTCCTTCGGGATCGGTGCCGCGCTCGAAGCGGTAGGAAGAATCGCTGGAGAGCCGCAGCGCCCGCGAGGTGGTGCGAATCGAAAGGGGGGCAAACTGGGCCGACTCAATCAGCACGTCCACCGTCGCCGGCGTAATCTCCGTCTCCGCTCCCCCCATCACGCCGCCGAGCGCCACCGGCCGCTGAGCGTCAGCAATCACGCACATGTTCTCGTCGAGGGCGTAGGTCTTGTGGTCAATCGCCACGAACGGCTCGTTCTTCTTCGCCCGCCGGACGATGATTTCCTTGCCCAGCAGCTTCGCCAGGTCAAACGCGTGCAAAGGCTGCCCGCATTCCATCAGGACGTAGTTCGTGATGTCCACAATGTTGTTAATCGCCGGCTGCCCAATCGCCGCCAGCCGCTGCACCATCCAGGCAGGGCTGCTCTTCACCTTGATTCCGCGGATGACGCGGGCGGTGTAGCGGGGGCAGAGGTCGGGGGAGTCGATGCGGACGGGGAAGGGGGGCTGGGGACTGGGGGCTGGGGGCTGGGGAAGAGCGGGGGGCAGCTTGAGCTGCTTGTCGTGCAGAACGGCGATTTCCCGCGCCACGCCGATGTGTCCCAGGCAGTCAGGCCGGTTGCTGGTGATTTCCAGGTCGATGCAAACGTCGCTGCCGGCAGCCGCGATGGACTCGAGGTTGAGGCCGGCCAGCATCAAGCGATTGGCCGCTTCCTCGGGCTTGAGGCCGGCGAGATCGACGTATTCTTTCAGCCAGTTCCAGGAGACGAGCATTGCGGGGGCTGGGGGTTGGGGGCTAGGGACTGGGAAGAAGGGAAGAGGATTAAGATTAAGAGTAGGATTAAGAGTAAGAAATTGAGAATGAGTAAGAAATTCGGAACATGCGTTCGCTTTTCCCCAGCCCCTAGCCCCCAGTCCCCAGCCCCCTCCTCAAAACTGCTGCAAAAACCTGACATCATTCGTATACAAATCCCGGATGTCCTTCAGCTCGTGCCGCCTCATGCAGAGCCGCTCGACGCCGAGGCCGAAGGCGAAGCCGCTGAATTCCTCGGGGTCGTAGCCGACGGCCGCGAGAACGTTGGGGTCGACCATGCCGGCCCCGCCGAATTCCATCCAGCGGTCCCCCCACCGCATGTCGGCTTCCACGCTCGGTTCCGTGAAGGGGAAGAACGAGGGGCGGAAACGGATATGCACATCCTGGCCGAGATAGCTGGTCGCGAACATCCGGAGCACGCTTTTCAGGTGGGCCATCGTCACCTGCCGGTCGATCATCAGTCCTTCCATCTGGTGGAACATCGGGTAATGCGTCATGTCCGCCTCGTCCGGGCGATAGACGCGGCCGAGCGAGATGACCCGCACCGGCGGCCTGGTTTTCTCCATCACGCGGATTTGCACCGTGCTGGTCTGGCTGCGAAGGAGCAGCGGCTGGCCGGTCGTTTTGCCGGCGACCGCCAGGTAGAAATTGTCGCTCGCCGACCGGGCCGGATGCTCCAGCGGGATGTTAAGGGCCTCGAAATTATGATACTCGTCCTCAATCTCCGGCCCATCCGCCACCGTGAACCCCAGCCGACCCATGATGTCTTTGAGCTCTTCAATCGTCTGCGAAACCGGATGCAGCTTGCCGATGCGGAACTTTTTTCCTGGCAACGTCGGGTCAAACAGCGGCTCACCGGCTTTCTTCGCGGGGGACGCTGAAACGCGAGCCTGAGCCGCCTCAAAAGCGGCCTCTACAGCCACCTTTACTTCATTAAATTGCTTCCCCGCCGCCGGCCTATCCTCCTTGGCCACCGACCCCAGCCCCTTTTGAGCCTCCTTCACCCCCCCGCTCTTCGCTCCCAAAAACTCAATTCGCGCTGCCTCCAGAGCATCGGCATCCTGGGCGCGGTCGAAGGCCTGGATCGCATCTGACTGAAGCGTGTCGAGAGTGGAAATGAAGTCCTGTAAGGCCATGATTACGCAATTGGAGACAGGAATTGAGAATTCAACAATATAAGCAACGAGGCGGATTTCCAACAGGCATTGATTTTGCCATGCATGTGGCTGACCAATCGAGGCAGCGACACGTCGACCGGCTGAATTCGCACCAGATGTGCCCGATATCCCAGGGTCGCAGTTTTGGTGAGGCTATCAAAGCAGCAGGCACGAACGGCGATTCCCGGTATTCACACTGGAACTCTCATGTTCCCACCAGGCAACTCCAGTTCCTCCGCCCACCGCAATGATGGTCACTGTGATCGCCAGTGTCCGCAGGCTGAACTCATACCAGCGGCGTTTTGACGTGGCGGTCGTATCTACGCCAAATCCCGCACCACTTTCCCTTCGCTCAATTTCCGCGGCAGGTTTTGGAACTCGTCTCCCCAGGTTTGCTGCGGGTCGATGCCGAGGTGGTGGAGGATGGTGGCGGAGAGGTCCGCGGGGGAGACCGGCTTTTCTTTGACGTAGCCGCCGTTTTCGTTGGTGCTGCCGTAGACCTGGCCGCCGCGGACGCCGCCGCCGGCGAGGAGGGCGGTGAAGGCGTGGGGCCAGTGGTCGCGGCCGGTCTTGCGGGTGTTGCTGCTCT
>JBPCKT010000105.1:0-20939 GCA_051004015.1 Pirellulaceae bacterium | reverse complement strand
CACGCCACCAACAACTCGGCTCTGGGGGAAAGGGGGCCCTCCGCCCCCACCGTGCGACTACACCCCCACCAACCAACCCGATACCTGTTCAAGCTACCATCATGCGAGCGGTGAATAAGACGGGTTTATGTTTGTCTTGCTGTGCTTTTTGAATCTGCTTCGTGGGAGATTCCTTCTCGCGTCACTCATGGCCGGGGCAGCATCGGGATGTCGCCTTGTGGGCATTGCCCTTGTTTTCCCGATTCTATACGCCCTCTGGCAAAATCGAGTTGACGCGCGACACTTTTTCTATCGGTCAGTTTGGACGGTACCTATTTCAATTTGGGGAATTCTGTGTTTCGTGGTGTATCAATGGATTGAATTTGGAAATCCATTTGCCTTTATCGAAACACAGGGGAATTGGAGCAGTTTGCAATTCGACACTGTGCAGGACAAATTGGTACATGCGATCACGTTGGGACCAGTTCGTGATGTTTTTGACGATGCGACGGCGTGCTATTGGGGTAATGTTGCTCCTCATGAAAATCCATTGTTTAACATGCGTGTTATGAATGTACTATACTTCATCGCGTGCGTGTGGGCAATTTGTGAGGGAATACGAAGAAAGTGGCTAACGCGAGAAGAGATTCTTTTTGCATTCTGTGTGCTCGGAATCGCCTATGTTTCACAGGCGGGCAGGGCATGCATGATGGCCCAAGGGCGCTACTGTTCGGTGGTGTTTCCGCAATATTTGGTCGTCGCTGGCTGTTTGGCGAAGTGTCACGATTCAGTGCGGCTTGCCGTAGTTGCTGGAATGGCCGTACTACTTTTCGTCAATGCCTCGATGTTTTCTGCCTGGTACTGGTACTTTTAGGAGCGGGCCATGCCGCAAGCAAGTATAGAGCAACAGCGTGGGCGCATCGCCGAAGTACCTCAAGCTTCGAGTGTCGAAGCATGTTCCGTATGCGGGGATTCGCAATGGCGAATCGTTTATCGTGGGCACCTTCCCTGGCTTAAGGTCTGCGCCGCTTGCGGCGTTGAGAGAGTCTTCCCAATTCCGCAGGAGTTTGAACTGGCTGGAATTTATGACACAAAGTACTATGCGAAGTTTGGGGCGACTGGACAGTCCGACGCTTATCGAACGATGAAGCTGGCAAATGCCGAGGAATACTTGAAGAGCATTGAGACTTATCGGGAGGTCGGTACACTTGTCGACGTTGGGTGCGGACTTGGCGAGAATTTGATGGTTGGGAAGCGACGCGGATGGAAGGGAGTCGGTGTTGACCGCAATGAAAGCGCCATAGAGACGTGCGAAGTCAATGGAACATTTCGCGCTCTAGTGCTTGACTGGGAGCGCGAGCCGTTTGACGGAGTACGAATCGATGTTGTAATGATTTGCGACGTTATCGAACACTTTTATCGCCCCGACGCGGCGTTGCGGAAAGCGCATGCCTGTCTGCGAGAGAACGGGTTGGTGTTTTTGACGACGCCGGACGTGGAGTCGATCTGGGCGCGGCTCTTGGGCCACCGCTGGTGGCATTATCATATTGACCATCTTTGGTACTTCTCCCGCAGGACGCTTAGCCGCCTCGCGGAAAATGCCGGGTTTGAGGTGCTGGAGTGTAGGCCGACGAAGAAACGATTCGCGCTCCGGTACATTGTCAGCATCCTGGCCAACAGCGAAAAACAGGTAGCCGGCAAGTGGCTCAGTAGTCAGCTATTGCGGTTTCTCCCCGACCGCGTGCTGGCCATGCAGCTTCCTTCTGTAACGGAAGGGTTGACGCTCATCGGGAGAAAGGTCGGCCCATGAAAAGGACAAAACGCAATTTCGCGCCGGGAATGACGCTCATCGAGCTTTTGGTCGTGATCGCCATTATTGGAATTCTCGTAAGCCTGCTGATCCCCGCGGTCCAATTTGCGCGGGAGGCGAGTCGGCGGATGGGGTGCGCGAGCAATCTGCGGCAATTGGGGAGCGGGATCCATCTGCACCACGATGCCCGCCGAATCCTGCCGGAGAGCATCAGCCCGTTTTGGGAAGGAACCCGCCCCATCCCCAAACGCGACGGGAGCGGTTGGATATTGCGGACTTTGCCCTACGTCGAGCAGGAGCCCCTGTTCATTCAATTCGGCCCCAGCTTGGGGAGCGATTTCCTGTCGGGGCAGGGACTCCGCAGCCCAGCTTGCGCGCCGCTCATGCAAACGAAGCTTCCGCTCCTCCTCTGCGGCTCCGACGAATCGGGGCGCAATCTCAGCAACCAGCAATACCATTGGGTCGGCAGGCAGGTCGCCCTGACGAACTACAAAGGGGTCATTGGCGACAACCGGATGGGAGGAAGCCAAAGCATGCAC
Organism: Pirellulaceae bacterium; assembly: GCA_051004015.1. Lineage (GTDB taxonomy): Bacteria > Planctomycetota > Planctomycetia > Pirellulales > Pirellulaceae > SXOA01. Next base: position 18,611 of record JBPCKT010000105.1, on the reverse strand, counting down.
GCCGGAACCGAGCCCGATTGCATCTCCACGGGCAATTGCAACGGGCTGTTTTATCGACTCACCTACCAAAGCCCACTCGGCCTGGGGAGCGTGGGGGACGGCCTGAGCAATACGTTCATGGTGGGAGAAGACATACCCCAGGAAAACAACCATTCCGTCGCTTTCTATGCGAATGGCGACTATGCCAGTTGCCACGCGCCGCTCAACTTCTTTCCCAAGCCTTCCCGTCCGAACGACTGGTGGGATGTGATGTCGTTCCGTTCCCGGCATTCAGGCGGAGCGAATTTCTGTTTGGCAGATGGGTCGGTCCGATTCGTGAGTGACCAAATCAACCATCAGCTCTATCGTGGCCTGAGCACCCGCAACCGCAACGACGTGGGAAACCTGCCGTAGGTCTGACAGATTTTTTGATGGCGGGATTTGCGACCCTCTTGCATTCAAGACAGATTGTCTTTATCCTGGATCATTATGGCACGACCAGCGAAAGATGTGACCGACGCGGAAGTTTCCATCCTGCACGTCCTCTGGGACCGCGGGCGGGCGACGGTTCGCGAGATTGCGGAAGCATTGTATTCCGGCCGCTCCGCTTCCCAGCAGGCGACCGTACAGAAATTGCTGGAGCGCCTGGAAGGGAAGGAGTGCGTCACGCGCAGCCGCGAAACCTGGCCGCACACCTTCGAGCCGGCGATTCAGCGAAGCGATTTGATTGGCCGGCAACTGCAGCAGACCGCGGACAAGCTGGCCGGGGGCTCGCTCCAGCCGCTCCTGACGCATTTGGTGAACGCAGGGGGGCTGACCGCGGACGACCGCAAAGCGCTGCGGACATTGCTCGACGATTTGAACAAGGAAAATCAGCGGCAGCCGAAGAAGTAGCCACTTGTATTTTTTGGGCGGCCCGCCGCAAGCATGCGGCTCCGCTCAGGGGTAAGCCGGGAGATTGAAATGAGCTGGTTGCTCGTCCCCCTGCTGAAGAACGCGATTCTCGTCATGCCGTTGGCGCTGGTTGCGCTGGCGGCAGGCCGCTGGTCCCGCCGCCCCGCGCTCGCCCATCTCCTGTGGGTGCTGGTGCTTATCAAACTGGTCACACCGCCGGTCATCGACGTGCCGCTCGGCTGGCGGTTGGACGTGGAATCGTGGCTGGGACTCCAGCAGGAAGTGCCGAGTCGCCAGAATGTACCATCTTCCAGAACTGCGTCCGCAGAGAAAAACGGTCAGGCTGCGCCGCAAGTGCCGCGAACTTCCCGGCGGCGGTCGGACGGCAGTACGGCGGCCCCCTCATTGGCAACTGCTCAACTGGATCCTCAGTCGTCCTGGCCAGAGATTCTCCCCTCCGGCCCGCGGCGTCTGCAGCTCCTCACTGCAGTCTGGCTGGGCGGCAGCGTGCTGGTGGCGTTCCACCTTGCCTGGCGGGCCTGGCGGTTCCACGGATATCTTTGCCGCGCGGCTCGTCCGCATGAAACGCTGGGCCCTCGTGTGGGCGAGCTGGCGCAGGAGGCCCGCATCGGCATTTCGCCTCAGGTCGTCGTCATCGAAGGGGTGATGTCCCCCGCCCTTTGGACGCTCGGCCGTCGCGCTTGCCTCATCTTCCCTGCCCGGCTGGCGGAGCGGCTCGCGCCGGCGGAGCTCGACGCGCTGCTGCTGCATGAGTTGTCGCATTTTGCCCGCGGCGACCACTGGGTCCGCGTGCTGGAACTTGCCGGCCAGGTCCTGTTCTGGTGGCACCCCGTCGTCTGGCTCGCCCGCCGCGAGCTGGAAGCTGCCGAGGAACAGTGCTGCGACGCCTGGGTCGTCGAGCATCAGCGCGCCACCCGCCATTCGTATGCGCAGGCGCTTTTGACCACCATCGATTTTCTGCACGACCCCGCGCACTTGCCGCCGCTGGCTTGCGGCCTGGGTGAAGTGCCGCTGCTGCGGGCCCGGTTGATTCAAATCATGCAGGGGAACATCGCCTCGCGCCTATCGCGCACGGCCACCGCACTGGTCCTCGCCGCGGGGCTTCTCATCTCGCCGCTGGAACCGGCGCTATGGGCGCGGTCGAGCACTTCGGCGCCGAAGAAGGAAGCGGTCAGCGCAGCTCCGCGGCTGCAAGTGAAAAAGACGAATAGGACTTATGGGACTAATGCGACCAATAAGTCCCCTGAGTCCCATTCGTCGCATGTGTCCCATGTGTCCCCTCCTCGTTCCCGACCGCCTCTCACTCCTCCCAAACTCATCTGGGCCTCCGCCACCTCGCCCGACGGCAAGTTCAAGCTCGAAGCCCGCACCGGCCGCCGGACCACGCTGGCTCAGGCCGCCACCGACTTCCGGCTGGATATGACGGCTCACCAGATTACGTGCGCCTCGTTCGCCGGGGACAGCATCACTTTTGCCACTGGCCATGAAGACAAACTTGTCCGCCGTTGGGACAGCGAAACCGGCGGCTTGCTGCGTTCTTATAAGGGATGCGAGTCGCCTATTACCAGCGTGCAGCTCAGCCCGGACGGCAGATTGATTGCCGCGGGAACCCAGACCGGCCAGGTGCTTGTTTGGGACGTGGAAACGGCGGAAGAAGCGGCTCGCTTCACCGCGGATGCGTCCTCTGTCAGTTGCCTCCGCTGGTCTGCCCGCGGCGACCAACTGGCGATTGCCGCTGGCAACTGGTCGCAGGGGGAATCGGCCACGCTCTACCTGTGGTCCCCGGCTGAGGACATCGTGCTGGCCGAGCACACGCTGGCGGAACCCGCGGGAGCCATCGACTGGCTCGACCCGAATGACGCGCTCGTCATCGCCTCCTGGAGCGGTCGGGCCCGCATTTGGCATGCGGCAACCAGGGAGTTCATCCGCGAACTCCGCCTGGAAAAAGACGCCATTTCCGCTGCCGCCTGGTCCCCCGATTGCCCGCTGGTCACTCCTTGGCTGGCGGACCAACTCTCCAGCAAGACGGAGCCCTAAGCGGAAATGTCTCCCCTGCTGTTTGTCATCGCTCTCCTTGCCGTCGAGGACTCCACTGCGCCCGACGCTCAGGAGCGCCTGCGACAGCAGGAAGTCGCAGCGCTCGCTCCCGCCAAATCGAAGCTGTTGCAAATTGTTGCCCTAAGCGACAAGGCCGGCCAAGAAGGAGCCAAGGCGAAGCTCCATGAAGGCCCTCTGCTCCGCTGGTCCAATCCCACCGCCGGAAGCGTTTATGGAGAGGTCTATCTCTGGTCCATTGATAACCGCCCGACCGCCGTCGCTTCCATCTATCGCTGGTATCACCCGTACAACGACTCGACGGTGGAAATTGTGTCGCTTTCTTCCCGCCTGCTGGAAGGCAAGGAAAATGATACCTCTGTCTGGCAATCCTCGGCTGCCGGAGTTGTTTACAAGCCGGTTCCCAGGTCTTCTGCCCCCGCGGCATCCAAGGGAGCTCGTCTGGGCCAAATGCGAGCCATCGCCCGCTCTTTCTCCGCGGAGTTGACTGACAAGCGAGGCGGCGACGATGTGCGCCGCAAGCTCCGCCTGCTCAACCAGCCGGTATATCGGTACGAGAGCTCGAAGAATGGCGTCGTGGACGGGGCGATGTTTGCGCTAGCCGAAGTCACGGATCCGGAGGTCTGGCTGATTGTGGAAGCAATTAATGAGGAAGGTGCGCAGCGCTGGCAATACGCCCTCGCCCGCATGAATGCGGATGCTCTGGAAATTAGACTGGATGACGCAATCGTGGAATCCTGGCCGAAAATTGTGGATCCCTGGAGGAACCGCAAAGCACCCTACACGCTGTTCGGTTTTGATCCCACGCTCGTGCCGCTGGAAAAACCCAAGGAGGCCGCTCCGTGAAACGTAATCTCTGCCTGGCACTGCTGCTTTTGTTGACTGCCGTTTCGCCACGGTTCGCTCGCGGCGAAGATACGGCAGCCGAGCCGAAGACGCTCCGCGAGCTTTTGGATGCCTCGACGAAATGGTATGAAGTCTCTCCCGATGCCGACGCCAAGGAGCCGGCTCAGACCCTCGTCGCGCTCCGCTGGGCCAACAATGCCCGCGGCAGCGAGGATGGCATGACGCTGCTTTTCATCCATGAGGGCCGCCCTCTAGCCGCCGTCTGCGTCTATCCGTGGGCCAAACGTCTCGAACATGACTTCGAATCCCTCAGCCGCGGCAAGATTATGGCAAAGCGGGACGGCGCAGTCGTTTGGCAGCCGCAGCAGGCGGGAGTGACGTTTGCGGACCTCCCCGATGCGCCGGCACCGGAAGGAACAAAAACTCTGCGCCTGCGGCAGATGAAAGGCCTTGCCGAAAAATTCAAGGCCACGATGCTTGGATGGAAAGTCGACAGCACCGACCGCGAAGAGCTTCGTCTGCTCTCCCGTCCGCTCTATCGCTACGGACCCAAGGAAGGAAGCGACCTCATGGATGGGGCCGTCTTCGCCTTTGTCATGGGAACCGACCCGGAAGTTATCCTGCTCTTGGAAGCGGTAAAGGGCAAAGGCGCGGCCAAATGGCAGTACGGTTTCGCCCGCCGCACCTCGGGCGAATTGGAGGCCCGTTTGGGCGAGGCCGTCGTTTGGAAGGCGGCCCGCTTTCCCACTCAGAACGACCAGCGCTTGCCCCACTTCACCCGCGGCACCCCGCTGCCGGCCAGCATTGCCGCGGAACTGGTGGAAGAGGAGAAAACCAAATGAGCAGCTTGGTATTGTGCCTTCTCATCGTCGCGGCTGACCCGACCAAACAGTCCGCCAGAGCAGTGGAGCTGCTCCAAGCGCTGCATCTGGAGGAAGGGGCCAAGTGGCAGATGTATCTGGATGCGGAGCATAAAACCAAGGCCGAGCTGAACCGCAAGCCCATCTATATCTGGACCAATCCCACCCGCAGCGGTGGCCAGAACGGCGGCGTCTTCGTCTGGATTTCCAAGGGCCGGCCGCTAGTCATCGGAAGTATCTTCTCCCACCCCGAAAATGGCCGCCGCGTCGTCTGCCACGAATTCCACTCGCTGGCCACGGGCACGCTCCTTCCCGAGCGCGAAGGCGCCGTCGAAAAATGGGAGCCCAAAGCCGCCATCAGGCTGGAACCGCTGAAGGCTGCCGCCGCTCCGGATACCTCCCCGACCCGCCGCCTGGTGCAGATGCGAGCACTGGCCCGCGAATTTACGGGCCACACCATCGACTACACCAAGGAGCGCTGGGAGCTCCGCCTCCTGTCCCAGCCGCTTTATCGCTACGAGAAGCCGGAAGGGGAAGTCATGGATGGAGCACTATTCGCCTTTGTGACGAGCGCCGGCACGGACCCGGAGGTGGTCCTGGCTCTGGAGGCCCGCAAGATTGAAGGGGGCTCCGCCTGGTTTTACCGGGCGATTCGCTTCTCGGATTCGAACCTCTACGTACAACACAAGGGGAAAGAAGTCTGGACCAGCATCCGCGACGACCAGAACCAGCTCCACTTCAACCCCGACCACACCTACCGGCTGATTCGCGACAAGTTCATGGACGAGCTGCCGGAACTGGTCGCCGAGAAAGCTAAGTGAGATTCGCCATGACCGCCGCTTGGTTCCTGCCCCTGATGCTGCTCGCTGCCGACGATGCTCCGGTTTCGCCCGCTCCAGAAATCTCCGCCGCACCCGCCACGCGCCGGGCGATTATCCTCTGCGGCTTGCCGGGGGATGCCGACCATCGCAAGCTGTTCGGCGAGTCGGTGGAGCTGCTGTATGGCGGCTTGACCAACCAACACGGCTTCAAGGCAGAGAACGTCCATGTCCTCTGGGCGGATGCCGCGGTGGAGAAGGACGGCCCCGCGGTGAAGGCCACCCGCGGCGTCGCCACGCGCGAGATGCTCGCTAAATCGGTCGAGGAAACCCGCACGGCTTTGACGCCAAATGACGCGCTCTGGGTGTTTGTGCTAGGCCACGGCCACTACGACGCCCGCCAAAGCTGGCTCAACCTGCCTGGCCCCGATATCAGCCACGTCGAATTCGGCCAGCTCTTTGCCAAGGTTGCCTGCCAGGAACAGGTCTTCTTCATCACCACGCCGTGCAGCGGTTTCTATTTGAAGGCCCTGGCGCAGCCCGGCCGCATCGTCATTACCGCCACCGAACCCGACCTGGAAGTAAACGAAACCAACTTTCCCCACAAGCTTGCCAAAGCCATCGGCTCGCCGCCGAACTACGGGGAGTTCGACCTGGACCAGGATCGACACGTAACGCTGCTCGACCTTTATTTATGGACCGCCCGCGAAACCGCCCAGGAGTATGCCACCGGCGAGCTCGCGGCGACGGAGCACGCCCAGATCGACGACTCCGGCGACGGCCGGGGTACCGAGTTACAGATTGACTACCTCCCCGAAGCCCTCGGCGGCCGCCTCCGCGCCGGCAGCGATCCTCCGCGTCCCAAGGGGGATGGCAAATTGGCTCGCCAAATCTTCCTGGACTGGCCGGCTTCGCCACCCGCACCGCTGACGGGTCAGGAAGAATGACGAATGCAAACGCATCATTCCGGGCCGCGAATTTGATCCAATCGAACCAATTCCCTTGGGATTGAATCGAGTTGACTCGAAAGCGGCGCAAGGGAGTCTTCTCTTCCCTTGGGCTCCAGGAACTTCTCTTCCAAGCCCAGAGCCGGTTTGCTACCTTCCTCGACCTCATGGGGCTTGTTGTCTGACTAGGTCCGAGTAAGGAACTGGGTTTTATGCGATTCGCGATCTCTCGTCGGCAATTCCTCGCCAGCGGCATTCTGGGGGGAGTTTGTTCAGCCGTCGGCTGCGGGACGATTATGTACCCGGAGCGCCGCGGCCAGCGCAGCGGCACGCTTGACCCGGGAATCGTCGTACTCGACGGCCTTGGCTTGCTGCTCTTCTTTATCCCCGGCGTGATTGCCTTTGCTGTCGATTTTGCCACCGGCGCGATCTATTTGCCGGAAGGGGGCGGCCCCAGCATTTCCCAGAACGGCGAGCCCCGCCCCTTTGAGAAAATCAGCCTCGCACCGGACCAGTTATCACGCCCCCGGATTGCCCAGGCCGTTTCCCAACATGCCGGGCGCGAGATTCGACTCGAAGAAGGCGAATTCCGCACTGCCAAACTGCCGGACCTCGACCATTTCTGGCCGGCGATGGATGAGCTCTTGGCAGCCCACCAGGCGAAGCCCGACGCTGAAGTACTTCGAGCGCAATCTCCTTAGCCACAGAACTTGCCAGCGTTGCGCTGTTGGCGGCTTCTCGGACCGCCGGGCCGCCCGCCTATCCCGCCACCAATCCGGTCAGCCCGCAGGACATCGCCGCCACCATCTACCACTCTCTCGGCATCGACCCTCGCACCCACCTCCTCGACCAGCAAGGCCGCCCGCTCACCTTGACGACCGGTGCGCCGATTGTGGGACTCTACGGGTAGAGTCCAGCCGGGTAGGGAAGGGGCGGGGTCAAACAAAAACCGGATGCCCAAAAAACGAGCCCTTTCCGCCTCGATGCGAATCTCCCTCGCTGGCGCGCCGGGCTAGTAGACTTACGCCAGAATTTCTTTCACCACGCGGCCGGAGACATCTGTCAGCCGGTAGTCTCGCCCGGCGTGGCGGAAGGTGAGCCGCTCGTGGTCGAGGCCGAGGAGATGCAGAATGGTGGCGTGGAGATCGTGGATGTGGACCTTGTCCTGCACGGCGCGGAAGCCGAAGTCGTCGGTAGCGCCGTGGGCCATGCCGCCGCGGACGCCGCCGCCCGCCAGCCAGGTCGTGAAGCCCCAGTGGTTGTGGTCGCGGCCGTCCCCGCCTTCGGACGTGCTCGTGCGGCCGAATTCTCCTCCCCATATGACCAGCGTGTCTTCCAGCAGGCCGCGGCTCTTCAGGTCGGCGAGGAGGGCGGCCGTGGGGCGGTCGATGTCGGCGGCGAGTGTTCGCGTCGTCTTGTCGTGCCCCGAATGCGTGTCCCACGGCTGGCCGTTGCCGTAGTAGACCTGGACCAGGCGGACGCCCCGCTCGACGAGGCGGCGGGCCATGAGGCAGGAGTTGGCGAAGTGGGACGCGCCGTATTCCTCGCGGACTTTGGCCGGTTCGCGGGCGAGGTCGAAAGCTTCGGTCGCGGCGAACTGCATCCGGAACGCCGTCTCCATCGAGCGGATGCGGGTTTCGAGAGCCGATTCGCCGGCGTGCTGGGCGAGGTGCTGTGTGTTGAGCTTTTTGAGCAAGTCGAGCTGCCGCCGCTGCTGGGCGGGGGTGAGGCCATCGCTCTTGATATTCGGCAGCATCTTGCGAATGTCGAGGTCGCTGTGATTGATGTACGTTCCCTGATACTCGCCCGGCAGAAAGCCGCTCGACCAGAGCTCCGAAAACCGCACCGGCCGCCCGGGGCAGAGAACCACATACCCCGGCAAGTCCTCGGTCTCGCTTCCCAATCCATACAGCATCCATGAGCCGAGACTGGGACGGGTCGGCGTGATGGTGCCGTTGTTCATCAGGAACAGGGCGGGCCCGTGATTGGGGTTATCGGTATGCATCGAGCGGATGATGCACAAATCGTCGATGTGTTTGGCGGTGAGCGGCAGCAATTCGCTGACCGGCAAACCGCACTGGCCGCGCGGCTCGAACTTGTACGGCACCGCCATGCAGCCGCCGGTGGCGTTTTCGGTGCGGAAATTGACTTCCTTGGGCCGCTGCCCGGCGAACTGGTTGAGCGCCGGCTTGGGATCGAAGAAGTCTCCCTGAAACGGCCCGCCGTTCATGAAGAGCTGAATGATCCGTTTGGCTCGCGGCTGAAAATGAGGCTGGAATTTTGATGACGGGGATTTTGCGGCGTCGTTTGCCAGCGCTCCTTTGGCGGCGAGAAGTTGGGCAAGGCCGCATAGGCCGAGTCCGCCGCCGAGCGTTTGCAATAGCTGGCGGCGCGAGCAGGCGGGCTGTTGAATTTCCGTTGATATGCCGTTCATGGTTCTTCTTAGTCTACAAACAGCAGCTCGTTACTCGCCAGCAGCACTTGGGCGTATTCCCGCCAGAGAGCCTCGGCGGACACACCGTCGGCAGTATTGCTCGACACAAATTCTATCGCCAAAGCCAGCTCCTCCGCGGCCGGCTCGCGCTGGAGCAGCGTTTGGTAGGCAAGGCGAATGCGGGCGGAAGAATCGCTGCCGACTTCCGCTTGCAAGCGCTCTACCAAGGCCTCGCTCCGTTTTCGGATGTAAGGGCTGTTCAACACAAAAAGTTGTTGCAACGGCGAAGTCGTTGGAACGCGGGCGCTGCTGGAGACCACCGGATCGGGAAAGTCATGCAGCCGCAGCAGATCCGAAAGCTCGCGCCGTTTGACGGTGCCGTAGAGCGTGCGGCGGCGATTCCCCAATTCTGAGAGCTCCTGCGCCACTCCACCCATCGCTTCATCCAGCTCTCCCGTCGCCGAAAGCATCGCGTCCCGCCAGGCTTCCACATCCAGCCGGCGAACCGGCATTCGCGACAGATAGATATTCTCGGGATCCTTCGTAGCCACCTCATCGCGATTACTATCTTGCTGGTAAGTCGACGACAGAACCATCTGCCGGTGCAGCCACTTCAGCGACCAGCCGTGCTCGATGAATCGCGCTGCCAGGTCATCAAGAAGTTCGGGATGCGACGGCTTCTCGCCCTGTATTCCGAAATTGCTGGGTGTATTCACCAGCCCGCGGCCGAAATGCTGCTTCCAAACGCGGTTGACGAACACGCGCGCGGCCAGCGGAGCAGAATCCGTGACAATCGCCTCCGCCAGTTCGCGGCGGCCGCTCCCCTGCTTGAACACGCCGCTGGCATCCTTCGTCAGCACGGCCAAAAATCGCCGCGGGACAGCCGCGCCAGCATTCGCCGCACTGCCGCGAATCTGCACGCACACATCCTGCGGCTGGTCCGGCTTGTATTCGATCTTCGTGCGAGAAGGTCCGTCCGGTAGAACATGCAGGCTTGCCTCGATGACGCTGTAAGCCAGCGGCGTCTCGAAATGCGGCGTGGTCCGTTTCACCTCGGCGATCTGCTCCTCGAACGCTTTTACCTTCTCCGACAGTCCCTCTGGCGGCGGCTTTTGGTCCTTGAGCTTCTTGATCTCTCCCTCCAACTCCTTCACCCGGTCGTGCCCCTTCTGGGCAACCGTGGCCAGGTCCGCAGCGATGATCGGCCGGTCTTCCAGCCGGATGCTGGCGAGCACGCCGGCCAGGGCGTAATAGTCCTGACTCGTGACCGGATCGAACTTGTGGTCGTGGCAGCGGGCGCACGCGACAGTCAGACCGAGGAATGTCCCGCCGATGGCGTCAATCCGCTCTTCCCATTCCTCGGCCACTACCTGCTTGATGACATTGTGGTCCAGCTTCAGCTCTTTCCAATACGTGGGACTCAGGCCGAGAAAGCCGAGCGCCGCCGACTCCCGCGGCTCAAAACCGGGAAGCAAATCCGCCGCGAGCTGCTTGCGGACAAAGTCGTCATACGGCAGATCGCCATTAACCGCCTGCACGACCCAGTCGCGATAGAGCCAGGCCCGCGCCTGCCCCTCGCGCCACGATTCGGGCACGTCGCAGTAGCGGGCGAGATCAAGCCAGTGCCGGCCCCAACGCTCCCCATAATGGGGCGACGCCAGATACCGATCCGCTAGCCGCTCGAAGGCGTCGGGGGATGTGTCGGCAGCGAACTCACGCGTTTCTTCCATCGTCGGCGGCAGGCCGAGCAAGTCAAACTTCAGCCGCCGCAACAGAACTTCCTTGGAAGCGGCGGGAGAAGGTTGCAGGCCATGTTGAGACTGCGCGGCCAGGATGAAAGGATCGATCCGCTGACGCGACCAGCTCAAATTCATTACTTCTGGAACGGGCGGCAGCGGCGCAATCTGCGCTGGTTGGAACGCCCAGTGCTTCCGCCCTTCGTCCAGATTGATCACCCGTTTAGCGATCACGCCGCCATCGGACTTGGGAAAGTAGGCACCCCGCCGCACCCACTCTTGCAGGTCCGCCACTTTCTCCACGGCCAGCTTGCCCGCCGGCGGCATTTGCAATTCTTCCGATTCGTATCCCACTCCAACAATCAGCCTGCTCTTCTCCGGCTCGCCGGCCACCACAGCCGCTCCACTGTCGCCGCCGGCCAGCAGCCCGTCGCGACTGTCGAGCCGCAGACCCCCTTTAAGCGGATTCGTCTTGGCCGAATGACACTCGAAGCAGTGCTCGGCCAGGATGGGGCGAATGCGTTTCTCAAAGAATTCCTGGTCGGCAGCCGAGTCGTCGTCGGCCCGAACGAGCATGGGCAGCGCAGCCGACAGTACGACCAAACTCATGCCCGCCAGAAATCTTGTCAGTCGCATCAATCGCATAGGGATCAGTTTACCAAGGATGTCCGTCTTTCGCTTAAAAACGACTACCGCAAGGGCGCGGATAGTCGTTCGTGGCGGCGAGTTACCTAGGCTTTGTAGGCCCGGAGGGCCGACAGGGAGTAGCCCGGTCCCGTGAGGGCCGGGTTAGCGGAGATGACAATTCCATCTCCAAGGCCCGAAGGGCCGACATTCGAGCCGCCGGTGTCGGCCCTTCGGGCCTTGCCAGGCAGTTATGTAGTTTGGAACCCCGCCCTTACGGGCGGGGCTACTTCGTAACGGCCCTTCGGGCCTAAGAGACCGAACCATAAGACTTCATCCGCACCGCTGCTACAAACTGGACCCCACCAGGTATTTCTTCAGCTTCTTCTCGTCCACGCTCACCCCCAGCCCCGGCCCGTGCGGCACCGCGATGCAGCCCCCCTCAATCACAAACGGCTCCGTGATGATGTCGTCTTCCAGGCCGTAATACGTACAATCATTGGCCAGTGGAAAGTTCGGGCTCGACGCCACCACGTGCAGCATCGCGGCTGTCTTCAGGCCAAAATCGTGGGCACAGTGAAAGACGCACGTCACCCCCGCCGCTGCTGCCCAATTGCCGATTAATTTGCAAGCCCACAAGCCGCCGCACTGATAGGTATCGGGAAGCAGCACGTCCGCCGCCTGCTTGCAAAGAATCTCCTGCACGCTGGCGAGCGTCGTCACCGATTCATTCAGCCCCAGCGGCGTCTTGGTCAATTTCCGAATCCGCGCCGAATCGTCGATCAAATCATCCGGCATCGGCTGCTCAAAATACTCCAGCTCGTACGGCTCGAAGTCGCGGGCCAGTTGCAGCGAGGCTTCCGGCGAGTAGCCCGTGTTGGGATCGACGCGAAGCTTCAACTTATCTCCCACGGCCTCCCGAATCGCCCGCACCATCGCCAGGTCCTCCTCCGCCCGGCGGCCTCCCTTCATCTTCAGCGTCCCAAAGCCGGCGGCAACATATCCACGGGCAATTTCCGCCGCTCTCTCGGGAGTCTGAATCCCCATGCAGCACGCGACCGCCACCCGCTCTCGCACCATTCCCCCCAGAAGCCGATACAGCGGCTGGCCGCAGAGCTTGCCGAGCAGGTCCCAGCAGGCCATCTCCACGGCGCTCTGCAGATACGGATCGGTAAACAGCCCGTCCGCATACAGCGACTCAATCGCCGTCGCATCCCGGCCGAGCAGTTTCAGCCGGAAGTCGTTCGCTTCCCGCCCCGTGTACGGAGTGCGGTTATGAAACGCCATCAGTTGCGGAGCTTCCCCCCAACCGACCAGCCCCCGTTCCGTCCGCAGCCGCACCAGCAACGCCCCCGTCCGCGAAGTCGCCACGTACCGCGATTGATACGGCGCGACCGGCGGCTTCTGGGGAACATCAATGATGAAGGTATCAACCGCGATGATGCGCATGGTAAGGATGGAGGTTAGGGGCTGGGCGAGCGGCCTAGCGTAAGCTGGCCGGTAACATGGCACCGACGAAAACGACCGCACCGGCTTGCGAACTCACCGGCCAGCTTACGCAGGCCGCTCGCCGATGCAGCGGATATACTGCGAACCAGCCAAACGGCCAGAATACCATACTCCGTGAAGGGGCCTTGATGCAAAACCCGTACAAGCCGCCCCAGGCCGCTTCCTACCAGTCCACGCCGGACTTCCCACCGCCCGGTGACTTCTCCCCCCGCCCCACCTATGCCCGCCTCGGCGTCCTCGCTTTCCTCTGCTCCCTCGCTTTCGTCCTCTACATCGACCGGGTCTGCATCGGCCAGGCGATGGAGGACATCTGCGCCAAGGACAGTTTGAACCTCTCCAAGGAGCAGTTTAGCTGGGTGCTCAACGCCTTCATCATCGCGTACTGCATCTTTGAGGTCTGGACGGGGAACCTGGGGGACCGCTATGGCTCCCGCGGCATCATCGCCCGCGTGGTGATCTGGTGGTCGATCTTCACGGCCCTGACCGGGCTGGCGTTCGGGCTCTGGTCCCTCATCATCATCCGCTTCCTGTTCGGGGCGGGGGAAGCCGGAGCGTTCCCCAACGTCGCCCGCGCGGTCACCCGCTGGTTCCCCGCCGCCGAGCGGGGCATGGCCCGCGCGTCCATCTCCACCACGTCCCTCGTCGGCGGGGCCCTCGCGCCACCCATTGCCGCCTATCTCATTTCGCTGGTCGGTTGGCGGTGGACCTTTGGCCTCTTCGGCCTGGTCGGCATCGTCTGGGCCGCGGTCTTTTACTGGTGGTTCCGCGACAATCCGGCCGAGCATCCCGCCGCGGGCGAGGCCGAGCGGGCCCACATCGGCACGCCCCCGGCCGGGGAGCACGCCCACGAGCCCATCCCCTGGGGAATCGTCCTCCCCAGCCCCAACGTCTGGCTGCTCGGCTCGATCCAGATGGTCTCGGCCACGCTGTTTTACATGCTCTTCCAGTGGTATCCCACCTACCTCAAGCAAGGCCGCGGCTTGACAGCCAATCATGCCGCCTGGCTGACCAGCATCGTCATCTTCGGCGGGGCTGTCGGCTGCCTGCTCGGCGGTTTTGTCTCCGACTGGATCCTTCGCAACCTGCACGACCGCAAATGGTCCCGCCGCATCTGCGGCGGCGGCACTCTCCTGGCCTCAGCCGCGGCTGTATGGAGCGGCAGATATTGTGCGGACCCTCTCGCGGCCACGTTCTGCTACGCCGCCGCCCTGTTCCTGATGCAAATCGCCATTCCCATCTGGTGGACGGTCGTGGCCGAAATCAGCGGCCGGCACGGGGCGTCGATGTGGGGCCTGATGAACTCGATGGGTGGACTGGGGGTTTTCACCATGACCTTCCTCGTCGGCCGCGTCGTCGAGCAGCGCGAGCGGGCTGGTTTTTCTCCGCTCGAATGCTGGCGTCCCGTCTTCGACGGCGTCGCCATCGCCCTGGCCCTCGGCGCCGCCTGCTGGCTCTTCGTGGATGCGACGCGGTCGATTGTGGAGGCCAATAGAATGGACGACGAGCTGCTCGGAGGAAAGAAACGCCGTTAGCAGTCTGCCGAACTTAGTGCCGCGTGGGACTTGTAGGACCCGCTTCTATCGCTTTCAGCATGTCCAGGGTCGGCACCCGAGTGGGCGCCTCTTGTCGTTTCTTGGCCGATCCTATTTGGACTTCGCCGGGAAGGCCGAAGGTTCGGTCTTCGGAAACTGTCCCTGAATCTCTTCCCACAGGTCCATGTTGGTCAGCTTGCCCAACAGGTTCTGGTTGAAGACTAGGTAGAGGTCATCCTTGTCACGGGCCAACTTGAAGTTCGCCGTCTCCTTATCCTTGCGGACCACGATGTCGATGATTTCCTTCCCTTCGAGGAATTTATTACCCGGAGTCATCGCGCCGCCGCCCGCCCCCAAAGGCGGGAGAAGGGCGATCTCTTCCAGTGTTTCCCCTTTGAGGGTCACCGTTTTGCCGCGATGAGTCAACTCCACAGAGTCAGCAGCTTCGACAGCCGCCTTGAACCCGGTTCGGTCAACGAGTTCATCCTTCGGTATTACCGCCACCATCTTCCTCCACATGGTGTCTCTCGTTAGCTTCACGCTCTTCCAGCGCTTGTTGTTGTCGCCCCAGTAGGCGGTGTCTCCGACTAGGTAGATGGGGATTCGCGTCTCCTTGTTGACGAACGCTATTTCCACCGGGTCCTTCGGCTTCTTCGCGTTCTGAGTCACGTCGCCGGCCAGCTTCAGGAAGCCAAGAGTCTGTACTTTGCCGGACTCATTGATGGGGTTCTCCATCTTGACTCCCCGGTAGAAGATTTCAAGCTTGTCAGCCCCCTTCATGGCGGCTGCCAAGGTCTTAGCTACACCATCCTCGACCACGGGAATCCCTTTCTCGGGGTTCAGAGTCGGCGGCTCGAAATAAGCTCGCAGGGCGACCCACAACTGGTCATCGGCAGGGTCAATCAATTGTCCATCAAAGCCAATCTTGTCTTCAATCATCCAGAACTCGGTCCTCTTCTTCCCACGGATGACGGCCCGAATTATTTCGGGTGTTCCGGGTAGGGCATTGGACTTAACCGCCTCGCCCTTGACTTCGACCAAAGACGCGAGCTTCTTGATGGTCTCTGGGTTCAGCAGAGTCACCTTGAAGCCGGTCCAGCCATACGATAGGTCCACCGTTTCGGCGGACTCGAATGCGGCCTGGAGCCCCGTGGGGTCCGCCGCAAACAGCAGTAGAATGAGCGCGTTCAAAGTCTCCTTTACTTTTTCTCAAAGCAAGAGGCAGCCGCCATCGGCTGCCTCTTTTCGTTTCTTGACCGGTCTATTTGGGCTTCGCCGGAAAGGCCGACTCAGCCGGCTCGGGTTGGGGCACCATCCGCACCATCTGCTTCCACATGAGGTCTCTCGTCAGCCTCACGCTCTTACATTGCTTGCCTTCTCCCCAGTAGGCCGTGTCGCCCACTAGGTAGATGGGGATTCGCGTTTCCTTGTTGACAAACACGACTTCAACCGGGTTCGCCGGTGTCTTCGCGTTGTGGATCACTTTGCCAGTCTGAGTTAGGAAGTCGAGATACATTTCCTTGCCAGTGTCGTTGAGGTCCATATTCATCTTGACCTCCCGGTAGATAATTTCGAGTTTATCGCAAGCCTTCATGGCGGCTCCGATGGTCTTGGGCACGTCATCCTCGATCACAGGTGGCGTTGTAATCCGTTTCCCCTTCGGCGGGTCTTCTGGCGGCGGCACGAAATAGGCCCGCAAGGCAACCCACAGCTTGTTGTCGGCCGGCTGGAAGAGCGTCTCGTCATAGACAAGGAAGCTCTTGCCCACATAGAACTTGGTTTCCGTCTTGCCATGCAGCGTGACCCAAATTATCTCGTGTGTGCCGACACCGGACGTGCTAGGGAAGTTGCGGGGCTCGCCCTTCACTTCGACCAGAGGCGAGAGCTTCTTGATGGTCTCCGGGTTCACCAGAGTCACCTTGAAGCCGCTCCAGTCATACGATAGGTCCGCCGTTTTGGCGGACTCGAATGCGGCTTGGAGGTCCATCATGGGGTCCGCCGCAAACAGCATTAAAATGATCGCGTTCAAAACGTGGTCTCCTTTAGTAAACGATTGCTTTCTTCTGGAAGCCGTCGAAGTCCATAAAAGCGCCAATGTAGGTCCAACCATTATTTGGTGCCGTCCAGTAGTAATATACATCGACAGTGGAAGCGGTGACCCTGGCAGATGGCGCTGCATCATCGCACACCCAGTCACAGTACGCAGCACCGCTCGGCGAGTCACCGTCCGATTGGCGCTTGCCACTTTCGCAGCCGAAGAACCGAATGTGCAATCCATTGTTGGAGAGCGGAGCCCAGACCTGAGTATCAGGTCCGGCAATTGTAACCCAATTTATCATTTGCCCAGCTTCAGACCCATGCTCAATGATGGCGATCTCGTCCACGCGCCCGTGGGCCGCAACATGAGCCGTCAACGCCGCCAACATCGCGGCTGGGCTTGCCACGTCGTAGGCGAATGCCCCGTACTCATTTTCCGCAATCCACTTGAACGCCGCTCCGAGGGTTATGTTGCTGTTGTAGAAGGCGACCTTCCCGCCACCCGTGTTGGTGTAGATTCCTTCGTCATCGTTCTTGATGGTCACGATGCCCCATCCGTAGCCGTCGCCCTGCTTGATCCCGATGCCGAAGTTGCCCTGCGCTTCGGTCGCCACAATCATAAACTTCTCGTTCGCTTCACGGGCATCATCACGCTTTACCTTGACGGTCATGTAGAAATTCTGCGGCCCGGTCTCGGTGAATGTGAACGAGTCTTCCTTGAACGTGTAATCATTCTCACCAACAGCCCCCGCAGTGTAATCCTGCGTCCTAAACTTGACCGTCGCGCCGCCCTCGACCTTGTTCATTGCCTGGATATAGACCCTGAAGTCGGTGTCGTCCCCGGCAGGGGTCGTCTGCTCTTCTTGAGCCAAATCCCAGACGATGATCTTCAATAGGTCGTCATTGATGATGGTGTTGACTGGGGCGTGCGAGCCAATCGTCACTTGCCGACCGTGCGTGTCGATCCGCGTGATCCGCCATTGGAAGCTCTCGTTGGGTTCCACAAGCTGGTCGGGCGACATACTCGTGGCGAAGATTGCTGCCAGCAAAGGGGTACTGACGACTTCGTGCTTCTCGGTCCACGTCGAGGACGTGTCGATTTCTTCGATGCCCATCGGCATGATCTGGAAGTAGACATCGACCGGCACGTCCACGCGGGCAGTCAGTCGAATCGAGTACGCCCAGCCAGCTTGTGTGTCGTTGTAAACGCCATCTTCAATGCAGGCTACATCCGGGGTGGTGTCGGAGAGCGTCATGTTGACGACGGCGGTGTCATCGTTCCTGATGGTCCCGCCAGCGTACCCGCTCAGCCCAATGTTCGGTTCGTTGATGCTGGTGAGTTCCACGCGGAACCATTCGGTCAGTTCCACGAGTTCATCTTGCTGGACCAGCACGTCGATGAACAGCGTCTGGCCCGGAGCGCCGGAGAAAAATAGAGAGCCGGACACGCTGGTGTAATCATAATCGGGTGGAATCACGCCAGGAGTAGTCCCTGTGGCGGTCGTATCGGCGGATTGGTAGCCCACGTTGAACCCGCCCGAAACGGGCATCCCTTGGTACTGGACGGGGAATCTCATCAACGTGGTAGAGCCCACGTTGCTGCCCTCGCCGGCATCGATCGACTGGATCGAGACGAAGCCACTGAGCAGACTTCGGTCCTCAAGTGCTTCAAATCCAAGTTTACGGAATCGACGAATTGAATTGTCCTCCGGAATCGAAGATCTTCGAGCGTGTGGCAAGAATTTGCCACGTTGGTGTTGATCTTAACTCCCGTGCAAAAAAAAAGTCAAGCTTTTCGGGGGGGAATATTTCACGAATTCTAGTAAAATCATTGGGCAGGCTGGAGGCACTTTCAGCCGATCCTTCGTTTTGCGTAGAAATCCGATGTCCGACATTGAAGCCTTTCTCAAAAACCACGCCCCACTCTCCTGACGGTATTTCCTTCGTCACGGCGGTCACCCGCGGCGGCCCGGTCCGCGTCTACGAGCTCGACAAGGGGAAGCTTTCTCCGATTCTCGGACTGACGTACACAACGCCCTCGCCGACGCAATTGTCGACTTGGGCCAGCCCGCGGAAATCAGCCACGTATTCTCAGGCTTCCAAAAGTTTCGCTATCAGGAAGCGGCATAAGAACGCTCTGGGCAGGCTGGAAGCCTGCCCCACCCGAAAATACTAGACACTTAGGCAGAAGTGCCATCCTGTATAGTAGAGGAACAAGGGGCGGAGCTCCGCGCGAGGGCCAGGGAGGGCGCTGGGGGGGCAACCCTGCCACGGACGAGAAAGAAAACCCACAACGCAAACCCACCAACCCCCCCTCCC
>JBPCKT010000104.1:0-16836 GCA_051004015.1 Pirellulaceae bacterium | reverse complement strand
GCAAGCCGCAAGAGGACTCCGCGTGGGAAAAAACCGAGAAAAGGGTCTGGAAGGCGGGGCCGGGGGAGAAAACCCGGCCCCGCGGTTGTTTCTTGACTACTCCTGGCGAGCGGGGGGCGTGAAGCCCCCTGATGACTTTCGGTGTAACGCCAGCCACATCTTCAAGAGAAGAATCAGGGGCTGGCGCCCCCCCGCTCGCCGTTTGGGCGATAAAATGAGGCGAACCGCTCACGATCCGCGCTGTCCGCTTTGCCATGATTCTCCTCATCGATAACTACGATTCCTTCACCTACAACCTCGTGCAGCGGCTAGGGGAAATTGATGCCGGGCTGGAGATTGAGGTCCATCGCAACGACCAAATCACGACGGACGAAATCGCGGCCAAAAAACCGAGCCACCTGATCGTCTCTCCCGGCCCCTGCACTCCCAGCGAAGCTGGCATCTCGGTCGAGTGCATCCAGAAGTTCATGGGAAAGCTGCCGCTGCTGGGCGTTTGTCTGGGGCATCAATCCATCGGCCAGGCCACCGGGGGGGTCATCGTACGGGCCAAGCGGCTGATGCATGGGAAGACCGACCAGATTCAGCACGATGGCCAGGGAATTTTCAAAGGGCTGCCGAGTCCGCTCACCGCCACGCGCTATCACAGCCTCGTTATCCGTCCCGATACCTTGAACCCGGATTTTGTCGTCTCCGCCTGGGCCGAAGCGCCGGGCGGCAGCAAGGAAATCATGGCCATCCGGCACAAGACGTTGCCGGTCGTCGGCGTGCAATTCCACCCCGAGAGTTTTCTCACCGAGCACGGGCATGACATGCTGCGGGCGTTCCTGGCGCTGTGAAAGCTGTGAATGAGGACCGTGGCGTGCTAAGCGTAAGTGAAGCCCAGGAGTTGATTGCCGCGGAGGTCCGTGGTGCAAATTGGTGCTCGACGGGGTCCGTTCCACTGGGAGCAGCGCTCGGTCATATTCTCTTTCAGGATATCGTCAGCGATATCGACTCACCCCCGCACGACAAATCCATCGTCGACGGGTACGCGGTTGTGGCGGAGGGATCCATCGCGGGCGCGGGGCTGGCGGTCTTGGAAGAAGTGACCGCCGGGAACTTGCCGACTCGCGATGTGACGCCCGGCACGGCGACCCGCATCATGACCGGCGCTCCATTACCGGCGGGCGCGACGGCCGTCGTCATGGTGGAGAAAACGGAGTTGCTCCCTGGCGAGAGGGCCAGTGTGCGGATTCTGGAAACTCCACGCGGCGGACAGAACATCGTCCGGAAGGGGACTTCGCTGCGCTCTGGTGAAACGGTCCTCCGCGCCGGTCAGCGGATCACCCCCGCTCGGATCGGACTGCTGGCAGAGGTGGGATGCTCCGACGTGAAAATCGCCAGTCGGCCGACCGTGGCCGTGCTCACCACGGGAAATGAGCTGGTCAGGGTCGATGCCGTTCCTGGTCCGGGGCAGATTCGCAACAGCAACGGCCCCATGCTGGAAGCGCTGGTGAAGCAACGGGGGGCCACGGCGGTCTCTTTGGGCGTGGCCCGCGATGAGCATGACGAATTGGCGGCGCTGATCCGCCGCGGTTTGGAAGCGGACTTTCTGGTCCTCTCCGGCGGCGTCTCCGCCGGCGTGCTGGATCTGGTCCCCGGCGTGCTGGCCGAGCTGGGCGTGCGCCAGGTCTTCCACAAGATCAACCTCAAGCCCGGCAAGCCCATCTGGTTCGGAGTACTGCCGAGGGAGCATAACACCGGCACCTTCGTATTCGGGCTCCCCGGCAACCCCGTCAGCAGCTACGTCTGCTTTGAGCTCTTCGTCCGCCATGCCTTGAGTGTTATCCACGAAGATTTGGCGCTCCCGACGAAGCGAGCGCGACTCGCCGCGGATCAGGTCCAGCGCGGCGAGCGGCCGACCTACTGGCCGGCAATGTTCGAGGAGCGTGAATCGGGCGCTAGGGTGACCCTGCTTCCGGTGAAAGGATCCGGCGATTTGAAAAGTCTTGCCGACGCCAATTGCCTGGCGTTTTTTCCGGGGGAGGAACGAACATTTCCAGCCGGCGAGGCCCTGACGGTATTTCTGCTGTGATGCGTCTGCCGGATCGCGTTTTCCTGGCGGCGGCTCGGCGTAAATTGCTAGGAATTTACCGGAGCGTCTGGTTTAATAGAGAATACCTGCCAAGGGCGGTCCCACCACCCACCTACCGCCTATTCCGCCGTAGAGGACCAAAGAGCGATGCCGCGTGATTCGTCCCTTATCGCGCTGATTGGCTGCGCCTTGCTGACGGCCGGGGGAGGATTGCGTAGCGCTCGGGGCCAAGACGCCGTCTTGCCACCAGCCGCGGAAATAAAGGTCGATTTTGGCCAGATTGAGCCGATCCTCCGGAAGAACTGTTTTTCCTGTCACGGGCCGGAAGAGCAAGAGTCCGGCCTGCGGCTCGATGTGAAGAAACGGGCGCTGGAAGGGGGCGATAACGGAGCGGTCCTCAAGCCCGGCAAGAGCGCCGAGAGCCGGCTGGTGCTGCTGGTGTCGGGTCTCGACAAAGACACTGGCCCGATGCCGCCGGAAGGCAAGGGAAAGCCGCTGACGCCGGCGGAGATTGGGCTGATTCGCGCCTGGATTGACCAAGGGGCGAACTGGCCCGACGGGGGTGATGCGAAACTGGCCGCACGGCACTGGTCGTTTCAAAAAGTCGTCGCCGCTCCAAGTCCCGTGGTGAAGGACGCCGCCTGGCCGGCGTCCCCCATCGATAGCTTCATTCTGGCACGACTGGAGAAAGAGGGAATCGCGCCGTCGCCGCCGACTGACAAAGTGACCCTGCTGCGGCGGGCGTACTTGGACCTGATCGGCCTGCTTCCTTCTCCCGAGGAAGTTCGCGAGTTTGCGGCCGATACGCAGCCCGATGCCTACGAACGGCTCATCGACCGCCTGCTGGCTTCGCCTCATTATGGCGAAAGGTGGGGGCGGCATTGGCTGGATCAGGCCCGCTACGCCGATAGCGACGGCTATGAGAAAGACGGCAAGCGCCCCTTCGCCTGGCGATACCGCGACTGGGTCATCGCCGCAATGAACGCCGACCAGCCGTTCGACCAATTCACCATCGAGCAGATTGCCGGCGATTTGTTGCCGGGAGCTACGCAGGATCAGAAGATTGCCAGCGGATTCCACCGCAACACGCTGCACAACACCGAGGGAGGAGCCGACCCGGAAGAAGACCGCGTGAAAAAGACCGTGGACCGGACCAACACCGTCAGCACGGTCTGGCTCGGGCTCACGCTCGGCTGCGCCCAGTGCCATACGCACAAGTACGACCCGATTACCCAGCGGGAGTATTTTCAAATGTACGCCTTTTTCAACAGTATTAACGAGGAGAACATCGAAGCCCCAACCCCCGAAGCAGCCGTGCTCCTGGCGGCCGATAAAGAGAAGCACGCGAAGAAGCTGGAAGAATTGCGGGCGGCGGTGAAGGCGTATGAGCAGGGGGACTTCGTCAGGAAGCAGGCGGAATGGGAGGCCAGCGCCGCGAAAAACCCAGTTGTCTGGCAGACGCTCGAAGTCTCCTCCGCGAAGTCGAAGCACGGGGCCAAGCTCGATGTGCAGCCGGACAAGTCCGTGCTGGTTTCCGGAAAGAATGAACTGTCCGATGTTTACACCCTGGAAGCGGCGCTGAAAGGGAATGAGCGCATCACGGCGGTGAGGTTGGAAGTGCTTCCCGGCGACAAGCTGCCGGCGAAGGGGCCGGGGCGGGCCACTAACGGCAACTTTGTGCTCTCCACATTCGCCATCGAAGCGAGGCCGGCGGCCAGTGACGCGGCTGCAACGAGAGTTTCGTTCGCTAAGGCAATTGCCGATTTCTCCCAGGCCCAGTGCGACGTTCAGCAGGCCATCAACGACAACGCGGCGGATTTTTGGGCCGTCGTGCCGCACGTCGGCCAGCGGCACGTGGCGGTGTTCGAGGCGAAGGAACCATTCGGCCACGATGGCGGCACGAAACTCAGCATCACGCTCGACCAGACTTACAACCAGTCGGAGCCACACAACCTGGGGCACTTCCGGCTGTCGGTGACGACTGCTCCCGCACCGGTCCCGTTGGAGGGGGTGCCGCAGGAGGTTGCCGCCGCGCTCGCCGTGGATGCTGGTCAAAGAATCGAGGCCGAGAAGAAGCAGATAGGCGACTATTTCAAGACTGTGGACGCCGAGTATGCAAGACTCGCCAAGGCAGCGTCCGACCACGAGGCGAAAGCGCCGAAATTCCCCGACGACCTGAAGGCCCAGTCCGTCGTCGAGCTCCCCCAGCCGCGGGTGACCAACATCCACCTCCGC
Organism: Pirellulaceae bacterium; assembly: GCA_051004015.1. Classification (GTDB taxonomy): domain Bacteria; phylum Planctomycetota; class Planctomycetia; order Pirellulales; family Pirellulaceae; genus SXOA01. The sequence continues at coordinate 12,527 of JBPCKT010000104.1, read as the reverse complement.
GGCGATTTTTTGGCAAAGGGAGATGCGGTGGAGGCGAAGACGGTTGCGGCGTTGCCGGGTACGGTTGGTTCCAATCGCCTCGACCTCGCTCAGTGGCTGGTCAATCCCGCCAACCCGCTTCCCGCCCGTGTTACCGTCAACCGCCTCTGGCAACAGCATTTTGGCCGCGGCCTGGTCGCCACCAGCGACGACTTTGGCAGGCAGGGGGAAAAACCGTCGCATCCCGAGCTGCTCGATTGGCTGGCCAGCGACTTTGCCAGCCGCGGCTGGAGCCTGAAGCAGGTGCATCGGCGGATTGTGCGCACAAACACTTACCGGCAGTCGGCGCGGATGCGGCGGGATTTGGCGGAGCGTGATCCGGAGAACATCCTGCTGGCCCGGCAACCGCGGCGGCGGGTGGAAGCGGAGGTCATTCGCGACCTGGCCCTTTCCGCCAGCGGCCTTTTTGCCAGCCGCATCGGCGGCCCGAGCGTGCGTCCGCCGCAGCCGACGGAATATGCCACCATCACCTACGCCGGCAGCGCGAACTGGCCGGAGAGCAAGGGCGCGGACCGCTATCGCCGCGGCCTGTACACGTTTTTTCAGCGGACCTCGCCCTACCCAATGCTGATGACGTTTGACACGCCGGACTCCAACGAGTGCGCCGTCCGCCGGACGACCAGCAACACGCCGCTGCAGGCCCTCACGATTTGGAATGACCCCGCCTTCGTCGAAGCCGCCCAGGCCCTCGGCAGCCGCGTGGTGCGGGAATTGCCCGGCCCAACCAGCGACGAAGTCACCCGGCAGCGGGTGCGGCACACGTTTGAGCTGTGCCTGGCCCGCTCACCGGACAGTCGGGAAGAAGCCGCTCTCGTCGCGCTGTATCAGCAGCAGCTCGCGCTCTGCTCGAAGGACGCCAAGGCGGCAACCACGTTGCTCGGCAGCCAAACGCCACCTGCCGAAACGCCCGCCGCGGAGTTGGCGGCGTGGATTAGCGTGGGTCGAGCGATTTTGAATTTGGACGAGTTTATCACGCGCGAGTAAGACTCCTTTTCCATGAACACTCCCATCGACCTTGTCCGCCGCCAATTCTTCACCTCCAGCGCCTCCGGCCTGGGGATGCTCGCGCTGGCCTCGCTGCTCCGGGAGGACGGCCTGCTCGCCGACGATTCCGAGCGTGGAAAAGATGTAGCCAATCCACTCGCCCCCAAAGCACCGCCGTTCGCCCCCAAGGCCAAGAATTGCATCTTCTTTCTTCCCGAAGGCGCGCCCAGTCACATCGACCTTTTCGACCCCAAGCCGAAGCTCAAGGAACTGCACGAGCAAAAACTGCCGGACGAGATGACCAAGAATGTCCGCTTTGCATTCATCAAGAAGGAGACGGCCGTCCTGTGGGGGAGCAGCGCCAAGTTCACGAAACACGGCCAGTGCGGGATGGAGCTTTCCCACTGGCTGCCGAACTTGGGGAAGCAGGCGGACGACATCTGCCTCATTCGCTCGATGCACACCGATGCGTTCAACCACCATCCGGCCCAACTGATGATGATGAGCGGGGTGCCGCGGTTTGGCCGGCCGAGCCTGGGCTCATGGCTGACGTATGGGCTGGGGAGCGAGTCGGAAAACCTGCCCGGCTATGTCGTCCTCACCGCCGGGCGCGGCGGCAGCGGCGGAGTCTCCAACTGGAGCAGCGGCTTCATGCCCTCCACGTATCAAGGCGTCCTCTTTCGCGGCCAAGGTGATCCGATTCTGAACCTGGCGAATCCGCCCGGCGTGACGCCCGAAATGCAGAAAAGCGGCCTGGAGGCGATTGCCTCGCTTAACCGCCGCCATTTGGAAGACTTGCAGGACCCTGAAATTGCCAGCCGCATTGCCTCGTATGAATTGGCGTTCCGGATGCAGTCCGCCGCGCCGGAGCTGGTGGACCTCTCGCAGGAGTCGCAGCAGACGCTCGACATGTACGGCGTCAACCGCCCCGAGCCGAAGGGGAAGGGGGGGCGCGGTTCCGGGACGGATGTTTACAAGCGGTTCGCCACCAACTGCCTGCTGGCCCGCCGCCTCGTGGAGCGGGGAGTGCGCTTCGTCACGATGGTCCATGCCTCCTGGGATGCCCACAGCGACATTGATGGCGAGCTCGACTACTGCACCGGAATGGCCGACCAGCCGCTCGCGGCGCTTATCCAGGATTTGAAGCAGCGCGGACTCCTCGACAGCACGCTACTGGTCTTCGCGGGCGAATTCGGCCGCACGCCACTGGCCGAGAACCGGAACGGACAAATGTCCGAGAAGGTCGGCCGCGACCATCATCCGTTCGCCTTCAGCGTCTGGATGGCCGGCGGCGGCGTGAAGCCCGGCCTCACCTACGGCAAGACCGACGAGCTCGGCTGGGCCCCCGTGGAAAACCCCGTCCACATCAACGACTTCCACGCCACCATCCTGCGGCTCTTCGGCTTCGACCACAAGCAACTCGCGGTCAACTATAAAGGTCTGAGCATGAGGCTGACGGACCAGGGGGGGAAAGTGGTGGAAGGCCTGATGGCGTGACGTTGGTAGAAGGGGCGGACGGGGCGTAGAATGGAGGGATGAACCAGAAGAGTCCTTTTCCCGGCATGGATCCGTTTTTGGAATTCCATTGGCGGGATGTCCATGCGCGGCTGGTTAATGGCGCCTGCGACCAACTCCAGGAGCAACTGCCGCCGGACCTATGTGCTCGGATGGAAGAGCGAGTTTACTTGGCTGATGAGGGTGGACTCGCCATCGGGCAGGGTCGTTATCCGGACGTGCGCGTTTTCGAAACCGAATCCGCGGGCGAAGTAGCTGCCGCGGGAGGCGAGCCCGTTGCCATCGCCGAGCCGGAAATCATGCCTCTGGAAACGGTTCCGGAGACAATCAGCGAAACGTACATCGAAATTCGCGATGCCTCGACTCAGAGCCGGGTTGTCACGGTAATTGAATTCATCAGTCCAACCAACAAGCTGAGCGAGGACGGCCGCGAGCAGTACCTTCGCAAGGCGCGCGAATGCCGGCGGGCAAGGGTCAATCTGGTGGAGATTGATTTGACGCGCGAGGGAAATCGAGAGCTGCTGCTGGCCTTCATCAAGCGGCTTCGACCGCCGTTGCCGACTTATCTGGCGTCGGTGGAGCGGCAAATAGATCCAATGCGAAGAGAGTTCTACCGAATGAACCTCGAAGCCCCGTTGAAGTCCATCGGCATTCCGCTGCGGATCGCGGATCGCGAACCAATCTTGGAGCTGCAGCCGCTGGTGGAGCGGGCGTACGGCAATGGCCGCTACTGGAACATGGACTATCGAAAGCTCCTGGAACCCTCGCTTCCATCGGCGGAGGCAAGTTGGGCGGAGGAAATTCTGCGTAAAGCCGGTAAGGTCTAGTTAGCTGTCTCCCCGCAAATCTTTCGCAGCTTGCGCGGTTTGAAAGGGTCAGGAACCTTTTTCTGAAAAGGGCGAGGTTTAACACAGAATTTACTCGCCACATCGGCAGCGGCTGGTATGATTCTCCTTGGCGAGGGCCAGCGGGCGTTTTTCTTTGATGCCTGCGGCGCGCTTGCCCATCATCCCGTCGGAAAGCGCTTCGTATGTCGTTGTCTGTCGAATTCTCCCCCCCGCCGGTTGCCCGATCAGAGCCAAGTACTCGCCCTGCGCCGGTTTCGATTCCTACGCCTCCGGTTTCGTTTCCATTGGACCTGGCCGCGGGCCAGCGCCTGCCCTATCCCGCGCAAGTTTCGCGGCGGATTCTTTGGCGGTATGCAGTGCCGCTGTTGATTGGGCACGCGGCGGCGCTGCTGGTGTTCGTGCCCTGGCTCTTTAGCTGGACGGGGGCGGCGCTGCTGTGGGCGGGAATCTATTTCTATGGCGGGATTGGCATCAACCTCTGCTACCACCGGTTGCTGACGCATCGCGGGTTTCGCTGCCCGTTGTGGCTCGAGCGTTTTTTTGTGATGGTGGCCCTCTGCTGCATGGAGGACGCGCCGGCGAGCTGGGTGGCCACGCACCGGCAGCATCACAACGAATCCGACCACGAAGACGACCCCCACAGCCCGCTCGTCAATTTCTTCTGGAGCCATCTGGGCTGGCTGCTGGTGGATAACTCCGCCGTCCGCAACACCTCCGCGTTCGACCGCTACGCCCGCGACATCCTCCGCGATCCGTTCTATATGAAGTTGCAGCGTTCGCTGCTGCCGGTCTGGATTTACCTCATCCACGCGCTGCTCTATTACGTCGCGGGCTTCATCGCCGGATACCTGTTTTCCGGGACCTTGATGGCCGGCGTGCAGCTTGGCCTGAGCTGGCTGGTCTGGGGCTGCATCGCGCGGACGGTCTGCGTCTGGCACATCAGTTGGTCGGTGAACTCGCTGTCGCACGTCTTCGGCTATCGGAGCTATGAGACGAAGGACAACAGCCGCAACAACTGGCTGGTGGCCCTGCTCAGCAGCGGGGAAGGCTGGCACAACAATCACCACGAAGACCCCTCCGCCGCCAACACCCGCCACCGCTGGTGGGAGTTCGACCTGATCTTCATTGTCATCGAGCTTCTGGAGAAGGTCGGCCTGGTGACGCACGTCGTTCGCCCGAGGGCGGAGCGGAAGAAGATGTAACTGCTGCCGCCACCGGTGCCGGCGTTACCGAGTCGTTCTTCATTCCGATCACAAACCAGCCCTGCTTGAACCCCACGTCAAACTGGTTTTCGACCTTCTGCGTGGGATCTTCCGGCGGGGCGCCGAACATCACCTGCAAGACCTGCATCTGGGCCGCGGAAGGCAGCACCCGGTCGTCGATTTTTTCCACGATCGCGGCAAGGCCGCTTAGCCGCTGCCCGAGCATGGAGTTGTGGACCCACACTTCGATGGGCGCGGGCTTCTCCCGTTCGGGTGGATAGGTGACCAACCGCTCGGGGCTCTGCTCATTGCCGATGCCGATTAGGATGCTGTTCTGGCTGGACCTTGTCGCCAATCGCGGCTTGGACATCGGCCCAAACAGTGCGTTCACATAGCGGGCGACGTCCAGCCGCCGGTTGATTCCCGCGAGTTGCTCATCCAGTCGCTTCTCGAACGCCTGGTGAACTTCCGCTTCATTGTCGCGCTGGGCGATGGCGCGGGCCTGTTCAAACGACTCTCCGGCCCGCCTTTCGGCCACGCGGGCCACCAGCCGCCGCCCCAAAGCGCCGCCCGACGAACCAAAGCCGTCGTAAACCAGGGTCGTTCGTGCCCTGCTGACGCACGGCCCCGCCACCATTCCAATCCGCGGATCAAAGACCACACGGCGAGCACACTCAAAATCCGTAAAGGTTCTGCTGTAGATGAGAGCCGGTCCGTTGGACCCGGTGGTCTTGGTCTGGGTTTTTCCCAGAAAGCGAATCGTGAAGGATGCATCATCCCGATCGGGAATCATCTCCACGTCAATCGCACCCGTCGTCCAGCTTGTGCCAATCGCTCGCGTCCCCAGCACGATCCGGTCGACGGTTCCCTGCCGGTTGATATCCTTTTCCCGCAATGGATCTAGCGCCGAGTTGTCGATACGAACCACGAGTGGAAACTCAGGGGCGGTGGCGGCTGATTTCGAGGCACTAGGTTTCGAGGCACTGGATGATGATCCGGATGCGGCTGTTCGATCCGGCGCCGCCACGGGAGAATTGACTCGCAGCTGCGCCAGCGTCGTTGTCGGAATGGAAACGAACAGTCCCAACAGAATGAATACGCGGTTAGTTGACATGGCAGCCACCCTCTCCATTTCCATCTCCGTCCTGAAGAGGGCTTTAGATGCACGCCGCGTGCCGGAAACGGCAGAGTATCTGGAAAGCACCGGGGGAGTCCGCTAGCGAGGAGGCAAAAGGACTCCGCGATCGCATTTGCAACGCTCGCGGCCAATCTGGACTTTGAGCCGCCATCGCCCGTTGGCTCTCAGTCTTATGCCGTCTTCGCCTTCAGATGCCACACGGGGTCGAACTTCTGCGGCGGATTCTGGAACAGGGACATGCTCCGCTGCAGCAGGTTCATCGTCGGCACGTCGGTGGGATAGTCCCCCGCCAGGTGGATGAGCAAGGCCATCGCCTGGCGGAACTGGGCCTGCTCGAAGAGAGCCAGCGCCTGTTCATACTGGTCCTTGAGTTTGGGCCAAGAGGCATCGGGGGCGGCGGGCAACTCATAGAAATCGACCGGCTCCGCGATGTTCACCGTCGTCGCCGTGCAGAGCCGCCGTAGCGGATAAGCGCCCCCCAGCAAGTCCGCGGTCCCTTTGGTCACCAAGAGCGGACAGCCGACGAGCTTGGTCGCCCCTTGCACGCGGGCCGCCTGGTTCACGGTCGGTCCAAAGGCTCCGTACTTGATCTTCCGCCGCGAACCGATGTTTCCCACCTGGGCTGGCCCGCTGTTGATGCCGATGGAAATCCCCGTCGCCTCCCCCAGCCGCGGCTGCCAACGGATGTTGAAATCGGCCAGCTCTGCCCGCATTTTCAGGGCGGCTCGGCAGGCACGCACGGCGTGGTCGGGCGTGACCTCCGGCGCTCCCCAGATGGCTTCGAGCGCATCGCCGCTGTAATCAATGAGCACGCCTCGTTCCTGCGCGACACAGTCCGACAACAAGCTCAGCACGTCCCGCAGCCACTCGATGGTGATCTGCGGATCCTTCTCCGCGCTGATCCTGCTGAAGCCGTTGATGTCGCAGAACAGGACGGTGATGGTCTCGCGTTTGGCGGCCAGCATTTCTTCGCCGCGGGCCTGAAGCATCCCCGCCAGCTCCGGCGTGAAGAACTGCTCGAAGCGGACCCGCTCGGCCAGCACCTGCCGCTCCTGTTCCGCCCGGGCCAGGCCGGCCGCGACACCGTACGCGAGCAGCTCGAAGAGCCGGGCCTGCACTTCGTCAATGGTGCCGCAGCGGGTGAGGATGCCCTCGTTCCGCCGCTCGCCGTAGAGCAGGGCGATGACCTCCCCTTCGCGGCTCAGAATGGGGGCCGCGACGAGCGACCGCACGCTTTGCAGGCTCTCGCCGCGGCTGACCGCGTCCTGCCCGCCTTGCGGTGGATGAAACACGGTCCGCTTGTCCGCCAGCACCCGCTCCAGCATCGTGCGGCTGGGCCGCCAGGTCTTGGGGAGAATGCAATCAGGAGCGATCTCGCTGGCCGCATCTTGCCATTCATTTTTCCGGCGCTGCAGGATCACGACGACATCCAAATCGATGAGGTGCACCGCGGATTTCGCTGCCTGCTGGAGATAGTCCGGCGAGGATGCCGCGCTTTGCAGCACGTCCATCGCACCTTGCAGCCAGGCGAGGACATCGTCAGCGGAACCGACCAGCGATTGCATCATCGGCTGCATGGTGCTGCCGGAGCCGCGTCCCGGCGCGAGCGCGGGCTGGGTCAGCGTCTGCACGTTGAAGTCGTCGGTAGGCCGCGTCTCCCCCTCCAGGCGAATCGCCTTCACCAGCAAATCGCAGTACAGCGGCAAATCGCACACGCGGCTCTCCTTCGCCGCTAGCCGCCCGTGCGGCCCCAGGCTCAGGTCCACATTGGCGCTCAGGTTCGTCACCAGCACCTTGTCAGTTCCCTGGGGCTCCAGCCGCAAATGCTGCCGCGAAACCTGTTTCTCCAGCGCCCCGGAAATAATCAGCCGCACCCGGTCCGGCAAATCCACCCGCGCCACATGCTCCCCTTTCTCGGGCTGGGGGGCGGGCTCCCCCTTGGCCATGTCCTGCCGGCCAATCTCGACGGTTTGGCTGAGCGAGTACGAGGCGACGGGCTTGCGCTGGTCGTAGATGGTGAGTTGATAGGGCATGGGACAATTCTACCGCATGGAACCACATCACTAACGACTTAGATAAACTCCACTATGTTACTGGCTGTTGAAACTTTACCCCCCTGTTTCAACACCCCCCGCGGGGAGAAAAACAGGGTCCGTGTTGAATCTCCACCCCCCTCTTTCAGCACCAGGGGGGTATTGTCCCCCTGGGTTCCGCAAAAGAGCGGCGGCTCTATTCGCGGCGCAAAAGGGGACAATTCCTTCGCTTGTTCCCAAGGTATCATCACGCTTCTCCTCAAACGTATCCCACAAACACTTGCGAACTCTGATAATGATACATCCGTACAGTTGGCACCGTCAAGCCCCCTGCGGCAAGAATTGTCAAGATTTCTAGGGAATCTGGTCGGCAACCGGAAAGCGCCACGTCGCTCGGCGGGCTGGATTGGATTTTGGAGGCATGGCTCCGGTGTCCCATGGGAGTTGGAAGCTGCCGGTTCAATCGGCTATTCTGAGTCTGCTCGAAGAAACGGAGTCAGACTCTGCTGGGAAGCAACCTGACAAGGGATATTCGGGTCGACGGTGCGCCAAGGGTGCATCCGGGCCTCTGGTGGTGTTAGCTGCCGGGGGCCGTTTCTTTTGCATCCCTTGGACACTAGAGTCATGCCTAAGAAAATCCTCTCCGAACTCCCGGCTCGGATGCGCTCATTTTCGACAGGGGTCGAAATGGATGAGGTGGCGAGGCTCCGAGGCACACCAAATGAATGACCCCCAAGGCAGTTCCTCCATGAACATCAGGTCGCTTCGACTCCAAATCGCGAGACAAATGGTTACGCGCCTCCGATGCGAGCAGAGACGTTCCAAGAATTCAATCCGCTTTTGATTCATGAAACCTTGTGTGGAAAGAACGTCCACAAGGAACATATGGTCAAGAGATTCGTCCAGAATTGCGAGCATTGGAAGTTCGTTTCGTTCGACTGACGCGAACTCAGCCGATTGGGTTTTCGCAGCCTTCCGCCTTCTGCCCAAGCGGTCCATCGTCAAGAGAATCTTGCCCTCGGGAACAATAAACTGGGGAAAAAGTTCAATCGTGGCTTCGAGCAAGGGGCCAGGATTCGTGCGTTTCGGACTCATCCTGCCAATATCCTATTTCGGGTTATCGCTGGCAAGGTCACTATGCTCCCCTTCATGCCCAGGCTGAAGTTCTCGCGGTCCGACAATCTTTTTCGAACCCTTCTAAAGGACCTGCGGCTCGAGGCTGATTTGACTCAGGCCGAGCTTGCGAAGAAGTTGGGCCTGCCTCAGAGCTACGTGAGCAAATACGAAACGGGCGAACGGCGATTGGATTTCGTGGAAACAGCGGAAATCTGCGAAACCATCGGTACGGACATCAATGACTTTGCAAGAAGATTCACTGAACGAATTGGAGGACGAAACCGCAAGGGCTCTTAAGCTGGCCAGTGACGCGGCGCTGCCGTTCCAGTCAGGCCAGTCCACTTCCAAGAAAGCCGCGGAAATCCTCGTCGCGAAAGACTGCGGTTTCTTCATCCCCACGGCCAAACAGCGGCAGAATCTACTTGTCGCGTTTGCGAAAAAAGGAAAGGTTCTCTACGGCAAAGCATTTGATGTGGTAAAGACAACCCACGCTGTCGACCTCGATGACCTTGAATCCGTCGAACGGAACCTGGCAAGCATCGTAATTGCCGAAATCAAGGCTACCAAAAAGAATTTGCCCCATGACTTCGCCGGATTTTTCTTCGCTCTAACGGCTGGGGAAGTTTTGGTAGCGCAAAGCCTTAAGGACCAATTTAGGTTCGTTTTTGTGAACACTGCGACGAAGGGATTTTTAGAGTTGCGGCTTACGGAAATCTTTTCCCGCGCCAAAGGCATTTACCCGACTTGGAGCGTCTCTTTTTAGTCAGTGCTCCTACTTCAGTGGCTGAGCGAATTTGTCGAAAACGAGTCACTTCCCCCCCTGTCCCGCCGCCCCCAGCACCTCCATGCACCTAATCACCAGCGCCGTCCACCCCGTCTGATGGCTCGCCCCCAGCCCCCGCCCTGTGTCGCCGTGGAAGTATTCGTGGAACAGGTGCAGGCCGCGAAAGTGCGGGTCGGTTTGGTACAGCGGGTCGTTGCCGTGGCAGGCGGCTGCGGAATGGGCACCGCCGCTATCGTCGGGGATGAAGAGCGTCACCAGACGCCGGCTGATTTCCAGGGCGACTTCCCGCAGGTCCATCATCTGCCCGCTCCCCGTGGGACATTCCACCTTCAGCGAGTCCTCGTAGAAATGGTGGTACCGCTGTAGGGCCTCGATGATGAGGTAATTGACCGGAAACCACACCGGCCCCCGCCAGTTGGAGTTGCCGCCGAACATCGACGAGTTCGATTCCCCCGGCACGTAGCGGACCTCGGCCCGCTCTCCATTCGACGCGAAGACGTACGGCCGCTTCTCGTAGATTTTGGAGAGGGAGCGGATGCCGTGGGGCGAAAGGAACTCCTTTTCATCGAGCATGTATTTCAGCACCCGCACCAGCCGATCTCTCGACGGGATGGCGAACAGATACCGGCCGCGGGTCTCTCCCCCCTCCTCGTACTTTCGATAGGTAATGTGCTTGGCCAGGTCGGGGCGGTATTTCAGAAACCACTCAAACCGCTTGCGAAAACCGGGGAGCTCGCCGAGGCGATGTTCCTCCATGACTTCCGCGGCGAACAGCGGAATCAGGCCGACCATGGAGCGGAGCTTGAGCGGGGTGGAGTTGCCGTTGACGAGCATCTGGTCGTAGTAGAAGCCGTCCTGCTCGTCCCACAGGCCCCGGCCGCCGAGGCAATTCATGGCGTCGACGATGTACACGAAGTGCTCAAAGAATTTGCTCGCCATGTCCTCGCTGGGGGGGTCGCCGATGGCGAGCTCCAGGGCCATCGCGGCCATCGTGCTGCAATAGAAGGCCATCCAGGCGGTGCCGTCCGCCTGCTCCAAATGCCCGCCGCTCGGGAGCGGCCGGCTGCGGTCGAAGACGCCGATATTGTCCAGGCCGAGAAAGCCGCCGGAGAAGAGGTGGTTCTGCCGCATGTCCTTGCGGTTGACCCACCAGGTGAAATTGACCAGCAGCTTCTGGAACGTGGCGGAAAGGAAGTTGCGGTCCCGCTCACCCTCGCGGCCGCTGATTTTGTAGACCCGCCAACAGGCCCAGGCGTGGACCGGCGGGTTCACGTCCGAGAAATTGAATTCGTAAGCGGGAATCTGCCCGCTGGGATGCATGTACCACTCCCGCAGGAACAATTCCAATTGCCCCTTGGCGAAATGCGGGTCCACCTGGCAAAACGGCAGCATGTGGAACGCCAAATCCCAGGCGGCATACCAGGGATATTCCCACTTATCGGGCATCGAAATGATGTCCCGGTTGAAGAGCTGCGGCCAGTCGTGGTTCCGCCCCGTCAATCGGCTGGCGGGAGGAGTGGGCGTTTCCGGGTCTCCCTTGAGCCAGTCCTCGACGACGTAGTGATAGAACTGCTTGGACCAGAGCAAACCCGCGTAGGCCTGCCGGGCGACTTCCTTCTGAGCGGGCGGGAGCGTGGCGGGGATGGCGTCGGCGTAAAACGCATCCGTTTCCTGCTTACGGGCCGTGAAGACTTGCTCGAACTCTTTGCCGAAGACTTGCGGCGGCTGCTCGGTGTCGCTGAACAAGCGGAGGTTGACCGAGACTTCGCCCCCGGCCGGGATGTTCAGGATGTAATGAGCCGCCGCCTTGGTGCCGAAGTGGAAATGGCTGAGGGCGTCTTCATTTCCGTGAATCACGTATTTGTGGAAAGCATCCTTCACATACGGCGTGTAATTGAGGGTGCCGAAGAGGTCGGTGGAGTTGGTCTCGTTTTCCGTGAACAGCCAATTCCGGGAGCTGCCGTCGCTGGCGACGTCGGCATGAAAATGGAAATTGCCCAGCGTGTCGTGCTGGGCCAATAGCGACTGGTCCTCCGCCAGAGCCAGCCGCGGCTTGGCGTCGCACCCTTCGTGCTTGCAGCCCCAAATCCACGTGTTGCGGAACCACAGCGTCGGCAGCAGGTGGATTCGCTTCTCCTGGGGGCCGCGATTGGCCACGGTAACGCGAATCAACACGTCGTTCGGGCCGGCTTTCGCATACTCGGCAAAAACATCGAAATAACGGCCGCCGGTGAAGATGCCGGTATCGCTCAGCTCGTATTCACTTTCGTTCTTGCCCCGGCGGGCGTTCTCCTCCACCAGCCGTGCATAGGGAAACTCAGCGTGCGGATACTTATAAAGCGCCCGCATGTAGGAGTGCGTCGGCGTGGAATCCAGATAGTAGTACAGCTCCTTCACGTCCTCCGCATGGTTGCCCTGCGGCCCCGTCAGCCCAAACAGCCGTTCCTTCAGAATCGGGTCGGCCTCGTTCCACAGAGCCAGGCCAAAACAGAGGCGGCACTGCCGGTCCGTGATGCCGAGAAGGCCGTCTTCCCCCCAGCGATACGCCCGGCTGCGGGCGTGGTCGTGCGGAAAGTAGTTCCAGGGATCACCGTTCGCGGAATAATCCTCCCGCACCGTCGCCCATTGCCGCTCGGACAGGTACGGCCCCCACCGCTCCCAGTTCCGCTCGCGGCTGGCGGTTTCCCGCAGGCGGGCTTGCTCGGCGTCTTGGGGGGAGGGGAGAGACATGGGGCTTTACTTTACCATCGGGAGGAGGGAATGTCGCCTTTCGCTCCGCGAAAAGATGTGCTTTCTCGGAGCGAAAGGCGACAAAAGGCGAAACTTTTCCCCAGTGGGGACTTTACCGACCATGGTCTCTTTTCTGCC
>JBPCKT010000103.1:0-26714 GCA_051004015.1 Pirellulaceae bacterium | reverse complement strand
ACATTCTGTCATCGCCGACCCTCCCCCGCACTCACGCCACCAACAACTCGGCTCTGGGGGAAAGGGGGCCCTCCGCCCCCACCGTGCGACTACACCCCCACCAACCAACCCGATACCTGTTCAAGCTACCATCATGCGAGCGGTGAATAAGACGGGGTAAAAGGTGCCTTGAGCGCAGGCGAACCACATGCACTTCTTGCAGACCGCTGTTTGACCAGGCGCATATTCACAGTATCCAACGGTGTTGAAGTTGGCACCGCGAAAATGCGCGCATCCGCCTGCCGGACAACTGAGGTCCGGGCAAACGTATGGTGTTTCCAAAAGGAAGCATCCAAGTATGCCCGTGCATGCATTAGGGGATTCTATACATTTGGACACAACTCCGTAGAGCTTTTGTCCATAGCAGTCGCCGAGTTCGCCGCCCTTTGGAGGATTGACCTCGTCGACAATCGGAGGATCTTGAGAAACAGTTGGCGCAATCGCTAACGTCGCTCCAAGACAAAAGGCCAGAACGACCAATAGGCGGGAAAACGCTCTTTTCATTTCTAAAGTCCTTTTCAATAGAATGTTTTGCAAAATACAAAACCGCAGTACAAGTTACATCGCATCAACGTCTTACCTCACGAACACCACGGGAATAATCAAGCGAGGTTCCAAAGGATGGTCAGTCGTCACGACCACCGTTGTGGCAAAACGCCCAGGAAGCGAATCCTCGGCCACCCACAGCACTTCAATCGCCGCTTCCCTGTCGTTGGTCTGCGACGCAAGAGAAGCCGAAATCAGCTTGTTGTTGCTCACAACTTGTTTGATACGAAATGAGCCTTGGTCGTTGCGAGTAACGCGAATAGAAACGGGCTTGGGAGAGGATTCATTGTCTTCAATCGTCAGGATTGCTCGCCGTGGTGCCATGGAAAACTGGCGTTCGGGCCGCCACCATAGGGGTAGTTCCGCGGTCACCGGACTCCCGTCCACAATTGCGGAAGCACGCAGCGCTAGAGCTACGGCGACGGACGTTTCGTCTGGCGAGAATGTCACTGCGACGGGAAGGTGATGAATCACCAGACCGTTGACGGTCGTGCTGCGGATACGGCCGAAATCAGGTATCGCGTCGAGGGACGTGGCATTGCCGGCCACTTTAACGAGTTTCGGAGGAGTGTTGTCTCGCGTGCAAAAGGTCAGAGAGAACTCCCGACGCACCGAGTCGTTCAGACGCAGTTGGCCAAAGTCGTAGGATTCCTCCTCGAATTGAATGGGTTGCACTACGTTCAACTTTGCCGAGAATCGCTTGTGCGGCTCGTCGGGATCATCTGTAACAAGAACGCATGAAACCTGTTTGGTCCTTTCGTAGGGCGTCAGACGGACATTCATCGTCAGGCGTGTGGCGCCTCGCCCAGCCAGCAACTCTCGGCTATCAACGTCCGCGCCCAAGCAGTTGCACGAGCTTTGCACCTCATGAATGTGAATTGCGTTTGGTCCCGGATTCCGCACGCGGAATTCTATGGGGACGCTTTGGGATCGAGAGTCCCCGCGCACGGTAACCTCACGGTGCCGTACCTCGTGGAAACGCTCGTCCACGGCGGATCGAGCGGCCGCAGAGTCCCGCTGAAGAAGTGGAAAAAGCGAGGCACCAAGCGCGATTGCGAATGCGGCGACAAGTGCAGCAAGCAAACCAGCACGTCCGGATGGAAATCGGGGCACAACAAAGCTCCCGCAGAACTCTGGAACGACTCATGGCGAAATGCGCCAGTAGACAAGTTACGGCGGCAATGGTAGGCTGCCAAGAAGTCGACTCAAAAAAAAGACGTTTTTTCTTCCGACGGAACAGGCCAATTATTGAGGCGTTAAGTCATGAACCCCCACTGCCTTAGGCGCCGTTACAGTGGGCTGACGCTCGTTGAATTGCTGGTCGCGCTCTTTCTTGTCGGAGTCTTGGTTGCTTTGCTCATCCCAGCCATTCAATGGGCGCGGGAGTCCGCTCGGCGAATGCAGTGCCAAAATCATCAGCGGCAGTGGGGCATCGCTGTCAGCAACTATGAGGGAGTCTACCGCGAGTTTCCGCCTAGTTCGCGTGCAGTTCCGGTAGAGTCTTCGGCGATCACGCTCTTGTTACCATACGTCGAGGGGTCTAGCGTTGCCTACGACTTAGATTTTTCGTGGAGCGATTTGGAAAATCGAAATGCGGTCAGCGTTGTCATTCCGTTTTTACAGTGCCCGTCCTCGCCGTCCAATGGGATGGTCGATTACTCCTATAGCTTTGGTCCGGCAACAGGTGACTACGCTCCTGCACACGGTGTAGCGGCGAGTTATTGTGCGCTCGCGGGCTGGCCGACTTTCGCCCCGCCAGATTTTAATGGGATTCTAACACCCCTGCCCTGTTCAACGGGGAATGTCACCGATGGTTTATCTCAGACGGTACTATTCGTCGAAGATGCCGGCCGCCCGTACCTATGGCGAATGGGCCGACAGGTTGAAGGAATCGCCAAACACGGCGCTTGGGCAAATCCGGAGTATGAGGTCGCAATCAATGGTTCCGACCGCTTGGTGCAGGGGTCGGGCGAAGGAGGCGGCACATGCATCATGAACTGTACCAACGACAATGAGACCTACAGCTTTCATCCAGGCGGCGCGAATCTGCTTTTCGGCGATGGCAGCGTGCATTTTGTGTCGCAGCAGATTGAACCGCGGGTTTTTGCGGCAATGATCACGCGGGCGTCGTCGGACCTAGTGACCCTTCCGGGACGGTAAGTCTCCCACGAAAAGAGGCGGCAAAAGTTGGAGCGTGAGGCGTAACAAAAAAGGCTGGTCCGCAAACTCGCGGACCAGCCTTTTTGTCTTTCGTGCCAGCACCAGCTCTTGGCCAACCCCTACCAGTACAAGCTACCCGCATTCTTCGCGGCTGCCTTTTGGCGGGTTTCACCAACGGCGGCAACTTCCTCCGTCTTGTCGGCGATGGCCCAGGAGTTGATTTCCACGCCGCCGGAGGCGGTGATGATGTAGCTGCGGCCTTTATGCGTCACGCTGCACTCGGTGGCGACCTGTGTCGGGGCGTTCCACTGGGTCGGCTGGAATTTGCTTTCGCCACCCATGAGCGTGGGGAGTTCCAGGTTGGCCTTGGCCAGCAGGTTTTCCTTGGCGATTAGAGCCGAGATGACGCACAGGTCCATCACGTTCCGCAGCTCGCCAAAGACGGGCTCGGCGACGGCGAGGTCGTCGTATTTGTCCGTCATCGTATCGGCCCACTTCTGGGCGGCGTCACTGGTCTTGCCGGTACCGGCCACTTTGCCCTGGGTGATGACTTCATCTTCGGTCATCACCTTCACTCCCTTGCCGCGAAGCTGCCAGGCCAGGCCGTCGGCACTCTTGGCCATCGGCTCGTAATCGCAGGCCATCCACCAGCGGGGCATCATGTTCTTGGGAGGCGACTTGAGCATGTCCACATAGCTGCCGAGGCCATTTACGGGCGACTTCTCTAGCTTCATGGCGATCCGCTTCATCTTGTAGTCGCTGGCAACGAGCGTGCGGGCCAGGTGGCTGGTCTTCGGTACGCCAGTGATGGAGATCTTTTGCGGGCCGAGGGCCTTCTCGAAGACTTCGGCAATGCCCTCGCTGTACTGCCGGACGGAAGCCAGCACGCGGTCCAATTCCAGACGGCCTTCCTCGGTCGGGTCAATCGAGACGCTGATGCCGCCGTTGCGGGCGTTCTCGGTGGTCCGCAGCGCCAGCATCAGATCCTCCAGCCGCAGCACGGGGCGGCCGGTGGTGACGCCGACGATGTTGGCGTTCTCATCCACCTTCCAGCCTTCGCCGGGGCCGGCCAGCACGACGTCGTTTGTTTCCGGATAAAGGAAGACGAACTCAATCCGCTGGATGCCGGCCAGGAAGAGGATTTCTTCCGGCAGGTCATAGCCATTCTTGTCCTTACTCTTGGCGACCGCTTCCTCAATAGCCCGCAGCGAAATCATCCGCATGCCGACCTTGTTCTTCAAGGTCTCCGCCTGCGGCTTCATGGCCTTGGCGAAAACCTCGCGGGAAAGAAGTCTATCTTTGGTGATAGGCATTGCCAGAAAGCCATCCGTGGAGACGGAAACACCGCCGACCGCCTGGCCGAAAAAGCCACCGCCGTTGTTTTGAGCGTGGGCCTGTCCTGGCAGCATGGCGGCCGCCGCGAGGAAGGCAAACATAAGGGCGACGATGCGATTCATCTTCATACCTGCACTCCGAGAAAAAACGATGCCTGGCAAAAAACGCGCGCGTGCCAGTGGGCCCTCTCCGATCCGTAGGAAGTGCGTCCCGCTGGTGTGTGGAGTCACTGCGAAACGCCCCGCAGGTCGCCAGTTGCCTGTCTCGCCTGAGTACTCCAGCACAGTCTTAGATTAACTGGACCGCCCGGTAATTGCAAGAAATAGCTGAAAAAGTCGCCACGTGGAAATTCCGGGTGGCACGGTCTCGGCTGGTCAATAGTGCCTCTTGCCAGCGGAGCGGCACGCAAGCTAAGGTGGTAGTTGGAACAGACTTCCCGCCGCCGGCGCGACTCGAAAAACGCGGGAATCCCCTCACTTCATGCTTGCGTACCTGGTCATTCGCGAAGGGTCGAAGTGGACCGACGTTTTCCGTTTGGTCCCGGGAAGAACCGTCACCATCGGCCGGGCGGGGACCAACCAAATCGTCATCAAGGACGAACGGGCCAGCCGCAACCATGCGGAAATCTTCATCACTCGCGGGCAGTGGACCTTGCGTGATTTGGAGAGCCGCAACGGCACCATCGTCGGCAGCAAGCGGGTGCGTGGCGACTATCCGCTGACGCCGGGAGAGGTGATTCGCATCGCCCATTGCCAACTGGCGTACGTGCAGGATTTGTCGAAGGCGTTTCCAGACACTCCGGGGGAAGGGCCGCCGGCATCGCTGCTCAGCGAGGCCGACGAAACCGTGACGGGTGCGCCGGCCGTGCGGGAGACCGGCGAGATCAGCGATTCCAACGTGCTCACCTCCAGCGAGCCGTCCGCGATCACGCATCGCCGCACTCATGCCCGCTTTCTTAGTCCCGGCGGAGGTGAGCTCGAGCATCCCAAACTCGGACAGGCGGCGACCAAGCTCTGCAAGCTCGCCTTTGAGCTTGCCAGCCAGCCGGACATTGCCGCGGTGGCGCATCTGGCGCTCAACGGCTTGTTCGACAGCACGCAGGTGGATGCCGGCGCGGTGCTGCTCTTGCCCAAAGGCAAGGAAGCGGCTGACGTGGCGACCACCGAGCTCACGGTCGTCGCATCCCGCACCGACATCGAGCCGAGCTACCATCGGCTGTCCAGTTTTCTCGGCGTTACGGTGCTCCGCGATGGCGAGGCGGTGTTGGCCCGTAATGTGGAAGGGGACAGCAACCTCGGCAGCCGCGACAGCAAGGGGGAGATCCATTCCACCAGCGTCATCTGTGCGCCGATCCGGCAAGACCGCAAAGTCGTGGGGCTGATCCACACCTATTCCACGCAGTCGGGCCGAGTGGCCGACCCTGACGATTTGGAGTTCACGCTCGCGGTGGCCGACAATGTTGCGCTCGCTCTCAAGAACCTTGCCCGGCAGCAAGAGCTTTCGGAAAACCTTTCGCAAACGCAGAGCGAAGTCCAGCAATTGCGCAAGCAGCTTGGCGCGGAAAGCGCCCTCGTGGGAAATAGCCCCGTGCTGGATGCCGTCCAGCAGCAGATCGCTCGCGCCGCCCCCAGCCGCGCAACAGTGCTAATCCGCGGCGAAAGCGGTGTGGGAAAGGAGCTGGTCGCGCGGGCCATGCATTACGCCAGCCCCCGCAAGAAAGGTCCCTTCGTCTGCCTCAATTGCGCCGCGCTCTCCGAAACCCTCCTGGAAAGCGAGCTCTTCGGCCACGAGAAAGGGGCATTCACGGGCGCGACCGAGCGGAAGATCGGCAAGTTCGAGGCGGCCCATCAGGGGACGTTGATGCTCGACGAGATCGGCGAGATGAGCCCGTCGATTCAGGCCAAGTTCCTTCGCGTGCTGGAAGGCCATCCCTTTGAGCGGGTCGGCGGCTCGCAACCGATCAAGGTCGATGTCCGCGTGATTGCCGCCACCAACCGCGACCTGGAAAAAGCAGTCGCCGAGAACTCCTTCCGCCGCGACCTCTATTTCCGCCTGCACGTGGTCGAGATTTTCGTTCCACCGCTTCGCAAGCGAGGGGATGACATCCTGGAGCTCGCCAACTTCTTCCTCGACCGCTACAACGCCGAAACCAGCCGCAAGCTGCGGGGCTTTACGCCCGAGGCGATTCACCGGATGCAGCAGTACCGCTGGCCGGGAAACGTCCGCGAGCTGAAGAACGTCATCGAGCGCGCGGTGGTGCTCGCCCGTAGCGAGTTCATCGATGTGGAGGACTTACATCTCTCCAATCTGGCAACGTCCAGCGAATCGGGGGACATCCAGCTTCCCAAAAGCACCTACGAGCCGCTCTCGCTCGACGACGTCGAGAAGCGGCATATCCACGCCACGCTCAAAGCTACCGGCTGGAACAAGAGCCGCACCTCGGCCATTCTGGGAGTCGAGCGAAGCACCCTCGACCGCAAAATCCGCCGCTACGACCTGAAGCCGCCGGGTATCAAAGGGGAGTGGAGAGAAGAGTAGGAGGAAGAGATTTGGGCCACGGATTGAACACGGAATCTCACGGATGAAGTCAAATCTTCAAATTGCTTTATTATTCTGTCCCCCATTATTCTGTCCATCGTCTTCGATGGAGTCAGAGTGACAGAATAATGGGGGACAGAATAATAAGAACGAGAATGGAAGGTTTCGTATCCGTGTCCATCCGTGTTTCATCCGTGGCTTCTTCCGACTGTCTTGACTCATGACCTTCTCCGCCCGCTTCTGGCGATTGTTCCTGCTGTATGCGGCGCTGCTGGCGCTGTTTGCGGGAATGATGGGCGTGATGTCGGCGTGGCACGCGGCCAACATGTGGCTGGGCGTCGTGACGGTCACATGGCTGGCACTGGGGGCGCTGGCCACTTGGTATGCGGTGGCTCAAGTGACGCAGCCTCTGGCCAGGCTGTCACAAAGCGTGCGGGAATTGGCTGCCGGCGAAGACGGCAAACCACCGTCGGCGAATGCGGCGGATGAGATGGCCATGCTCTCGGCCGACGTCGAGCAGATTCGCCGCAAGCTCAGCCGCGGCGTGGGCGAACTGCAAACCAACGCCGAGCGCCTGCAAGCGGTTCTCAGCAGCATGAGAGAGGGGGTCCTGGCAATTGGTCCGGACAAGTCTATCCTGCTGGCCAACGATGCCGCCCGCGAGCTCTTGGAATTCTCCGCCGCCGAGCCGCGGGGCCGGCCGTTTTTGGAAGTGACTCGCGTCCGCCCCGTTTTCGATGCGGTGCAAGACGCCTTCGCAGAGGCCGAGCCGATTCAGCGGGAGTTCGACGTGGTGGGCACCCAGCGACGCCGCCTGGCCTTGCGGGCGAACCGCCTTCCCGGCAATCCCTGTCCGGGCGTGATGGTGGTGCTGCACGATGTCAGCGAAATCCGCCGCCTGGAAAATCTTCGCCGTGAGCTGGTCGCCAACGTCTCGCACGAGCTCAAGACGCCGCTGGCCGCCATCAAGGCCTACGCCGAAACGCTCCGCCTGGGGGCGGTCAACGATCCCGAGCACAACCTGGCGTTTGTCGCCCGCATCGAAGAGCAAGCCGAGCGGCTGCATCAACTCATTCTGGACATGCTGCAAATTGCCCGCGTGGAAGCCGGCGAGGAGACCTTTGAGATCGTCGACGTGCCGCTGCGGGATGTTTTTGACGAATGTGCCGCCCAGTTCGCCGATGCCGCCGCCGCCCGCAAAATCGAGCTCCGCGTCGACACTCCCGGCGAAGAGGTCTTGGTCCGGGCGGACGCGGAAGGGGTGCGGACCATCCTCAGCAACCTGGTGGACAACGCCCTCAAGTACACGCCCGAAGGGGGACGGGTGGCGGTGCGGGCCCTGCCCAACCACCGCTTCGTCGCCCTGGAGGTGCAGGACACCGGCATCGGCATCGCCGAGAAGGACCAGGCCCGCGTCTTCGAGCGGTTCTACCGGGCCGACAAAGCCCGCTCCCGTGAGCTCGGCGGCACCGGCCTGGGGCTCTCCATCGTCAAGCACCTCGCCCAAGCGTTCGGGGGCAGCGTGGGACTCGACAGCCGCCTCCGTGAAGGCAGCACCTTCCGCGTCACCTTGCCCCGTGCAAAGTAGCCCCCTCGCTCCGTGAGCGCGGCCAAAATCGTCGAGGCATCACGCCTGCTGGCATGCACTTCAAGTTTGACAGCGCCTCCCCAAGGAGGGAACTCGGTGGCAATCCCCGGCGGAAACCGTTATCATATCGACAATCGTTGATGGAAGTGGTCCGCGTGGACCGAAGGGAGTTTCCCTGATGCGCAGGCGCTGGTTTTTGAGTCTGATGTGGGCACTCGCCGCGTCCCTGGTCTGGCCCTGCGCCGCGGACGAGCTGTTGCCTCCCGAGAAGCCGGTGGACGAGACGATTGACTTCTATTTGGAGGCCCGGCTGGCGAAGGAGGGAGTGGCGGCCGCGGCTCAGGCCAATGATGCGAATTTGCTGCGGCGGACGATGCTGGACTTGGTGGGGCGGATTCCGACGGCGGCCGAGGCGAAGGCGTACGTGGCGTCCGCGGACGCCAACAAGCGAACGGCACTCGTTGACCGGCTGATGGCTTCCCCCGCCTTCGTGCGGCAACAGGCGGCGGACCTGGACGCGCTGCTCATGCGGGGGACGAATCAGAGCCTCAAAGAATATGTGACGGCGAGCGTCGAGAAAAATGTCCCGTGGGACCAGATGTTCCGCGAGCTGGTCATCGGCCAGGAAGGGGACGCCGAGCAAAAGGGAGCCATCAAGTTCATCCGCTCGCGCGCCAAGGATACGGACAAGCTGACCGCCGACGCCAGCGTGCTGTTTTTCGGCGTCAACGTGAGCTGTGCCAAATGCCACGACCACCCGCTGGTGCCGACCTGGACCCAGGAACATTACTACGGCATGAAGAGCTTCTTCAGCCGCACGTATGACGTGGGGGAGTTCATCGGCGAGAAGGAATACGGCATCGTCAATTACAAGACGGTTCAGGGGGAGTCGAAAGACGCCCGGCTGATGTTTCTCACCGGAGAGGTGCTGACCGAGCCGGAGAGCAAAGAGCCCGATGAGAACGCCAAGAAGGAAGAAAAGAAGAAGCTCGAAGAGTTGAAGAAGAGCAAGCAAGCCCCGCCCACGGCCGCTTACAGCCGGCGAGCCCGGCTGGTGGAGATTGGGCTGAAGGATGCGGCGCAACCGTACTTCGCCCGGGCGATTGTGAACCAACTTTGGTATCGGCTGATGGGGCGGGGGCTGGTGATGCCACTCGACCAACTGCACGACCAGAACGCGCCGAGCCATCCGGAGCTGTTGGCTTGGCTGGCCCGCGACATGCAATCGCATAAGTACGATCTGCGGCGACTCATCCGCGGCATCATCCTGACCAAGGCCTACAGCCGCACCAGCGAGTGGGACGGCGCCAAAGCGAGGCCGGGAGACGAATTGTTTGCCATCGCCATGGTCCGGCCGCTTACGCCGTGGCAATACGGAACGTCGCTCCGGGTCGCGGCCGCCAGCCCGGAGTTTTTCCCCGCCGATTTGAAAGAGGATGAGCTCGACAATCGCGTGAAGCAAATGGAGGGGGCCGGGCGGAACATCGCCGGCTCGCTGGAATTTCCCGAAGACGATTTTCAGGTGAGCGTGGATGAGGCCCTGCTGTTCAGCAATAGCGACAAGGTTAAAAATGAGCTGCTGCGGGACGGCAAAGAGATGCTCCCCACGAGGCTGGCCGAGATCAAAGAGCGCCGGGAAGCGATGGAGACCGCGATTTGGAACATCTACTCCCGGCCGCCGGTCGATGAAGAATTAACGGCCCTGGAGCAGTTTTTGCATAAGCACGAAGACCAGCCGGCCCAGGCCTGGAAACAGGCGGTATGGGCGATGCTGACGAGCGGGGAATGCCGGTTTAATTACTGAGTGGTGAGTGGTGAGTGGTGAGTGGTGAGAAAATGGTGAGGAATCCAATGTCTGAATTTGGCAGTCTCAAATCTCAAATTTCGAATCTCAAATTGCCCACGGCTTCCCGCCGGGAATTTCTGGGAACCGCTGCCGCTGCTGCCGGCCTCACCTTCGTCGCGGACATGACGGCGCTGAATGCCCTGCAGAGTCCCGTCCTGGCCAATGAGCTGAAGAAGAACGACAAGCGGGTGATCCTGCTCTGGCTGGCCGGCGGGGCAAGCCAACTGGAGACGTTTGACCCCAAGCCGGGTAGGCCGACGGGCGGGCCGTTCAAGGCGATTCAAACGTCTGTTCCCGGCGTGCAGATCTGCGAGTTGCTGCCGAAATTGGCCGACCGGATCGGCAAGTATACCGCCATCATCCGGGGCATGGACACCGGCAACGGCGACCATGGCGGAGCCGCCCGGATGATGCACCTTGGCCGCCGCGATGAGCCGAGCGTGAGGTATCCGGATCTGGGGGCGATGGTGGCCCGCGAGCTCGGCAAGGCGGATAGCCAGGTGCCCGACTATGTCAGCTTCTACACGGCCACGGAAGGGCGGGGCAACGCCATCAGCCAGGCGGGCTTTCTGGGCGCTCGCTATGGCGCAATGTCCCTCACCGAAGGGAATTCGCCCGCCAATCTTCGCCGCCTCGAGGAAATTTCCGACCTCGATCATCAAGAGCGGGCCGATTTCCGAAAGCTCGTCTCCGATCGCTTCGCTCGTAGCCGGCAATCCGCGTCGCTTTCCAGTCACAACGAAGCCTACAGCCGCGTCCGCGGGCTGATGGCCAGCGAGAAGCTGTTTGATCTCTCGCAAGAACCGACGCCGATGCGCGACAAATACGGCCCCACGCTCTTCGCGGAGCAGTGCCTGATCGCCCGCCGCCTGGTGGAAGCCGGCGTGCCGTTCGTCAAAGTCTCGCGGGCCTGGTGGGACAGCCACGGCCAGAATTTCGAGACCCACTTGGAGCTGGCCACGGAGCTGGACCATGTAATGAGCACGCTGCTCGATGACCTGCAAGAACGTGGACTCCTCGACCATACACTGGTCATCACGCTTTCGGAATTCGGCCGCACGCCACAGATCAACGCCAGCCTCGGCCGCGACCACTTCGCCGGCGCCTGGAGCGTCACGCTCTCCGGCTGCGGGATCAAGCGGGGGAGTGTCCACGGCAAGAGCGACGACGACGGCAACAAAGTCGTTGAAGGCAAAGTCGGCGCTGCACAGCTCTTCGCCACGATCTTCCAAGCCCTTGGCATCGACCACCAGAAAAACTACCACGTCGGCGCGAGGCCCCTGCCACTGACGGATCCGGGGACGCAGCCGATTAGGGAAGTATTGGCATAACGCTTCATATCGAGGATTGAAATATGCGACCAATAGCGCCATCCAGGGAAGAAATTGCTGCGCGCGGCGAGAAAATTTACGACGAGAAAATCCGCAGCGAGGTGGAAGTGGCGCACCACGGAGATTTCGTGGTCATCGATATTGACACGGGGGACTATGAGGTGGACCCCAAGGATATCAACGCATCCACCCGACTTAGGGTACGGCGTCCTGAGGCAGTAACATTCGGACTTCGAGTAGGATTCCCGGCAGCCTATCGATTAGGAGGCCGATTTCAAGTCAAATGATTTCAGGCAAAGTAAATCTACAACGAGAAGCCGTCATATCCGTGTCGTTTTTGGATGCAGGGGGTGCCGAGCAGCCTGTGGAGGCCGTGCTAGATACCGGTTTCACCGGCGAACTCACGCTCCCCGCCAGTCTCATCGAAGGCTTGGGACTTGAGTTTGATGGCAGCCGTTATGCCGTGCTCGGTGATGGGAGCGAAATTTTGCTGGATAACTATCTCGGACAAATCATGTGGCATGGTCGTCCCAGGCGCATCGCAATTCTCGAATCCGAAGGCGGGCCGCTCGTTGGAATGGAATTGCTGGAGGGATCGGACGTAGCGCTCCGAGTTCAACCCGATGGCAAGGTAGCAATTGAGGAATTTGAAACACCGTGATTTTCGCAAAGAACAATTCTCATGCCTCTCCCCACCACCCTGAAACTTCTCAAAGACCTCTCTCGCCAGGAGATCTTCCTCGGCTTGGCGCGGATGCCTTCCTCCAGCCGGCTGTTTCTCGGCGCGTCGGACGGGAAGGTGTACGACGTGGATGTGCTGGCCGAAAAACCGGAGTGGAAAGCGCTCGAAGGGCATTCCAGCTACGTAACGGGAGTCGCGCTGGCAGGCGGCAATCAGACGCTTGTTTCCGGCGGCTATGACGGGAAGCTGGTTTGGCGGAAGGTGGAAAATGGCGAGGTGATTCGCACCACCGAGGCTGCCCATAGCAAGTGGATTCGCAACGTGATTGTCTCACCGGACGGCAAACGGGTGGTGAGCATCGGCGACGATATGGTGTGCCGCGTGTGGGACGCCGAATCGGGAAACAAGATCCACGAGCTCAAGGGGCATGAGGAAAGAACGCCGAATCACTTTCCTTCCATGCTGTATGCCGCCTGTATTTCTGCGGACAGCCGCTTGTTAGCCACGGGAGACAAGGTGGGCCGCGTCGTCATTTGGGATCTGGCCGCGGGAAGCAAGCTGGCGTCGCTCGATGCTCCCGGCTTTTACACCTGGGACCCCAAGGAGCGGATTCACTCCATCGGCGGCATTCGCTCGTTGGCCTTTTCGCCAGATGGGCTGAGACTGGCCATTGGCGGCATCGGGCGGATCGGGAACATCGACCATCTGGATGGTCCCGCCCGCGTGGAGCTCTTCGCCTGGGAGCAGCACGAAAAGCTCCACGAGTTCCTGGGCGACGGGAAGGGGCTGATCACGAGTCTCGTTTTCGGACCTGAAGGCAAGTGGCTCATCGGCGCGGGAGGAGACAACGGGGGCCTGGTGCAGCTTTACGACCTGGAAGCCAAAAAGGTCGCGCGGTCCGAGAAGGCCCCGATGCACATCCACGCGCTGGCCCTGGCCGAAAACTCCGAGACTCTCGTTGCCGCCGGCCACAACAAAGTTGTGGCCTTTGAGCTCAAATCCTAGCCGACTAACTACCAGCCGGCAGGGCGTTCGAAATGTCGTTGAACACCAGGTTGGCGCGGGTGCCGATCGTAGTGATCGTTCCCAGGCAAACGACGACGATCAACGCGAGCATCACGGCGTACTCCACCGCGGTGGGGCCGTCTTCGGAAACGATCAGATGGCGGACGCTCAGAAGAAGCTTGTTCATGGAAACCTCTCAAAAATGGCCCGTTGGCGGTGTCTAACGACATTGCCGCCGCGAAGCGAGAAATGAAGTAGCGGCCTTCGCCGCCTGTGAATCCCAGCACCTCATTCCTCGGCCAAACCCTTCGGCAGCTGGCTATCTCTGGCTCGAATAAGCCCAAGATCCTGTAGCTTTGCGTCCCGGCCTTACGACCGGTTTGCCTTTATCGAGGATGGAGGTCAGCAACAGCCGGCGTGAATCGTCGTAAACCATTGCTTCGTCTGGACAAAGGAAACACTACGTCAGCACCGTAGTTTGTCAAATTGCCGAAACAAGAAATCTCAAACTGCCCCCACCGCTTCTTGCGGTTGCAAGCGGCTTTCGGCGAGGGCCGTATTGGCAATAAGGATGAGCGTAACGGTCCAGCGGCCCTGAGCGTCGCCGCGGACTTGCCAATGGGGGTGCAGGCAGACGGACTGATGCACCAGCTCAAACCCCCCTTCCGACTGACTAACGGTTTCAATGGGAAAGGCCCACAAGTCCGTCGGCCGGTTCGCCGTGAGTTGCACGTCGATGCCGAGCCACTCATCGGTCAGGCCCAATTTCTGAATTCCCGAGAGGTCGAGCCGGCTGCCGAGTTGTCCCAATCGCTGACCGTCCAGATCATGAAAGTAGCGGTCATCAGCGCCAGAAGGCAGTCCAGCCAGATTAAGCTCCACGGCGAAATGCAGAGCTTCTCCGGCTGGCAGATTCTCCAGCAGGTAGACGATTTCTAGTGCCGGGCTCCGCGAAATCATCGTCACTCCTTTGGTGATCTTGATCTCTCGTCCTTGTACTGTTCCTGTCCGCGAAAGCTGCACTTGCACGCGGTCTGCGCCGCGGCGGATCTTGGTGTCGTAGATGCCAGTGAGGAAGTCGCCTCGCTCGGGCGCGTCGTTGCGGGCGACCTGGTCCAACGACGCACTCGCATCAAAGAAGTGGTCGAGCAGGCTCTTTCGCGAAGTCTTGTCGTATTGGAGGCGCTGCTCCAGTCCCGCTTGCTTGAACACAACCCGCTCGTGGATGCTGGCCACGCTGCCTTTGCCATTATTGGCGCCGCCCAGGACCTTCTTGTGGTAGGCCTCCGGCCGCCGCGAGAGCGTGGCCAGCAGATTGTGGCAAATGGTGCGGACATCGAGCTCGTACATTTGCCCGCCGGAGGAGGGCGCGAGCAGGCAAATGAGTTTGTCGCCGGCCAGGCGGACCTCCTGCCGCAGGTCGAAGTTGTAGTCGTCGACAGTCGCCTCGACGAAGCCGCCAGTCTTGCCGATGGCCTGGTCCAGCAGGTTCTCGCTGGCGATGAGCTGGTTGTAGATGGCGTTCCGCAGGTGGGGCAGATAGATTCCCCCAAAGGCGCCGTGCCAGTACGGGCAGTTGCACTGGCCGCGGTAAAGGGACTGCCGAGCGAAGCGGAAAGCGTCCCCTTCCACCCCTTGCTCGCGGGCCTGCTCGATGCGGCGGCTGGCCATCATCATGCGGGCGTACATTTCGTTGGCTTCGGGGTATTTTACCTTGAAGTTCCGCCAGTAGCCGCCGCGAACGAACCGTTTGAGTCGCGGCCAGTGACGATCGTGCTCCAAATCGTGGACGACGCTTTCGTATTCGAGCTGCTGTGCGACGGGGAGGGACCACTCCGTCATTTCCCGGTAGCTGCCGTCGGGGAGGTAAACCTTGCCTATCGGCTGCACGTTCTCGACTGCATCCGCCAGCGTGCTGAGCTTCAGCCAGTCGCGGTTCGAGAGCAGGGCGTCAAAAAAGCTCCGCAGCCAGCCATTGTCATAGACGTGCTTCTTCGTCTCCGGCCAGGTGCCGAACTTTTCGCCGTCATCGCCGAACACGACGACGGCATTCACATGCTTTTCCGCAATGCCGCGGAGGTAGTCCATCGTGCTCTGCGGAGCCTGAAACGGAATGGTGTAGCGGAGCGTCTCGCTCCCCGGAAAAATCGAGAGCAGCTTACCGTCGTCTTCCGTCAGATAGGCGCCGTAAAGCTGGTCCTCAACGAGGCCGGCGTTCTTGAAGTGGAAATCGTCGAGGACCGTGTACTTCATGCCGGCCACCGCCAGATCGCTGGTCAGGGACTGCTCCCAGACTCGCTCCGGCATCCACAGGCCCTGCACAAGCGCGCCCAGGCGGCTTTCGAGCCAGGCGGTGTAGGTTTCAATCTGGCCAATCCGGTCCCGCGACGGGATCATCGTCAGGATCGGCTCATAGAACGGGCCGCCGATGATCTCAATCCGCCCGCTGCTGACGAGTAGTGCCAAGCGGTCGATATAGTCCGGGTGATGCTCGTCGAGCCATTCCATCAGCGGGCCGCTGGTGTGCAGCGAAATCCGCAGTTCGGCGGGATAGGACTCGAAGAGGTCCAAAAACGGCAGGTAGCTATCCTGATACGCCTGTTCGAAGACCCCGCCGAAATTGCCGACAGGCTGATGGTTGTGCAGGACCAGACAGAGGCGAAGCGGATTCATGGTGCGGTCAATGTTGGTGCAGGACGAATGCTAGCAATGCCTTTGCGCGCAGCCGCTTCACCCTACTATCGGCAGAATCGGTCGGGGTTTCCTAATGAATACATCCATCAGCCACAGGTCCGCAGCGTCTCGGCGGCCGCTTCGGGGCTGACGGTGTTGATGAAGACGCCGGTGCTCCACTCAAAGCCGGCCACCTTCACAAGGCGGGGAAAAATCTCGATATGCCAGTCATACGGGCCGGCGGGTGCCATGTCAAAGGGCGCGGGCCTCAAATAGTAGTTATAGGCGACCGGCCCGAGCGCACGTTCGATACGACCGATGATCTCACGCACAATCCCGGCAAGTTCCCCAAGTTCGCCAGCTTGCAACTCCTCATAGGAACGCCCGGAGGTCTTGGCCCCAATGCAAACTTCGTACGGGAAGCGGCTGGCGAACGGGCAAAAGGCGGCGAACGTCGCGGACTCGGCGATGACCCTTGTGCCGGCGTCCAACTCCGCCTCGAGAACTGCTCCCATCAGGCTCCGCCCTTTGCGGCGAAAGTAGCTTGCCGCAATTGCCACGTCTCGCTCGATATCCGCGGGCAGATGCTCGAGCGCCATGAGTTGGCTATGAGAGTGCTCCATCGAAGCACCCGCCAGCGGCCCGACATTCTTAAAGGCTTGCACGTACCGCGCTTTCCCCGCCGCCCGGTGGAACGCAATCCGGTCCCGATACGCCAGAAAGAGCAGCTCCGTCTCCGCCGACGTCAGGTCCGTCAGGCTGACGACGTGCCGCGGCGATTCGATGATGACCTCATGCTCCCCCAGCGCGGGAGCAGTCCGAAAGAGGCAGTCTTCATTGCAATCCCCCTCTCCCTGTGGGAGAGGGCCGGGGTGAGGGTCTGCCGTCACTGCCGGATACTTGTTCGGCACCACCCGCACGGACCACCCATCTTTGGAACCGCGGCTCGAGTACCGAGCCAACTCCTCGGGCGTCTCGTGCTCATTCCCCAAACAAAAAGGGCACGCCGCAATATCGCGGCGTGCCGGCTGATCCAAAAACTCGCTCGGCCGCGCCATTCGCTCGCTGCTGAGGATGACCCATTCCCTCGTCAGCGGATTCTGGCGGTACTCGGGCATGACGTAGGATGGGATTCCTATCCCGTCCGTTGACTCGCGCTGGCGGTGACCAAGCCGGACGGGATGGGAATCCCATCCTACTTCCCTAGAACTGGTACGAGCTGCCGCAGCCGCAGGTCTTCTTCGCCGCGGGAATGTCCAGGTGGAAGCCGCTCCGCTCCAGGCCGTTGATGAAGTCCAGCTTGGCGTCCTCCAGGTACAGCTCGCTCTTCTTGTCGATCACGACCGGCGCGCCGAAGAAGTCGTACTTGCTGTCCGCCTTCTCGTCGAAGGTTTTGTCGATTTGCAGGCTGCTGTTGTGGCCGCTGCACCCCCCGGCGACCAGCCGAATCCGCAGGAACGATTCGGGACCGGCGCTCTCGATGTACTTCTTGGCTTCGCTCGCGGCAGATTCGGTCAACGTAAGTGACATGCTTCTCACCTGTGTTTTCAAAAACCGTGTGTTTCAAACTGGTTGTTACCCGGCGGCAATTTTGACAACCGCCTATGTCTTAAATATACCATCCCGGCCGGATTAGAAAAGGTGGAAAAGGCAGGAAAGCGGAGGTCGGAAAGCGGAAAGCCGATGGAATTCGCTTCCCACTCCGCTTTCCGCTTTCCGACCTCCGCTTTTTCTACCCTACCTCCCTCACCAGCTCCCCAAACAACTCCGGCCGCCGAGTCCGCAGCGTGTAATTGGGATGACTCCGAGCCGCCGCCAGCATGCCGGCGTCCAAGTCCGCCACGATCATCTCGTCCCGGATTTGCTCCAGTTGCGTGTGCTTCAGGATGTCGCCGTTCGGCCCGATGATCATCCCCCCGCCCGGATGGTGCGGCTGGTTGAAATGGTCGCGCGGCAAGGAATCGACATAGCCGGCCCGCCCCGCCTGGTCGACGTACACGCAAAAGCAGGCGTTCTCCCGGGCCCGCATCCGGTAGCTGCTGGAGAAATAGTCAAACACTTTGCGGCGGGCGGCGGCCTGGGACTCGGGCGTGTCGTCCCAGCGTCCCTCCCGGGCCGCGTGTGGCATCAGAGTCACGTCCGCTCCCCGCAGGGCGACGATCCGCGCCACCTCGGGAAACTGATTGTCGTAGCAGATCACGATCCCCACCTTGCACTTCCCCAGGTCAAACACCCGGATCTCGCGGCCCCCCTTGTAGAAAAACGACTCGTCCCGCGACATGTGCAGCTTCCGCTGCTTGCCGATATACCCCGCCGGCCCGATCAGCACCTGCGGGTTATAGACAATGTCGTTCTCCTTCTCGCTCATCCCCGCGCACAGAAAAACCCCCGCCCGCCGCGCCATCCCGCACAGCACCTCCACGCTCTCGCCCCCCGGAACCCCTTCCGCCACCTCCCACGTATTCGGCGTGCAATGCCCATGTACCACCAGCTCCGGAAACACCACCACCTCCGCCCGCTGCTCGGCGGCTTGCTGACAAAAATGCTCCATGCGGCTTAACGTTTCCTGCCGCTTGCCCAGCTCACTATTCATACTGACGGCAGCGATGCGAATGGATTGCATGGACGGCTCTCCAATAATGAAACGACTAACGGCAAACGTAGTCCACATACTCGGTCGGCGTTCAGGACTGATCGAGTTCGCCCCTAACTTCAAGCGGTGGCGCTTTCCATTTACCTTCGATAGCTGCGGCCAGCTTTTCGGCCAATGAGAGTTGGTCCTCTTTGGCGGGTGGATACCCGACAATCTCCGCGTGGTTGGGATTCTCGGGCAGGATTGGCATCGGCAAAACATCCAGCGGCGAAATACGACACGAACTCGCGCGGATGTCGGCGCGGCCGTACAACGCCTTGCCACGTTGAGCGGCGACCTTTCTCCCTATCGACCATGTCTCGTCTTCGGTTGCATTGCGATGCCGATTGACAGAGAGATCGACCCGTGAATAGGGAAGAAACAACTTGGGCGTGACATTACCGTCTGAGCGCCGCTCGTTGCTGTTGACAATGAACCGCGCGAGCAATTCCTCGTCCGCAATGGAAGGGATGTTAAGTGGGTCGATCATCCGCGGCAAACTCTGGCAATCCAGTGGCGTAGGGTCTCAGGGAATTCGTCGAAGAGCCGACAGGAGCCGCGCGGATCTTCTGAACCAACTAGCGCGGCCCAATACAAGGTTCCTTCCGGGCTAATGCTTACCGTCAGAATTTGCCGCGGGTGCCGGTACCATTCAAGACTGATGTGCCCGTCCGGCTCTGCAGTGACCGTTGGCGACGGAAAGCCGCTCGGCAAAGCTTCGATCAATCGGTAGGCGTTTTGGTAAGTCACCTGCTCAATGGCTTCGGCCCCTTCGCCGTCCCAGTTCGCAACTTTGCAGGGCTGCCAGGCTTCCCACAAGGCATCGTACGCCGGTTGCCGTGAAAAGGTGACTGCCTCCCGCTGCTGATGCCTCAACGTGTTAAATCGCTGGTCGAGATAAATGGCGGGCTTGCTAAAGCCACGCACGGTGCCGCCGGACATGTTGGGACCCTTATTTGAATTTCTCTTCGGCATCTTTCATGAACGAGAAAAACACTTTGTTCTTGATGAACCGCATTTCCTTAAGGCGCATCTCTACAGAAGCAAGCGGAGTCGCATCTGTCGTTGAAACGTCAATATCAACGATTAGGGACTTTTGAATCAAGGGTGGTTCTGCGGGTTGAATCGTCCGAACCAGATTCAGCCGGAACGAACCTGGAAGGGAAACAGAATCCTGATGGAAAAAAGTTTCCGAGCTCAAGCCGATACGCTGAAGCGGTGCCGGCACTTGTTCCACGTAGTCGGACACCTTCTCATCGTCCTTGAGGTTCACTTGAGAAATGTAGCGAACACCGATTCGGTCAACCGTGTCTGGCGCCGCCAATTCAACAAATGCTTGCCAAAAAGGGGTCGCCCCTTGATGAAAGCTATCCCAGCCGTCGTAGGGCGCGAGGCGGCTGAACACGACCATATTCGGTTTGAACTGACAGATGTGCTTCTTATCCTGGGAGGTAAGTCGGAATCCATCCCAACTCGTTTTATGACTCTGCTCAACTTCTTGCGGTGTCGATGTAAACTGAAACGCTGCTTCCATTCGTTGTTGAACCTTGATCTCATAGTCAGGGAATCGCACTTTCAATCCGGCTTCCAATGAAGTCTGCTCAAGTGGTTTGGTCGGGGTTGCCTGCCACTGAATGACCGCCTCCGCAATCGGCGCATTGGGCAATCGCGTAAACTTCTCCGTGACGTCAATTTCAAAAGTGGGCGGTCGTTTCATTTCCCAGGACCTTACCTTTGCATACGCCAGGATTCTAACATCGGTTCGCTCGGGCGGTATGCGGGCGCCTTGCGGCTAAGGCACCTGGAACAGCTTTGCAGACTGATTGCGAGCATGGCTTCTCCGTTCACGGTTGCCTCCGCCCGTCACCGATCCTTATGATTCTACTCAGGAAGTCCGTTTCCGACCTATTCAGGGTTCTCGAATGGAATCTGCTCAGCGAACGCAACCTGCCGCGATGGTTGGGCCGGAGAACCGGCTGACGGTTTCGTTGCTGATGGTTTGGACGTTTGCGGTGGCGGTGGTGCTGGTGTGGTATCAGCCGTGGGTGGTGGTGCGGCTGCCGGAGGGGCCGGTGTGGGGGCTCGGGGGGCTGGTGCGGGGGGAGGCGATTCGGCTGTTGGTTGCGCCGGCGGTGGGGTGCGGAGTGGGGTCGGTGTTGTACTGGCTGGTGCCGGGTCTGCGACGGAATGCGTTTCCTTGCCAGCCGGGGCACTGGCTGCTGCTGGCGTTCGGGTTCTTTTGGATTGCCGCATGTTGGAGTCCCGCCTTCAGGCGGCTGCTGGTCGAAGTCTTTCCAATGCCGCCGGTGGGCGGGACTCCAACGTGGGCGGGGCTGGTGGCGACGGCGGCGGTGCTGGCTATCGGCAGTTGTGCGGGGGCGATGTCGCTTCGCTGGCGGCTGGGGTTACTTATGCTTGCGGCGGCGCTGGTGTGGCGATGCTATTTGCTGGGGAACGATTTGGAAGGAGCTCGTTTGGATTGGGTCTTTCACTGGCGAGAGCGGGAATTGTTCCTCAGCCTGAACTGGACGAGCGCCGTAGTTTTGGTAGGCCTGGCCGCGGCCGACCGGGCCCTGAAGGTCCGCCGGGACATCCTGCATTTCGCGGGCATCGCCGTGACCATCGCGTTGCTGTTCTTGGCTACCGAGCGGTATCTCGGGTTCCTGCCGTGGAACTGGTGAGCGCTGGAGTCCCGCCTTCAGGCGGATCCGGCACGGCTCTGGCGGAAGTCGCGAGAGCCCCCTGAAGGCGGGACTCCAACGGGCATCACAGCGCCAGCTTCTTCTGCCGCTGGCCCCTGACGCCGGCGAGGCGTTCCTTGGCGATGGCGCAGTATTCCTCCGAGCAGTCGATGCCTAGGTACTTGCGGCCGAGTTTCTTGGCGACGACCGCGGTCGTGCCGCTGCCGAGGAAGGGGTCGAGGACGAGGCCGTCTTCCGGACAGGCGGCGAGGAGGCAGGTGCTCGCGAGGGATTCGGGGAAGACGGCGAAGTGGGCGCCGCGGAACTTGGAGAGGGGAATCGACCAGACCGTTCGCTTGTTGCGCCCCAGCGGGTGAAAGGCCTGGTCCCAGCGGCCGTCGTGCAGGTTGTTGTCACCGCCGTTCTTGCCCTCCTCCGGCGTGCCGCCGCGCCGGCCGAAGTGGCCGCGGCCCCCTTTCATGCGGCTGTTCACGCTGAAGGTGACGTGCGGTTCGCGGATGGCGTCGGCGTCGTAATGGTACGCCTTGCTTTTGGTAAAGAAGAAGATGTATTCGTGGTCGATCGTGGGGCGGTTCTTCACCGACGACGGCATGGCGTTCGGCTTATGCCAGATGCAGTCGCTCCGCAGAATCCAGCCGTCATCGACCAGGGCCAGGGCGACCCGCCACGGCAGCCCAAGCTGCTCGCCCCCGTCGTACTTGTCGCCGATCACCAGCCACAGCGAGCCGCTCTCCTTAAGCACGCGGCGGCACTGGCCAAAAATCGCCACCAGGCGGCCGACATACTCCCCCGGCGTCTCCTCCATCCCCACCTGCTCCGCCTCCCCCGCATAATCCCGCTGCCGATAGTACGGCGGGCTTGTGACGACGCAGTCCACCAGCTCCTCCGGCCAGGACGAAAGAACCGAGAGGGCATCGCCGTGATAGATGCGATTGAGAGAGGGGACAGCCATGTCACGAAATTCCGTTGGGAGAAGTGTTGGGAGATGTTATAACGGTCAAAGCGTACCGGCAGGAAGATGTAACCCGAACTCTGCAAGCCCAAAATGACTCGCTTCTCCCTCCTCTGTGCCTTCGTGCCCCTGTGTGCGCCCCTCTGCATCTTCGCCGCGGACCTCGAGCCGTCCAAAAAAATGTCCGGCGAGGTGAAATACCTCCCGGCCGAAAATGAAACGGGAATCCCCGACCGCTTCAAGCTCGCGGCGCATTCCTTCGCCTACGAGGGGACGCGATTCCCCTTGGAATCCAAAACGCTGGAAATCTGGGAAGTGACGTTCCCTTCGCCCGTGAAGACCGCCAGCGAGATCAACAACACGGTCCACTGCGAGTATTACCGCCCCAAGGGGCTGGCCGAAGGGAAGAAAGCGCCGGGTGTGGTGGTGCTGCATATTCTCGGCGGCGATTTCCAGCTCTCGCGGCTGTTTTGCAATAACCTGGCGCAGCGCGGAGTGGCGGCGCTGTTTTTGAAGATGCCGTACTATGGCCCGCGGCGGGATCCGGCTAGTTCCCGGCGGATGATCAGCCCCAAGCCGGAGGAGACCGTGGAAGGGATGACGCAGGCCGTCCTGGACATCCGCCGCGGTGCGGCGTGGCTGGGGGCTCGCGAGGAAGTCAACCCCGACGAGCTCGGCATTTTCGGCATCAGCCTTGGCGGCATCACGGGGGCGCTTGCCGCGACCGCCGAGCCACGATTGAAGAATGTCTGCCTGCTTCTGGCCGGGGGAGATTTGGGCCAGGTCGTGATCGAATCGTCCAAGATCAAGAAGTTCCGCGAGGAGTTCGGCCCGCTGCCGGATCGAGACGTGTTGCTCAAGACCCTGCAGGAGATCGACCCCGTCACCTATGCCGCCAACGTGAAGGGACGCCGCATCCTGATGATGAACGCCAAGGATGATGAGGTCATCCCCAAGGCTTGCACCGAGTCGCTTTGGAAATCCTTTGGCGAGCCCCCGATCCACTGGTATACCGGGGGGCATTACAGCGTCGCCTGGCACATGCTGGATGCGCTGGGCAAGACGGGGGAGTTCTTTGTGAATGCGGAGAAGAAACCGTAGGCGCGAAACCGCAATAGTTTACCCCACCAGTTCCCTGATCGGCGTGCGTTTATCCACCAGGTACTGCGGGCGGCCCGCGGTGTCGGTGAGTTGGACGCTGTTCACATCGATCCCCAGGTTGTGATAGAGGGTGGCAAAAACTTCCTGGAAGTGGACGGGGCGGTCCTTGGCGTACTCCGCGTTGCGGGTGGAGGAGCCGATGACCTGGCCGAGATTCATGCCGCCGCCGGCGAGGAAGCACATCATCAGGCTGGGCCAGTGGTCGCGTCCCGCGCCGCTATTGACGCGCGGCGTGCGGCCGAATTCTCCCCACACGACGACGGAGACGTCTTTGTCCATGCCGCGGTCCGCCAGGTCGGTGAGGAGCGAGGCCAGGCCGCGGTCCATGATCGGCAGTTGCCGCTTGAGGGTGGTGAAGTTGCCGCCGTGCGTGTCCCAGCCGCCCCAACTGAGGGTGACGACGCGGACGCCCGCTTCGACCAGACGGCGGGCGGTGAGGAATTGCAGAGCGTCTTTGCCGTAGCGTTCCTTGTCTTTGGGGTCCATTGAGCCAGCGTCGAGGGCCTTGGCGACGGTGCCGGAGGTGACGACGCCGACCGCCCGCTGGGTGAAGGAATCGAGGGCCTCCATCTGGCCGGTGCCGTCCACGTCGCGGCGAAGCCTGTCGAGCGAGGTGAGCAGGTTGGTACGCTTGTCGAGCCGGGCTTCGCTCAGGCTGGAATGCAACTTGAGGTTCCCGCCCATCGGCTCATACGGCTTATAGACGGGGCCGAGATAACCGGGGCTGCCGCCGTTGTAGGAAATGAAAGCGGGTGCGCCGCTGGCGGAGGGACCGGAGACTTTGGCGACGACGCTGCCGAGGGCGGGGCGTCCACCGGCATTCCGCAGGTCGCGCATGTCGTAACCGGAGTGCGTCTGGTAATTCGCATGCTGCCCGCTGGAGCCGATCAGCGAGCGGATGATTGCGAACTTGTCCGCCATCGTGGCGAGCCGCGGCAGATGCTCGCAGATTTCCATGCCGCCGACGTTCGTGGCAATCGGCTGGAACAGGCCGCGGAATTCAGCCGGGGCGCTGGGCTTCAGGTCAAAAATATCCTGATGACTCGGTCCCCCCGAGAGATGCACATTGATGACCGCCTTGGTGCTCGATTTAATTCCCGCCCGCGCCTCCGCCGCCAAAAGCTGCGGCAGCGAAAGACTTCCCAGAGCCATGCCACCGAGAGAAAGCGAGCCCAGTTTGAGGAAGCTCCGCCGAGAGACTCCGTCGCAAAACCGCTCACTTCGTCCGAGATTGATCCTTAGCATGGCAAGGCCTCCTTGGGAAAGGACATATCTTCTCCGCCGCGAATGGATGCATCCAAGGTATCAGATGCTTGAGAGCGGTCAATTATTTTCGGAATCCTCAGGAAATGCCATGCACGGACTGGGATTAACGCAAAGTCGCGAAGTCGCAAAGATGCAAAGTGGAAGGGGGAAGAAATGCAATTGGAAAACGCCTCTGCTTCCTTCCACCTCCGCGACTTTGCGCCTCCGCGCCTTTGCGTTAAAAGGAGTGCTGCGGAATCCCTTTACGATCTCTATTTCTGTCATCCGACAGTCCCTCCCATGCTCACCCCCGCGGAAGAACTTGGCCTTGCCGGCATGAACGTGGCCAGCCGCGTGCGGGGGGCGTTTCATAAGATTGATGAAATCGCCCTGGCGGCGATGATCGAGCAGATTCGGCTGGAGTCGCTGAAGAACCATGTGGTGTATCTGCGGGATGGCCAGCCGGATGCCATCAACGTCATGGCTTGTCCGCTGACCGTGCTGCCGGACCAGGTGGCGTATATCCATTACGTCACGCTCACCATCCACAACGCCCTCAAGCGGCTGGTGGAACTGTACATGCAGGACTTTGCGGTGCGGGACATCCTCCGCCTGCCGCCGGAGGAGGAGCAGTGGCTGTGGGAATGCTGGACGCCGGCCCACCGCGAGAACAACCCGGTCTTCGGCCGGCATGACGCGGTCATCGACTTCACCAGCCCAATGTGGAAAGACTCGCTCCGCTTCGTCGAGCCGAACATGGGGGGCATCGGCGGGCTGCACATGGTGCCGGCGGTGGAGCAGATCATCTCCCAGGTCGTGTTTCCGATGCTCAAAGGGCAAGACGCCGACTTGCAACTCTCCATTGGCTCCGACATCCGCGAGCTCTTGATACAGGAAATCCTGGAGCACCTGGAAAGCGTCGGCAGGCGGGCGGTCAACGTCTGCTTCATCGACCCCAAGTACGCCAGCAGCGGGATCGATGAGCAGGAGGACGTGGCCCGCTATTACCACGAGCGGTACGGCCTGCGGGTGATGCACGCCGACCCCGCCGAGCTGACGCAGGAAGGAGATGAAGTCCTCTACAACGGCCAGATCATCGACCTGGGCTACCGCGATTACGCCGTCTGCGATTTGCTGGACCTCGGGCGGCAGGGGGCGAACATCGGCCCAATGCGAACGCTGTTTCGGCAGAACCGAGTGATGTCCTCCATCACCGCGGACCTCGACCAGAAGAGCTGCTGGGAGGTCTTCACCGACCCGCAGTTCACGCAGAAATACTTCAACGCCGATGAGCGGCAAGTCTTCCGCCGCCACATCCTCTGGACGCGGCTGCTCTCCGAGCGGCGGACGCTGCTCCCCGATGGCCAGACCGGCGACTTGCTGCCCTACGTCCGTCACGAGCAGGAGACACTGGTCCTCAAGCCCAACCGGGGCTTCGGCGGCACGGGGGTCCTGCTGGGGCCGGCAGTTTCCGCCGAAGAATGGCAAGCCGC
Source organism: Pirellulaceae bacterium (assembly GCA_051004015.1). Classification (GTDB taxonomy): domain Bacteria; phylum Planctomycetota; class Planctomycetia; order Pirellulales; family Pirellulaceae; genus SXOA01. The sequence continues at coordinate 786 of JBPCKT010000103.1, read as the reverse complement.
GGTGGACGCAGCACTCACCGACAGCAACCGCTGGGTCGTACAGCAGCTTGCCAGCCTGCCGGTGTATGAGTTCCCGGTCGTCGGGCCGGAAGGAAAGCTCCACGTCGAGCCGTTCTACACCGTCATGGGCTTCGCCCCCAGCAAATACGGCCTGGCCATTCTCGGCCGCGCCTCCCAAAAACACGTCGTCAACGTCGCCCAGCGCGGCGGCATGTGCGCGGTGGTCCAAAGCCGGGCTCCGACGCGGCTGATGGGTCCGACGTGACAATGCCTCCCAGTCTTCCACGGAATTTCCACCACGCTATTTCCACTTACGTCAATTCTCGTCGCCGTAAGTTCTCGTTCTGCACAGCCCTTGATGAATCGCTTGAACCCCCCGGAGGTGGCAAATGATTCATGATTCAAAGGCTTCTGAATTCGCCCCGTCGTCGCGGCTCACTTTGTCAGAAGTCATTATTGCTTAACTATTTACGGACGATTCGTTGATTCATGATGCACGTGAATCAGCGACTTCTTGATTCATCCTTCCAAGCTTCCTAAAACGCGTCTCATGTCCGCGGACTTACGTCCAATCGCACGGGCGTAAGTCGGAAATCGCCCCGACCCCAGTCCAGGCCCTCAGCGGGCCGCCTCCTTCGAGGTTCGCACTCGCTTTTCAGTTGTCAAAGCGCAGCCTTCGGCCGCAACCAAAGAAGAAAGGCGTTGCTCCACTGGATAAAGTGATGGGTGTTCTACGAACCACCCTTTACTTCTGGGGGCAACGCCATGAAACGTTTTATACAACAA
>JBPCKT010000102.1:0-9678 GCA_051004015.1 Pirellulaceae bacterium | reverse complement strand
GCCATACGGCCAGCTCGACTCCGGTCTGTTTCAACACGTCGGTCGCATCGAGCTCGATATCCTTGGCGAGCGCCCGCAGCGTCCACAGCGCCTCGAAATCCTGGCGCGGCTTGATCTGAATAAAGATGTCGGCCGCCTTCGCGCTTTTGGTCCTTCGCACATCGACAATCACGCAAGTGCGGTCCTTGCGGCCATTGGGCAGGAACATGCCCTTGGGCATCAGGCTGTACTTGGTGAAGTGCCGGGGATGGCTTTCCGCCGGGTTGCTCCCCCAGAAGATGATCAGGTCGCCGCGGTTGCGGACTTCGCCCAGGCTGCAAGTGACTTCCCCCACGCCTTGAAACGCCATGCCGCTGGGGCCGTGGCAGACACTGGTGGTCGTATCGACGCTGGCACCCACCCAGTCCGCGATGCCGACGGCCACCCGCTGGGATTCGGTCGTGGTATCCGACAGGCCGTAGACGAGCGGGTACTTGGCATTCGATAGAATCTGCGCGGCCCGCTCCACTCCTTCGGCGACGCTGGCGGGCTTCCCTTCAATCAGGCAAGCCGGCCTGTCCTCGATTTCATGGTTCAGGAACCAGGCCTTCCCCAGCACGCAGGCCCGCTTGGCCTCCAGAATTTTGTGGCCATCCGTGGTCAGGTCGATGTCATCACACACGCAGCCGCAGAAGGTGCAGGTAGCGTCTTTGATGACCGTGAGCACGGGGGCCGCATGGCCGTCGCCATTCGTCGAGCCGTTGCCGTTAGATTTTGAAACTGGGGTTTTCGTGGGAGCTGCAACCATTGGGGTGGAAAGAATCAGTGCGAATCAAACTCGCCGCTGCGGCACCGAAGGGAAAGGACATGAGGTTTGGCCCTGTTCAGCTCGCACATCCGCAGTGGCGACGGGAAGCGTGGCTTCCGGTCTGTACCCTTATCCTAGCCGGTCTCCCCCTTGACGGAAACGGGTTTTCGTGCGGCCAGAATACCGCAATGGACTTGACATCGTTGTCCGGAAAGTTAAAGTTCAAGTTGAAGGTCAAGTTGGTGGCATCTCGGAGTGTTCCATGAAAACCGTTTCCATGCTGAAATTCCGCAATGAGGCGGAGGCCATCTTAAAGCAAGTTGGCCGCGGCCAGGCATTTGTACTCACGTACCGCGGCAAACCGATCGCACGCCTGGAGCCGATTGGCACGCCGGAGATTCGCGACGACGATCCTATCTATCAGCTCGCGACTCTCGCAACTCCAATAGCCGAGCCGCTCACGAACAAGGAAATGGATCGCCTGATTTATGGCTCGTGAGCTGTTTATCGACACGAGCGGGTTTTACGCCATCCTCGTCGAGCGCGATCCCAAGCATGCGACGGCGGAGCGGATCCTGAAAAAGTCTCGGGCGGAAAAGCGGCTGCTGCTGACTACCGACTACGTGCTCGATGAGACTGCCACGCTACTCAAGGCCCGGGGTGCAGTGTCGCTGGTGGAACCGCTTTTCGATCACGTGTTCGAATCCAGAGCCTGCCGCATCGAATGGATGAGTGAAGACCGCTTTGCCGCGCTGCGAGTCTTCTATCGAAAGCATGCCGATCAGGAATGGTCACTCACCGACTGCCTGAGCTTTTGCATCATGAAAGAGCTCAAACTGCAAGACGCACTGACGGCTGACGTTCACTTCGAGCAGGCCGGGTTTGTAGCTCTGTTGAGATAGTGAGCCGACGACAACTAAACGACCTTCTCCAGCGTCACATCGATCCCCTTGCTCGTCGGCATGCCGCTGCCGTGGGTGTCGCCTCCCATCAGGCGGCTGGAGAGGTCGCCGTAGGCAATGAAGAGGAGGCCGGGGGGAAGCTCGTCCCCTTTGGCGGCGGTGGTGGCCACTTCGATTTGCCCCCATTCGCTGGTAAGGCGGACGAAGTCCCCCACCTTCAGCCCCAGCCGCGTGAAATCCTGGGGGGCCAGGAGGAGCGTGGTGATTTCGTCTTGATATTCCTTGCGGAACTTCCCTTCACTGATTCCCGCACCCTGCTTGCTGGTGCGGCCGGGGATGAGAATGAAAGTTTCGAGCATGAGATTGATTTTACGCTGCGCAGGCCGCGACGTCGATGCTTAGCCCCCGCGCCCACGCGGGGATTAGGTGTCGACGCGCAAAGGCTGGCAGCGTTTATTCCGCTTGAAATGGGCTCCCACCATCGCGCCAAGCGAAAACTATTCTTTTGTTTACTGAATAAATGGCCATATCAGCGCATCTACAGGTTGGCGACCCGCGCGCTGCCAGGGATGACGCGATCTTGACTGCAACCACGAGAGACGACGCTCATTAGGGGGGCTCCAGTAGTAGGGGTGCTGAATAACCCAGGAGGTTTTTCAGTTTTGGTGGGGCCCCCTGGGACCCGGTTCGTGCTGAAAAACCAGGGGGGTTTTTCAGCGGGGGTAGTTTTGGGGGGGGTGCCTGTTGAAACACACTTATAGAGTTTTGAGGTCAATTTGCACTAACTTGTGTCGCTGCTCAGGTTTGCGGCACAAAATGGGTTTGATAAAACCCTTATAATCTACCACCTGGAAAATGTCGGATCGACGAATGTGAAACCCGCAACCTGAAAGCCGTTGAACTATATGGCACTTTCCCGAATCCACCTGCTCGGCGCTGCGGTCTTTCTGAGCCTGACGGGTTCCACGCTGGCTCAGCCCGCGGATGTGAAGAGCCCCCTTTCCCCGGAAGACTCGCTCAAGCACTTTCAGCTCGACCCGCTTCTCTCCATCGAGCTGGTTGCCGCAGAGCCGGAAGTGGTGGACCCGGTGGCGATGCGGTTTGACGAGGACGGTCGGTTGTGGGTGGCGGAAATGCGGGACTATCCCCTGGGCCCGATCAAGAAGGCGGGAAGCAACCGGACGGAGAAGGACGCCGAACCCCTGTCGCAAATCAAAATCCTGGACGACAAGGACGGCGACGGCCGGTTCGAAACCGCGACCGTGTTCGCCGACAAACTCCTGTTCGTCACCGGCCTGCAACCGTGGAAAGGTGGCGCGATCGTCACCCTCTCCGGCAAGGTGGCCTACATGAAGGACACCGACGGCGACAGTAAAGCGGACCTGAATGAAACCTGGTTCACCGGCTTCAGCGAAGCGAACTCGCAATTGCGGGCCAATCATCCAACCTTCGCGCTCGACAATCACATCTACATCGCCAACGGCCTCCGCGGCGGGATGGTGGTGAATCACCTGAAGAAACTCCTGGCGAGCGGGGGGCGTAAGCCCCCTGATACTAAAAGCAAGGAGTCAGGGGACAGGAAACAGAAAACAGACGACGCTCCCATCAACATCTCGGGCATGGACTTCCGCTTCGATCCCCTCACCGGCGAAGCCGAGGCGGTGAGCGGCAACGGCCAGTTCGGGCTCTGCTTTGACGACTGGGGGAACCGCTTCGTCTGCTCCAATCGCAATCCGTGCCAACATGTCGTCATCGAAAACCGCTATCTCAAGAAGGCTCCCACCGTCGCCGTTCCCTCCGTCGTGCAGGATGTCGCCGCCTTCGCCGAGAACAGCCGCATCTATCCCATCAGCAAATTCTGGACGACCTCCAACCTGCACGAAGGGCAGTTCACAGCCGCCTGCGGGGTGTTCATCTACCGCGGCGACCTGCTGCCGAAAGAGTTCCGCGGCAACGTCTTCACCTGCGACCCGACCGGCAACCTGATCCACCGCGAAGTCATGGAGCCCAAAGGGGCCACCTTCACCAGCAAGCCTGCCTATGAAGGAAAAGAATTCCTTGCCTCCCCGGACACCTGGTTCCGCCCCGTCGGCATGGAGCTCGGCCCCGACGGCGCTCTCTATGTGGTCGACATGTACCGCGCCGTCATCGAGCACCCCGAATGGGTCCCCGACGAGCTCAAAAACCGCCCGGATGAGCGGCTGGGAGATGATCGGGGGAGGATTTATCGGATTGTGCCGAGTGGCAGTTTGGCCAGCTCGCGTCGCGCGGCGTCGGCGCTCGGAAAGAAACGCAGCCAGGAGCTCGTTAAGGAGCTTGAGAACGCCAATGCCTGGAGGCGGGAAAGTGCACAGCGGGTGTTGCTGGAGCGACAGGATCCCGCCGTGACGCATGACGTTGAGAACATGGTCTTCAAGAGCGCCAAATCGTATGGACGGATCCACGCGATGCACCTGCTTGTTCAGGCGGGGATTCCCGATCCAGAGGTACTCAAGTTTCAGATTGACGGCTTGCCACCCGTCCGCCGCCATTTGGCAACGCTACTCGATGGATCGAAGTGGGCTGGCTCCGATAAGACTGTCCTGCAACGAATTTTAGTCGAGGCCGCGGAGCCGGCTGTGCGATTTCATGGGCTCCTGACATCGGCTGGAGATGACCTGTCACTTTCCCAGGAAGCTTTGGGCAAAATCGCAATCGGGGCGGGGAACGATCCCTGGAGCCAGCGGGCAATTTTGATCACTGCCGCGAAGCAGCCGCGGCTCTGGCTCGAAGCGCTCGTGGTTGGTCTGGAAGAAGTCCCTGCTGGCAATGACGAACACTTGCTGGGAACGGTCAAGGATCTGGCGTACCTGGCGGGGTCTACCGGCACGGACGTGGACGCAACCAGGATCGTCGAGTTCGTTCTCGACGGGAAACAATCAAAAATGCGTCGCGCCGCAACACTCGTCTTGACCGGACTGGGGCAGGGGCTTGCGCGGCGGGCCAAGGACTACGCCGCGATTGCGAGCGACGCTCGTTCCAAGGAGCGGCTGCACGAGATTGCCGAGCAGGCCAAATCCGCCGCTCAAGCGCCCTCTCAGCCAATTGCCGAGCGGCTGGAGGCAGTTGATCTTCTGGCGGTCCTTCCGGGAGCGGAGCGGAATTTGATCGACCTCAGCCGCTGCGAGGAAGTCGTTCTCCGAGTTCGCGTCCTTTCCGCGCTGAGCCGCCAGGCGGCGCTGGAACCGTGGAGCGGCTTTATCGAGAAGTTCAGCGAGGAATCGCCGCTGATTCGCCAGGCCATTCTCGACGGCGTTTTCCAGCGCCCGGAACGAATCGCACTGCTCCTCAGCGCGATGGAAGCAAGCCGCATTAGGCCCTCCGAATTTGACCCCGTCCAAGCCGGCAGGCTGCTCAAGCATGGCGATGCCAAAATCCGGGAGCGGGCGGAGAAGATTTTTGGCTCGGCGACGCCGGAGGATCGGAAGAAGGCGCTCGCGGATTATCAGAGCGTGCTGACGATGACCGGGGATGCCAGGCGGGGGCAGGTGAGCTTCGCCAAGAACTGCGCGACCTGCCATAAGATTGGCGAGACGGGGGTGAACGTCGCGCCGGACATCAGCGATTCGCGGACCAAGACGCCGTCTCAGATCCTGGCGGACATTATTCAGCCGAACCGGGCGATTGATGCCAACTACGTCGGGTATAACCTGCTTTTGACGGACGGCACCACGGCCGCGGGGATTCTCACGTCGGAAACCAGCACCTCCATCACGCTGAAAGCCGCCGGGGCGAAGGTGATCACCGTGGCCCGCGGCGAAATCGAGCAGCTCAAGTCGACGGGGGTCTCCCTCATGCCCGATGGCCTGGAGAAGACCATTCCGCCGCAGGAAATGGCGGATGTGATCGCGTTTATCAAGAATTGGAGGTATTTGGATGGGCGAGTGCCGTTGAAGTAGTGAGAAGTTGAAAAACTCAAACTTCCAATCTCAAGAAAATCCCATTCCAGACTCAGAATTCTAAACTCAAAATTCCAATTTGTTTGAGATTTGAGGTTTCCCGAATTGGTTTTTTATTGCGTCAAATGTTGTGAGTCCGCGGGTTGACCATGAAATCCCCTTCGCTAGCGACGAATACCAGTGCCCTCATTGGCCTGGCCTGTTGGGCAATATTGCCAGGTTGCGGCGAACGGCCAATCGCTCCTTCGCCGGTCAAGGCGGTGGCTGCCTTGCCGCAGGAGGCCCCGTGGTTCGAAGATGTGACGGCGACGAGCGGACTCGATTTTGTGCACGATCCGGGGCCGATCGACGGCAAGTACTTTATGCCGCAAATAAACGGCTCGGGGGCGGCACTTTTTGACGCAAACAACGACGGACGTTTGGATATTTACCTGCTCCAATTTGGAGGTCCTGATTCCATCTCGACCAATGCCCTTTTTCGCCAGCTTCCTGATGGCAAGTTCCAGAACGTCAGCCAAGGATCGGGGCTGGACATCAACGGACACAATCACGGCGTGGCGGTGGGAGACGTCAACAACGATGGCTGGGTGGACGTTCTCGTCACACAATACCTGGGAATCAAGTTCTTTTTGAACCAGGGAAACGGAACCTTTCGCGAGGCGACCGGCGAGGCCAACCTGAAGAATCTCGATTGGGGGGCCTCGAGCAGCTTCGTGGATTACGACCGCGACGGCTGGCTGGACCTGGTCGTGGTCAACTATCTGGATTTTGACGAAGGCCGGCCCTGTTTTATCCGAGGGGGAAAACGCGATTTCTGCCGCGCCGGCCTCTTCCTCGGCACGGTAACGCGACTTTGGCGAAACCAGGGAGCGGATTCCGCGGGGAAATGGCTCGGGTACGAAGACCGCACGGATGCTGCCGGACTCAGCCAGAAGCCTGGTCGCGGAATGGGCGTGCTGTGCGCCGATTTTAACGGCGACAATTGGCCCGATGTTTTCGTGGCCAATGACGCCGAGGCCAACTTTCTGTGGGTGAACCAGAAGAATGGCACCTTCCGCGAGGAAGCTGTTTTCCGTGGATTGGCGTTTGATGATCGGGGCGTTGCTGCCGCCAACATGGGGGTTGCCTATGGGGACGTTGATGGCGATGGCTTGTCCGACGTGTTCATTACCCATTTCATCAACGAGCACCATGGACTCTGGATGCAGCAAACTCGCGGCACGTTTGAAGAACAATCGATCCGCGCGGGGCTGACGCAGAGCCGCTGGCACGGCACGGCGTGGGGCACGACGCTCGCCGATTTTAACCAGGACGGCGCCCTCGATCTGGCGCTCATGAACGGCTACGCGCATCGTCGCGATGCGCCGGCACAGTCGTTTTGGGACGATTATAAGGATCGCAACCAGGTGTTCGTCAACGACGGAGCCGGCCACTTCCGCGATATCTCGACCGATAGTCCCGCCTTGTGCCGCGAGCCAAACGTCGGCCGCGGCTTGTGCGTGGGGGACATCGATGGCGACGGCGCACTCGATATGTTAACAACGCAAATCGGCGGAGCGGCCCGCATCCTCCGCAACGTGGCCCCCTCGCGGGGGCACTGGCTCATGATTCGAGCCCTGGACCCGCGCTTGCATCGGGATGCCATCGGCGCCGAGGTTCGCCTGCGATCGGGCGCGCGGCACTGGCACGGTTTGATCCAGCCCAGCCAGAGTTATCAATGCGCCAACGACATGCGGGCCCACTTCGGCCTGGGTGGCACGGAAAGGATTGACCAGATCGAGATTCTCTGGCCCGACGGCAACACCGAGCAGTTCGCCTGCCCGGGAGTGGACCGCGTACTAGAAATTCAGCGAGGCCAGGGAGAGCCGACTAAGTCTGGGAAGGGGGAGGGGCCATGAGTGTTTCCCGCGATTCCGATTCAGCGCCCAAGGATTCCGGCGTCCCAAATCCGGCCGCGAGACAACCCCATCATCCCGGCCGTCGCATGCGCGTGTTGGCGGGAGCGGGAGTGTTCCTGCTCTTGGCCGTTGCGGGAATGCTTGTCACTATCCGCGTTGGCTTCTGGAGGTCGTCGGAGGCAATTCCGGAGTTGCCCGAGATTCCGTCGGTTAACCTCGAGGGCGCTGATCCAGCAATCGCCAAACATGTGCGGGCAGCCCGCGAAATCGTAGAGCGGTCTCCGCACTCCGGGATTTTGTGGGGCCGGTACGCCATGGTCCTGCATGCTCATGGATTTGCCGACGCGGCCCACATCGGTTACGCCGCCGCTGCCCGCCTTGATCCGAAGAATCCGCGGTGGCCGTACCTGCAGGGAGACCTGTACCTGGACGGGACCATCGGGCCCGCGGAGGCACTTCCCCATTTCGAACTCGCCGCCAGTCTCAGTCCGCCAGAGTCCTTGGCCCGATTGCGCATGGCCGAAATGTTGTTGGAACTGGGACGCCTGGACGAGGCCGAGCAGGAGTACCGCAAGGTGTTGGCGGTCCAGAAGCAAGATCCACAGGTTCAATTGGGCCTGGGCAGGCTGGCCGTGGCGCGCCGGCAATATCGCCAAGCCCTTTCCTTTCTGCAGCCGGCCGCCGAGCATCCCCGAGTGCGAAAATCAGCTAGCGCCCTGCTCGCCAGCGTGTTTGATCGGCTTGGCGACCGGGCCTCCGCGGACGCCGCCAGAACACGGTTGGCGAAAATGCCTTCGGATCCAATGAGAAGCGATGACCCAGTCACTCAGGTCCTCCAACTCGAGGTTGGGATACGCGCCGAGTTGGCGAGAGCCCAGGGACTGATGGAACAGGAACGCTTCCGTGAGATGCTGGCCGCCGTTGAGGACGCGGTCCATCGATACCCCGATTCCTTCGAGGCTTGGGACGCTTTGAGCATTGCCCGCGGGTTAGCCGACGATCCCGCCGGTGCCGAACGAGCGGCGCGCAGGAGCGTCCAGCTTGTGCCCAAGAATGCGGATGCCTGGCTCGGATTGGGCAAAATGATGATATCGCAGCGCCGCTTCAAAGATGCAGCAGAGCCGCTGCAAACGTCGATTGCCTTGAATCCTCGCAGTGGCGAGGCTTACTTCTCGCTCGGCGAATGCCGGAAAGGACTAGGAGAATTCGCTGCCGCCGCCGAGGCCTATCGCGAGACAATTCGCCGCTTGCCCGACCATTCGGCGGCACGGCAACGGCTGGAAGAGATGCAAATCAGCCCCTGAACTCAGCAACAGTCCCCGTCTTGGCGATAGCACTCACTACTTCAGACCGCTAAACTTTTGCCAAAACTCAAATTTGTTTGAGATCTGCGATCCCCAATCCCTCTTTTTCCGGCGTCCTATCCTCCATGCAGGTGTCCGCGTACAATGGACGATGGAAAGAAGCGGCGGATGGCAACGTCCGCCGCCAAGCCACTCGGGGGCGAACTGGATTCGACCGGATAGCCTGAAGCGCAAGTGGCGTGCCGTGGTTGATCAGATGGCCACGTTAAAAGCTGATCACATTTTAGTTGCCGAGAGCAATCTCGTCCTGGCTGCCTAACTAGTGGCCACCGGCTGCGGGCTTTCACCGGAGAGGCCCAAAAGCCGGTCACCAATTCCGGTTCGCCGCGGCTCATAACGGGTACAGCCGCGGTTCAACAAGTTCCCGAATAAGCGGGCGGGGAGTCCGCAGAGCAACGCCCCGCCGGACGAAAATCAAAGGCCCTGCTACGCACGTAGATGCTTTCGTGAAAATATCGCGGGACGCGGGTTCAATTCCCGCCGCCTCCACTCGGCACCGTCTGTGACAGACGGTGCCTTTTTTTGTCCCTCGGTGTCACAAGATGACAGTGGTTCAGGCTTTACGTCGCTCCTACCCGCATCCTGTCCCTGCCGGCAGGAGACGGGCGGTGACTCCTGTTGACTGCCAATGTCGCCTGAAATGCTGACAATATGCTGACAAGTGTCAGTCGGCAGGTTAATTCCGCCCACTCATCGGCAGGTTGATACCAGCCGGGGATAAAGTTGAATAATCGCTGAAGGTGTTACGATTCGCAAGCGGCGGCCACCTCTGGGGTGGGGTTTTCTGCT
>JBPCKT010000101.1:0-5539 GCA_051004015.1 Pirellulaceae bacterium | reverse complement strand
GGGTCTTCAATCTCTTGCCGTACGTCGAGGCGAGCAACCTGCACACGATGGCCTCCGGCGGTACGGACTCAGACCGCCGCGCCCGCACGGCCCAACTCCTCACGCAGCCCGCCTCCCTCTTCAACTGCCCGAGCCGCCGCTCGGCATCGGTCACTCCGTACACCCAGGTCGGCTTTCCCCTGGTGAACTGCGACCCCGTGACCCAGGGTGCCAAGACCGATTACGCGGTGAATGCCGGAGATTACATCATTCCCACGCCTCCGGGGCCTGCCAGCTCGGACCCCGCGGTGGTGCAAGCCTATCCCTGGCCGAACCTGGCGAACATGACGGGCGTTTCGTTCGTCCGCAGCCATATTCGCCTGGCGGACTTAACGGACGGGACCAGCAACGTGATCCTGCTGGGGGAAAAATGCCTGAGTCGTAACCATTATTCGGACGGGAAATCGCTGGGGGACGACCAGTCCATGTACATCGGCGATGACGCGGACATTCGGCGGTTCGCGATGTTCGCCCCCCGCCCCGATCCGATGAACTACGATGAAATCCAGCTCTTTGGCAGCGCCCACGACAACGGCTGCTACGTGGCCCTGGGGGACGGGGCGGTCCGCTTCGTCAGCTACCAGGTACACGGCGAGACTTTCCGCCGCCTGGGGAACCGCCGGGACGGCCAGGTGACCGGCTTTCCAAGCCCCTAGCTTGATTTCGCTCGCTCGCCGAAAAAATCTTTTCGGAATTCCGGCCCGGTTTTGCGCACCGATTGCGACTTTAATAATAGGGGGACATTTCGCGCTCCCATTCGCAATTTGGAGAAGGAGCCAGGCTATGTGGCTGGTTAGCGCTTGGCCGGTGGGCGGAAATCTTCCGTTCGAACTCAAGCCGGGGGAATACACGATTGGCCGCTCGCCGGAGCAGCCCATCGTCATTTACGATTCGTCCATCTCACGCATCCACGCCCGCTTGCGTGTCGGTCAGCGGGGGGACATTACCATTGAGGACCTCGGCAGCCGGAACGGGGTGGACGTGAACGGCAAACTGACGCAGTTCGGCGGCCTCAACCTGAACGACCGCATCCGGCTGGGGGCGGTTCCCTGCCTGATTACCCCCGAGCGGCAACTCAGGTCGTTTGCGCTGGATGAGGATTCGACCCAAGGCGGAACGACTGCGCCAGGCGGCCGACGACTGCCATTGGACATCGATCTTTCGCCCCCGCAGATGGAAGTGCTGCATCTCATCGCGGAAGGGCTGACCGAAGTCGATGTCGCCGCCCAAACCGGCCGCAGCTACCACATGGTGCATAACCACGTGCGGGTCATCTATAAGCTATTGGGCGTCCACTCCCGTGGGGAGCTGTTGTCCCGGCTGAAGAGTGGGCCGCAAATGTAGGACGCGGCCTTATGCATTAACCGCTGATGACCTTCTCGCTCGCACTCCCCTCATTAATCGTCGGCCGTTCGGGACGGCCTTTGCTCAGGTAGACGAGCTTCATGTGGTCGATGCCGAGCAGGCGGAGGAAGGTGGCGTGCAGGTCGTGGACGTGGAGGCGATCTTCCACGGCGTGCAGGCCGATGTCGTCGGTGGTGCCAACGGTGCGTCCGCCCCGGATGCCGCCGCCGGCGACCCACATCGTGAAACCGTAAGGGTTGTGGTCGCGGCCGTCTCCCTTTTCGCTCATCGGTGTGCGGCCAAACTCGCCTCCCCAGATGACCAGCGTGTCGTTCAAGAGGCCGCGGCGCTTGAGGTCCTTGAGCAGCCCGGCAATCGGCTGATCGACCGCTTTGCAGAGGCCGCCGTGATTCTTTTCGATGCCGCTGTGGGCGTCCCACTTGCTGCCGGCTCCGCTGTAGAGCTGCACAAAGCGGACGCCTCGTTCAACCAGTCGGCGGGACAAGAGGCACATCCGGCCGAAGCCCTGTGTCTCCTTCTGGTCGAGCCCGTAGAGAGCCAGTGTTTCCGCCGTTTCGTCCTTGATATCGACTGTCTCCGGTGCTTCGGCTTGCATCCGGAAGGCGAGCTCGTAACTGGCGATGCGGGCTTCCAGCTCGCTCTGGCCGGCGCGCTGGGCCGCGTGGGCTTGATTGAGCCGCTTCAAGAGGTCCAGCTTTTGCCGCTGCTCGGCTTCCGTGATGCCCTTCGGTGATGCAAGAAAGCGAATCGGCTCCGGCCCGCTGGCAAGAGGCGTTCCTTGATAGCCGGCAGGCATGAAGCCGGCGGACCAGTTGCGGGGGCCGTTGATGACTTGGCCGGCAGTGTCCTCCATCACCACAAACGCCGGCAGGTTCTCGTTCTCCGTGCCCAGACCGTAGCTGACCCAGGCCCCCAGCGACGGCCGGCCGCCGATGGTGCTGCCGGTGTTCATCTGGCAGACGCCGCCGGAATGGTTCAGCCCATTGGTCCAGCAGGAGCGGATGACGCACAGGTCGTCGGCACAAGTCGCCGTATGCGGCAGCCAGTCGGAGACCCACAGCCCCCCTTCGCCGTGCTGCTTCCACTTCCGGGGCGAATCCATGATCGGGCTGTTGTTCTCCCCCATCGCCAGGATCACCGGCTTGAACGTCGGCGGCATCGGCTTGCCGTTCAGCTCCTTGAGCAGCGGCTTGGGATCGAACGTATCGAGATGACTGGGGCCACCTTCCATGAAGAGGAAGATGACGGACTTGGCGCGGGGAGGGACGTGAGGCGTCTTTGGGGCTAGGGGCCGGGGACTGGGGGCTGGGGCAGAGAAGACAGAGCTTGGCAGCAGATGCGCGAGGGCCAGGCCGCCGAAGCCGGCGCCGGCGGAGAGGAGCATTTCGCGGCGGGAGTGCGGAGTGTCGAGTGTAGAGTGCAAAGTGGCGGACATCTTAATCCACGTACAGGAATTCGTTGGAGTTTAGCAGCACATGGCAGAGGTCAATCAGCCGTTCTTGGGAGGAACCGTCTCCCAGGAAAGCAGCTGCGGTGGAGGATTCCTCCGCCGACGGGGCGCGGCCGAAGAGACTCTCATAAACAGCGGCAATTCTCTGCTCCTTGGTTTCGCTGCCGTTCTCACGCTCAATCCGCGCCGCCAACGCCCTGGCCCGCGCGAGCATCCACGGCCCGTTAATCATCAGCAGCGACTGTGTCGGCGTGGTGGTGACGTTTCGCTCGGGGATGCTGCTGGAGCCGTCGGGGACGTCGAAGACGTCGAGCAGATCGTCGCGCTTGTTACGCATGACTTTGAGATAGACGCTGCGGCGGGAGGAGGTGTTGTCGCTTCCCGGTCCGCCCGAGACGCCGTCGATTTCGCCCGTGGCAGTTAGCGCCGCATCGCGGATTTGTTCGGCCTCCAAGCGGCGAACGGTCATGCGCGAAACCCACTTATTGGCGGGGTCCTTGGCAGCGGAGTCCTTCACGTCGGCTCCATGCGAAACTTGCCGGTAAGCGCCTGAAGTGAGCAGGCGGCGGTGAATATCCTTCATGCTCCAGCCACTGCGGACAAAATCGGCGGCCAGGCGGTCGAGCAGCTCGGGATGGCTCGGCGGCTGGCCAAGGCGGCCGAAGTCGCTGCTGCTTTCGACGAGTCCCTTGCCGAAGTGGTACTGCCACATGCGGTTGACCATGACCCGCGGCGTCAGGGGGTTGTCCGGCCGCGTTAGCCACTGGGCGAGCGCCGTCCGCCGGCCGGTGGAATTGAGCGAAGTCGAGGGTTGCAAGATTTCCAGCGGCGATGGATCAATCACGCTGGGAGCGCCGGCAGCAATTTCTTCGGCATTCCGCTTGCCGGGGATTGTGACCGGCGAAGCCACCGGCCCCACGTCGCTCACCATCATCGCTTCCGGCAACGGCTCGGGCTTCGTTTTCTCCTGCTCGGCGAGCTGTTTTTTCAAGCCTTCCCACTTCGTCTTCTCGTCCCCCTTGAGCTTCTTGGGAAAATCGACTTTTCCCCCTTCTTCGATGATTTGCCTTCCCGCGAGGCGGACAAGTTGCGACTCCAGCGGCGTCCGCTCCACCTCGGACTTACTGAAGATCGGCTCGATATCGACGGGGAACTTGGCAATGAACGCCTTCGCAGCCGCATCGACGTGCGGTTTCTCAATCTCATCAATCTGCCGGCGAAGGTCGGCCGTTTTGTCTTCCCAGACCTTCAACTTCTCGCGATAGTCGCTGCACGCATGTGGCGTCGCCGCGGGAATGTCGTCCCGTTGGATGATCGGGGCGAAGAACGCCTGCAGCCGGTAATAGTCCTTCTGCAAAATCGGATCAAACTTGTGGTCGTGGCAGCGGGCACAGCTCATACCCATGCCGAGGAATACATCGGCCGTCACGTCGGTGATGTCGTTGAGAATGATGTTCCACTGGTTTCGCACATCCCGCTGGTTGTATTCATAGATGCCGAGCCGGTAGTAGCCGGTCGCCACGAGGGCTTCGGGATCCTCCGGTGCGATTTCATCCCCGGCAATCTGCTCCTGCACGAAGCGGTCGTACGGCTTGTCGGTGTTTAGGCTGCGGATGACGTAGTCGCGATATCGCCAGGCACTGGAGCGATATCCATCCTGCTTGTAGCCATCCGACTCGGCATAGCGCACCAGGTCCAGCCAGTGCCGCGCCCAGCGTTCGCCATAAAGCGGGCTCGCCAGCAGCCGGTCGATGAGCCGCTCGTAGGCATCGGGGCCCTTGTCATTCACGAATGCGGCCACTTCTTCCGAGGACGGAGGCAGGCCCAGCAAATCAAAGTTGATGCGGCGAATCAGCGTGGCTTTGTCCGCTTCGGCAGCAGGATGGAGACCTTCCGGAATCATCTTGGCCAGCAGGAAGCGGTCGATGCTACCCCGAGACCAGGCGTCATTGTCGATTTCTGGAGCTACCACTTTCCGCACCGGCTGGAAGGCCCAATAGCTGCGGTCTTCGTCGGTTATTTTTCCGCGAGTCTTACGAAGCGTCGGCCCATTTCCGCCCGGCTCATCGGGCCAAGGCGCGCCCAGCTTCACCCATTCCGTCAACGTCGCAATGTCGGCATCCGCCAACTTCTTATCCGGCGGCATCTCGATGGAGGTCCGATTGATGGCCTCGACAAGCAGACTCTTCTCGGGCTGACCAGGAACAACAACATCGCCCGACTCGCCGCCCGCCAGCAGCCCGCCGCGTGAATCCAGGCTTAGGTCTCCCTTTGGCTCCTTCCCCGAATGGCATTTGTGGCAATTTGCCACCAGGATGGGCCGGACCTTCGCCTCAAAGAACAGAAGTTGCTCCGGCGTGGGGTTCGGCATCTCAGCGGCCAGGGCCAAACCGAAAACGCTCGCCATCGACGACAAGGCCACTGCTAAAACGGCAGCCATGCCAAGGGCGAATCTCCAGCGGGACAAAACCATAGTGTCGCCTGGTTCGTTGGAAAATGAAAACAGTCCTGCAAGTGTAAATCCTAGCCGCAATGCGGGGTTGGGTCAACGAAATGCAGGGTGTTAGCCACCATTAGAAATGTCCCCTAGTTAGAGACCATTAGAAGTGTCCCCTAGGGTTTGGTGTTCACTTCGAACATACTGGGTTGGGGGTGGGTTGCGCAGCGCAGGGAGCGTAGCGACCG
>JBPCKT010000100.1:0-47592 GCA_051004015.1 Pirellulaceae bacterium | reverse complement strand
ACGCTGTCGGGGATTTGGCTTTGCAAAACTGCCGCGTTTTGTCCGACAGCATTTGTCGATTGCATCGCTAGCACAGCAACGCTTAGCGACGTTGCGGCAATGACTTGGGCTTAATTTGATGCCATTCGGGACATTCTGCTTTTTCGGTTGACACTCTCCCGGCTCGTTGTCACATTGCACGCATGCCGCGGACCGCACGAGCTGCGCTGGGAAATTGGTGTTATCACGTTTTCGGGTCCCGCGGCGGCAGCGACCTGCTGTCCCCGCCCCCCGGTGCCGCTTCCCAAGGACTGGGCCCGCCTCGTCAACGCGCCGCAGTCCGAAACGGAAGTGGCGGCGGTGCGGGCGAGCATCGCGCGAGGTCGCCCGTTCGGCAGCGCCCTCTGGACGCGCCTCGCGGCGACCAAATTAGGGTTAGAATCCTCCCTCCGCCCCCGCGGACGGCCGAAGAAAGACGATAAAAAGTAGAATGTCCCGAATGGCGTTAAGTTAAGGAATCAAATGGCGATGCTTGCACAAGGACGTGTGGCACCACGCAACTGCTAGCTCCTGCCTGTGGTGATCCAACGCCTTAACTTAACGCAATTCTAGAATGTCCCCTTTTCTGCCCAACTGCCCGAACACTTAACGAAGGTGGTTGATGAAAGGGGAAGCAATGGCACTGGCTTGCGTCCGTTCAACGTATACGCCTCTAATGTTATCCTCCAGGAATGGACAACGTATCCTGTGGGGTTGGCAAATGAGCCGGTTTATGTTGATGTTTCCCGCCGCATGGAGGTAAAGCAGTGGCAATCCCCGAGTGCTGGTCCCTGGGGCAAGGTCCAAGATATCCCCTATAAGATCATGAAGGACAAGGCAAATGATGACACTCACCCCAATGACGAGTCATCGTTCTTAAATGCATTCGATCATTTCTTTTCGTACGACAATCCTGGCTGGCAAAGACTTTTGCCCCGAACAGTTCCACCGGGAAAAATTATGTTCCGTGCAAATTTTCAGGAATTCATTCGATTCTCGTTTCTTGAGAGGCCGGCTGACAATACCGTCAGCGGAAGTCGAGGTTCGGACTTCTTTGATTGGAAGGCGAAAATCAAGGGAGAATGGGATGAAACAACGTGGTTCCGCATCGGCGGAGAAGGGGCTGGCACCGAAAACGATATCGCAAGCGGGCGCGAAAACTTACCCAATGCGCCGTAGCTTCTCGGAATCCTTGTAATCTCCACATCATGCCGTAATAAATGGAGTTGGCAATGGCTTCTATGCAAGAAACAACGCTACTTAGAGCGATCAAATCGGGTGCTTTCGCAATTCTCCTTGCACTCATTCATTGTTCGCCTGCAAGTAATACCTATTCGTTCGAAGAAAGTCGTGAAGGTACAAAAGCTAACGTCGCGGAGAATACAGTGCAGCTGCGACGTATTGATACCTCATTTGATGGAATTGAAACCGAGCTCATTTCAGCGGCTCGGAAGAAGGCTGATGATTTTCAGAAACAGGCAGAACAGGCATATGCGTTTGATTTGATTGGTAAGTACCGACTGAAGAAAGCGGCACCGGTGTTGCTCGAACATCTCGAAGTCGTCGATGTGCGAGCAAAGTCCGAAGAATGGCCCCTTAGGGCGTTTCCAGCGGCGTCTGCCCTGACCCAAATTGGATCGCCATGCCTCCCCAGTGTTTTCGAGTATTGCCGCAAGCCGCGGACCGAGCGACAAGCGGATCTCGTTGCTTGCGTTCTGGCGACGATTTATAAAGACAATGAAGTCGCTGCCCTGATTGTGAAAAAAGAGCTTACCAGGGTTCAATCGATTCCACCAAGGAAAGTCAATGTTGATCTCAAGCCCCTCATCGAGAATCTCCAGCGCGTGATTAGTAACCTTGAAATGAACGACTATGCCAATCCGCATAATTGGCCGAAGTAAGACGGGACGGCCTACCGTCGGGCTAAGCCACCATGCCCAGAACACACCGGCCGAACGCCAGATTGAGGAAGCGCGCCGGGCGATCTTTTGGGTGCACGGATTCCCGCCAATCCGCTTGCCCCCGCCAAGGCATCCATCGATACTGATGGTTTGGTGAGAACTTACCCCTTCACCCTCACCCCAGCCCTCTCCCAAAGGGAGAGGGAGTCGGGAGCATTCTCCATGGCGGTTTGGAACTGGTTTCGTGTAAGCCTGGCGGTCCTTTGCGCTTCCGCGGCTGGACTGGCCTGCGCCGAGGACGTGGACTACCTCCGGGACATCAAGCCCTTGCTGGCCGAGCAGTGCGGCAAGTGCCATGGGCCGAAGAAGCAGGAAAACGGCCTGCGGCTGGATACCACGGCGAGCGGCCTCCGCGGCGGCGATGCCGGGGCGGCGATTGTGCCGGGCAAGGCTGCCGAGAGCTTGCTGATCACGGCCGTGACCGGCAAGAGCGAGACGGTTTCCAAGATGCCGCCGGAAGGGCCGGGGCTGAGCGAAGCTCAGATTGCACTGCTATCCAAGTGGATTGACGCAGGGGCGAAAGCTCCCGCCGATGAACAGCCGCTGGTCGCGCCGGAGAACAAGCACTGGGCCTTTCAGCCGCCGATTCGCGGGCCATTGCCGAGCGTGCGCGATGCCGCCTGGCCGCGTGGGGCCATCGATACCTTCCTGCTGGCCCAGTTGGAGAAGGAGGGGGTCGCCCCTTCGACGGCCGCGGAAAAATCGACACTCCTGCGGCGGACCTATCTCGACCTCGTCGGCCTCTTGCCGACCCCGGCCGAGGTGGCCGCGTTTGAGGCGGACCAATCCCCCGATGCCTATGAACAAGTGGTCGAGCGCCTGCTGGCATCGCCCCATTATGGCGAACGGTGGGGGCGGCACTGGCTGGACATGGCCCGTTACGCCGACAGCAACGGCTACACGCGGGATTTTGGCCGGCAGATTTGGAAGTACCGGGAATGGGTCATCGGCGCCATCAATGCCGGCCAGCCGTTCGACCAGTTCACCATCGAGCAGATCGCGGGGGACATGCTGGCCGCCCCCACGCCGGAGCAACTGACGGCGACCGGCTTTCATCGCAACACGCTGATCAACGAAGAGGGGGGGACCGACCAGGAGCAGTTCCGCGTGGAGGCGGTGGCCGACCGCGTGGCCACCACCGGCTCGGTGTTCCTCGGCCTGACGCTCGGCTGCGCCCGCTGCCACAGCCACAAGTACGACCCGATCTCGCAAATCGAGTACTACGAATTCTTCGCCCTGCTCAACAACTGCGACGAGCCGACGATTGAGGTCCCGTCGAACCTGCAAATCGCCCGCGGCGAACTGGAGAAGCGGAGCCAGATGCGGGCCAAGGTCAAAGAGCTGGAAGTGGAGTTGGAGAAGCAGCGGATGCCGTTTGAAGAAGCCCAGAAGACTTGGGAAAAGGCGATCACCCCGCAGCAGCGAGCGCGGCTCCCCGGCCCCGTCCAGGTTGCTTACGACATGGCCTTTGAGAAGCGGGATGCCGCCAACAAGAAGCTCATCGAGGACCATTTTCGGGAAACCGACGAGGCCCGCAAGGCGTTTCCCGTCCTGGAAGACATCTTCAAGCTCAAACAGGAAGAGCCCAAAATTCCCACGACGATGATCTTCCGCGAGCGCGAGAAGCCGCGCGAGACGCATGTCCACAAGCGGGGTGATTTTCTGGACCACGGGGCGAAGGTCCATGGCGGAGTCCCCGCGGTGCTCCCCGCGATGCAGATCAAGCGCGAGATCGCTAGCGGTGAGTCGAAAGACAAAGTGCGAGGAAATCGGCTCGACTTCGCCCGATGGCTGGTGGCCGGCGAAAATCCGCTCACGCCGCGGGTGGTGATGAACCGGGACTGGCAGAAATTCTTTGGCCGCGGACTGGTCGACACGGAGGATGACTTTGGCACGCAGGGGACGCCGCCGACCCATCCGGAACTGCTCGATTACCTCGCTCGGGAATTCGTGGAGTTTGGCTGGGACGTGAAGCGGATGCACCGCCGCGTGGTGACGAGCGCCGCCTACCGGCAGTCGTCGCACTGGCGCACGGACCTGGCCGAGCGCGATCCGCAAAACAAGCTCCTCGCCCGCCAGAGCCGCCTGCGGTTGGACAGCGAGATCGTGCGGGATGTGGCTCTTTCCGCCGCCGGATTATTGACGAACGTCCTCGGCGGCCCCAGCGTCTTCCCGCCGCAGCCGGAGGGGGTGTATGACTTCACCCAGGATCCGAAGAACTGGAAAGCGGCCACCGGCGCGGACCGTTATCGCCGGGGGATGTATACGCACTTCTGGCGGAGCGCTCCGTATCCCGCTCTGACGATTTTTGACGCTCCCAACGGCAACGTCACCTGCACTCGCCGCATCCGCAGCAATACACCGCTGCAAGCGCTGACTCTGGCCAACGACGAAGCCTTCGTCGAATGCGTGCAGTCGATGGGGCAGCGAGTCGTCGCCGAGGCGCCCGCCGATCCGGTCGCCCGCGCCGAGTTCACCTTCCGCCTCTGCCTCTCCCGGTCTCCCACCGCCGCCGAGCGAGACCAACTGGCGCAGCTTGCCCGGCAAGAGACGGAAACTTTCACCAAAGATATTGCTGCCGCCAAGGAGCTGCTGCCCAAGGGGCTGGAGTCGCTGTCCGATTCCCAAGCGACAGAACTGGCCGCGGCCATCAGCCTCTGCCGGGTGATTTTGAATTTGGACGAGATGATAACGAGAGAGTAGGGATGAATTCAGCCTTGGTGTAGAATATCTACAAGGAACGGGATGTGCCTTGGTACGCCTATGTTTGGCCCGACGAGATCATTGAGCACCTTGCCGAGCACGACATTACGCCGGAAGATTTCGAGTATGTATTGGCGAATTCCCAGGAAGTCGGGAAGAGCGATTCCAGCGGACGCGACGCCGTTTGGGGTTACACCCCTGACGGACGTTTCGTTATCGCTGTATACGAGCTATTGGACGATATCACGGTCATTCCCGTAACTTGCTACGAAGTCCCTGAATAGGGCGGCGTGATTTATGGAACAGCCTCAAGTTCGCCGAATCTATCGGCCGTTCACTCCAGAAGAGCGTGAACGCTGGCTTGCCGCTCGCGCTCAAGCGGAACAGGAAAAGCCGGCAATGATTGCGCAGCTTGCGCGGTTGCAGGAGGCGGCCAGAGAACCCACGGTGAGCGGGGTCGTGCGTCGAGCCATTCACCGGACGGGAGTTGTGGTTGCTCGCGTCGCCGCCGAGGTCGGCATCAGCCGCGAACAGTTGCACGAGTTCTTGCTCGGAGAACGGACGCTTCGTTCGGACATATTGGATCGCCTCGGAAGGGCAGCAGGCCTCGAATTTCCCTTGGAACTCGATGAGCCCAAACCGGCGCAGTCTGGGTCTGGGCGACCGGGAACGGCAGCGCCCGTCGTCCCGCTTCCGATGACTTCGGCGCCACCTACTCCCGCGGAAATCTAGTCCATGCACCAGCTTCTCCCTATCACGCGCCGCCACTTTCTCCAGGACTGCCGCATCGGCCTGGGCGGCATGGCGCTGGCATCGCTTTTGGCTCCAAGTGACGGGCAGGTTTCTGCCGCCGGAAGTTCTGCAGTAAACGATCCGCTCGCCGTTCGTCCCACCCATTTCGCTCCCAAGGCCAAGAACGTCATTTTCCTGTTCATGGCGGGCGGGCCGAGCCAGTTCGAGCTTTTTGAGCCCAAGGAGAAGCTGCAGGAGCTCGGCGGCCAGCAGATTCCGCAGTCGTTCGTGGCGAACAAGCGATTTGCGTTCATCAAACAAGACGCCAAGCTGCTCGGTTGCGTGCGGAAGTTCGCGAAACATGGCGAAAGCGGCCAGGTCATTTCCGAATGTCTGCCCCATTTGCAGACCGTGGCGGACGACATCTGCACCCTGCGGGCGGTGAAGACGGACGTTTTCAATCACGGCCCGGCCAAGTTCTTCATGAACACCGGCTCGCCGCTGTTCGGCCGGCCGAGTATGGGGGCCTGGATCACCTATGGCATCGGCAGCGAGTCGAAGAATCTGCCGGGCTTTGTCGTGCTCCAGTCCGGTCCCCGCGGCCCGCGCGGTGGCGCACCGAACTGGGGGAGCGGATTCTTGCCGACGAGCTACCAAGGTGTGCCGTTCCGGTCGACAGGCGCGCCGATTCTTAATCTCGACAACCCCAAAGGGATCGCCCGCGACGAGCAGGAGCGTTTCATCGGCGCGGTCAATTCGCTCAACCGCCTGCGGCTCTCGGAAACCGGAGACGGCGAAATCGCCACGCGGATCGCCTCCTATGAAATGGCCTTCCGGATGCAGGCCAGCGCCCCGGAGCTGATGGACCTGGCCGGCGAAAGCCAGGAAACCATGCAGCTCTACGGCGTGGAGAAAGGTAAGCCGTCATTCGCCATGAATTGCCTGCTGGCCCGCCGCCTGATTGAGCGCGGCACTCGGTTCGTGCAGCTTTATCACACCGACTGGGACCACCACGGCAACAAGGGGACAGAACTTGGCGAGTCGCTGGACAAAATCTGCAAGGAAACGGACCAGGGAGCAGCCGCCCTGGTGAAGGATCTCAAACGCCGCGGCCTCCTCAAAGACACCATCGTCGTTTGGGGGGGCGAATTCGGCCGGACGCCGCAGGGGGAAATCCGCGACCTTCCCGGCCGCGACCATCACACCGAGTCCTTCACCATGTGGCTGGCCGGCGGTGGCGTGAGGCCCGGCCTCTCCCTCGGCAAGACCGACGAAATCGGCTACTACGGCGTCGAAGACCAGGTCCACGTCCACGACCTGCACGCCACGATCCTGCACTTGATGGGGCTCGACCACCTCAAGCTTACCTACCGCCTCCAAGGCCGCGACTTCCGCCTGACCGACGTGCATGGGAAAGTGGTGGAGAAGATGCTGGCGTAGTCACTTCGCAGCCGGCTCGCCCGGCTCGTACAGCAGCAAGTCGTCGATCTTCAGCGTGCTCTTTGCGGGGACGCTCAGGCGAACTTCGTCGATCCACCGCTTACCATTCTCTTCAGCAGGGAAGTCGAATGAGAGCGTTGTCTCGGCCCATTTGTCCGCAGCAAGGTCTTTGATCTCTCGTCTGCCACTCGGCACCGGACGGAACTTGTGACACAGAGCAACGTCGATGGCGTCGCCTCCGCTCAGGTGATAGGTGAACTTCAGCTCGCATTTTTTCCCTAACCTCCGCTCGCCGCGAAGACTAACCCGAATCCAGTTGAAGGCGTCTACCATCGCATCGTCGGGGACCGACTTTGCGCACTTCCAAGTCCGCGGCTTGTCGTGGGGAACGATTTCGAAGGAGCCAGGCCATTCCTGCCCCTGCTTGCCCGTGTCGAACCAGCCGGTGAATAGGATGCGTTTGGGGAAGGGCCGTTTCTCGTCCTTCGCGGCGGCATCGTACAGGACCACGTTGTCGATTAGCAGCTCCGCGCGGGGGTCGATGTAGAACTGGATGTCGTCGATCCGCTCGTCGACGGACAATGGCCCGCCACTGCCGTCGGGACGGCGCATTTGGGTCATATCGACCGTCGCTTCCTGCCATTCGTCCTGCGGCAAGTCCTTTAGAGAGAGATTCCGATGATAGTTGTTGGTCAAGCTGTAGAGCTGGACTCGGAGGCTGCTCGTGCCGTGCAGCTTGTACTTGAACGACAGCCGGGTGTTTGGCCCCATCGGTGGGCCGGGGACGGGGTTGAAGATCACCGCCCGGTACTTCGCGTTGGCGTCACCTTGCTTGTCGTCAAAGTCCTGCGAGGGGACCGCCCGGTACGCACGTTTGCTCCCTTCGGGAAGGTCCTTCAATTCTTCTTTCCCGCGAAGCCACCACCGGCGTTCGATGTCCGTTTCATAGTCCTCCGCCACGTGGACGCGGGTGGGGAAGGAACCTTGCGGAATCAACGTGCCGGGATTCAGCGGCTCGGCGGAGAGCGTTGGCGCAGCTGCCGTGGAGCGCCGCTCATTCGCATCTTTTGCCACCGAGAACGTCCGCACGATACGGGTGGTATTTCCTTGCTTGTCCTTCACGGAGACATCCAGCTTTGCCGCGGCCAATTCTACCATCGGCTTGTCGAATTTCCATTCCCAAACTCCCTGCGAGCCGGCCTTGAACTTGCCGGAAAGATCCTCGCCGGCCTTGGCGCCGCCCAGCGGTGTGTCTGCTGTTATCCGCAAGCTCTCGGCATCGACGCCGGTGTAGGCATCGTGCATGCCCAGCAGAATTCGCGTCAGCGGACCATTCTTCCCCGGCTGCGGTGAAGTGAGCGTCAGCGTCGGCCGCTGGTCGTCGAGCATCCAGCCGCGGCCGCGCTCCTGCGGCTTGGCGGGGTCGTAGTCGCGGTCGAGCGGACAGCCGAGATCGATCCAGCGAACGAGCGTGCGGCGATCTTCATCGGTGAGCGGCGCGACTTTGCCCGCGGCGACGGCATCCGGAGGCGGCATGATGCTGCCGGTGAAATCGACGTCCACACGATGCCCGTTCCCCTTGGGATCAATCGTCTTGCCGTGATCGACAAGATCCCCAACACCTGGTTTCGACTCCGACGGATGATCCTCATTCGAGAACCCGTCCAGCCGTTTGCCAAAGATCTTCCAGGTCAGCAAGCTTCGCCGCGCTTGCAGCTTGCGGATGTAGCGGGAGGCCTGCGGATAGCCCCACGAGTCATAGCCGACCGGCTTGTGGCCGAACTTAGCCCGCTCATCGACCGCCAGCCGGTAATACGTGCCGGGGAACTCGCCATGATGCTCGAACTGGATCGGCTGCTCGTCGTCGAGCACAAGGTTCCCCGCCGGCTGGCCATCCTTGGCGGTGTGGCAGGCAATGCAACTGCGGGTGAGGATGGGGCGGATATCGCGGTGATACTCCACGCTCAGCGGGCCGCTTTGATGGCGAAGGCCGGTGACATTTTCGGCGTCCCATTTCTGCTTGGATTCGTCGGCCGGATTCGCCGAAACGAGCGAAGTCTTTTCGGTCAGGTCGAAGACCTTGTACTCCGGCTTCGCGGCCAAGGTGAGCGAAAACTCCGTCGGCTTCTGGCTGTGTGCGTGGCAGCCGCCGCAGTCGCTCCTGATTTCGCCGGGCCGCAGTTGGTGCCACGTCTGGGCCATGTTGAGGGCGATGCCATCCTTGTCGAGCGTCTGAAACGTGAAGACCAAATCCGCGGGAATCTTCGCCAGGAAGCTCGTATCGGGATTGCCGTCGGGATCGAGCGGCTCCTTTCCGTCTTTCGAGTCTCCGCCGCCAAACTTCCGCAGCGGCAGCTCGCCCAATACCCGTAGCCGCTCCATGGCGTGGCTGTGGAACTGGCGGCCGGACTTTGGGCCACTCTTGCGATCCGTGGTCGGCTCCATCGCCAGAATGCGGACGGCATGAATCTCCGAGTTGTCGTACAGCCCGACGTCGCCACCCTGATTGTGCCAGGCGGTCGGCATGCCGTTGCCGTGGCTGGTGAAAGCGTCCAGCCCCTTCCACGGATCGTTCTTCCCGACGAAAGTCGTCGTAACTTTCCCCTCCGGCACCGAGCCATTGGGATAGCTCTCCCGCTTGTAGAAGCTCGAAGAGCCGACGAGTCCAAACGGCGTACCTGCCGGTAGATGAGGCGAGCGCGAGCCGTCATTGACCAATGGCGGGAGCTTCGGCGGTTCTTCGATCTCGTAAATCCGCTTGTAAGGCACCACCGCCCGCGGCCAGCATTCGTTGTAGTTCGGGTCGTTCTTGATCAGCCGCATCTGGCCCGGCTCCTCCAGCACTTTGCCGTCCTTGATCAGGTAAATGCCCCCATCGAGTTGCGGCAGGAAGGTGTATTGGTGATTGACCGGCCCGGGGGACCAGACGGTCAGCATGTGATTGTCCGGCGCACCCGAGGGGTGCGTGAACTTGCCGACCTTGGGGGAATCCTTGTCCTCCAGCACCGACTGGTCCGCCGGCCCTTCCTGATTCAAGGCGAACGGCGTCAAGGAAACCGCTCCCGTCGGCATGAACGGCAGGTAGTAGTACTTCCCCTTGCCGTTGTCGAACCGCCCGAAGCGGAGCGGCACGTTGCGCGGATCGCGCATGTTCGCCGGCCCGAAGCCGCTGTACCCCTTCGGCGGTGAGGGCGGCATCTTGAGATACGCCCCAAAGCCGCTATTGTTCTGATTGTAGTACTCCTCGATGACGATGGAGCCATCACTCAATTGGGTTTGAAAATGAAACCCGTTCGAGGCTCCGCCAGGATCAAATGCGCTCACCAGCGGCCCCCAGTTGGTGCCGTCGGGATGAATCGTCCAGATGCCCCAGGAAATCTCGCTGCGAATGCCTTGCGACTCCAGGCTGCTGAACATGATGCGGCCGTCGGTCAGCACCACGGGATGCAGCGCCCCTGCGATATTGAGGTGGCCGATCTTTTCGATGTTGGCGGGATAGTCGTCATTGGCGTCCACGTCCACATCTTGGTCGTCCATCACGAAGAGCTGCAGGGCGATGGCGGGATAACCCTTGCTGGGCCGATAGCCTTCGCGGTTGCTGGTGAAGACAATCTTGCCCCCCGGCAATGGATGTGGACCCATGTTGAAGACACCGTAGTCATACGCCGTCTTGCCGTCTTCGCCCTTCCGATAGTTACTCGCCCAATTTGCCGCGCCGGTGTTGGGGACGAACCGCTGATTGGTCAGGCGGACAATTTGTCGGGACTTCAAATGGATTTTGAAAATGTCGGCCCCTTGTTTGGGAGGCGACCACTGGTTGGCGTTTTGCAGGTTGTAGATATGGACGTAGTAAGCCCACTCGCCGTCGAAGGAGATGACCGGGTCGGTAATCGAGCCCTGCCCCCCTTCCACCAACAGCTCCTCGCTGCCGTCGGGGTGCAGCAGCATCAGGTCGGCTCCAGGCTCCATCGTCACCGGCTGGGAAAAGTCGGTGTAGAACCGCTTATGGGTCTTGTCGCCGGCCCGTTTGGCGCGGACATAGATAATGTCATAGTCGTACTTCACCGACGGATCTTCCTTGATCAGCGGCGGATTAACGTTCAATTTCTGCGTAAACAGCGGCTCCTCTTCCGCCCACAGTTGAAGGACCGGAAGAATTAGAACCAACATCAAGAAAGTGGATGAGCGGGACATCGTCGTTCGTCCTGGTAACCTTGGGACATTCATAACTCAATCATTGTGGGTCGGAAGGCGCCTCCTTCGCAATTGCCTCTCTGATTTTTCTGTCCTCCATTTTTCTGTCAAATCCCCAATGCAGCACTGTGACAAAAAAATGGGGGACAAAAAAATGAAAGCGAAGGAGTGGGTAGTCTCAGGTCTTCGGCCTAGCTGGTAAGATGGGCGAAGGTTCTTCCGCACCGCCGACTTCCCGAGGCTCCGATGAACATCTCTCCGCGATTATTGGCTCACTTGCTCGTGGTTTGCATTTTCGCCGCTGCATCTCTGTCTCGCGGCGAGGAACAGGATGCGAAGCTTCCCAAGGCTTCCATCGACGGCATCGGCCCCGGCTGGGTGGAGCTTGGCGACAAGGACTTCACCAACAACAATTGCGACGACGACACCTGGTCCTGGAAGGACGGCGTGCTGCACTGCACCGGCAAGCCGGTTGGCGTCATTCGCTCGAACAAACCCTACAAGAATTTCGAGCTCGTGGTCCAGTGGAAACACCTCAAATCAGCAGGCAACTCCGGCGTCTTCGTCTGGACCACGGAAGAGTCGCTCAAGGCGGTGAAGAAAGGACAGCTCCCCAAGGGGATTGAAGTGCAGGTCCTCGACCACGGCTATGCCACTCAATATGAGAAAAACACCGGCAAGAAAGGGGACTGGTTCACCACCAACGGCGACGTCTTTGCCGTCGGAGTCAAGATGAAGCCTTTCCCGCCCCTCTCCCCCGACGGCAGCCGCAGCTTTCCGCGGAAAGAGCTGGCCAAAGGGCACGGCGAATGGAACCACTACTATGTGCGGGCCATCAACGGCGAAGTCCGCCTCTGGGTCAACGGTGAAGAGGTCTCCGGCGGCAGCGGCTGCGAACCGTCGAGCGGCTTTCTTTGCCTGGAATCCGAAGGTTCGCCTGTCGAGTTTAAGAACATCCGTATTCGGGAATTGCCGTAGAAGGCAAGATGAAACAGAAGGAAACGAAGGAAGAAAGAGGAGGAGAGAAAGATCACACAGAAAACTTCTCTGCCCTTCTTCGTTCCCTTTGTTTCCTTCTGTTCAAGAATGCTCGACCATCGTTAGCGCAGCCCCAGTAATTTGTGCGTCTGCAAGCTGAGCCGCCAGCGCGGGTGGCTAAGGCAGTACGCCACCGCCAGGCGGGTGTTTTCCTCCATCGCCGGCCCATCCATCGGCTGCAAGAAGAAGTGCTCGAAACCGAGCCTCTCGTACCGCTCCGGCTCCGCCCCCGGTTGCGGATAAATGAGCTTGAGCTCGTCGCCCGAGTGAACCATCAATTCCGCGCCGGCTTTGGGGCTGACGCACAGCCAGTCGATTCCCGCAGGAACTGCCCGCGTGCCGTTGGTTTCGACCGCCACTTCAAAACCATGGAAGTGCAGCGCCTCAATGGCCGGCCCATCAAGCTGCAACAGCGGTTCACCGCCGGTGCAGACGACAAATGGCCGTGAGGGAGACTGCGTGCTCGTTGCTACCGGCCATCGTCTGTGGACAGCCGCTGCCAGTGCCTCTGCCGTCTCAAAGACGCCCCCATCCGGCCCGTCCGAGCCGACAAAGTCCGTATCACAAAACTGGCACACCGCCTCGGCCCGGTCCCGCTCCAGTCCCGTCCACAGATTGCATCCGGCAAACCGGCAAAACACCGCCGGCCGCCCGACCTGCGCACCTTCCCCCTGAAGCGAATAGAAAATCTCCTTCACGGCGTACGGCATTCCGACAGGCTCCCTAACCTCCTACAACGGCATTCCTTAAAGCATAACCTAGCGAGTTCCTTGCGATCGAATGTACTGCATCAGGTCGGCGGCTTCCTGGGGAGTGAGGTCGCTGAGGATGCGGTCGGGCATGAGGCTTTTATCGCTCTTCTTGAAGGCTTCGATGTCGGCGGCTTTCGTGTGGACCGTTAGTTTCTCGGCGGTTTTGAGGACGACTTCCTGCTCGGTTTTCTCCACGAGCAGGCCGCTGTGGGTCTGGCCGCCGGTGGTGAGGAGGGTATACGCGGCGAAGGGCTCGTCGATTTTCAGGGAGGGCTTGAGGACGTGCTCCAAGAGGTCGCTGGCCTTCGGGTATTTTTTGGCAATGTCCAGCAGCGTGGGGCCGACGGATTTGCTTTTGTCGTCCGTTTCATGGCAGTTGCGACAGCGGGCGCCGTCGCTGAAGAAGATGAGCTTCCCCCGGTCGTGGTTCCCCTCGAGTTTCAGCACCACTTGCGGGTCGAAATTCGGACCGAGCGTCGGCCGGCGCTGCGATTCGGGAATGAACGTCTCGAACAGGCCGCGGATGTCGCTCTTGGCGGCGGAGCCGAGGGCGATGGCATTATTGGCGATGTCTGGGGCGAGTGCATCACGATGCAACTGGCCGACGAGAGCAAGCGCGCCCTCGGTCGTCGCGAGCAGTTGGGTAATGGCCTTTGTTCGCTCGTCACCTGTCGAGTCTGGACTTGTGAGAACCTCAAGGGCTTTGGATTCGATGCTACCGGCCCTTCGCGGCGCAGAATACTGTCCGTCATTCAAATCTCGCGGAAGCGAACGTATCCATTCCTCGATGAGGGCGACTCCTCGGCTATCCACAACGTGTGAGCCGATGTAGGGCATGCGGGCGTAGCCGAGCTTGGACATGCGGTACATCAGGACGCTGCGGTAGGGGTCGCCCGGCACGATGATTTTGGCGTCTTTCATGCCGAACGTTCCGATACCGGTCCCTTTGTGGGTGTTGAGAGCATCGAAATTCATGTCACGACGGAGGTAGAACGAGACGATAGCGTTGCCCCCTTTCTGATGGCACATGCTGCAATTGACATGGAGGTACGACCTCGCATCGCCATTTAGGATCAAAGGGTCGACTTTCGGGCGTCCCGAGAATTCAAGAGCCCGATGGCATGTCAGCCAACCAGTGCCTCTCACTTGATTTTGCACAAAACCAAGGACCGACCCAGATTCCTTGTTGTGACAGAGCTTGCATTCGTTGACGGCGTTCACATGCCAAGTGCGGGCAGCGGGCGTATCAGATTGAATTGGTTTGCTAGCTCCGATGGATTCAACGAGTGTCGCCTCCTCTCCGTGGTCATCCCAAAGGTAAGAGTAGGGATGCCATGAACTGTTCTCATAGTGCAGAACTTGCGTCTCGAGACGGATTGGACGCAGATCCTTTCCTTGGGGCAAAGTGAGGTGCTTGACCAAAACAGTTCCATCGGGATATGCCGCCGGCGTTCCGTCTACGCCAGCGAATTTGATTGTTCCCTTTTCAGGAATTGCGACAAATCGATGGCCGGTCGCGCCGTCCATCCAGCGCGGTTCGGCAACAGAATAGGAGTAGACTCCCGCCGCCGGCTCCATCGTCTTCAGCGACTTGAAGAGCCCCGTCTCGCTCAGTCGCCGTGGGAAGGTGGCCGTGGTATCTTTCAGGCCGGAGGGGACGAGCTCATAAATCTGGCCGGTGAGGTCGTAGTCGAGGACGTAGATTTCGCCGCCGCTCCCCTGGGTGAAGGCGACGATGCGGAGGTCGGTGTCGACGAGGGTGGTGTGTGTGTAGGAGTTGTCTTTGTCGGGGCGGATACTCCAGAGAGTGCCGGTGATGTAGTCGCCGTAGATGAACGAGCCGTCGAGGCTTTTATTCTTGTCGCCGCGATAGACCGGCCCGCCGATGACCGAATTGGCTTCCGAGTGGTGGTGGTCTTTGACCGGCGGCAGGATGGGGGTGGGGCCCGGTTTGACTTCGGTCCGGAGGGCGGCCCGCCCCTCCATCACCGGCCAGCCGCAGTTGCCGCCGCGGACGATTTTGTGAACCATCTCCCACGTTTCCCAGCCGTTGTCGGCAGCAAAGATGTTGCCGGTCTGAGTATCGACGCCGAACTTCCAGGGGTTGCGGAGGCCGTAGGCCCAGATTTCGGGAAGGCCCTGTTTGTTTTGGACGAAGGGATTGTCCGCGGGGATGGTATAGGCGAGGCCATCGGATTTGTGGTCAACGTCAATTCGCAGGATTGCTCCGAGGAGGTCGGAGACGTCCTGACCGGAGGTGAGACCGTCGGGCGGATTCGGCCCCGAGCCATCGCCGGTGGAGATATAGAGCATGCCGTCCTTGCCGAACTCCAGACAGCCGCCGTTATGGCCGCCGGAGGGCCAGGTGATGATGACCTCTTCGCTTAAAGCGTCTGCCTTGGGCGGCGCGTCCGCTGTCAGCGTAAAGCGAGAGACGCGAGTGTGGCCCCCCTTGTCCAGATGGACGTAGCAGACGAAGAGCTGATGGTTGTACTTGAACTTCGGATGAAACTCGGCATCGAACAGGGAGACGCTGCGACCGGCGAGCTCCTTGGGCAGAATGGCGGCGAGGTCGATAACCAGATCGGCAGCGGCGACCTTTGCGTCTTTAGGAAAACTGAGAACCTTGCCGCTCATCTCGGTAACGAGCAGGCGGTTCTGGCCGGGGATTTCTTCGATGCTGGTGGGACGTTGGAATTTGAGGGCCGGGAAAGAAGAGACGACCTTGTACGGCTCGGGGGGCTCTGGCGAGCCGTGCAGACGAGAGGTGGTCCAAGGTTTGCGCGCCACAACGGGCTTATCTTTGTCTTGGGCGGAAAGAGTTGCCGCGAATTGGGAGGCGAGAATGGAAACCGACGCAAGGTGTAGCGCAATGTGGCGGACGATCGACATGGTCAACTCCGGGAGAGGGAAGATGCCCGCCATTGTAGTCCGCTCACTCCGTGGGCGGACAGCCATCACACGGAGTGTGCGGGTTACTTTCCGGCGAGCATTCCGCAGCCGCCCTGGATGTCCTGGCCGCCGCTGTATCGGCGGGCGACGGGCATGGCGAGGTTCTGGCGAAGGGCGTCACGGAAGCTGGCCAGCTCGGAATCGCTCGGTGGCTGGAACTGGCCGGTGGAGTCGTTCACATCGATGAGGTCGAGCTTGATCGGCAGGCCGGCAGTGAGCTCGGCGAGTTGCCGGGCGTCTTCTATGGAGGTATTGATGCCGGAAATGGCGGTCCACGCCAACATGATGCGGGTGCCGGTGGTGGCTTGATGGTCCCGCACGGCGGCCATCAGTTCCGGCAGCGGGTAGGTGTTCTCGATGGGCATCAGCTCGCGGCGCTTCTGCGAGTCGGCCGAGGTGAGCGAGACAACCAGGCGATACGGCATCTTCTCCGCGGTGAAGCGTCGGATCCCGGGCACTACGCCGGCGGTGGAGATGCTGATGCTCTTGGCGCCGATGGCCAGGCCGCAGGGCTCCGAGAAGATAGCCGCCGCCCGCATCACGCGGTCGTAGTTGAGCAGCGGCTCACCCATGCCCATGAAGACGACGCCGCGGACCGGATGCTCGGAATCGGCCTGCACCTTCACGACCTGGTCCACGATTTCCCAAGTTTCCAGATTGCGGCGAAAGCCCATCCGTCCCGTGGCACAGAATGTACATGCCAGCGCACAGCCGACCTGCGAGCTGACGCAGACCACGTACTTCGGATCGTCCTCCCGATGGAGCAGCGGAATCCGCACCGTTTCAAAGGGTTCGTCCCCTTGGCCGCGGAACAGATACTTCGCAAAGCCGTCGCTGGGGGAGACGATTTTATCCAGGAGCGTCAGATGGGGGACTTGAGTTTCGTCTCGCAATCGGGCCAGCACTTTCGGTGAGACTTCCGGCAGCTCGCGCGGCAGCTCTGCGGCTCCTTTACGGACTACATGTGCTTGCAGCCGCCGAGCAAGGCGGAGCGGGATGTTGAGCCGGTTGCTCAGTTCATCGGCAGAGTGATCTTTTAGGAGTATTGGCATTATGGCACCGTCACCCGGCCGCCACACGTCAAAATGCATTGCCCCGTGGTGAAGCTCGCCCGGTCGCTGAGCAGGAAGCAAACCATCTCTGCGACTTCTACCGGTGTGCCGACGCGCCCCATAGGAGTCTGATCGACAATGCCCTGGATCTGTTGGTCGGATAGTACATGCAGCAGCTCAGTTTCAATTAAGCCCGGTGCGACGCAATTGATTCGCACGCCCGACGGGGCAAATGCCTCCGCACAGCAGCGGGCCATGGCAATCACGCCGGCTTTGGCGGTGGCATAGTGAATTTGGCGGGCGCGGGGGCGGAGTGCGGCGACCGAGGAAATCAGCACCATGCTGCCGGACTTCCGCGCCAGCATTTCGTCCTTCACCGCCCAGACGACGCGGAATGCCCCGTGCAAGTTGCAATCGATCATTTCCCGCCAGCGCTCAAAATCGAGCTCGGCATGCGTGGCCGTGTTGCTGATTGCTCCGCAGTGAGCCAGGTAATCAATCGGGCCGAGTTCGTCCCGCGTGCGGCGGACCAGCTCATCGACCTGCTCCTGGGAAGCAACGTCGCACTGCACACAAATCGCCTTTCGCCCGAGTGCTCGAATCTCCGCCACCGCTTCCTCAGCCGGTCCCAGCCGCGAGCCGTAGCTAATCGCCACGTCGGCTCCGCCCCGAGCGAGCTGCCGGGCAATCGCCAGGCCAATCCCCCGCGAGCCGCCGGTGACGAGCGCGATTTTCCCCGAGAATTCAGTGCTCACAGAACGAGTCCTCGGCGAGTTATAATGCGGCGATGAAGCGGCTCTCGATTATAGTCGTTGTCCTAGCCATTTGTCCGGCTGGATTATCGACCTCAAGAGCCGCGGCCTGCTGGAATCCACCCTTGTCATCTGGGGAGCCGAGTTCGGCCGGATGCCCGTCTCTCAGGGAAGCAACGGACGCGACCACAACCCGCACGGCTTTCTGGTCTGGATGGCCGGAGCCGGCATCAAGGGAGGAGCGAGCCACGGCGAAACCGACGAATTCGGCCACCGGGCCGCCGTCGACCCCACCACCGTCCACGACCTCCACGCCACGATGCTCCACCTGCTGGGCATCGACCACGAACGGCTGACCTATATGCATAACGGCCGGCGGTACCGGCTGACGGACGTGGCGGGCAACGTGCTTCATAAGATTTTGGCATAGTATTTCTCCCCTCTCTCCCTGGGAGAGGTCCGGGGTGAGGGTTCCCCGAATTAATACACTCACTCGGTGAGCGGCCAGCCGGCAGAGTGTGTGCCTTTCTCCTCGCGCAGCATCTCCCCTCGATCCGCGAAACATTGCCGCCATTTTCAGTTGTCAAGACCCGCTGGTTTCTCGCCGGTCCGCCTTTCTGACTACCGAAATAGGCCGACTAGATTTTTGTTGCGGGAGAGGTGAATTCTTGGTTAAAATCCTCCCTGCGGCTGAATCATATTGGACGCTAGACAATTCTCAGAAAGTAAGGGGACTCACGTGCCGTCCTACGAAGGCATATTCCGAGACGCGGAGGCGGTATCTGTGGAGGTAGGCTCTGTGGCTACAAAGCTTCTTCGCCTTTCTCGCGGGATGGGGAAAGCAGCCGCGGAAGGAAGTCCGGCCAAACTCCGGCAGTTGATTGAACAAATCCAGGTGGCGGCAGGGGAAGTAGAGAAGGTTACTTGCAAGGTCTGCCAGTCCTGGTCGGATAGCGATGAAGATGTTTCTGAGCACCTGAAGGGGGGCTACACGGACGAGCTAATCGCCGCAACAAAGTCGCTTGGAATCAGCCTGACGCGACTCGATGACCGTCTGGCGGCATTTCCGGTTGTTGTTCAAATCCTTCCCAAGCAACGGGCGGTTCGGATCGACAAAATCCGCTTGACATCATTGCGACCTTCAACGGTCGCCAAGAAAATTGAATCGCAAATCAAGAAGAGCCATATCCGGCCCGAGCAGTTCATTGAGATTTTGCACAAGTG
Source organism: Pirellulaceae bacterium (assembly GCA_051004015.1). Lineage (GTDB taxonomy): Bacteria > Planctomycetota > Planctomycetia > Pirellulales > Pirellulaceae > SXOA01. Next base: position 28,774 of record JBPCKT010000100.1, on the reverse strand, counting down.
CTACCAGTTCGTTGGTGGCGAGAAGAAAGGGGGAGGCGTCCCCCTGGTCGAGATTTATGATGCCCTTACGATGTTGCCCGACGCACGCGAATCCTACAGCCGCGCAGAGTTTGCGCGCGACGTGTATCTCTTGGACAACAGTCGCGTGCGTTCCACCAAATCCGAGGCAAGAGTCTCGTTTCCCTCAGGGACGGGCACTCGTGGCGGAAAGAGCATCACCGTGGTGCCGCCGAGCGGGATGCCCAAGTACTACTATGGGCTTCGTTTTGAAGGAGGCAGCTAATGCAAGGGTCGCTGACAAGTCCGGAGTGGGTAGAAGCCGTTGACAGGCATTATCTCGCGGAATACGTCGCTGCCGGTGGTTCTTCGGTGAAATTCGCGGCTTGTTTTCCCGGTGTCGATCACAAAGAGGTAGCGACGGCATTGCGAACGAGGGCAGAGAGGCAGGGGTACGTGGCCGTGGAAGTCGATTCCGCCACCACCAAGATTCACATGATCGATCAGTTGTTTGGGCGCATTGCGGACCAAATTCCTTGGAATGAAATCGTCGAGCGGGTTCTAGCTCGTTATGCGAAACACAATCAGTGGGATTTGCCGGAATCGTTTTCGTCAGAGGGAATGGTCGAGCAGTTGGCACGCTGCAATCAGCTCAGCACACAATCAGTTAGCCTGGAACTTCAAAGGCAGATCGATACCGGACCCCTCATCGACCGGCGAATGGCCAAGGACTTTCGCGTAGCTATGTATTGGCTCGCGAAAGCCAGGCTGGCGGCCGGCACCGAAAGCGAGATGAAGCGCAAGCACATCTTCGACTGGCTCGGAGGTCGCATCCGCGCCATTAGCGAGCTGCGTCCCTATCAGATTTTCACCAAGGTCAATCGTGCCAACGCTCGGCATTTGCTTGGTTCCTTGCTCTTTTGGATCCGACAGGCTGGATACTCCGGCCTCGTCGCGACTGTCGATGGGTCCAGAATGTTCGCGAATGCGCGTTCTGAAGACGGGTCCGTCAATTACACGAAGGCATCTCGAATTGACGCCTACGAGGTTTTTCGCGAGTTCATCGATAGCACGGACGAATTTGAAGGACTTCTCTTAACCGTATTCGTGCCCCCGGAGTTTATCGATATTGATAACTACGGTCGCGGCCTGGGAAGTTACCCAGCTTTGTTGTTCAGGGTCTACGATGACGTTCGCGATCGGAATCTCGCTAATCCGCTAACAGCTTTGACTCGCGTCAATGATTCGCTGGAGGTGTCGGCATGAGTGCGTTGACTGCCCAGAAGGCCATCGAAGCTCTAAGAAATGGCGTTCCTAACTCGGACGCCGTCCGGGCGCTTGGTTGTATGCAGCCGGAAGCCCTTGACCGTTATCGAAGACAACTTGACCGCCTGACATTGGGAGCGATTGAATCGGAGCCGCCATTTGTGCCAGGGACCCTGATTGCTGCTGATTTTGGTGCTGGAAAGAGCCATACGCTGTCGTATCTCGAACAAGAGGCCCTCAGCCGGAATTTTGTCGTATCCAGAGTGGTGATTTCCAAGGAAACTCCGCTTCATAATCCGGCAAAGCTCTTTCAAGCCGCTGTTCGCGAAGCTCGGCTTCCCGATTCGCGCGGGTCGTTGCTACACGAGCTGGCAATGCGTGTTGATTACCAGTCAGAACGGGCCCAAGCTTTTATTGAGTGGTCTAAACGCAAGCAACCCTATGGGATGCTCGCAGCTTCCGTTCTGATCGATGAAAAATCGAGCAACGCCGAACTCAAGGCGCAGGTCGTAAATTGGTGGTCGGGAGAAAAACTGACCGTTTCCAGCATTCGAACGGGCCTTGCCGAACTAGGAATGCCGCGGGCATTTGACGTGAAGGCGGTGTCCGAATCAGACCTTGCACCCATTAGGTTCGGTTTCGCAGTGCGGCTTGCCAGGGCAGCCGGTTTCCACGGCTGGGTGCTCCTCTTGGATGAGGTGGAGCTAGTCGGGCGATACAGTTTGTTGCAGCGAGCGCGGTCTTATGCGGAACTCGCGCGTTGGCTTGGCGCCGTACCGGACAAGGGTGTCCCCGGAATCACGACAGTGGCGGCAATCACTGATGACTTTGACATCGAAGTTCTGGAACGACGTGAAGACAAAACAAAAGCTCCGGAACGACTTCGCCAGGCGGGAGATCAGAAAGGCCTTTCGCAGGCACAGATGGCGGAGACGGGAATTGGACTGATTACCTCGCCCCAAGTCGTGCGACTGCATGCACCAAGTGACGACACATTGGCGGTGTCATTCGAGCGGTTGCGGAAACTCTATGAAACTGCGTACGGATACGCTCCAAAAGGCCTCGTGCCCCATGAAGGAGCCGCGCATCAAGCGATGCGCTCATACGTTCGCCGCTGGATCAGCGATTGGGACCTTGATCGGTTGTACGGTGAACGAGAGCATGTGCCGGTCGAAGAGACGCTAAAAGTCGACTACTCGGAATCCCCTGAACTATCCGAGGAAGCCGAGGTGCCTGCTGGGGAAGTAGGATGACAAAGTTGCTGATCGAGTATCTTCGTCCGAATGGGGAGCCGCTTCGCTTTGTTGACTTGGGCACAGCGTTCATGGAATCGGAGAAAATTCCGCTATCGAACGCTCTGCGCCCTGTTCGAGATGAAGCGGATGAAAGGTTGAGCAAACGAGGCAACGTCTTTTTTGACTTTGCACGCTGCGAATTTCCTTTGCCCGATGGACTCAATACAGTACTGCGAATCAGGGGGACGACGGTATCGATGAACGTGGAGCGCCTTTCGGAAGCGGGCAATCCAAGGCGCGAAGGTAAAACCTTCGTCGTAATAAACGATGTCAACTATGAAGTCGCAGTGTTTCTCACCAAAGGACGAAATCCATTTTGGGTAAAGGTGAACGCTCACAAGGCGTCGCGGAACGCCACAGTAAACGCCGGGAAAGAAACGAATATACAGCCCACGAACAGTTTGGAATCGATTGACGGCTTTGCCCCAAGTAACACATTGCCACCACACCAGCCGACGTTGCCCTTCATGTGGCGAAACGTGTTACTTAACCATTGTCCCAAATGTGGAAGCCGGCTTGTTCGAAAGCAGATCACCGTGAGCCGCAAAGTCCGCCATTTCATGGCCTGCTCATCATTTCCGGAGTGTCGTTTCACGCGGGATGCTTGAAGCACAGAAAATGCCGGTGAAAAGGTCAAGGAAGGTTCAAAATGGCTGACGAATCGCCGAAATCCGAAATCATCCTGTACCAGGCGGAGGATGGGCGCACGCGGATTCAGTGCCGGTTTGAGGAGGAGACGATTTGGCTGACGCAAAAGCTGATGGCGGAGCTGTTTCAGATCGGGGTGAATACCGTAAATCACCATCTGAAGGAGCTTTACGCCGAGGGTGAGCTGGACGAGTCGACAACTATTCGACGTTATCGAATAGTTCAAATAGAGGGCTCCCGCGAGGTTTCCCGCGAAATCGAGCACTACAGCCTGCCCGCAATCTTGTCGGTCGGTTACCGCGTCCGCAGCCAGCGGGGCACCCAGTTCCGCCAGTGGGCGACGGCTCGGCTGCACGAGTATCTGGTGAAGGGGTTCACCATGGACGACGAGCGGCTGAAGAATCCGCCGGGGCCGGGGGTGCCGGATTATTTTGATGAGCTGCTGGAGCGGATACGGGACATTCGGGCCAGCGAGCGGCGGATGTATTTGCGGGTGCGGGAAATCCTGGCGCTGGCCAGCGACTATGCTCCCGCGGAGGCCGAGACGCAGCTCTTCTTCAAGACCGTGCAGAACAAATTGCACTTTGCCGCCACCGGCCAGACCGCGCCGGAAATCATCGCCGGGCGGGCCGATGCCGGACAGCCGAATATGGGGCTGACGAGCTGGAAGGGAAGCAAGGTGCTGAAAACGGATGTGACCGTCGCCAAGAACTACTTGCAGGAAGAGGAGATCAGCGAGCTCAACCGGATTGTGGTGATGTTCCTCGATTTTGCCGAGGACCAGGCGAAACGCCGCAAGCAGGTCTTCATGGCGAACTGGAAAGAGAAGCTGGACGAGTTTCTGCGATTCAACGAGCGGAATGTGCTGCCGGATGCGGGCAAGGTGTCGCGCGAAGCGGCGGATGAGAAGGCGGAGCGGGAGTATGAGGAGTTCAGCAAGCGGCGGCGATTGGAAGTCGAATCCAAGGCGGAGCAGGATGCGGTTCGGGAGCTGGAGGATGTGGTGAAGAAGCTGCCGAAGAAGCCTAAGAAGAAGGGGTGAAGAATGCCGCGCTCACGGAGTGAGCGGGCTACTTTTCTTGAACCGAAGACCCTCACCCGGCTTCTCCCAAGGGGAGAGGAGAAGAGTCTATTCCACCAATTCGCGGATTGGCTCGCCGCTGTCGATCAGCGGCATCGGCCGGTCGAGGAGGTCGCGAAAGCTGACCTGGCGGGCGTTAATGCCGAGGTGGTGATAGACGGTGGCGGCAACGTCCTGCGGGCTGATGGGTCGCTCGGCAACTTCTTCGCCGCGGTGCGTCGAACGGCCGATGACTTGCCCCATTTTCATGCTGCCGCAGCCCATCAGGACGCTGAAGGTGTTTCCCCAGTGGTCGCGGCCGGCGGCTTTGTTCATCCGCGGCGTGCGGCCGAATTCCCCCATCGCCACCACCAGCGTCTTGTCGTATAGGCCACGATCGATCAGGTCCTGAACGAGACCCGCAATTGCCTGGTCGAGCGGCGGAATGAGCAGCCGGGCCCCCTCTTCCGTTTTGTACTGGCCGGGGGAACCGTGATGATCCCAGGGGACGCAATTGACGGTGACGAAGGTCACACCATGCTCGACTAGCCGCCGGGCGAGCAGCGCACTTTGGCCAAAGGTGTGCCGGCCGTATTGGTCGCGGACGATGTCGCGCTCCTGCGAAATGTCAAATGCCTCGCGGACCTTCTGGCTCGTGAGCAGCTCGAAAGCGGCCCGCTGGTGCTCATCCAGCTCGCTCATCTTTCGCTCGGCGCTCGTTTGAATGCGATCGAGGCCGCTTAACAGGTTGCGGCGCTCTTCGGCCCGCTGCAGGGTCAAGTCGCCGTTCATCCCCAGGTTGCGGACGGAGAATTTCTTGTCGTTGGGATCGGAGTTCACGACGAACGGATTCCAGCCGCCCCCCAGATAAGACGCATAATGGAACAGATTGTCCGTCCCGCCGCGCAGATGCGGCACGCCCACATACGGCAGCAGCCCCGGCTGGTTAGCGCCGCGGAGGCGAGCGACTGCGGAGCCCATAGCGGGGCGGCGCTGGAGGGTGTTGTCGGGGGCATTGAAGGCCGGCCCCTCAAAGCCGGTCAGCATCCAGTGATTCCCCTTGGTGTGGTCGCCGGTCCCATGATGGACGGTCCGCAGCACGGCCAGCTTGTCCATCAACTCCGCCTGCCGCGGCATCAGCTCGCTGAACTGTACGCCGGGAACGCTGGTATCGATGGCGCGGAGCGGCCCGCGATATTCCGCGGGGGCCTCGGGCTTGGGATCCCATGTCTCCATGTGCCCCGGCCCGCCGCTGCACCAGAACAGGATCACGCTCGTATCCGCCGCCCGGCCATTTCCCGCTCCAGCGGCCCGCAGCTGAAGCAGCTCCGCAAGGGTCAATCCCCCCAGTCCAAGTGCTCCCGCTTGCAGAAAGGAGCGGCGCGGCAGGGTCCGGTGGATGTCGCTGCTGGTCGAGGTTACGCGAAGCATGCCGTTAACATATCTTGTTGGTCGACTTGCGACAAGGATTTTTGGGCCTGGAGTAAATGCTGGAGTTCCGCCCTAAGGCGGGTTTTGGAGGCCGCTTGAACGCGGAATTCCAGCAGGGGGGTGGACCGCCTAAAGGCGGAACTCCAGCGTAGAATGAGCAAATGACTCTCGCACCCGCTGACGACGGACCGCACGACGTCCGCATGCGCGGCTTTGCGCGGCGGACGACGGTGGCAGCGGCGTGGGAATGGATTGACGAACACGCACGGCAACTCCCATGCGAGCCGGTGCCGCTGGACAGGGCAGGGGGGAGGGTGCTGGCTGCGGAAGTGACCAGCGGCGTGGATGTGCCGGGCTTTGACCGCTCCATGATGGACGGCTATGCTCTCCGGGCGGACCAGACGCGGGGGGCTGACGGCTACAACCGGCTGGAGCTGGAGATTGCCGGTGAATCGCTGCCGGGACGGCCGTTTGCTGGAACTTTAAGCCGCGGCCAGGCGGTGCGAATCATGACGGGAGCGCCCATTCCCGCCGGAACCGATGCGGTGTTGCCGGCAGAGCGGGTGGAAGTCAGCGGCAGCCGATTGAGCGTGCTGGATGAAGTGCCGCCTGGGAAGAACATCGGCCGGCAAGGAGAGGACATCTCGGCTGGGACGAAAGTGCTTTCGCCAGGCCGCGTGCTGAGGCCGCAGGACTTGGGCGTGCTGGCTTCGATTGGTATTTCCACGATCGACGTCGTCCGCCGGCCGCGGGTCCGCATCGTGATTACCGGCAATGAGCTCCTTCCGCCCGGCTCCGCTCCGCAGGCGAGCAAGATTATGGATGCCAACGGGCCGATGCTCGCGGCACTTGTCGCGCGTGACGGCGGGATCGCAATCAATCCCGGCATCGTCCCCGATGAGCCGGCCGCAATCCTGTCAGCGATGCGAGACGACGCCGATGTGGTGCTGGTCTCCGGCGGATCCAGCGTGGGACAGGAGGATTTCGCGCCGTCGCTCTTGGCCAAACACGGCGAACTGGCCATTCACGGCATTGCGATGCGCCCCAGCAGCCCGGCGGGAATGGGCCTGCTGATGGGCAAACTCGTCTTCCTGCTGCCGGGCAATCCCGTCTCCTGCCTCTGCGCCTATGACTTCTTCGGCGGCCGCGCCCTGCGGCTGCTCGGCGGCAGAAAGAAGGAGTGGCCGTATCCGGCACGGCGAATGAAACTCAGCCGCAAACTCGTATCCACCGTCGGCCGCTTGGACTATGCCCGCGTACGAATTGTCAATGATCGCGTGGAACCAGTTAGCATCAGCGGGGCATCGATTTTGAGTTCCACCACGCGGGCCGATGGATTTGTCGCCATTCCGGCGGATAGCGAAGGTTATCCAGAAGGTGCGGAAGTGGACGTGTTTCTCTACGACTCCTGACCCCTGACCCCTGACCCCAACCCCGTGCCTCAAGACCAATTTCTCGACGTGATCGACCGCGACGAAGCGGAGCGGAGGTTTCACGCTGCGCTGAAATTAGTTCCCCTGGGACGAGAATTCGTTCCCTTGGATCAGGCACTCGGACGGGTATTGGCCCAGGATGTCTTGGCCGCGGTCGATGTTCCCTCCTTCGACCGCTCGAATGTGGATGGATATGCGGTGGTCGCCGCGGACACCTTCGGAGCGTCGGAGGAGATTCCCAATCAGCTCGCCCTCCTCTCTGGCGAAATCGCCGCCGGCTCGGTTCCGCAAGCCGAAGTGGGGCAGGGGAGGGGAATAGCCATTTCGACGGGCGGCATGATTCCTCGCGGAGCGGACGCGGTGGTCATGGTGGAGCACACGGACGTGGCTCAGGGGACGTTGCTTGTCCGCCGGGCAATCACCGCCGGGGGCAACATCAGCTTTGCGGCAACGGACATGGCCAGCGGTGAATCCGTCCTTCACGCCGGGACGACGCTCACCAGCCGCGAGACCGGCGTGCTGGCCGCGGTCGGCGTCCGCCAGGTCAGCGTCTGGCGAAAGCCGCGGGTGGCGATCCTCTCCACCGGGGACGAAATCATCGCTCCCGGTGAGCCCATGCAGCCAGGGAAGGTCTATGATTCCAACGCCCGCATTCTGGCGGATGCCGTTTTCGAGATCGGCGGCGAGCCCGTTGCCCTGGGGATTGTCCGCGACGATGCGAGCGAGCTGCGCGGGTGCATTCATTCCGCCCTTGGCGATTGCGATGTGGTCCTGCTCTCCGGCGGCACCAGCAAGGGAGCGGGGGACATTTCCTATCGCGTCGTCAGCGAGCTGGCGGGTCCCGGCATCGTCGCCCACGGAGTGGCGCTCAAGCCGGGCAAGCCGATTTGCCTGGCGGTGACCCAGGGAAAGCCGGTCGTCGTGCTGCCCGGCTTTCCCACGTCGGCCATCTTTACGTTTCACGAGTTTGTCGCCCCGGTCATCCGCTTGCTTGCCGGACGAGCCCAGGACGCGAAGAACACGGTAAAGGCCCAGCTCGCCGTCAAAGTGAACAGCGAAATTGGGCGGACCGAGTATTTGCTGGTGGGGCTCGTCGAGCAGCCGGCTCACGCTCCTCGGTCCAATCAACCGGCGCTCACCGCTTACCCGATGGGCAAAGGGTCCGGCAGCGTCACCTCCTTCAGCCGGGCGGACGGCTTTGTGACCATCGGCCGGCATGACGAGATTGTGCAGGCCGGAGCGACCGTCGACGTGCAGCTCCTCAGCAAGGAGCTGAAACTCGCCGACCTGGTCGTCATCGGCAGCCACTGCGTGGGGCTGGACTATCTGCTTTCGCAACTGGAGCGGCAAGGCTTGCGGACAAAATTCCTGGCCGTCGGCTCCACGGCCGGCCTGGCCGCAGCGAAGCGGGGGGAGTGCGACCTGGCGGGGATACATCTGCTCGATCCGGCCAGCGGCGAATACAACCGGCCCTTCCTCACCTCGGACCTGGAGCTCATTCCCGGCTACGGGCGGATGCAGGGAGTCGTCCATCGCCGGGGGGATCGGCGTTTTGAAGGCCAGTCGGCGCCGGACATCCTGCAAAACACTGTAATTCATGACGCTTCCGTTCTTATGGTGAATCGCAACGCCGGCAGCGGCACGCGGATTCTCAGTGACCGGCTGCTCGGCGGCGGCACTCCCCCCGGCTACGCCAACCAGCCCCGCAGCCACAATGCCGTCGCCGCTGCCGTGGCGCAAGGACGAGCCGACTGGGGCATCTGCATCGAAAGCGTCGCTCGCCAGGCCGGCCTGGGCTTCGTACCCCTAGGTGAAGAACAGTACGACTTCGTCCTTCCCAAGTCGCGGCGGGTCCGGCCCGCCGTGCTGGAATTCCGCCGCCTGATGAAACTGCCGGAAGTCCGCGAGCGGCTGTTAACGTTTGGTTTTCGTGAATCAGCCGTAGCGGCTACCGCACATGCCATGGAATAAAGTTTGAATTCGGCTATGCGGCGGGTCCACGCCAACAATAATTGGTGGACACTGCCGAATGGCATCATGACACATGGTTTCAAGCCTTGTTTTTGGTTGGGCGGTTGCCAGGGGCTGAGTTGCTGCCGTGCAATCGACGACGGACCTGGCACGAAGGAGATTGACTATGCGCAGCACGATGGTCACTGCGGCGATCCCGAATCTGTTCGTCGCCATTCTGCTTGGGGGCTGCGGCGAACCCCCTCAGCCTGCGGTGATGAAGCCAACCGTGCAGGCCGCGGAACTTTCCCCGGGGGACGTTGTTAAGGCCTGGAATGACGCGCTCGCCAAGGGGGATGTTAAGTCCGCGGCAGATCGTACCTCGAGCACCAGCAACCAGCACATCAAGCAGAATTTTGGGTCACTCGAACAACTTTCCGCCGTCTACCAGAAGGGCATGAAGGATCTCAAGGTGGAGACGAAGATCGTGTACGAAGAAATCGATGGCGATACCGCCATGGTCGTGTACCGCGTTCAGTATGGCGACAAGACGGTCAAATTCTGGTTGGACAAGCTTTTTCGAGAAGCGGGAGATTGGAAAGTTGCACCGCAATTTGTGCAAACGCTGACTTTGAAGGAATGAGGACTTCAGTCGCCGCGGCCAATAGTTCCGTTGGGAACGCTTGAATCATGCGGCTCGGTGGCGTCCACCGCGGGCAGTTCTTATAGTGAAGCGATGCCAAGATTCGCTTCCGCTGCCGCCATTTTTACGCTGACTCTCGGGGGCTGGGTCTTTTCCGCGTTCGCGTTTTCCGCCGATCCCGATTTCGACCGCGCCATCGCCCCCCTCCTCGCCAGCCGTTGCCTGGATTGCCACAACACAGCGGAAAAAAAGGGGGGGCTTGATCTCAGCCAGGTGAAAACGGCCGAGGCAGGCGGCGATAGCGGCAAAGTGCTCTCGGCCGGCAAGCCGGAGGAGAGCTTATTGTGGGAGCGGATCGACAAGAACGAGATGCCCCCTAAAAAACCGCTGCCGGAGATCGAGCGGGCGGCGATCAAGGCCTGGATTGCGGCGGGCGCGAAGTGGGGGACCACCCCGATCGATCCCTACAGGCATACGACGGCAACGCGAGCCGGATATGACTGGTGGTCGCTGCAAACGCTGGTGCGACCAGAACCACCGCAAGCGCAAGTCAAGGGGACGAGCTGGGCGAAGAATCCGATTGATGCGTTTGTCCTCGCCAAACTGCAAACACGCGGACTGGCGCCTTCGCCCTCAGCGGATCGCCGCACCTTGATTCGCCGCCTCTATTTTGATCTCATCGGTTTGCCGCCCTCGCCCGACGAGGTCGAAGCCTTTGCCAAGGACGAGTCGCCGGATGCCTACGCGCAGCTCGTGCAAAGACTGCTCGATTCGCCTCATTATGGCGAGCGGTGGGCCCGGCACTGGCTCGATGTGGCTCACTTTGGCGAGAGTGACGGTTTTGAATATGACCGGATGCGGCCGAATGCCTGGCGCTATCGGGACTGGGTGATTGAGGCCCTCAATCGCGACCAACCTTACGATGAATTTGCCCGCCTGCAAATTGCCGGAGACGTGCTGCGGCCTGACGATCCTTCTGCCGTCACGGCGACCGGCTTTCTCGTCGGCGGAGCGCACGACAGCCTGCTGCCAAAGGGGGACGCGATGCGGCAGATCATGCGGCAGGATGAGCTGGAGGATATCGTCGCCATCGTGGGGCAAACGTTTCTCGGCGTGACCGTCAACTGTGCCCGCTGCCACGATCACAAGTTCGATCCGATCAAGCAGACCGATTATTACCGGCTGGCATCGGCGCTGGCGGGAGTAAAAAGAGGTGAGCGGAGTTTACCGCCGCAAGGAGCGCCGGCGGAACTTGCCAGTCGGCGTGAGAATCTGCGCAAACAACTCGCCGCCGTCGAGGAGCCGGTTCGAGCGGCAATTCTCGCCGAGCGCGAAGCGGCAGCAAAAAAGAAACCGCCACCGCCGAAGCCTTATGCTCATTGGGATTTTGACGTGGACCTGAAGGACGATCTGGGCCAGTTGCCCGGAGAAGCCAAGGAGACGGCTCGGCTGGAGAAGGGAGAACTGCTGCTCGACGGAAAGAGCGGATATTTCGCCACCGCGCCGCTGCCGACGGACGTCAAGGAGAAGACGCTGGAAGCTTGGGTCCGCCTTGCCAACCTGGAGCAAAAGGGGGGCGGTGTCATCAGCATCCAGTCGCTCGACGCCACCTATTTTGATTCGATCGTGTTTGCCGAGAAAGAGCCGCAGCAATGGCTGGCCGGCAGTAACGGCTTTGTCCGAACGCAGTCGTTCGAAGGGGCGAAGGAAGAGCAGGCCAAAGACCACCCCGTCCAACTGGCGATTGTCTATGCATCCGACGGCACCATCACCGGCTATCGGGACGGCCTGCCTTATGGCAAACCCTATAAGAGCAGTGGACCGTTGGTGTTCAAAGCCAAGGAGTCGCAGATTGTATTCGGAATGCGGCACGGTCCGCCGGGGGGAAACAAGCACCTGGCGGGAGCCATCGAGCGGGCCAATTTTTATGACCGTGCGCTTTCGCCAGAAGAAATTGCCGCCTCCGCGGGCGTCGCTTCGCGGCATATTAGCGAGGAAGAGCTCGCGGAGCGATTGGGAGTGGCTCAACGCGAACTCCGCAAAAAGCTGCTGACGGAAATCGGCGATCTCAGTCAGCAGATCGCCCGCTTCAGCGACCCCAAAGCTTTCGCCTGCACTCCCCAGCAGCCGGCGGAGGTGACGAGCTTGCTCATCCGGGGAAATCCGCAAGCGAAAGGAGAACCGGTTGCCGCAGCCGGCCTTTCGGCGCTGACCAGCAGCGGCGGCGAATTCGGCCTCAAGCCCGATGCTCCCGAAGGGGAGCGCCGCAAACGGATGGCGGAGTGGATCGCCAGCGAAAAAAACCCGCTGTTTGCCCGGACCATCGTCAATCGCGTTTGGCAATATCACTTCGGCCGCGGCCTGGTGGATACCTCCAGTGACCTGGGCTTTAGCGGCGGCCCGCCGACGCATCCGGAATTGCTCGACTGGCTGGCCAGCGAGCTGATCCGGCAGAAGTGGAGCCTCAAGGAGCTGCACCGCACGATTGTGCTCTCCGCGACGTGGCAACAAGCGTCGCTGCCGCGAAAGGATGCGATGGCCCTTGATGCGGACAATCGCCTCCTGTGGCGTTACAGCCCGCGGCGCATGGAAGCGGAAGCAATCCGGGATGCGATGCTTAGCATCACCGGCCAGCTCAACCCGGCGCTCGGCGGACCAAGCTACAAAGACTTCCGCCCCTACGAGCACAAAGGTGGCCAATTCTATGAGCCGCAAGATTTCGTCGGGCCGGAGTTCAACCGCCGCAGCGTTTACCGGATGTGGGCTCGCGGCGGCAAGAATCCGCTGCTGGACACCTTCGATTGCCCCGACCCGTCCACGGCCGCGCCCAAGCGGGGCGTGACGACGACTCCGCTTCAAGCCCTTTCGCTCCTCAACAACTCGTTCACGCTCCGCATGGCGGACGACCTGGCTGCCCGCGTCACTCGTGATGCCGGTGAGGACAAATCCAAGCAAGTCGCCCGGGCCATGGAACTGGCCTACGGTCGCACCGCGACCGCCGCGGAAGTTGCTGCCAGCTTGCCGCTCGTCGAGAAGCACGGTTTGGCCCCATTCTGCCGCGTGCTACTGAATACGAATGGGTTTTTGTATGTGAATTAAGTGGTGTAGGCTTCCAGCCTGCCCAGAAAACTCCTAAGGAAACATGTCAACTTCTGGAACCATTAGGGCAGGCTGGAAGCCTACCCCACCTACTCGCCGCGACTTTTTCTCCTTCGCCGCCCGCGGCATTGGGGCGGCGGCATTTGCGAGCCTGCTGATGCGCGACGGCACCGTGCGCGCAGCGGGTATTCCCGGCGAAGCCAAGGATCCGCCCCCGCATCATGCGCCAAAGGCCAAGCGGGTAATCCACATCTGTCTCTGCGGCGGCATGAGCCATCTCGATTCCTTCGATTACAAGCCGGAGCTGGCCCGGCTGCACGGCAAGCCGCTCGGCGGCAGCGAGAAGCCGGATGTGTTTTTCGGGCAGATTGGTTTGCTCCGCAAAAACGACTGGGAATTCAAGCAGCGGGGAAAGAGCGGCCTCTGGATTAGCGAGCTGTTTCCGCACCTCGCCGAGGTGGCCGATGAATTGACCGTCATCCGCAGCATGTTCGCGGAATCATCGAGCCATACTCCCGCCACGCTCCACGAAAACAGCGGCTTTCGGCTGAACGGGTTCCCCAACCTCGGCTCGTGGCTCTCGTACGGGATGGGGAACGAGACGGACGAATTACCGGCCTACGTGGTGCTCCCCGACAGCCGCGGCCTCCCCGCCGGCGGCACCAACAACTGGTCCAACGGCTTTCTTCCGGCCCAGCATCAGGGAGTGATGTTCCAAAGCAAAGGCCCGGTCATCAGCGACCTCTTCCCCGCCCGCGAAATCCCGCCGGGCGTCGAAGCCGCCAGCCGCGAGTTGCAGGCGAAGCTTAACCAGCTCGATCTGGAAGCCCGCGGCGGAGAAGGGGAGCTTGCCGCCCGGATGAAAGCCTATGAGCTGGCGGCCAAAATGCAGCTTGCCGTGCCGCGCGTGACGGACCTATCCGGCGAAACCGCCGATACGCAAAAGCTCTACGGCATCGACCAGGACGCTACCAAAGATTTTGGCCGCAGTTGCCTCCTCGCCCGGCGGCTCCTGGAGCAGGGAGTCCGCTTCGTTCAGCTCTTCTCCGGCGGCTCCTTCGGCTCCCCCCGTATCAACTGGGACGGCCACGAGGATGTGAAGGAGAACCACACCCGCGAGGCCAAGCTCATCGACCAGCCGGTCGCCGGCCTCGTCAAAGACCTCCGCCAGCGGGGCCTGCTCGACGACACCCTCGTCCTCTTCACGTCCGAGTTCGGCCGCACCCCCTTCACCCAGTCCTCCGCCGACGTCGTCGGCACCGGCCGGGATCACAACCAGTACGGCTTCTCCGTCTGGCTCGCGGGGGCGGGGCTCAAGCACGGCCTGGCCTATGGCAGCACGGACGACATCGGCTGGAAAGCCGTGGAGCACCGCACCGCCTGGCACGACTTCCACGCCACCATCCAGCACCTCCTCGGCATCGACCACACCCGCCTCACCTACTACCACAACGGCATCCAGCGGCGGCTGACCAACGTGCATGGAGAGGTGGTGGAGGGGATATTGGCGTAGAAGCCGCTCAAGCAAACATGCCAGCAAAGAACATTTACCACGTCGTCGTCATTGAAGCCCTGGAGGCGGACGGCTGGACGATCACCGACGATCCGTTGAAAATGAGATATGGTGGACGGGACTTCTACGTGGATTTGGGGGCGGAGAGGACGCCCATTGGAGCCGAGAAAGGTGAGCGCAAGATTGCCGTCGAGATTCAGAGCTTTTTGAACCAGTCGATTGTTCGCGACATTGAAGAAGCCGTCGGGCAATACGATGTCTACCGAACGTTGCTGCAAGAGAACGAACCCAAACGAAGCCTGTATCTCGCAGTTCCACAGCGAATAAGAAAGGCATTGCTTGTTGAACCCTTTGGTCGATTGATCGTTGCCAAATTGAACCTATCGGTGATTGTATTCAACGAACAGAAAAAGAGGATTATCGAATGGACAAGCTAAACCGCTATCGTCAGGTCGTGGAACAGGTAATCCGCGAATACGCATCGCACAAGCCTTCTAACGGACAAATTCAAAGCGAGGCGGTCATTGACCGTGAAGGGGATCACTACCAAGTCCTGAATGTAGGCTGGGACCAGGTGGAACGTGTTCATGACACGATCATTCACGTCGATATCGTCGAGGGGAAGATTTGGATTCAGTGCAACAACACCGACCGCCTGCTAGCCGATGAACTCGTGGAGGCTGGTGTTCCCAAAGAGGACATCGTGCTCGCGTTCCACCCTGCGGAGCTTTGGCAGCACACCGGGTTTGGCGTCGCGCCGCCGACAGCTTCCCATTCGGGATAACGTGAGAAGGTCACTGCGTGAAACGCGAATTTCAAAATCTGGACTTTGAGTGCTGGGAACACTCTGGAAAGTTGGGATTGGTGCGGCCTTGCCTTTGCGTCCAAGGTGATGCTGCGGCCGCTGTGGTGGTGCTTGCGGCGATTGATGAGCTGGCCGCGAGTGGGCCAACGTGCCGTCGTACGTTGACGTTGAGGGCGCATGCGCGACCTCATCCCATTTTCACGCTCAGGATTTCGCTCGTTGCGGAACGCGACGACCTGCGGCAAATGTCACTAACGAGTGAAGGCACTAAAGCTTTGCTCGAATTCACTACCGCGGGCATGGAGGAATTTCGCCAGGCAGTTCTCTTTTGGCGAAACGGAGGCGAGGACTTCTGCATTTATCCCGAGGGGAGTCGCAAGGCGAGGCACGTCAAAAAAAGAGACGAGTTGCGAGCCAAGGACCTGGCCTCGGGCGCGTTGTGGTTCTGGACGAGCATGGACCCGTAGCACCCATCGATTTGAGATCATGCCCAAGCGCAACCCTCAGAAGTCCGTCGAATCCGCCCTCCGCAAAGCGGCTCTGGCGTATCCGCAGGCGACGGAGGATTTTCCCTGGGGGCACCGCGCGTTCAAGATCAAGAAGAAGCTCTTTCTGATCCTGTCCTACGACAAGGACATCTTCAATGTCACGGTCAAGCTTCCCATCACCGGCAAGCAGGCCCTGTCGCTCCCCTTCGCCCAGCCCACCGGCTATGGCCTGGGAAAGAGCGGCTGGGTGACGGCCAGCTTTGGACCGAAGGTCAAAGTCCCGGTCGAGCTGCTGGAGGACTGGGTGGACGAAAGCTACCGGGCGATCGCGCCCAAGAAAATCGTCCAGGCGCTAGCAGGCAGAACGGTAGATTGAACCGCCGAGGACGCGGAGAAACGCAGAGACGGAACTCCTATCTCATTCCCTCTCCGCGTCCCTCAGCGAACTCCGCGGTTCATCTGGATTCTCGCCGCCTTCTTGCATCTCTGCGGCTCGCATCCGACAATCAGCGGCATCATTTTCCGACTCTGATTCCAGGAGCCACTCCATGCCTGTCAAACCCATTCCCGTTGGCTATCACACCGCCACGCCGTACCTCATCGTCCACGGGGCCGCGGAGGCGATTGAGTTTTACAAGAAGGCGTTTGGGGCGACCGAGCTGTTTCGCATGGTCGGGCCGGATGGAAGAATCGGCCACGCCGAGATCAAGATTGGAAATTCGCCCATCATGCTGTCCGACGAACATCTGGAAATGGGAATCAAGAGCGCCAAGACGCTTGGTGGCTCGCCGATGTTCCTGAATCTCTACGTCAATAATGTCGATGCCCTCGCCGCCCAGGCCGTCGCAGCCGGGGCGAAGGCTGTACGGGCGATTCAGAACCAGTTCTACGGCGACCGCAGCGGCACTTTCGAGGACCCCTTCGGCCTCTGGTGGACGATCTCCACGCATGTCGAGGATGTGCCGCCGGAGGAGATGAAGCGGCGGAGCGAAGAGGCCATGAAGCAGAAGAGCTGCTAATAAATAAAATCCGAAATCCGAAACACCTGGTCGTTCCACTTCTCAAGGTGACGCATGGTTCGCAATTGGTTGTCCGTGATACTCGTCGTAACGGTCGCATTCATGGCAGAAGTCACTCTCGGGCAAGATGAACGCCCCGCCGAGCATGCGATACATGGCGAGCACTCCGCCTCCGAACATGGAATGCATGCACACTTGGATGAGAAGCCGGCAATGGAGGAGGACATCCCGCGGGAAAGGGAAAACTTCCTGATGTGGATCCTGAGCGCACTCGGCTGGCGGTATATCTTGATTCTGCCGGCGTCCGCGATATTGTCGTTCGTTCTTGTGGCTCTATTGTTGGCCAAAGGGAAAGGGAGCCACCTGGGAGCGGCGATGGGGTTCATTGTTGCCATCCCATTTTTAATCGGCCTGTGCGCCTTGCTGGAACACTTGATTGCCGGGTATATGGTCCTTGCTGAATCTCCATCAACCCCCAAATACTCTGAACTGGCAAGGGGTATCGGCACCAGCCTGGTGTCTCCCCTGGCGGCTCTGTTTCTCATGGTCCCAAGCTATTTGTTGGCCACTGTGGGACTCACCATCCGCGCTCTCCGGGAGGACTCGAAGGGGTGAGCGTTATTACCGACAAACTCGACTGGTTAAGCCGCTCCACCCAGTTGAACGGAACTCGTCACTGCGGAATAATCCGCTATCTCTCCCGTTACCTTCATTCGTTCAGCAAGCCAAGGAACTCCCCATGCACCCCGTCCTCAATCGCAACCTGTTCTTCGTCAAGGAGCACGCCGGAATGTTCAAGGCGTCCAACAGCTATGACGTGCTCGACCCCAACACCCAGGAGATCATCATGAACTGCCGCGAGGAGCGGCTGGGGTTCTTCACGAAAATCCTGCGGTTCACGAAGTACAAGAAGATGACGCCGTTTGAGGTCATTATCCGCACTCCCGACGGGCAGCCGATCTTGTGCGTCAAGCGGGGCGTGAACCTGTTCCTCTCCAAAGTGGACGTGCTGGACGAGAACGGCCAGCGGATCGGCGGCTTCAAGCAGAAGCTGTTTTCCCTGGGCGGGGCGTTTCAGGTGCTCGGGGCGAACGACGAGCCGCTCTGCGAGCTCCGCGGGAAAATTCTCGGCTGGGATTTCACCTTCAAGGCGGGCGAGCAGGAGCTGGGCAAAGTGAGTAAGAAATGGGCCGGCTTGGGAAAGGAGCTGTTCACGAGCGCCGACAACTACATGTTGGAGATCAACGCCTCCGTCCCCCCCGACCACACGGTCCGGCAGATGATCGTGGCCGCGGTGATGTGCATTGACCTGGTGCTGAAGGAATAGCCGGGGGAAATGACCAATGACCAAGTCCCAATGACCAATGCGGATGGTCTTACATTGGTCATTGGTGCGTGGTCATTGGTCATTCAGGCGCCCGTCGCTAGAATGGAAGAGCGAGGTATCCCCATGCGCTTCACCAAAATGCAAGGCTGCGGCAATGACTATATCTACGTCAATTGCTTTGAGCTGCCGCTGCCGAAAGATCCCGCGGAATTGGCCCGCAGGATGTCCGACCGGCATTTCGGCATCGGCAGCGACGGCCTGATCCTGATTTGCCCTAGCGACAGCGGGGCCGACGCCCGGATGCGGATGTTCAATGCCGACGGCTCGGAGAGCGAGATGTGCGGCAACGGGCTGCGGTGCGTCGCCAAGTATGTGCATGACTACGGCATCTGCCGCGCTCCGCAGTTGAAAATCCAGACCGGCCGGGGCAACCTGACCGTGGATCTGGAAGTGAAGGCTGGCAAGGTCGATCGCGCCACGGTCAATATGGGAAAGCCGATTCTGGAAGGGGCGATGATTCCCACGAAGCTGCACGGCAATCCGCCGGTGGAGGTGCCTCTGTCCGTTGCCGGCCAACAGCTCCACGTCACAGCCGTCTCGATGGGCAATCCGCACTGTGTTACCTTCGTCGAAAAGGCAACGGACGATCTGGTCCTTGGTCTGGGACCAAAAATCGAAAACTCGCCGATGTTCCCCGCCCGTACCAACGTCGAATTCATTGAGGTCATCTCGCCGACCGAGGTCCGCCAGCGGACCTGGGAGCGGGGCTCGGGTGAAACGCTCGCCTGCGGGACCGGGGCAAGTGCGGTCTGTGTCGCCGGCGTCCTGACGGGACGAACCAAGCGGAAGATCATCAATCATCTTCGCGGCGGCGACCTGGAACTCGAATGGCGCGAGACCGACGGCTGCGTCTATAAGACCGGGCCGGCGGTGGAAGTGTTTTCGGGGGATTGGCCGGAATAAGTCTCAAATTTGAAATCTCAAATCTCAAATCCGCCTTCCGCCCTCACCGTTTCCCAGCTCACCGCGCTGCTCAAGGGAACGGTGGAAGATACATTCCATGACGTTTGGGTCAGCGGCGAGATCACCGGTGTTACCCACCACCGGTCCGGTCACATCTATTTCACGCTCAAGGATGACGCATCGAAGATTCGCGGCGTAGTCTGGCGCAGCACCGCCCAGCGGCTGAAGTTCCAGGTGAAGGACGGGCTGGAAGTGCTCTGCCGTGGCGGGATTGAGGTCTATCTGCCGCGCGGCGATTATTCGCTCGTCTGCCGACAACTGGAGCCGCGGGGACAAGGTGCCCTGCAGCTCGCGTTCAAACAGCTTCAAGAAAAGCTCGCCGCTGCCGGCCTGTTCGATGCCGCCCGCAAGCGGCCGCTGCCGCGGTTTCCGCGGCGGATCGCGTTTGTGACCAGTCCCACGGGGGCGGCGATTCACGACTTTTTGCAAGTCTGTAACCGCCGGTTTCGCGGCACGCATATTCTGGTCATTCCCGCCCGCGTGCAAGGGGACGGTGCAGCCGCGGAAATCGTGCGCGGCATCCAAGTCGCCAATCGCCTCGCCGAGCCGCCCGACATCCTCGTCGTCGGCCGCGGCGGCGGGAGCCTGGAAGACCTCTGGAGCTTCAACGAGGAAATCGTCGTCCGGGCGATTCATGCCTCCAAGATCCCCGTCATCTCCGCCGTCGGGCACGAAGTGGATGTCACGCTGGCCGACCTCGTCGCCGACGTCCGCGCCCGCACCCCCTCCGAAGCCGCAGAGTTGGCGGTCCCTTCCGCTCAGGAACTTTTGGCTCAAATCGCCGTCCTCCAGCGAGGGCTAGCCACCGGCCTCCGCACCCGCGTCTCCTCCGCCCGCATCCACCTGCAGCGCCTCTCCAGCCGGCCTGTCCTCAGTAAACCGCTCAGCCACCTCCGGCTCCTTTCCCGCCGACTCGACGATCTGGACGAATCCGCCACTCGCGCCCTGCGCCGCCGCCAGAGCCGCCTGCGAGAAAAACTCGCCTCCCTTTCCGCCCGGCTGGAAACTCTCAGCCCCCTCGCCACTCTCACGCGCGGTTATAGTGTGACGACGCGGGAGGATGGGAGCATCGTGCGGGATGTTCAAGACGTGGCCGCGAATGATATTCTGAAGACTCAACTCGCACGCGGGCAAGTCACCAGCCGTGTCGAGCCTGTCCAAGCGGCCGATCAACATGAGCTTTCATAAGCAGGACATCATCGACTTTGTCGCCAGGCTTCCTGAAGATTGCACCGTGAGCGACGCCATTGAGCAGTTGCGTCTGCTTCAGAAAATCGAGCGAGGCATCGAAGACGCTGACAACGGCAGAGTTTTGGATCATGACGAGTTCTTTGATTCGCGGGAAGTAGAAAGTCGATAGCAGAGCCACTCTTGTCCAATCTCCCCAATCCACCCCCCGAACCCCCTTCCTTCGAAGCCGCTCTCGCCAGCCTCGAAGCCATCGTCCACGACCTGGAAGACGGCGACCTGGGCCTGGCCGAGGCTCTCGCCCGCTATGAGCAGGGGATCAAGCACCTCCGCCACTGCTACGATCTGTTGGAGCAAGCCGAGCGGAAAATCGAGCTGCTGACGGGCATCGACGCCGAGGGCCGGGCGAAGACGGTTCCTTTCGCGGAACAAGATTCAGCGGAGGAACTACCGGACGACAAGCCGACCTTAAACCCGACCTTTAAGCCGCCCACCCGCCGCAAACCCCGGCGGACGCTGCTGGACTTGGAAGACGACGGTGAAGTGTAGAGCGGAAGTGTAGAGTGCAAAGAGCAGAGTGTAGAGTAAAATGAATTCCGCTTTTCATTCTGCCTGTTCAATCTGACCTCTAACCTCTGCCCTCCACAATCTTCCCCCATGCCCAAACGCAAACATCCCGCCGTCGGTATCGACCTGGGGACCACGTTCTCCGTCATCTCCCGTCTGGACGATCTCGGCCGGCCGCAGACGCTGATGAATGCGGAAGGGGACAAGATCACCCCCAGCGTCGTCTTCTTCGAGGGAGACAACGTGGTCGTGGGCAAGGAGGCGAACAAGGCCGTGGCCACGGACGCCGATCAGGTGGCCGAATGCGCCAAGCGGGACCTGGGGCACCGCTTCTTCCATAAACTGCTGGGCGGGCGGCAATATCCGCCCGAGGCCCTGCAAGCCTGGGTGCTCAACAAGCTCCGCGCCGATGCCGAAAAGCAGATCGGCCCGATTCAAAAAGTCGTCGTCACCGTACCCGCCTACTTCGATGAAGTCCGCCGCAAAGCGACCCAGGACGCGGGTTACATCGCGGGGGTCGAGGTGATGGACATCATCAACGAGCCCACCGCTGCCGCCGTCGCCTTCGGCTTTCAGCAGGGGTACATGAACCCGGCCAACAAGGACCAGGAGCGGAAAAAAATCCTGGTCTATGACCTCGGCGGCGGCACATTCGACGTGACGGTCATGGAAATCGGCGGCCCGGATTTCAACGCCCTGGCCACCGACGGCGACGTGCAACTCGGCGGCCGCGACTGGGACCAGCGCCTGGTGGACTACGTGGCGGAGGAGTTCATCCGCAAGTTCAGCGCGGACCCCCGCGAGGACCCCAACGCCGCCGGCCGCCTTTGGCGGGAGTGCGAGGACGCCAAGCGGACCCTCTCCGCCCGGCAGAAAGCGGGCATTGCCTGCGATTACAAGGGGCACGCCATCCGCGTGGAAATCACCCGCCAGACTTTCCACGAAATCTCCCAGGACTTGCTCGACCGCACCGCCTTCACCACCCGCCAGACCCTGCAGGCCGCCGGCCTGACCTGGGCCGATATCGACCGCGTCCTCCTCGTCGGCGGCTCCAGCCGCATGCCGGCTGTGGTGGAGATGCTGCGGCAACTCTCGGGGAAGGAGCCGGACCAGAGCGTCTCGCCCGATGAGGCGGTGGCCCACGGAGCGGCTCTGCACGCCGGCATCCTGCTGGCCTACCACGAAGGGAAGTCGCCGAGCTTCCACATCCGCAACGTCAACTCGCACAGCCTGGGGGTCGTCGCCACCGACATCAAAACCAAGCGGGCCCGCAACGCCATCCTCATCCCCCGCAACACGCCGCTGCCGGTGGTGGCCCGCCGGGTCTTCAAGACCCACAAGGCGGGGCAAAAATCCATCCTGGTGCAAATCGTCGAAGGGGAAAGCCCCTCCCCCGACGACTGCTCGCAGCTCGGCAAATGCTCCGTCCGCCACCTGCCGCCGGACCTCCCCGCCCAGACCCCGATCGAAGTCCGCTTCAAGTACGAGGAGAACGGCCGCCTGACCGTGATGGTCAGCGTGGAGGGGACCAAGAAGCAGCTCAAGCACGAAATCACGCGGGAAAACAGCCTCACGCAGGACCAGCTCGACTCCTGGCGCAAATACATCTCCGGCCTGGACCCCGCCGAGCCCCCCGCCCCCGCCAACCTCTCCGGCGAAGTCCGCACCGCCCCCCCCACCAAGGCCATCAAGGAAACCCTCGACTACTCCCCCGAAGTCGACCTCGACAAACCGGAAAAACCCGGCAGCAAAACGCCCGACCCGGGAGGGAGCAGCCCGTCGGGGATTAAGAGGCGGTGGAACTAGAGGAGCCGTAATCGCAAGCGGCATTTTTCCGCGTTGACGGGACAAAAACTGGCTGGAGGGGTTGACTCGGGACGAATATAGCAATATTGTTATATGGGCGATTAGCGATGCCGCAAACGGAGATTCGTCTTTTTCGCACGGCCAGCGGGCAAGTTCCCGTAAGCCAGTGGCTCGATGACCTCCAGGCAACATCGCCAAACGCTTTTCGTAGGTGCCTTGCGGCGATTGTCGCCCTGTCGCGGTCAGGTTTTGAGTTGCGGCGGCCGCTGGCGGATTACTTGCGCGACGGAATTCGCGAATTGCGCGTGAAGCATGGCCGAGTCCACTATCGCATACTTTATTCCTTTGACGGCAAGAACATTGCCATCCTGACGCACGGAATTACGAAGAAGGGAAGGGTGCCCCCGATTGAAATCGAGCGGGCCATCGAGTGCCTGAACCTGGTTCGCAGTGACCGGGAGAAACACACCGCGGTTTTTGAATTCTAATGCCATGACAAAAACAAAAGACTTTGCCAAAGTGATCCGGCGGCGGCTGGCGGGCGACTCCAAGCTCCGCGAGGGTGTTGAGCAGGAATTGCTCGGTTTCTCCATTGCGGCGCTCCTCTATGAGCAGCGTAGCAAGGCCGGCCTGACTCAGAAGGAGTTGGCGGAAATGGCGGACACTCATCAGTCGGTCATCGCCCGCCTGGAAGACGCCGACTATAGCGGCCACTCGCTGACTATGCTTGCGAGAATTGCAGCGGCCTTGGGAGCCGAACTGAAAATCGACTTCGTCAGCCGCAAGCCGGCGAGGCCCGGTGTGGAGGCCGGCAGAGCATCGTCCCCCCGGCGAGGAAAGCAGCGGCGATAGAGTGGAAGCACGCCACCGCGATCAACTTCAGCTACGGCTCAGATATTACGAACCGTGGTGAGAAAGCTCAAATTCCTTCCGCAGGTTCTGCATGAAATAGTCGAGGACGAGCTGGGGGGCATGGTCGAGGGAGCCGTGGAAACGGATGGTCTCCTGGCTGCAGTTGTTGCAGTGCAGGACGAAGCCCGGCAAGACTTCGTGGGGGTCATCGGTCCCTTCTCGCGGGCGGAGTTGCAGGTCGCAGGCTTCGCAATAGGGGACCACCCGCAAGCTGCCGTTGTGCTCGGTCCACCACCGCCAGCGGACTCCCTGGACGACGATCGGCCGCCGTTCCATTTCACCCGGCCCTGGATGAATTCTCCAGAAGAGCGCGATGCCGCTGGCCAAGCACGCCACCGGCCCCAGCGCCAGCAGGATGAGGGACCAGAGCGGCAGAGAATAGGGCCGGCACAGGAATCGAAAGAGGGCGCTGCCGCCAAACGCCAGGCCAGCCACGCCGACACCGATGGCCAGGACGACGAGCGGGACCACCACTCGCGGTTTCCATAGCCAGGAGTTTGAATTGCCCATACGAATCCGTCCAAAATGAAGACGCTCAACTCTAGCTTTGCCGGTCGGCGAGGGGGCCACTCGTAGGGGTTCTAACGCCAACAGGGCATAATCGTGGCGAGATTTCGTGCGGATTCGCGTCCATAACTCCCAGTGCTGCCAGGGGTTACATAAATATTGAAAATCTTTTCCTGAGAGGCTTGACAGTGACAACCTGTATTGTGAACAATTGGATATTACGACAGCGGGTTCTCGAGACGACGCTCTGTGTCGTCACGCACGGCTTGGACGCTCCGCGTCGCTGCCGTGCGAGGACGCAGAGCGTCTGGGACGTGCGTTCCCACGCGGAGCGTGGGAACGAGAACGAAAAGGCGATCGGGGGGTGCTGTTGTTAAACCCGGGGGGGTGAGTTCTTCTAACCTAGGGCGATACCATGAGTTGCGAAAATCGAGACGGGAAGTAAGCCAACACATATAAAAAGTGAGAACGCACAATGCCCGAGCTGCCGGAAGTCGAAACCATGCGCCGCGGAATCCTGAAGGCGGCGGGAAGCAGGATTGCAGGGGCAGGGCGGGTGCCGTGTCCGAAGCGGCCGATTGCGGTTTCGCCGAGCCTGGCTTCGCTCAACAAACGGATTGTCGGCCAGAGGATTGAGAGCATCGGCCGGGTCGGGAAGCGGGTGGTGCTGCACCTGGAAAGCGGCGATGCACTGGTCTTTGAGCCGCGGATGACGGGGTTGGTGCTGGTGGCGGATCCGCCGACGCGGGAACATCTGCGGTTCCGGCTGGATTTGAAGGGAGGGCCGCTGAAGTCCATCTGGTACTGGGACCGCCGCGGCCTGGGCAGCGTGCGGCTGTTGTCCGCAAAGCAATTTGAGGAGCAACTGCGCGGTGCCAAGGTCGGCCCCGATGCACTGGCCATTTCCGCTGCCCAAATGCAAGAGCGGATGGAGAACAGCAAGCGAGCCATCAAGGTGGCGTTGCTCGATCAGCGGGCACTGGCAGGAGTGGGCAACTTGTATGCCTCGGAAATCCTCCACCTGTGCGGCATCCATCCCGCCCGCCGCTGCGATCTTTTGAAGAACGAGCAGTGGGAGCAGATTCATGCCCGGATGCGAGAGGTGCTGGAGCTGGCCATCGAGCACGAGGGCTCCACGCTTTCCGACGGCACTTACCGCAACGCCCTCAATCAGTCCGGCGGGTATCAGAACCACCATCGCGTCTACGACCGGGCCGGCGATGTCTGCCTCACCTGTTCCCGCAGACCCATCCTCCGCATCGTGCAGGCCCAGCGAGCCACGTTTTTTTGCCCAGAGTGCCAGAAAAAAAAGTAGTACGCTCACCCCGTGAGCGGACATGCCTGCACACGGAGTGTGCAGGCTACTAACATGGCGTCCTTTGCACCCGCCAAATAGAATCAAGTTATGAACGTGATGAGCAACATCCGGTCGATTCCCCATTTCTTCCGCAACGTCAAGCGGTCGTGGGAAATCATTGCCGTACTCCGCAAGTACGGCCTGGCCGACTGGCTGCGGCGGACCAATGTGGAATTGCCGAAGGGGGTGGATGGGGAAGGGGACGTGGCGGAGGTCGTGCTTACCCGCGAGGCCCGCATCCGCCTCGCCCTCACCGAGCTCGGCCCCACGTTCATCAAGCTCGGCCAGCTCCTCAGCACGCGGCCCGACGTCGCCGGCGTCGAACTGGCGGCGGAGCTCAAGCAGTTGCAATCGGCGACACCCGCAGATACCCCCGAGCAAGTCCGGCTCACCGTGGAAACGGAGCTCGGCCAGCCGATTGAAGACTTGTTTGACGACTTTGACCTGGTGCCAATCGCGTCGGCTTCCATCGGCCAGGTCCACAAGGCGCGGCTGAAGACCGGCGAGCGAGTGGTCGTGAAGGTGCAGCACGCCAACATCGAGAGCAAGGTCAACGAAGACCTGGAGGTGCTGGCCAATCTCGCTCAGCTCGCCGAGCAGTTCGAGGATTTTCAGCCCTATCGCCCCAAGGTGAACTCGGCGGAGATGGCCCGCACGCTACGGCGGGAATTGGACTTCGGCCGCGAGGAACGGAACCTGCACCAGTTCAATCTGCTGTTTCAGGACGACCCCACGGTCTGCATCCCGCAGGCCTGCACGGAGCTTTCCACTGCCCGCGTGCTGACGATGTCGATGGTGGACGGGCTGCCGATCGCCGATCCGCTGGTCCTGGACGCCGCCGGCATCAACCGGGAAGAAGTCGCCCGTCGCGGAGCGGAGCTGTACTTGCAGATGATCTTCGTCCACGGCTTTTTTCACGCGGACCCGCACCCGGGAAATATCCTGATTCTGCCTGGCGATGTGATCGGGCTGATCGACTTCGGCATGGTTGGGCGGCTGGAGGAGCGGCTGCGGGAAGATATCGAGGAAATGCTGCTGGCCATTGTGCAGCACGATGTGCCGATGCTAGTCCGAATCATCAAGCGGATTGGACAGACGCCGCCGAACCTGGACGAGTCGGCCTTGGCCAACGACGTGGCCGACTTCGTGGGAAGCTACTCCACGCAGTCGCTGGATCAGTTCGACCTGAGCGGGGCCCTGCTGGACATGACCCAGATCATCCGCCGTTACCGGATCATGCTCTCGCCACAAGTGGCCCTGCTGATCAAGGTGCTGGTGACGCTGGAAGGGACGACGAAGCTGCTCTCGCCGCGGTTCAGCCTGATGGAGGTGATGCAGCCCTTTCAGAAAAAGATGCTGCTCAGGCGGCTTTCGCCCGCAAGGCAGATCAGAAAGATCCGCCGCCTGTGGGTGGAGCTGGAACACCTGGCCGAGGTGGTGCCGCAGCACATCACGCGGATTATGGAGCAGATTCAGGCCGGCAAATTTGACGTGCATCTGGATCACCGCGGTTTGGGGCCGAGCGTCAATCGGCTGGTGCTGGGGATGCTGGCGAGCGCGCTGTTCCTGGGGTCGTCCTGGATGCTCTCGAACCGAGTCGAGCCGATGATCCCGCCCGACATGCTGTTTTGGTACGACATCAAATGGCTATATGTCGAAGGTTGGCTGCCGAAGCTCTCCGTGCTCGGCATACTGGGGTGCGTCACCAGCATCCTCGTCGGCCTGCGGTTGATTTGGGCGATTGGGAAGAGCGGGCATTTGGATCAGAAGAAGTCGAAGTAACAAGCAAAGGCAAAACGCCACCCAATCAGCAGCCATGCCCATCCGCTTCTCATGTCCGCACTGCACCCAAAAGCTGAGCGTGAGCACGCGCAAAGCGGGGAAGTCGGCGAATTGCCCGCGGTGCAAGAAGGAGCTAACGGTGCCCGCGCCGCAACCGTCCGTGGCGGGAACGGCGGGATCGGTTGGAGATGCCCAGCCGATTGCGGAAGAGGGGGAGAACGAAGACGATCCCTACTCTCAGTTCGTCGTCTATGACGAGACGGAGCTGGTCTATGATGACGCGGCGCCGTTGCGACATCCGGGCGGAACACCTTCGGCTCAGGACCGCGTGGCAGTGCCGCGGTATGTCCTTTACACGCAAGGACTGTTGCTAGGCGCCGTCGCGCTGACCTGCTTCATCTTTGGCGTGTTGACGGGAGGGACCTTTTTCTCCGCGCCGGCCACGGCAGGGAAGGGGCCCTGCACCATCACCGGGACCGTCCGCTATGCTTCGGGCAATCAGCGGCTGCCGGACGAGGGGGCCGTCATCATCGCGCTTCCGGAAACGAAGGATGCCGGCCAGCGAGCCTCTTCATCAGGAATGCGCCCCGACGAGCCGCTGCCGGAAACGCCGCTGGCGGGGGTGCAGCAGATTCAGGACATGGGAGGAGCGTATACGCGGGCGGGGCCGCAAGGGGACTACTCCTTGAACCTGGCCGGCGGCGGCAAGTATTACGTGCTGGTCCTCTCGAACCACGCCCGGCGGACGGGGAACGAGGAAGTGAAAGTGATGGACGTCCGGACCTTGGGCCGGTTTTTTGACGGAGCCATCGATTTGCTGGCGGACAGCAAGTACCAACTGACGGCGGAAACCGTCCGCGGCGACCGGACGCTTACCGCCCAGTTCGACTGAGCCGGCGGCGGGACTTAGCCTTGGATCGCCGCACGGCGATTTCCTTGCGGGCCGGCGATATAGTCGGGATTTCCGCGGGAATTTTGGCCATTGCCGAGGCATCGAACCAGACTTCGCTGCCGTCCTCGCAAAGGATGACGTCGAAAATGCCGTCGGCGCGATGAACCAGCGACTGCGACGAGGGCGACAGATCGAGCTCATCCAGCAAGTCCAGCTCATCACTGGCGGCGGCCACTACATAGGGCGCTTCCTCGCTGCCGTCCCCGGTCATCAGGATTGCCCGCAGGCAGATGACTAGCAGCATCCGTTCCAGCTCCAAATCCTGCTCATCTCCCTTCGCCTCAGCCGCCAGCGCCGCATAGTAATGGACTCGGGGAACCAGAGCCGCGATCGGTGGGAGATGAGCCAACGCCTCCGCCAGCCCCTTAACGTCCCCGCTGTCTGCCAGCAGCGACAGCGAATCCAGCTCCGCCGCATCGAGAGTGCGCCGCGAAGCGGCGAGCAGCTCCTCGCGAGCCGCCAGATAGTTTTCCCGCGAGGGCTGAGCAACAAAGGCTCGTAGCGCGCTCTGCATAATCCATCTCACACGCATCGTGAAAGCGGCATCGCTCCGCGAGCAATCGTCCGCTCCCCTTCTCTTAGCGTAATCACGCGCGGGGTTGCTTGGCAATGACTTAACGGCGCATTTTTGCATTGTCGGCTTTCTTTCCCCCAAAGGCAAGAGGACCCTCTCTGGAAGGAAGGCAGAAATCACCGTACAAACGGC
>JBPCKT010000099.1:0-39356 GCA_051004015.1 Pirellulaceae bacterium | reverse complement strand
GGGACTCCGTGCGAAGGACCGCTTCACACTGGTCATTCAAACCTCCCAACGATGGCCCTTTCAACCACACGCTTTAGGCTTGCTAGCCTTGCAATTGCATTTTGACGTCGCCGGAATAGCGGGGGGGTTGAGTGTATCAAGAAAGTCGCCGATACAGGCTGTTTCCCGAGCAGCCGGTCGGCGGAAGTGATTGCGGGATAAGTGGTTGCAGGCCGGCCGCTGATTCAGATGCGGGCGAAAAACGGACTTGAAAACCTGTATAATCGGCCCCTTATCAGCCGCTTATAACGCGGAGACGAGGGAAGAGGCGAGGCGAGAGAGTTAAGGGGGTGGATTTCCTGACACCTCACCCAACCAGCCGCACGGAGTGTCCGTCCACCCGCATGGGAGGTTCCCAATGGCCTGCGGCGCGTGGCCAAACTTCACCTGACCGGGCATAATCAGGATGAAATTGCAGGGGAGCTGGGAGGCGTGGACTGGACCGTCATGCGCAAGCTAGAGGACATTCGAGAAACCTGGATGGAGATGGCGCGAGCCTGAGGCGACTTGTAAGAGAGGGAATTCGCACGTGAAGAGCCCGGATGCCAAGCTGTCGGAAAGCCCCTTAACGGACCCCTACCAGACGGTGTCGCCCGCACCCGGGCCCGTTGCCTCAGTCCATCCCGGTCCTGTAGACAATGTCCAGCCGATGCCGATTGGCCGTTACCGGGTCGAGCGCATCTTGGGAAAAGGAGGCTTCGGCTGCGTCTATCTGGCGTACGATGAGCAGCTTAGCCGCCATGTCGCGGTCAAAGTGCCGCACCCGCACTTGGTTTCTCGCCCGGAGGACGCGCAGCTCTATCTTGCGGAAGCTCGCACCGTCGCCAGGCTGGATCATCCGCATATCGTCCCCGTTTACGACGTGGGGAGCACGCCGGATTGCCCGTTTTTTGTCGTATCGAAGTATGTGGAAGGGGCGAACCTTGCCGGGCGGCTCGCCCAGAGCCGGTTATCGTCCTTGCAAGCGGCGGAGCTGGTGGCAACCGTGGCGGCGGCCCTGCACTATGCCCATAAGCAAGGGTTGGTCCACCGCGACGTGAAGCCGGGAAACATTCTGGTCGCCACCGATGGTCAGCCGTTTGTCGTTGATTTCGGCCTGGCGCTGCGGGAAGAAGATTCCGGCAAAGGGCAACGCTATGCCGGCACGCCCGCTTACTTCAGCCCGGAGCAAGCTCGCGGCGAGGGGCATCGTGTCGATGGGCGGAGCGACATCTTCAGCCTGGGGATCGTGCTGTATGAGCTGCTGGTGGGACATCGCCCATTTCGGTCGGAAACGCAGCAGGAGCTCCTCGAACAAATCAGCTCGCAGGAGCCTCGTCCCCCGCGACAGCATGACGAGAGCATCCCCAAGGAGCTCGAACGAATCTGCTTCAAGGCCCTCGCCAAACGAGCCAGTGAGCGCTACAGCTCGGCCCATGACCTGGCGGAGGACCTGCGGCATTTTCTGGCCACATTCCCGCAGCAGGCGTCCGATCGGTTTTCGTTGCCCGTCCCGCAAACGAGTGGGGAAGCGGGCGTTTCCACGCCCTATAGCGGATCCACGCACGCCGCGACTCCGACATTCGAGAGCCACACACTCAGAATTATTCCCAAGGGCCTGCGGTCATTCGATGCCCATGATGCCGACTTTTTCCTGGAATTGCTCCCCGGTCCGCGTGACCGGGAAGGCCTTCCCGACAGCATCCGGTTCTGGAAAACGAAAATTGAAGACACCGATCCCGACAGCACTTTCTCGGTCGGTCTGATTTACGGACCGTCCGGCTGCGGAAAATCGTCACTCGTTAAAGCAGGACTACTGCCGAGACTTTCGCCGGACATCATTCCCATTTATGTCGAAGCCACCGCCAACGAGTCAGAAGCTCGCCTGTTGAGCGGCCTGCGCAAGCGCTGTGCAACGGTTTCGGCAGATGCAGGACTCAAGGAAACGCTTGTCTCCCTGCGCCGGGGACAAGGGATTCCGCCCGGCAGGAAGGTGCTCATTGTCCTGGACCAGTTTGAGCAATGGCTCCACGCGAAGAAGGAAGAGACCAGCACCGAGCTGGCACAAGCCCTGCGGCAGTGCGATGGCGGGAGAGTGCAAGCCATCGTCATGGTGCGGGATGATTTCTGGATGGCGGCAACCCGGTTCATGCGTGAGCTGGAAATCCGCCTGCTCGAAGGCCAAAACTCGGCTGCGGTCGATCTCTTCGACCAGGATCACGCCAAAAGGGTGCTGGCCGCATTTGGGCGGGCCTTTGGCAGGCTGCCCGAGAAGCCCGGCGATATCAGCAAGGAGCAAAAGGAATTCTTGAATCAGGCGGTTCAGGGGCTGCTTCAGGATGGCAAGGTCATTTGCGTTCGCCTGGCAGTGTTTGCCGAGATGATGAAAGGGAAACCCTGGACGCCGGCAACTTTGAAAGAAGTGGGGGGCACCGCGGGCATCGGCGTTACTTTCCTGGAGGAGACATTCAGCGCGGCTACCGCTCCACCGGAACACCGCTATCACCAGAAAGCTGCCAGGGCTGTCCTCAAGGCGCTGCTTCCCGATTCCGGCGCCGACATCAAGGGACACATGCGGTCCTTTGCGGATTTGCTCGAAGCATCGGGATATGCCAATCGCCCTCAGGATTTCCAGGACCTGGTCCGCATTCTTAACAGCGAGCTTCGGCTCATCACGCCCACCGACCCCGGGGGTCAAGAGCATGTTGACGAGTCCGCGACCCCGGCCCAGCCGGGCGAGAAATACTACCAACTGACGCACGATTATCTGGTTCATTCGCTGCGGGACTGGGTGACCCGCAAGCAGAAGGAAACGCGGCGAGGGCGGGCCGAGCTGCTCCTGGCGGATCGCGCGGCGGTCTGGAACGCCCGCCCGGAGAACCGCCAACTGCCGTCGCTTCGGCAATACTTTAGCATCCAGCGGTTGACGTCCAAGAAGAACTGGACTCTGCCGCAGCAGAGGATGATGCGGCAGGCGAGCCGGTATCATGCCCTGCGGGGGCTGATGGCCGCCTTGATCCTGGCCCTTCTCGGCTGGGGGAGTTACGAGGGATACGGCACGGTCATGGGCCGGGCATTGCGGGACCGCCTGCTAGACGCAAACACGAATGAAGTGCCGGCCATCGTGCAGGAGATGGCTCCCTATCGCCGTTGGATCGACCCGCTGCTTCGAAAAGCCTACCAGCAGGCTGAGACTCAGCAGGAGCCGCGTAAGCAACTGCATGCAAGCCTGGCTCTGTTGCCGGTGGACGCCAGGCAGAAGGATTATCTCTACGTCCGCCTCTGCCACTCGACGATTGACGAGTTTGCGGTGGTGCGCAAGGAGCTTACGCCGCACTGCACGGATTTCACATCCAGGTTGTGGCAGGACTTGCGAACTTCTCCACTGCCGGCGGATCGTTTCCGCGCTGGCCTGGCCCTGGCCGGGTATTCGCCCGATTCGCTCCAGTGGTCCAAGGAAGACTCCGATTTTATCGCCCGGCAACTGATTGAAGCGCCGCCGAACGACCAGCCCCAGCTCCGCAATCTCCTGCAGTCGATCCATGGGAAGTTGCTGGGTCCCTTGGGAGAGATGTCGCAAAATCCCACCCTGGATCCCACCCTGCGGCAAGTGGCGACGGGGGCCTTGATTGAATATGCTCCCGACGATGCGGCGACTTTGGCGAAGCTCGCCACCGAGGCATTGCCCGGTCAATACCGGTTGCTGTTCAATCGGCTGACGGAATTGTCGAAGAGCGATGAGGTCCGCGCCGCAATCCTAAAAACCTTGCTGGAACAGGTGAAACAAGGCCCCGCGGAAGAAGTGAGCGAGAAAGAGAGCGTCGCTCTGGGCCGGCGCCGCGCCCGGGCAGCGATCACTCTGCTGCGGTTCGGCGAGCGCCGGGATGCCTTGTCCGCGCTGCAGGCCGGAACCAACCCCGAGTCGCTTTCGCAATTCGTGACGCAGGCCCGCTCCTTCGGCTTGAGCCCCGAGGATCTGCTCGGATGCCTCGAACTGACCGTCGATGAGGCTCCCCGTTACGGTCTGCTCCTAGCGCTGGGCGACTTCTCGCCGGCCGATCTGCCCGCGAGCGCCCGCGAGAAGCTCACCGAACACCTTCAGGCCTGGCGTCGCGACGACCGCAGCGCTGCCGTTCATGCGGCATGTGATTGGCTGCTGCACAAGTGGGAAATTGCTCCCAGTTCTCCCGGCGCACCAGAGACGAAGCCTCCGAGCTACGATCCGGAAAATCAACGCCAATGGTTCGTCTTGCAAGTCGGCAGTGACCGCCTTGGCTTCGTCGCCTTTCCTCCCGGCGGGTTCGTGCGCGGCTCGCCTGCGGCGGAAAACCTGCGCGTCGAAGACGAAAGCCGGCATCCGGTGAGATTTACGCGGCCCTTGGCGGTCTTGGATCGGGAAATCACCATTGCGCAGTGGCTGCAGTTTCTGGATGAAAGGAAACTGGACCGCCAGATTTGGGAGGAGCGAGACAAGCGACCCGTCATGTATCGCCAGCCTGCACATCCCGCTTACCATGTGAATTGGTATGAAGCAGTGGAGTACTGCCGCTGGCTCACGGATAAGGCCGGAATGGACGAGACGAAGCAGTGTTACGTGGAAGACAGGTCCGAACTGGCCACAGAAGCCGCGGCAGGCAAGAAACCTGACGCAATAGAAAAGAAATTGCTGCTCCCTGTAAAGCGCTGGACCTTCCATCCGG
Source organism: Pirellulaceae bacterium (assembly GCA_051004015.1). Classification (GTDB taxonomy): domain Bacteria; phylum Planctomycetota; class Planctomycetia; order Pirellulales; family Pirellulaceae; genus SXOA01. The sequence continues at coordinate 34,638 of JBPCKT010000099.1, read as the reverse complement.
ACCGGCCCGGCTTCCGCTTGCCGACCGAGGCGGAATGGGAACGTGCCTGTCGCGCCGGCACGACCACGACCTTCAGCTTCGGCTGTGATCCGACGCTCCTGAAATACTCCAGCGCGCACCTCTCCGAGGAAGCGGAGCGCCGTCCTTATCCCGGCGGGACGAAGATGCCCAACCTTCGCGGCCTGTTTGACATGCATGGCAACGTCTGGGAATGGTGCCAGGATACGCAGGTCAATTACCAGGCCATGCAGCTCGAGACAGATCCGATAGGGTTGGTGCCGACCAACAATCGCGCCTATCGCGGCGGGAGTTTCGACAATTACACCAAACACCATCGGGCCGCTTGTCGGATTTTCGAACTTCCCACGCTCTCCTTTCCCTATCTCGGCTTTCGGGTCGTGTGTACCTTGCCCACCAAGGAGCAGTAGCTACTTCTTGGGGGGAAAGAACTGGTTGAGATGCCCGATCTCCCAGTCCTGATGCTCCGTCAGCCAGCGCTGCAAAGGTGGGATGCCGCCGGGTTCGTTGCCGTTGCCATGAACGAGAATGATGCTCCCCTCGCGCACGTGATAGTAGAATGGCCCCTTGTCCTTTTGCCGGACCAGCGCCAACCAGGAATCGCAATCGATGGGAAACAGGTCGAGTTGGAGAATTTCGGCCAGGCGGATGCGGTCGTGGATCAAGCCGGGGAAACGATAATAGACCGTCGGGACCACACCCCATTCCAGAAACGCCCGTTCCAGCCGCAGGGTGTCCTCGCGCAGTTGAAGGGGCGAATAGTCGTTCATGAATCCGCCCGACTTGGGGTGATCCCACGAGTGGTGGCCCCAGATCATCTCGACATTCGGCTCCAGGCTGAGCTGGATCAGCTCGTGCATCTCCAGGGGGTGCTGCTGCAGCCAGCGGCCCGATACGAACATCACGGGATGAATCTTTTTCTTCGCGTGGGCGGCAACTTCCTTGAGCGATTGAAATAACCTGGTCTCCGACCTGCGCAGCGACCAGCACAGGTCCACCGTGACCGCCACCGTTTTATCCAGTTCTTTCGAGTCGCCGCGGCGGAGGGCGGCTTCCTGTCCCGCTTCCTCGATGAACCACTGGCGGTACGCGTTCCAGGTCGTGTCGTCGCCGCTGCCGGGTTTAGACTTCTGCCGCAGGTCTTTTTCGGCAATCAAGAAACTATCCAGGCCTGGCCCGCAGTCGCCGGCGATGACGTGCGCTACCCCGTCGAAGACGACCTTGCGGCGGACGAGCAGAGTCGTTCCCGCAGGAAGATCGCGCAAATCCTCCTTGCGGTGCGTCGTGCGGAGCCCCCGTAAGGGCTGCTCGAGAATGACAAACTCGTGGACGACCTCCAGCTTTTCCGCCTGATGCCGATGGTAGGTCGAGCCAATGGGGCTTGGCTCGATCGTCTGCTCCTTGTCACCGATCGTGAGCAGCAACCGCGTGGGATTCTTTCCCAGCGGCGCCACACGATAGCCAAAGGCCGGGGAGCATTCCTCCAGCGGAAGAAAGTGCTTCCCTTCCAGCACCAGCAGCGGATGCTCGAGTGGCAGCTCCTTTCCCGCGGGGGGCTTCAGGTGCAGGCCGCCATTGCCAAATTCCCATTCCTTGTCTTTCGTCTTCAGCTTCACTTCGCGAGCGTTAGACGAAAGACTGGCCGTCCCGTGCAGGTGCTCCGCCAGTTTATCCACGGAAAAGTAGACCACGTCCCGGTAGCAGACGGCGTCAGGACGCTGCTCAGCCGCGCCAATCCCCGATTGAGCAACCCAGACAAGGAAGGCCAGGATACAGCCGCGAGCGAATACCATAGCGACTCCCAATGCACGGGCGAGAAAAGAAGTTTTCCCTCTGGAGCATAACGTGGAGTCTGACTTGTGCCAAGACTTTACAAGATTCCTGGCTTCGTCTTGCGGTTTCCTGACGTCGCGTCAGCTAAGACCGGCAATGGGCACCGCGTGATACAGCTTGTGGGGGCGCCCCTCCACGTCGGTCCACGTGGACTGGCGGGGAATCCCCAGCGCGTCGTAGATGGTGGCGGCCAGATTTTCAGGAGTTTGCACCTCCTGCGTCGGCTCGGCGCCAAGGCGGTCGGAAGCGCCCACGACACGGCCCCCGCGGATGCCGCCACCGGCCAGCAGCAACGAGTTAACGCGGCCCCAGTGGTCGCGGCCCGCGTCCTTGTTGATTTTGGGCGTCCTGCCGAACTCTCCCGTGACGACGACCAATGTTTCCTCCAGCAGGCCGCTTTGGGCGAGGTCGTCCAGGAGGGCCGAGACAGAGCGGTCCAATGGAGGCAGCAGGTTGTCCTTGAGATTGACAAAGTTCTTGCGGTGCGTGTCCCACGAGGAGTTCTTTCCCAGGTTGACCTGCACCAGATTTACCCCTCCTTCAACGAGCCGTTTGGCCATGAGGACGGCAAGCCCGAATTTGTTCTTGCCATAGCGAGCGAGCGTCGTCGGGTCGGCGTTCTCGACATCAAACGCACTGCGGATCCGCGCATCCGTCAGCACCGAGAGGGCTTGCTGGCGATGACGGCCGAATTTGTCGGCTGCCTGTTCGAGCGCCTGCTGCTGCCGCTGGATGTCGCCGAGCAGACCCAAACGGCCGGTCAGCCGAGTTTCGCCCCCTTCCGGCAGCACCAGCCGCGGGGGGTCGAAAACGGTAGCCGAACCGTGCTGATAGGGAGTCCCCTCGAAACGAAAGCAGTTCGGGCAGGCACCGTTGCCCAGAGAGCAGGGCGAAGCAACATTCAGGTGCCAGGCGTCCCAGTGATTTCCCAGCCGCCCGGCATACTGTCCCGGACGCACCTTTCCCGCCTCATTGACGCTGGGTTGCGGCAAAACGACGGCTGGCGGAAGAGTGGTTCCGCGGTCGCGCAGGGTGTAGGAGACTGTCGCCGCGATCGACGGCCATTCGTTGGCATTGGGAACATTGTCGAGCGTGAACCCGGGAGGCAACTCCAGGCGGCCGGTCAGCAGCATGTGGCACGCCAACTCGTGCCCGTCGCTGTTGGTGCGCATGGAACGCACCAGCGAGAAGAGGCCGGCTCGTTGGGCCAGGAGCGGCAGATGTTCGCAGATTTGAATTCCGGGCACGGTCGTTGAGATCGGCTGGAATTCGCCGCGGATATCGGCGGGCGCGTCTGGCTTCGGATCGAAGCTGTCATGCTGAGAAAGGCCGCCCGTCAAAAAAATGAAAATGACCGACTTGGCCTTCGCCGAAGCCGCCGCCGCGATCGGCGGTCTGAGCATCGCCAATTCCGCGATCCCAAGCCCGATTGCCCCCGCCTGAAGTGCGGATCGCCTCGATACTTTGTGCTCGCGCAGGTTCACCTTCACCTCCATGAGATGTCTCTCGGATGGAACCAGGTAGGAAGCATCGGCCACGAGGTAGACTGTATCGCAACCTCGCCGACAAATCAACAAATCTTGATGCGACGGGAGCCAACGGATCGCAAGTTCATCGCTCGCTGGGACGCGACATGCCAGCATTTAGCCCGTGCGTGCGTCTATGACTGCGCCTCTGCCACCCGTGGTTAGCGCTCTACGACGCACAGGAAAAAATGGAATCGAGTCGCATGTCCCGGTGCTGACGGAGGCGAAGGATCGACATGCCACACCTCGCGTCTTACTACTTCACCACCGTAAAGTACGTCTGCACCGCCCGGTCAAAATGCTCGGGGCGCATCTCCACGGGGAGACCGTTGTAGACGCAAAAGTTGCGGACTTGGTACAGCAGATCGCGGGGCTGGCAGCGGCGGAGAGGGCGGTTGATGGGCCGATAATGCTTCTCGATGACGTAATCCACCACGTCGGGGAGGAACTCACAGTGGAGCTGCTTGGCAATGAACTGGAACAGCAGGTGGAACTCTTCGCGGGTTGGATCCTTCACTTCCACCTTGTAAGGAATGCGGCGGAGGAAGGCTTCGTCCGTCAGGCTGCTGGGGTCGAGGTTGGTGGAGAAGATAATGAGCTGATCGAAGGGGACCTGGATTTTCTTGCCGGTGGCGAGCGTCAGATAGTCGCAGCGGTTTTCCAGCGGCACGATCCACCGGTTGAGCAGCTCCTGCGGGCTCATCCGCTGCCGGCCGAAGTCGTCGATCAGCAGGCAGCCGCAGTTGCTCTTGAGCTGCAGGGGGGCTTCGCCGACGTTGGAGCGGCTGTCGTGGCGGATTTCCAGGCTGTCCATGGTAAGCTCGCCGCCGGCAATGACCGTGGGGCGGCGGACCTTGATCCAGCGGCGGTCTTGCTCGGCCGTCTTGAGGATGCCGCTGCCGGCGGCTTCCATCGGCTCGTGGTAGGCGGCGTCAAAGAGCTTGAGGAACTGGCCGTCGTCGGTGAGGGTGCGGGGAATCCAGATGCTCTGGCCAAAGCACATGGTCATCCGCTTGGCGAGGGTCGTCTTGCCGTTGCCGGGAGCGCCGTACAGGAACAAGCCCGCTCCGCTATTGATGGCCGGGCCAAGCGTATCCAGAAAATGAGGCTCGACGGAGATATCCGAGAAGGCTTTCTGAAGCTGCGCCTTTCGCGGAGCCTCGGCCCGGACCGATTGCGCATCGACCGAGACGAGGTAATCCTCCAGCGGCACCGGGGCGGCACCGATATAGCTGCACTGGTCGAGCGCCGCCTTGGCCCGCTGGCGGCCCTGGTCGGTGAGCGTGTAAACGTAGTCGCCGAGCTGGGCACTGCCGGTGTGAATGAACAACTGCCGCTGGCGGAGCGACTGGTAAATCGGCTCCAGAATGGCCATCGGCAGGCAGACGTTGTCGGCAATCTGTCGGCCGGCGGCGGAGCCGATCAGCAGCACGTACTTGAGCATCAGCGTTTCGACGATGCTGGCGGTCAGGCCGGTCTCTTCAATGGTCCGCGGCTCGGCGGGACGAAAGGCATCCTCATTGAGAATGGACGCCAGCAGTCCGCCGGTCATGCCCGGCAGCGAGGAAGAACCCGTGGAAGATCCCGAGAGTGTGCCCGCTGTCATAATCGCTATGCTCCGCAAGGACGGAACTACGTGCCTCTCCACATCGGGGGAGGCCGCGCCGTTCTGGAAACATAGGTTGCAAAGCGGCGGCTCGCCTTAGCCGATCCGGCGGCCCTTTCACCTAGTTACTGTCAAATGTGCACTGCGGAGCACATTTTTTGATAAACTCGCGGCCGTTGCGCCTGGCAACTTCCGCGAGGCCCGCATTCGTGACGTTGCTGCCGGCCAGGTTGCACTCGGTAAGGCGCGCTCGGAATTCGTCGGTATTGTCCCGAGCGCGTGCAGCATCGCGTCCGTTTTCTTCTCCGGGGCGGTGATCAAAAAAGTCTCAAGCAACACACTGGGATCCGCACCCGCCGGCTTGGGCTGGGGAGCCACAAACACGTGGCAACGGGGATGAGACATGAGAGGCTCCAAAAAACCATCGCGTGACAAAATGTTATTTTGAGGGACGATAGAGATCCGCGGCTAGACCCAGCAACTTCCAGGCTTCCAGATTGATTTCGCCGGTCTCCGGGCGCTTGTTGACCTGTTGCCAAGCAATCACTGCGGCCCGGGTGACAGGACCGAACTCACCGTCGAGATTCAGGTCCGGCGACGGGACCAGCTTCTCGTTGAGGGCTCGCTGCAGCTTCTCCACTCGCGTCCCTTGCGAGCCGACGCGGAGGACCAGGTCGGCCTCTCGAATCGCAATGCGCCAGTCGGGTTGAAAATGTTCCAAGAGGATGCGGCCGATATTGGCGGCCAGGACCTCGCCGGCGTTGTCGGCTGCCCAGCGGCGGTCCTTATTCTCCTGGGTCAGTACGCACACCGCCACGTTGCCGCTAGGAAGCTCGATGATGCCGGCCACCGTGCGGATGGCCGTGACCGAGCCGGTCTTTTGCAGCACTTTGATCTCCGGCGGAAAGTGGCGCGAGAGCCGCTTGTCCTCGCAGGCCGCCAGGTGCCGCCGCATAGCCTTGGTTCCCTCTTCGCCGGCCAGCTTGCCCTGGTCGAGCAATTCCAGCAGGCCGACCATCTCCCCGGCAGTCGTGCTCCCCAGGCCGAACTCCTTGCTTCGCTGGGGATGGATCGTCGTATCGCCGCGAAAAACCTTGCTATGGACCTTGGTATTCGCAAGCCCCAGTTTCTCCATTGCCCCGTTCGTCGCCGGCAAACCGATGTTGTCCAGCACCAGGTTGGTCGCCGTGTTGTCGGAGTAGACAATCATCAAATGGATGGCATCGACGAGCGGCAGGCTCATCCCCGGTGAGAAGTGCTGCGACAGAATCCCGCTCCCCGGCGCCTTGTCCTCCTGCCGCAGCGTAATCAGCTTTTTCAGGTCGAGCTCTCCCGCTTCCGCCTGGCGATAAGCCTCGACCATGATCGGCAGCTTGATCAGGCTTGCGGTGGGCATGGGGACGTCGGCGTTGTGGCGGAACGCCTCGCCCGTCTTGAGCTGCTTGATGGCGACGGCGACTTTCCCCTCATGCGCTGCAATCAGCGGCTCAAGCTGCACCTGCAAGCTGTCGGCAGCGAGGGCCGGAACCGCGAAAGCAGCAACGGCGACGAGGCAAACGATGTGCCGAGCAGGCGTTGGGAGCATGGAATGAGCGTAATGCGTCGGGCGGGGAGGGGCATTTTGATTCATGATTCACGACCTTCCATTTCAAACTAACTTACGACATTGTATCTCTCTGCAACGCTATTTCTCCCTTGCACTTGCGCACTTGATTCACGCCGTAAGTCCCTGAATCAAGCCTCCAAATCAGCCCTTCTTGATTCACTGCCTGTTCTGGTATTCGTCGCGTCTCCAGTCTCAAATCTCGAATCTCGTAAGTGTTTAGTCGCATGAAGTGAACCACGGAATTCGCGCAGAGCACGGATGTTCTGAACTACGGATCATCGACTCGATAAGTGTCTTATCCGTGGAATCCGTGCCAAACTTGTCATTATACGAAAATGCCTATACTCCCTAAGTGTCCAGTTCGAGAGCCCGGGAAAAGGGCTAAAAAGCGGGGTGACGGGAGAGTGAAGCCAGGAGATCAGTCTTGCGGCACCTTGGGGAGCCACGTGATCTCCACCTCCGCCCCTCGCAGCCGCTCTTCCGCCTTGGCCGCCGGCTGGTAGATTTTCGCCAGCCAGGATCGTCGCGGCTCTGGATGGCCTGCGGGACATGCTCCCATCGTAACACCATTGGGAACGGTCGCGAGAGCCCAGCGCGGTATGATACCGGACACGCCCCCGTGGCAAGGATTACGTGGCTGTTCTTAGAGCGAGGATCCATGAATCCCGACGCCATATCCTCTCCGCCAACCATTTCGGCAGGACGCGCCGCGCTCCTCTCCGGCCGCTGGCACACGTCCAGCCGCGTGCTGATGGGACTGATTCTGCTCGTCATGGTGCTGCTCAATGGGCCGGGGCAGGTGACGCATCACGTGGATCGGGTCAGCGGTCTGGATATCTTTGACTTAGTCCCGCAATACGAGCACGGCTGGCCGCTGACGCACTTGGTCAGGCAAGAGAAGCGCGATCACCCGTGGTCCGCAAATGCTCACCAGTTCTCGTTCCCCACCATCGCCAAGTGCTGGCAGTTTTGGGACCTGCAGGGAAGTGACACGTTTTTTCCGGGCCGCCTCGTGGCGAACGTCGCGATCGGGTTTTTGATTTCGGTCGCTGCCGGTTGGTTGTTCGAAATGTGGCGGAGACGGCACCGATCGCTGTTGCAAATCCACCTGCTCGATATTGGGCTGGCAACAACGGCGGTAGGCGCTTTATTGGCCTGGTACGTCGCAGCGCGAAGTGCTCATCAGCGGGAAGAAGCCGCCTTGTCGCTCACCGTGGAAGAGATGACCGAGCACGGATTGATTGGCGGGAACATGTTTGCCGTCGAGCGGGAGCAAGGGGGACCGACCTGGCTGCGGCTGTGCTTAGGGGATCGGCCGTTTGAATTCCTGGACCGAGTGATCGTGGCCAGAATCCGCATGGGGAACGATCTCTCGAAGCTGGCTGCCTTTCCACATCTGCGAAAAGCGAGCGTGTCCTGCCGGAATCCGCAAGAACTGGAGCAACTGGCGAGGTTTCGAGAACTTGAAGACCTGGATTTGGGCCTGTCGATACAAAGCGAGGTCCACCGCGACGGCACTGGGCGGCTACCCCCGTTTCCCAAGCTGCGAATCCTGACCCTACGTTCCTGGGGGACGGTGCCAACGGGTCTCGATCAACTGCAGAACCTGCAGGTCTTGGACATGCATTACTCACCGGCTTCTCCCGAGGCATTCCAGGAGATCGGTCGCCTGAGAAGGCTCAAGCAATTATCGCTCGGGAAACATGCATCAATACCCGAGGCGATGGTCCATCTCGCATCGCTCGTGGAGCTCGAAACATTGAGTCTCAATCAACCGTCCCTGAACGATCCAGATGCGGTGCATCTCGCCAGGCTCCCCGCTCTCAAGGTGCTGGCCACGGAAAACATGCGCGCTTCGCATGCCGCTTTCGAGCGCCTCAGCAAGTCTCAGACTCTCGAGCTCCTCAGCGTCAGCAACATGACGGGCGCTGGTCTGAAGGCGCTGGGGGATGCTCCACGGCTGGAGACCATCATCGTGGAGTCGCCGGATAAGGCCCTCCGCGAACAACCGGAGCATCACGGTTGGACGATTACGCGGATTAGAACCTTTGGAAACGATGCGTGGGTTTTTTCCAAGCAGCAAGAGAGGAAGCGGGAGTGACTGCTTCTTCCCCTCCACGCCGCGGCGCAGGAGAGTACCCTCCGCTCCATTCTTCATCCGGTTGCCGATACGCTTCTATTTCAGCAAACGGACATATTCCGCTCGCACGGACTCGTAACACTCGCAAGATCCAGCCTCCATGCCCTGCCGGTTCACTACCGTGATTCTCCCGCGACCGTAATCAACGAGCCCTTTCTCCTTCAACACCTGAAGTGCTTCCGTGACGCTCGACCTGCGAGCGCCGAGCATGGCGGCTAGAAACTCGTGGGTCAGTTGAATCTCGTCACCATCGACCCGGTCGTGGGTCATGAGCAGCCAACGGCAGCAGCGTTCGGCCAAATCATGCAGGCCGTTACAGGCGACCGACTGCGACACCTGAAACATGAAGGCCGCCTGGTATTGAAACAGCAACTTACGCAAGGGTCCGTCTTTTTGCGCCGCCCGTTCCAAGAAGTTGGCCTCAATCCGCAGCGCCGCACCGGGAACCTGACAGAACACTCGGTTGGGCGAAGTCTGGGCCTCGACGAATGCGGGCAGACCAGCGGCCCCTTCTCGGCCAACAGTCGCAACCTCGATCATCTTTCCCGACGACACGACGACGACGGCGGAAAGCGTTCCGCTGGTGGGGAAGTAGGCATATTCGATTTGAGAACGTGCTTCGTAGATGATCTGCCCGGATTCAAGCTGAATGAGCTTCAGCCGACGGAAGAGTTCGGCGAATTGCGCCTGCGGCAAGCGATTGAGAAGCTGGTTCCCGTTCAGGTCGGTGTGCATCGCGTTTTCTTTTTCCTCGGAAAATGCCTGGAAGAACCACCGCTGCGAAGGCCTGCTCAAGCCCCTGAACGAAGGTGATCAGTCCTAAGAACGGCTCTCAAGTGCTTGAAATTGCGGTAATTACGCTGGTTTCAGTCTAGCACTTCTTACGATTGAAGCGAGAGATTTGCAATCCTAGTGGGGACTTGTCGTTTTCTCTGTACGCTTGCCGACTGAAACCGTGAGCCGAGCAGTTTACGCTCGCTACTCGCAAAGGGTGCGCATCAAATTACCTCCAACGGGACGGACATCACCGCAGCAAGAGAGTAGCACGATGAATCCGCAGCACGAAGGAATCGTTCATCTCGGCGATCTGACAGCCCCCGCAACTTGGACAGAGGGGCAATTCCTCTCGATTCGTTTTTCCACGGGAGCGATTAGCCGAGTCCAGTGGCATGCCATTGATCAACTTCGCAGTCGTCCTCATCGAGTGTTTCTGGTCTGCGATGGAGCTGCCAAAGGCCAATATCAGATCGTTGGGCACGAAAGTGACTCGGGGTCGGTGACATTTCACCTGTCCGCTTCCTCGAGCACGTAATCTTGGCGTCCAGTTCGTCGATCTGATCCACAGGAAAAGAGGAGTCCGGCTTCGATACCAAGGGAGAAGACCGGAGTCAGGCTTGCTCCTGCGGAGGAAAGTTGGCTGCACTCCGTGTGGAGGCATGTCCGCTCACGGAGTGAGCGGACTACTCTAATTCCTTCGCCATTTCCTTGAGGCCGCGCAGATCGACCTTTCCGGTGCCGAGGACCGGCAGCGAGGGGACTTCCAGAAAGCTGTCCGCACCGGGGATGAAGAGGTTGGGCAGTCCGGCTTCGGCGAGGCCTTTGCGGAGCTCGTCGGGGGTTTTGGTCATCTTGGTATGGATGACGATCAGCCGCTCTCCCTTCTTCTCGTCGGCGACGGAAGTGACGGCGAGTTGCGGGCCCCCTTCTTCGCCGCAACCGGCGAGCTTGCTGAGTTCTTCCTCCACCTGGATGTGCGGCACCATTTCGCCGCCGATTTTGCTGAAGCGGCTTTCGCGGCCGGTGATGTGGATGAAGCCTTCCTCGTCGATGAAGGCAATGTCCCCCGTCTTGTACCAGCCGTCCTTGATCACCTCCGCGGTCAACTCCGGCTGGTTAAGGTAGCCCTTCATCACGTTGGGGCCCTTAATCCACAACATGCCGGACTCCTTCACCTTGCACTCGGCCCCGGTCTCCAGGTGGGTCGTTTTGGCGATGATCCCCGGCAGCGGGCGGCCGACGCTCCCTTCGAGGCTGTCCTTCTGGAAGTTGTCGATGCTTCGGCTCGGCGGGACGTTGACCGACGCGACCGGCGAGAGCTCGGTGGTGCCGTATCCTTCTACCGGGCGTACTCCGAACTTTTCTTCAAACGTCTTCGCCAGGTCCATCGGCAGTTTTTCGGCTCCGCAGACAACGACCTCCAGCGATACCAGGTCTTCCTTGTCGCACCGCCGCAGGTAGCTGCGGAGGAACGTGGGCGTGGAGAGAAACAGCGTTCCCTTGTATTTCGAGATGAGTTTGGCGATTTGCCGGGCGTCCAGCGGGCTGTAGTGATAGGCCCCGCTGATATCGAGCGTGCCGACTCCCCACAGGGCCACCGTGTATCCGAACGAGTGGAAGAACGGCAGGATTCCGACCAGGCAGTCGGTTTTACGAAGGTGGAGCACCTGGTTAATCGCCTCCACGTTGCTGCCGATGTTGGCGTAGGTGAGCATCACCCCCTTGGGCGTGCCGGTGGAGCCCGACGTAAAGATAATCGTCAGCACGTCGCCGGGCTTGACACTCCCCAGGCCGAGCGACGCTTCCAGCAGGCGGGCCGGCCAGAAGTTGGCCTGTGTATAGCCGACGGCTTTGTCCATCGCCGTCGGCTTGTCCTTGAAGTTCTCCAGGTACACGACTTCGGCATTCAGCTTGAAGTCCATCTTCTCCATGAACTTGCGGCTGGTGATGACGTGCTTGATGCCGGCCATCTTGATGCAGGCGTTCATCACGTCGGACGAGACGGTGTAGTTCAAATTGACGGAAATCCGCTTGTCGAGGGCCAGGGCCATGTTGACGAGGAACCCCGGCGCGGACGGCGGCACCAGCACGCCGACATACTGCTCGTCCTTCGCCAGCGTATGCCTCCGCAGCAGACGGCGGAGAATGAGCGAGCGAAGCAGCACGTCGCCGCCGGTCAATTCAGAGCCCGTCGAGTCGGCTATCTTTGGCAGCCGCTTGCGGGATTTGCACTGGCGGATGAAGAGGCGGGTGAGGAGTTCCATATTCTCGTGGGCGCTTTTGTGGACGGCCGCCGCCCCTTGCTCGAGGACGGCCTGGCGGAGTTGATGGATGTCGCTGGGATTCTTGATCGGCGGGCCGAAGTGGATGGTCATAGGATACGGGATTCGCTTCGGCCATTTCCAGAAGAATTTTCCCCCTTCGAAGCTGAAGACGCTCCCCCACAGACCGTCCAGGTAAACGGGCACCACGGGGGCATCCGTGCCGTCCAGGATTTTCATCATGCCGGGCTTGAACGCCTGCACCTGGCCGCTGCGGGTCATGCCTCCCTCGGGAAAGATGCAAACCAGCTCGCCGTTGTTCAGGGCGTCGCGTGCCTGGCGAAACGCCAGTATGACCATTTTTGGCTTCGTCGGATTGATGAGAATGGTGCCGAATAAGTCGCAGAGCCATTTGACCCAGCGGTTTTCGATGTTGGACGACAAAGCAATCATCCGGATGGGTCGGGAGCTGGCCCGGAGCAGAAAGAAGGCGTCGATCCAGGTAATGTGGTTGGGAATGAGCAAGGCCCCGCCGGCCATCGGCAGGTTCTCCTTCCCGTAGACGCGGATGCGATAGAAGCTGAGGCTGAGCAGGATCACCAGAAAACGGATGGTGGCCTGGGGGATGATCACCACGATGTAGATGAAGACCGGAATGGTGAAGAGGCCCGCCAGCAGGAAAATCTGATGGGGATTGAAGAGCGGAATTGGGTTTCCGGCAGTGTCGGTCAAGACTGGCGCTCGCAAACCTGCATACAACAGCGAGGAGAGCAGGATGCCGCTGAAGGTCATGAAATTGTTGGCCGCCAGGATGCTGCCGCGGGATTCGCGCGGGCTCCAGTGCTGCATGGCGGCTTCCAGGGGAACGCTGAACAGGCCGGCGCTGACGCCGAGCATGACGAGTAAAAAGCAGGCCCAGACTAGTCCACTCGTTTCCTTCACCGCCGGGTCGAACAGGGTGGCTGGAACCGTGAACAGCAGGCCCGCGGCGATGGCGATGCCAAGCGCCCCGAGCGGCACCAGACCGAGTTCAACATGATCGCCAGAACACAGCCCCGCGAGCACGCTGCCGACGCAGACCCCCAGAATCAGCGAAACCAAGAGTGGAATCTTGTCCGTTTCGTGCCCCTGCGTCAGTTGCCCGTGAGCATCCTGCGCGAGCTGGTCGATGTTGAGCTGCGCCAGCGAGCCGACGGAGTAGAAGAAAAGGATGCCGAGCGCCACGCGGAGCATCGCCCGGTCGGAGGCGAGCGTCCGCAGGTCCCGCCAGGTCTGGATCGGAAAGTCCCAGGGGAACTTGCGGCTGGGATTTCCCGCCGGCAGCGAAACGATGAGCAGGCTTGTCAGCGTGCCGGCAATCGCCACGCCGACGAGCACCGCGCCGCTCATCCACGGGGCATCCATTCCCTTGATTCCCGTCTTATCCGCCAGCCACGAGCCACCGACCATGCCGACGACGGTCGCCATCACGGTCATCAAGCCGAACAGGCCATTGGCGAGCGACAGCCTTTCCGGGCGGAGCGTTTCGGGAATGCTGCCGGAGCGGGAGGGGGCGAACAGCGCGGCCTGGGCCCCCATCAACGTCAACACGGCGAATAGCAAGGAGAGGGCAGTTACCGGCGACAAGTTGCCTTGCAGAATGGCCAGATAACCGAAGATCATGATGACAATCTCGCCCACTTTGCAAGCCACGATGACGTGCTTTTTGCGGAAGCGGTCCGCCAGATATCCGGCCGGCGCGGCCAGCACCAGGTACGGCAGCACAAAGCAGGCGGTCCCCGCCATGAGGACGTTGCTGGCTGTCAGCCAGGTTGGGGCGTTTCCACTTTTGAGGGCGGCCTCCACATGATCCTTCCCAATCCCAATTACCAGCCAGCGGAAGATATTGTCATTCACTGCCGTCAGGAACTGCGTGACCAGTAGCCCTAAGAAACCGGGCGACAGCAGCCCGCGCCCCGCCGTCAGCTGCGGAGAACCGGTGGAGGCGGCGGCAACGTCCATGGGAAAGAGTGTAGAGGTCAGAGGCCGGAGGTCAGACGACAACAAGAACTGCCGACCCCCAGCGAACTCATTGTCGGGGGTAGTTTTCCCCCATTGCAATCGAACCGTCAATCCCGCACTACAATCATCGGTGGAACCTGCTTAACTTGAAGTCCTGACCTCTGACCTCTGACCTCTGACTCGTGCAACCCTCCCGTTTCACCAATGGCCTCTTCCTCCTCATCGCCCTGGCGGCTTTGGGGGTCGTGTTGGTTTGGGTTCCGCCGCAGATTGTGGCACAGTATGAGAAGGTGAAGGATTGGGAGCCGGCTTGGGTCTATGGCTATTTCGGGATCATCGGCGCTGGCGTGGCGATACTGCTGGGCGTCGTCGGTTTTTTCTTCTACAACCTCTGGTCCGCCACACGGAAGAAGAAGGAGCAGCGGGAGCGGCAGGCTAAAAACCCGAGCGAGCTTTCGGCGGGAGAGAAGCAGAAGGAGGTCGCCGAGAACCTGGCGGCGACGGAGGATCTCCGCCAGGATGCCGCCATCAGCGACGACGTGAAACGGGAGTTGGCCCAGCTCAAGAGCCGCGTCGAGGAGAAACAAGAGTCGCAGCGGCTGGAGATTGTGGCGTTCGGCACAGTGTCGAGCGGAAAATCGTCGCTGCTCAACGCCCTGGCGGGGCGGGACGCTTTTCAGACCGATCCCCGCGGCGGCACCACCATCCAGCGGCAGGAAATCCCCTGGCCGGGCTCGGATAAAGTCTCGCTCGTCGATACGCCCGGCCTGGGGGAAGTGGACGGGGCCGAGCACGTCGCCATCGCCGCCGACTCCGCTCGCGATGCGGACATCGTGCTGATGGTGGTGGACGGCCCGCTGCGGGACAGCGAGTTCCGCCTCCTCAGCCGCCTGGGGGAAATGGAGAAACGGGTCATCGTCTGCCTGAACAAAGCCGACTGGTACGAGCCGGAGGACCAGGCGAAATTGCTCGGCCAGATTGCCGGCCAGGTGCAGGAGATTGCCGACCGCCGCGACCTCGTCGCTGTCCGAGCCCAAGCCGTCACGCGGCAACGGACGCGAGTGCTGGCCGGCGGCGAAGAAATCGAAGAGACGGTGACCGAACCAGCCGACATCGCCGCGCTGGCGGAGCGAATGCTGGAGGTCGTCCGCCGGGACGGCCGCGATTTGCTGCTGGCCAACCTGCTGCTTCGCTCCCGTGGCCTGGTGGAAGAATCGCGCCGCCGCGTGCAGGCAGCTCTCGACAAGCGGGCCTGGGAAATCGTGGACCGCTACACCTGGGGTGCGGGAGCCGCTGCCGCCATCAGCCCGCTCCCCATTCTCGACCTCCTCGCCGGCAGCGCCATCACTGCCAAAATGGTCGTCGACCTCGCCAAGGTCTACCGCCAGCCCATAGATTTGAACTCCGCCGTCACGCTTCTCGCCCAGCTCGGCAAAAACCTGGTCGCCATCCTTGGCGTCAACCTGGCCGCACCCGCCATCGTCGCTGCCGTCGCCTCGCTCCTCAAAGGCACGCTCCCCATCGCCGGCCAGATCGCCGGCGGGGCGCTGCAAGGCCTCGTCCAGGCCCTCGTCACCCGCTGGATCGGCGGCATCTTTGTTGAGTACTTCAAAGCCGAGATGACCCTCCCGGCTGAAGGGCTCGCCAACCTCGCCCGCCGCCAGTGGCAAAAACTCACCAGCCCCGCCGAACTGCTGAAGTTTGTGCAGGAGGCGAGGGAGAAGCTGACGACGACTTAGGCGATTCTCACGATACACAAATCGTGGCAATCAAAACGGCGATAGCCATTGCAGCAATACAAATTCCCAGTGTCTTATAGAAATGGGAGGCTTTGGCGAGCGCCTTTTGCTCATTCCCAGAAGCTGCCAACTCTTTGCAATAGAGGTAGTAACCTGTCCTTCTATCGAATGCGAGAATCCACTTTGCTGGCACCAAGATAAGTGCGAGGCCAACGAGTATCAGAAATGGGCATGCGATGTACTGCATCCGTTAATCTTAACATCACTTTTTCAGCGACGCGTTCATGAACTTCGCGATATGTTCGATCGCCTCTTTCCCTTCCGGCAGCAGCGGCTCGTGGGATTGGAAGACGTGGAACATTCCGGGCCAGGCTTCGAGCTTCACGGAGATTCCATCGGCACGGGCTTTCTTCGCGACCCGCACGCTGTCGTCGCGGAGCATCTCGTGCTCGCCGACCTGAATCAGAAGGGGCGGAAGGCCGTGGTAGTCGCCGAAGACGGGGGAGGCGAGCGGGTTCTTGGGGTCTGTCTTTCCCAGGTAATGATCCCGGAATATGGGCATGGTTTTGGAGCTGATGATGGGGTCGTGGACAGTCCTCAGCGATTCGCTCGCCAGCGTAAAGTCGGTGGTCGGCGAGATGGGGATTCCTCCTGCTGGCAGCGGCAGCTTTCGATCTCGCAGTGCGAGCAGCGTCGCCAGCGTCAGGCTGCCGCCGGCGGAATCTCCGGCGACGAAAGTTGCCTTAGCGGGTGCTGGTCCGAAGAGCCCGTTGGCGAGCATCCACTGGTGAGCGTCGACGCAGTCGTTGAGTCCGGCGGGAAAGGGATGCTCCGGCGCGAGCCGGTAATCGGGCAAGAGGACGGCGCACTTGGCCGCTGCCGAGATGTGGGCCGCCAGCGGGAGATAACGTCCCCCCGACCCGGAAACAAAGCCGCCGCCGTGGATATAGAGCAGCCGCACCTCGGGGTCCGCGCCCGGTGCCAGCACCCATTCGCAGGGAATTTCCCCAACTTTGACTTTGATGAGTTTGACGTCCTTGATGGTGGGCTCCATGCGAGTTCCCATTCCCGCGCGCAACCCTTGTAAGTCGAAGCTGTTGGTGCCAAAGGGGGTGTTCTTGCGAAGTCTTTCCAGATACGCGGCCCCTTCAGGCGAAACAGCCCGCTGCGTGTCCCCGCTATCAATTCCGGGGATCGCCGGCTTGGATTCATCAGCGGCGCAGGCAACCACTGCAATCGTGCAGACCAGCAGGAATGTCCCGGCAAATCGTCTCATTGGAAGCCTCCCAGGAAGAATGACCGAAATATGATACCATCCTGGCCCTCCTCGGGAATAAATCTCTCGGCCAGTCTCGATTAGGGAGCAGGCGTCCCTCGCCTCCATCTTCACGCCCGCTTCAGGAGCCATTCCCATGTCCCCTTGTGACCAGGTCGTGCGCGCCCAGGATGCCGCTGCTCAGGAAAACGCTGGTGAGTCTCGGGCCCGTTTTCTCCTCTTCAATGCCATGCCGGCATGGTTCGTGAGCAGCATCGTGCATTTTCTGGGAATCATCATCCTGGCCCTGATTACCATCGCCCCGCAGCCAGTGAATGAGCAGATTCAGGCGTATGTTCAGCCGGTAGAAGAGCTGGAGGAGCTCAAAGATCCCGACTTCAAGACACTTCTCTTGGACCCGACGCCCGTTTCTAGCAGCAACACGTCGCCGGATGTCTCCCGAGATATCATTTCCGAATCAGCGGAAGAAACCGAAACCACCTCCGTCGTCCCCGATTTCGATTCCGCTCCCAGCCATTTCGAGTTGAGCGAATTCAGCAACGAAGTCGCGCCAAAGAACGACATCATGGTGACGCGCGAGGGCCTCGGGGGCACCGGCTTCTCGGGACGTGGCGAGAAGCAGAGAAAGGCTCTTGGGGCTATCAAAGGGGCCAACGAAAAGAGCGAAGCGGCCGTGGCCCGTGCCCTCAAATGGCTCGCCGCTCATCAAAACGCCGACGGCAGTTGGAGCTTCGATCATCGCACTGGCCCGTGCAATGGCCGCTGCGGAAACGCCGGCAATCTTTCCGACTGCCGCACCGGGGCGACGGCGATGGCCCTACTGCCGTTTCTCGGAGCGGGGCAGACGCATCGCGATGGGAAGTACAAAGAAGTCGTCCGCCGCGGCCTGTACTTCCTCACCAGCCAGATGAAGCTGGAAAATCACGGCGGCTTGCAGACGGGCAACCTGGCCCAAGGGGGCGGCCAACTCTATTCGCACGGCCTGGCCGCCATCACGCTCTGCGAGGCCTACGGCATGACGCAGGACAAAGGGCTCATGGCCCCCGCTCAGCTTTCGCTCAATCACATCATGTATGCCCAGGACCCCGTTGGCGGCGGCTGGCGGTATGAGCCCCGGCAGGCGGGCGACACATCGGTCGTCGGCTGGCAGCTCATGGCCCTCAAGTCGGGGCACATGGCCTATCTGCGGGTCGACCCCAAGACCATCCAGGGGGCGGTCCATTTTCTCGACACCGTCGGCGTCGACAGCGGCTCCTACTACGGCTACACCGATCCCGGCAAGGGGCAGGCCACCACCGCCGTCGGCCTCCTCAGCCGCATGTACCTGGGCTGGAAAAAAGACAACCCGGCCCTGCAGCGAGGCATCGACTACCTGGCCGCCACCGGCCCCAGCAAGACCAACCTCTACTTCGACTACTACGCCACGCAGGTCCTCTGCCAGAACGAAGGCGAGAAGTGGGACAAATGGAACGTGCAGATGCGGGACTGGCTCGTCGCCGCTCAAGAAACCAAGGGCCACCAGACCGGCAGTTGGCACATCCCCGGCGACATCGGCGCCGACCGCGGCGGCCGACTCTATAGCACTTCGCTTTCGACCATGATCCTCGAAGTCTACTACCGCCACATGCCGCTCTACGGCAAGCAAGCGGCGGAAGATGACTTTCCTCTCTAGGGCGAGTTTCTCACACAAGCCTGAAGCGCAAGCGAAGGAATGCTAAGAATCGCCATCTCACCGGCTGGCATTGTTCGCATCGGCCGTCCTCCCAAACTCACGCCGGAACGGAAAACTCGGGCCTGCCTCCTGCTCTGCATGGGGCTTTTTTCGCGGCCATCCCCAGCCTCTGCCTATCCGTGTTTCATCCGTGTTCAATCCGTGGCTCCGCTGCTCTTCACAACTTCAAACCGCGTCACCTCCCATTCCACTTCCACGCTCGACTGGTACTGCAACCGCCGGTAGCGGTCGGGGTAGCCGTAGCGGGGGTCGAAGGTTGCCCGCAGATGCAGGTCCGGTGTGGACTGATCCGCCTGGCCGGCGGCGCGGCGTTCCAGGGCGTCCACGTCGCGGCTCATCGTGGCGAACATGCCGGGGACGCTCCAGGTGCTGAAGGTCCGCCGCTGGGTCAGCGGCTTGCCGTTGCGGAGCGCCCGCTGGGGGTCGCCATCGCGGACTTCCACATAGTACGTCGCCGGTTGATTGCCGCGGACCTGGATTTCGATGTCGTAGTCCCGCGGCTGCTCCTGCTTCCATTTCGCCATGGCCGCGCGAAACAACTCGGGCGTCAGGCGGGGAGAAACGCTGCCGCGGGGAATGAGTGCGAGCGCGATCATCACCACCAGGCCGAGCAGCAGCCCGGCGGCGATGCCGCCGAGAACGCGGCGGAAAATCGGGGCTGGGGACTGGGGGCTGGGGGCTGGGGATGCGGAAGTCAGGGGAGTGCTTGCGTCGTCCATACCGTTCATGGGTTGCTAAGGCTTCGCCGGTTGCTGCTCGCAGTATATTGGATGCGACACTCACCACTCACCCCTCACCACTTACTCTGAACCCCATGACCCGTGCCCGCACCAAAATCGTCGCCACCGTCGGACCCGCCTGCCGCAGCGTGGAGATGCTGACCAAGCTGATTCGCGCCGGCGTCTCGGTCTTCCGCATCAATACGGCTCACGGAGATGAAGAGCAGCGGAACGAGGTGCTGCGGGACATTCGAGCGGCTTCGGAGCAGGCGGCGATTCCCGTCGGCGTGCTAGTAGACCTGGCTGGGCCGAAGATTCGGCTCGGCGAGCTGTTTGAGGACCCCACGAACTGCCAGCCCGGCCAGACCTATCGCTTTGTCAAGAAACCTAAACCAGAGGGGGCGGATGAATTGACCTGCAGCTACGCACCGCTTTTGACGGAGCTTTCGGTCGGAGACAGCGTGATGCTGGCGGACGGGACGGTGAGCATGAGTGTCGTCGGCAAGACCGCGGACGAAGTTCGCTGCCAGGTGATCGGCGGCGGTGTGATCCGCAGCCGGCAGGGAATCAATCTGCCGGGGGTGAAGCTCTCCGTGGCATCGCTTACCGAGGCGGACATGGCGAACGCGATGTGGGCGGCCCGCAACGAGATCGACTTCGTCAGCCTGAGCTTCGTCCGCTCGCCGGTCAACGTGCTGCTGCTCAAGGAACTGCTGCATTCCCAGCACTCCAAGGCCATGGTCATCGCCAAAATCGAAAAACGGGAGGCGCTGGACCATCTCCAGGAAATCGTCAAGGCCGCCGACGGCGTGATGGTGGCCCGCGGCGATCTCGGTGTGGAAATCGACGTGGCCGAAATCGCCGTGGTGCAAAAGCGAATCGTCCGCGAGTGCCAATTGCAAGGCAAACCGGTCATCGTCGCCACGCAGATGCTGGAAAGCATGCACAAAAGCCGGCGGCCGACGCGGGCGGAAGCGACCGACGTGGCCAACGCGATCCTGGACGGGGCCGATGCCACGATGCTATCCGGCGAAACCGCGATCGGCGAATTCCCCGTCCAGACCGTCGAAATGATGAGCCGCATTCTGCTCGCCACCGAGCCTCTCGTCGGCACGCTGATTCATCCCGATGTGGCCAGCGCCGCCAGCGAGGTCCACCCCATCACCTACGCCGCCGTCATTGGCGCCAGCCGCATCGCGCGGGAACTGTCGGCCAAGATCCTGGTGGTCGCCACCCGCGGCGGCGGCACTTGCCGCCTGCTTTCCAAGCAGCGCGGCGACATCCCGGTCATTGGCTGCAGCGACACACCCGCCGTCCTGCGGAAGCTGACTCTGTTATGGGGGGTCACCCCACTCGCCGGCGCCCCGGTCCACGACGGCCCCCAGTTCCGCGCCTTCATCGACGCCTGGGGCCGCGAACAGAAGCTGATTTCCAAAGGGGACCGCGTGGTCTTCGTTACGGGGACCAATTTTTATCCGATGGCTCAGAATATTCTGGTGATTCATGAGGTGGAGTGAGGGGCGTGGGGACTGGGGGCTGGCGGAATTCAGAATTAAGTACTGAGTACTTAGTACTCAGTACTGTGCTTCCCCTAGCCCCGCTCCCGGTACGTCGCCACGCAGTGCGGTGTTTCCCACAGTTGGGCTTCCACGATGGGGAAGCCGCGGCTGGCGGTGAATTCGAAGATGAGTTTGGCGATGTTTTCGGCGGTGGGATTGGTTTCCATCAGGAAGACCGGCTCGCCGTGGGATTGCAGGACGGGGACGATGGGGTCTTCGCGGTGGAGCAACATGCGGTGGTCGAGGTTGGTATCGATCCAGCCGGCGACGACCCGCTTGATGTCGGAGAAGTCGAGCACCATGCCGCGGTGGTCGAGCGTCTCGGACTCGATGGTGATGATGGCGTGGCCGTTGTGCCCATGCAGGTTGCGGCACTTGCCGTCGTAATTGAGCAGCCGGTGGCCGTAGCAGAAGTCGATTTCTCGGGTGACGCGGAACATGGGGGAGCGGGGTGAGTGGTTAGTAGTGAGTGGTGAGTGTTTTAGTCTGCGTAAGGCGTGTGGTCATGAATTGCTGCGACTCGAAACGCAGCCTGCCGCTCCGCACATTTGTTGCAGCTGCCGCAGTGGAGGCCGTTGATGGGGGAGATGCAAGAGAAGGTGAGCTCCAGGGGCAGCTTGGCGCCGAGGAGCATCACCTGCTGCTTGTTCATCTTCCCAAAGGGGCTGAGGAATTGTACGCGGCGCATGGCCCCGCGGTTAAGGGCCGATTCGAAGTCGGACAGGAACTGGGCACCGGCATCCTCGAACGGGCTGGTGCCGAGCGGTGCGAGCGCAAGCTGCTCGATGCCGTGAAGCTGGCACCAGACGGCGGCTTTCACCAGGAGCAACGCGTTGCGACCGGGGAGGTAGACCGCTTCGTCGGGCGCGTCGTGAGCCGGCGCGTCTTTCCCCGTCAGGCTCCAGTGGCCGGCGGAGTACAGGTCCGCCAGCGGCAACTCAAGCATGACGAGTTCCAGAAGCGCCGGCGTGGCAATGGCTTGCAGAAACAGCCGCAGGCCGGCCAGCTCGTGTTCCTGCCAGTAGAGCCCCTTGCGGATGTAGAACGGCTGTACGCGATGCCCCTGGCCGAGCAGATGCGCGAGCAGGATGGAGCTATCGAGGCCGCCGCTGGCGAGGACGCCGATGGTCGCTGGAGACGAATTCATGATGGCGAGTTACTCAAACACCAGCGTCCCGAACTTCTGATACTCGTGAAAACTGCGGCCGACGGGAGCCCAGTTCCAGCCGGTGACGTGGCCGTCGTCGTAATCCATGCGGTAGAAGTTGGCCCGCCACGACGCGCCCGCCTTCGGCGGCACATTGAGCAGCGGCTTAAGCAGCTCATACGGAATGAAGAACTCCGCCGTCCAGCCGGCGATGGAGGCTTTGGACTTCTGCTCGCCGCCGGTGATGGAGACTGCCTTCTTTACCTTGCGGCTCCCTTCATAGTGCCACGGCAGCCAACCAAGTTGTTGGCCGAAGTTGGGGACCAAAATGGGAAGCTCGCGGCCGAGCGGCGAAATCTCGTACTCGAAATAGACGCTCTGGCTCTCATCTGGCCAGAGAAAGACCTCGAACACGTCCTCGGTCCAAAGGTTCAGGTTGTCCTCCGTCAGGCTCGCCGAAAGTTGCGAGTCCTTGCCGTCCATGAGGACATAGAGTCCCGTGCCCGAGTAGGCGACCTTGAAGCGGGCGTTGTAGGCATGGCCCCCTTCGCGGTTTTTGACAATCTCTTCCCACGGAACATCCTTCCAGACGGACGCTTCTCCTTTACCCGTGACGGCGAAGTCCTCCGTGCGACGGACGCGATAGACTTTCTTATCCTTACTCTCCTCCGCTTTCCGCCTTTCCGCTTTCCGCTTTTCCTCGTCCCCTCCATACAAAACCCGCTCCGCATTCTTCAAATACACCTTTTCCAGCACCTCGTCCGGCAAGTAGATGCCATAGATCATCCAGAACCCTTGCAGGTGGTGGCTCGCGGCGCAGTCAAAATACTCGTCGTCGGTCTCCAGGAAGCGGTAGTAGATGCGGAACGCCTCTCGCCGGGGCGTGGTGTCGGTGCCGAACATGATCCGGTCCTGGTACTTCAGAAAAAACTTGCGGGCCGTGTAGGGCTGGCGGCCGAGCTCGGAGATGCGGGCGTCGAGGTCGACATGGAAGTTGGGGTAGGCGTCGAGCCATTTGCCGACGGTGGCCAGGTCCTCCACGTTGTTGCCAAAGTGGGCCCCGATGAAGGTGGTCTGGGGGTGCTGCTCGATGACGTGCACGAATTGGGCCAGCAGGTCTTCCCGCTTGGGGAACTGCTCGCCATAGAACAGCCAGCTCGGATGTTCGTTCAATTCGTGCCACCGCTCGTTGTTCTTGTCGAGCGGCGTGAAGAAGGCGGCGGGGTCTGCGGTGTGGATCATCACCGGCCGGTTGAACTTGCCGCAGAGCTCGAAGATCGGAGCCAGCTTGGGGTCATCCACCGGCATCAGCTTGCCGCTTTTGTAGCGATAGCCGAGGCCGAGCGACTTGTGGAACTTCAGCCCCTTCGCCCCCGCTTTGAAGCTTTCTTCAAGGCGGGCCGTTTCTCGCTCGGTCCATTTCTCGTCGTCGATACCGTCGAAATTGATGAGGGCGAACGTGCGGAAGCGGTCCGGGTGAGCCTCGTCGAGTGCAGCAAGCGTCTCCTTGAGCTTTTCACCCCAGCCGCCGTCGAGATTGACGACCGTCCGGACGCCGGCCTGGTTCATTTCTTCCAGGTATGCTGCCACGCGGTCGGCGGTGAGAAAGCCCTTGCCACCGCCGAGGTGGTTATGCATGTCGATGGCGGGAAACTTCGGTTTGTCGAGCTTGGTTTCCTTGACGACCAGCATCGACTTGGGGGTCCAGTCCTTGAGCTTGAGCGTGCGAATGTCCTGCGGCTCCTGAGCGGTGGCGACGAGCGGAAGCAGGACAAAGAACGAGGCGAGGAAGGAATGGCGGCTCATGGTTGGCTCCGGTGGTTGGAACTAAGAGATTACCACAGAGGACGCGGAGCTGCGCGGAGGAGAGGCCGCGAACAGAATGATGGTATTCATCGCCACGATGCCTGGTCCGCAGATGCCGGACCCATGCATGATTGCCAAGCGATGCGCCGGTCACTGGTCCTGGAGAAACCACTCTCCCACTATTATACCACGCCGGATTTGAGTTTCAGCGGCGTCAGCAAAGAACTCTCGGTATCGATTACGGCATACTCACCCTCGCACAGCGCGCCAACGGCTACAAAGTATCGCCCGCTGTCGAGCGTGATGGGAACCTCTCCGTGCCAGTCGAGCACTCGCTCGGGTGTGGCGATTTCCCAATGATGAAAGTGCCCTGCAAACATCAGCCGGTGGGAGGTGGCGGCAAAGAGGCGGCTGAGATTTCCGTGCTCCGAGGGAAGCCCTTCGAAGTACCACAGGTCGAGAATCTCCAGTGGATTGAGCCACGGCTCGACATGGGAAAAGTGACAGCCATCTATTACCAGCCGCGGCTGAAGCGTGCCCATGTAGCCAAGCACCGTGGGCGAATGGCGGGCGCACAGTTCGGCCGTCGGCTCGTGGCAAAGCCCGAAGTCATGGTTTCCCCAAACTCCGACGACCCCAGCATCAGCGAGCAGACGGCAGGTCTCTTCCAGACGCTGGCCCATCTCCACCACGTCCCCAATTATCACAATCTGGTCCACACGCTGCTCGGCAAGGTGCGCGAGCGCCGCCCGCAGGTTCTCTACATGCTCATGCACATCGGTAATCAGGCCGAGCTTCACATTGGACCCCTACATTGCATAACTCGCATTCGCTGCCGCCACGCTCGCTCCCGCTGTGAACTTGCACTTTTGTTCCGCCAGCAACTGCTCCAGGGCAGACAAAAACAGCAGCACATTCGCCGGCCGGGAACCAAAACCCATCAAGCCGATCCGCCAGACTTTGCCTTTATACGCGCCGAGGCCAGCGCCGATTTCGATGCCGAATTTCGTGAGCAGTGCGGAACGAACAGCGGCGTCATCGACACCCTCCGGCACGTAGACCGCGTTAAGCATCGGCAGTTGGTGCCCTTCCTGGGCGGAGTATTTGATGCCGATGGCGGCGAGGCCGGCTTTGAGGGCCCGGTGGTTCCGCAGGTGGCGGGCGAAGCAGTTTTCCAGCCCCTCCTCGTGGATAAGGCAGAGAGCTTCGTAGAGGCCCCAGGTCATGTTGATGGGGCCGGTGTGGTGATAGACCCGGTTCTGCCCCCAGTAATTGGCCAGCATCGAGACATCCAGATACCAGCTTTGGACCTTGGTCTTGCGGTTCATGATGACGTCCATCGCCCGCGGGCTGAAGGACGTCGGCGAGAGGCCCGGCGGGCAACTCAGGCACTTTTGCGTGCCGGAGTAAATGGCGTCGATGTTCCAGCCGTCCACTTCCACCGGCACGCCGCCGAGGGCGGTGACCGCATCGACCAGCAAGAGCGCCCCCGCTTCGTGAACAACCTTCGAAATCTCCTCGATCGGCTGGTAAGCACCGGTGGAGGTCTCGGCCATCACGATGCCGACGACCTTGGGCTTCGCGGAAGCGAGTGCCGCTTTCAAATCGGCCGGCGTGAAGACTTCCCCCCACGGCTTTTCGACCTTGGTGACGTTTGCCCCGGCTCGCTGGGCGACGTCGAGCATCCGCCCGCCGAAGACGCCATTGACGCAGACAATCATCGAGTCCCCCGGCTCCATCAGGTTGACGACCGCCGCTTCCATTCCCGCGGAGCCGGTGCCGCTGATGGCCATCGTCATCGGGTTCTTCGTGCGGAACAGCCGGCGGAGCATCTCCTGGAGGCCGTTCATGATTTCCAGATAATATGGATCGAGATGGCCGACGGTCCCCTTGGCCAGGGCCTGCAAAACACGCGGGTGCGTGTCGCTGGGGCCCGGCCCCATCAGCACGCGGACGGGAGGATTGAGGGTCGGGAATTCGGACATGGAAAGCTCGCGGCTGAAGGGGGAAATCTCTGGCCGATGTTTTACACTTGCCCGCCGGATGGGGCCAGTATGCGTTTCCTTCTCGCACGCTTCGGGTTAGGATTGCGGGTGCACCGAACTCTCAAGGAAGGCCGATGAAAGACATGCTCCGCAACATTCCGTCCGTCAACGAGCTGTTGGAATACCCGCCGCTCAAGTCGCTGGTGCATACAGCCAGCCACAACGTGGTCGTAGGCGGCGTGCGGAGCTTTCTCGATAACCTGCGGACCAACGTGCAGTCCTCCGCGGCAGCGATGAATATTCCAGCGCCTGGGGAACTGGCGGAGCGAATCGCAAGCTGGATTACGGCGGAGCAGAAGCTGAGCCTGCGGCCGGTGATCAACGCCACGGGCGTCCTGCTACATACCGGCCTGGGACGAGCACCGCTGGCGGATGAGGCGATTGCCGCGATGAGCGAAGTAGCCGGCGGTTATGCGAGTTTGGAAATCGACCTGGCCACCGGCGAGCGCTCGCAACGCGTCGTCGCCGTCGAGCGTCTGCTGACGAAGTTGACCGGGGCGGAAGCGGCCACGGTCGTCAACAATAACGCCGCGGCCACGCTCATCACGCTGGCTGCCGTGGCGACAGGAAAGGAAGTCATTGTCAGCCGCGGCGAGCTGATCGAAATCGGCGGCAGTTATCGGCTGCCGGAGGTGATGACAGCGAGCGGGGCGTTTTTGCGAGAGGTTGGAACGACTAATAAAACACGGGCCGCGGATTACTCGGCAGCGGTGAACAGCCTGACCGGCGCTCTGCTCCACGTCCATACCAGCAACTACGTCGTGGTCGGCTTCACCGAGTCGCCGCAGCTCCACGAGCTCATCGCCGTCGGCCGCAAACACAACGTGCCGGTCATCGACGACATCGGCTCCGGGGCGCTCATCGATTTGCGGAAGTATGGGATTCAAGGCGAGCCGGTCGCTGGCGACAGCATCAAAGCCGGCGCGGACCTGGTTCTGTTCAGCGGCGACAAGCTTTTGGGCGGTCCGCAGTGCGGCATCATTGTCGGCAAGTCGGCCCTCATTGCGAAAATCATGAAGCACTCGCTGATGCGAGCCTTCCGCGTCGACAAGCTCACGCTCTCCGCCCTCGCCGCCACGCTCGGGCTCTATCAGGATCCCGACGTTGCCGAGCGCCGTGTTCCGCTGTTGTCGCTGCTCGCGACGCCGCTGGAAAACCTGAAGAACCGGGCCGAGCGGCTCGCCCCGCAGCTCGCCGCCACAAGCGGCATCGCCGCGGCAGAGCCGGTGCAGGACCATGCCTATCTCGGCGGCGGCAGTGTGCCCACACAGGAAATTCCGACCTGGTGCGTAGCCCTGACTCCGTCCAAAGGTAACGTCAACGCTCTGGCCGCCGCCCTGCGGATCGGCATCCCCGCCGTGATGGGCCGCATCAAGAACGACCGGCTGCTGCTCGACCTGCGGGGCGTGCTGCCGGGGCAGGACATGCTGCTGGTGGATGCCTTGACAGCGTTTTCAAAGCCGGCCGCAATGACAGCGATGCCGGAATCGCTCGCCACGATTTAGCTTAGCCACCCCAACTCCATGAAACTCGTCTTCCTCGGCACCGCCGGCTATCATCCCAGCGAGTCGCGGCATACGTCGTGCCTGATGCTGCCGGAGGTGGGCGTGGTGCTGGATGCCGGCTCGGGGATGTTCCGGGTGCGGGACCGGCTGGCGACCAGCACGCTCGACATCTTCCTGAGCCACGCCCACCTGGACCATGTCTGGGGTGTCTCGTTCCTGTTCGATACTTGCCACGGGAAATCGATGGAGCGAGTCACGCTCCATGCGGAGGCGGCAAAGCTGGCGGCGATTCAAACGCACTTGCTCGCGGAGGAGCTCTTCCCCGCCCAACTGCCATTCACGGCTTGTCCGTTAGCCGGGCCGGTTTCGCTGTCCGGCGGCGGCCAGCTCATGCATTTTCCGCTGGCTCACCCCGGCGGCTCGGTCGGCTTTCGGCTGGACTGGCCGGGGCGAAGCATGGCTTACATCACCGACACGACGGCCGCCGAGGATGCGGCGTACATCCCGCACATCCGCGGCGTGGACCTGCTCGTCCACGAATGCAACTTTCCCGACGGCAGCGAGGAGTGGGCCGTGAAGACCGGCCATAGCTGCCTGTCCAGCGTGCTCAAGCTGGCCAAAGCCGCCGCTGTCCGCCGCCTGGTGTTGACGCATATCGACCCGTTGGCCGGCGGCGATGACCCCCTGGGTCTGAAAACAACTCGCGCGCTATCCTCCGACACCGTCCTAGCGCGGGATTTGATGGAAGTGGAGTTCTAGGTCGCGACGATCTGACTACGGGAGCGGCAACAGACGCACGCGCCGTAGGTCCATCACCAATTTGCCCGGTTTGGCCTGCGGCTTGATGGACAGGCGGTGGCGGCCGGTTCGCCCCAGCTCGACACTGCCGATCACGCGGGGCTCGAACTTCTCGCCGGTCTCTTGCACGATCTGCGAGAGCTTGTGGCTGTCGACCGTGATCTCCACCTTGCTCCCCGAGTCTTCCTGGTGGCAGCAGTACAACAATTCCACATCGAATTTGCCGGTCTTGCTCAGTTCGAATTCGAAACTGGGCCAGTCCTCCACTCTCGTCCAACAGCTCAGCGAATCCCGATGGGGGGGCGACTCAAAGCGGAGCAGCGAACCATGGATGTCGGCCGTTCGGGCATGCATCGAAACGATGCCATCCATCTGCTGCGGATTGGGACGGTAGAAGGGATTGGGGTGCATCATCTGGGCCCCGACGGACCTGCGCCACGCCGACAGCTTTGTCCCAAGCTCGCTGACCATGTCCTTCTCTTGGTCCGCCAGATTCGTCGTCTCCCCTGGATCATCCTTCAAGTTGTAGAGCTCGCGCCGATTGTCCTCGTAGAACGATATCAACTTGAAATCCCCCGCCCGGATTGCTCCGCACGGCCGGCCGTGCTGCGGTGAATAGTGCGGATAGTGCCAGTACATGGCTTCGCGGGCCAAGCCGCCGCTCTGCTGGAGAAGCGGGATCAGCGAGAGGCCGTCGAGCGTGGCGGTTTCCTCTTTCTGTTGAGTCGCGTCGACTCCGCACAGTTCCAGAATCGTCGGCAAAAAATCCACGGTAGTCACGGGGGTCTCGCAGACAGAACCCGCCGGAGTTTTTCCCGGCCAGCGGACAAGGAGAGGAACTCGAATGCCCCCTTCGTAGAGATGGCCTTTGCCTTCGCGGAGCGAACCGTTGACTGTCGGCGGTGTGAAGGGCCAGTCCGCCGTCGCCACGCCGCCGTTGTCGGAGGTGAAGATGACAATGGTCCTTTCGGTGAGCTGCAGCTTTTCCAGCTCCTTCACGATTTTCCCGATGCCGTCGTCGACGCTCTCGATCATGGCGGCGTAAATGGGGTTGGCTTGCTGTCCGGGCCGCTTTTCACCGAGCTTGTACTTGGAAACGATTCGCGGCTTGGCGTGGAGCGGCGTGTGGACCGCGAAGTGGGGCAGATACAAAAAAAAGGGCTGCTCGCGATGCTCGCGGATGAAGCGAATGGCGGCCTCATTGAAAATGTCCGTGAGGTAGGAGCCGGGGGGGGCCCAATCGAGGCTGGGCACATCGCCGGTCTTTTCGCAGAACGGGGCAAAGTACTTTTTTGGCGTTCCCTTCTCATCCCCGCCGACATTCAGATCAAAGCCCTGGTTCCGCGGCCCGAAGCCTCGGCCTCCCAGGTGCCATTTGCCGACGTGACCCGTGGCGTATCCGGCCGCTTGAAGGCGCTCCGCCAAGGTCACTTCCGCCAGCGGCAATTGTTTTTCTGATTTCGGTTTGGCCAGCCGGTGGCAGGGCTCATCAAATGGGCTGCCGGGGAGCCAGTCGGTCACGTGCAGGCGGGCCGGCCACTTGCCGGTCATCAGGGCCGCTCGCGTGGGAGAGCAGACTGGCGCGGCTGCATAGGCCTGCGTGAACCGCATTCCCTCCGCGGCCAGGCGGTCGATATGCGGCGACTTGTGATACCGGCTGCCGTAGCAGCTCAGGTCCGCCCAGCCCAAGTCATCGAGCATGATCAGGATGACATTTGGTCGCGGGTCAGCTTCGCCGGCGTGAATTTGGCTGCCAAGAATTGCCGCCGCGCAGGATAATACGACCAGCGCTTGCCGGAAATAATTCATCCCGTCTCTCCACGCCACCCATGCGAATTAGCCGGACAACCCTGCCCACGCGAAAGCGTGTGCGCGGCACGTTTACGCCGGCAGAACTGCCGACGCGCCTCCCCGCTGGTCCGTTAATTCGCTCGATCACCCACAGCCAAAACGCATCGCTCTGTACGGCGCGCTTGCCTCGGGCAATCGTCCCGGCACTGCCACGAGAATCGTGGGCGTGCCCCCAAGTGTTGATATAATGCGGCCATGCAACACCTTGTTTTGGTCCGTCATGGCGAATCTCAGCTTAACGTTGTCAATAAAGAAAAGCGAGTCTATTGCGGACAAATTGATACGCACCTTACCGATTTCGGGCGGGGGCAGGCCAGGGATGCGGGGGAAAATCTGAAAAACCTGGAGTATTTGCGGCTGGGGCGGGCCGTGACCTCCCCCTTGCAGAGGGCACACGAAACCCTGTCACTCATTCTCGCGGAGTTAAGTGACAGAATTTTGGAGTTGCCGCATAGCCCTGAATTGATGGAGCGCTCGCACGGTGAGTTCGAGGGTCTGACGGATGAGGAGGCATTTGCAAGGTATCCGCACTTTCGCGACAACCCGATCTACGCCGATTTCATGACCACTTACGACCGCTGTGCTCCCGGCGGCGAAACTTTGGCCGTGGTGACCGCACGGGCCTGGCCCTTCATCAACCGCCTGATGCAGGAGGAGGGGGACCTTCTGGTCGTTTCTCACTACAATACGATCCGCTGCATCATCGGCCAGGCGCTGAAGCTGACCCAAGAGCAGGTCGTAAAGATCAGCATCCCCAACGCGGTGCCGATTGTGCTGCGGCAGGAGAGGGCGGGCGAACCGTACGAGCTGGTGGAAGGACTGGAAAAGAGTTGGGACTAGGCAGTCTCAGCCATCTGCGTCGGGAGTTTCGTCATCAGCCCGCTTTTTCCGGCGGCGTGGTGGTTTGGGTTTCGCTGGCGTCTCTGCGGTCACGCGTTTGACCGCCTGGTCAAAGTCGCTGGCGCTTTCAGCATCTGCCAGCGTTCGTCGCTGCTGCTCATATTGCTCATACTGCGCGTGAGCGTGCTCTTCGGCCAATTTGTGGGAAATCTTTCCGGCATGCGTCAGAATATCCTGATCGCTCAGCCGCAAGAAGTCGTCGAGTTTGTCGACCCAGTCCGCCATGTGCATCACCCGGTGTGAACGGGCCTGCAGCTCCGCGAAGTCCAGGTACGCGCTCACGATCAAATTGAGCGATTTGAGTTCCTGTTCGCTGAGGTAGTTCTTGGCGACCGTAACATCCCCTTTGCGCACCGGGCCAATGGGGGCGTTTTTCCAGGTAGTCAGCCCCATGTTGGGACGCGCCGCATCCGCCCGCTGACGAACGATCTCAGCCGCGGTATGTCCGTGTGCGGCCCAGTGCATTTTGTTCTGAACAGTCTGAAAGAACAGCTGCGTCAGTTCCGCATTGGCGTCGTAGTCGATGCTGGTTGCGTAGATGTCGGTGATTTTCTGGTAGAACAGCCGCTCGCTGGAACGGATGTCGCGGATGCGGGCGAGGAGCTCGTCGAAATAGTCGGCTCCGAGAGTCCGACCGGCTTTGATTCGCTCGTCATCCAGCGTAAAGCCCTTGACCAACAACTCCCGCAAGCGAGCCGTCGCCCACTGCCGGAAGAGGGTTCCCCGCGGGGAGCGGACGCGATAGCCGACGGCGAGGATGGCGTCGAGATTGTAGTGAAGTGTTTGGTATC
Source organism: Pirellulaceae bacterium (assembly GCA_051004015.1). Lineage (GTDB taxonomy): Bacteria > Planctomycetota > Planctomycetia > Pirellulales > Pirellulaceae > SXOA01. The sequence continues at coordinate 3,002 of JBPCKT010000099.1, read as the reverse complement.
GTTTACCGTCGGCGGCAGTTGTCAAGTATTCCTTGACAACTGCGTCGTGTTGTAACTCGCCTTCCTCCAAGATGTTGTGGACATGCAGACTGATGTTTTGTTTGGAGGTCTGAAACAGTTCCGCCATACCAGCCTGGGTGAGCCATACCGTTTGACCATCCAGACGGACCTGGAGATTGACCCCGGCATCCTGATAAATCAGCAGTTGTCCGCCGGGAGGTCCGGATTCGGGAAGATTCGGTTGGCTCACTGACGCACGCTCCAAAACGACCGATTCAGGCTTGGGCTGAACCGGCATAGGTGTTTCCGATTCAAGGCTCAAACACAAAGTGTATCCACCGATCGGACAGCTCAACAGATATCAAAAATGGGGCGGAGCGATTCCTGAATGCCTACTGACAACTCCCCTTTCGCTCACAGTATCATGGTCGCTGACGCTCTGATCCCGCTTACCTCTCCCTGGAGACCTTCACCATGCTGCGCTCCTGCCTTTTTCCGCTCGCCGGGCTACTTGTACTCTGCCTGACCATCCCTACTCTCGGCCAGGACCCCATCGTTCCCGACGGTGCCAAGGTCGAGACGCTGTTCGAATCCCACGGCCTGACCGAAGGTTGCACGGTTGCCCCGGACGGCATGGTGTACTTCAGCGAAATCACTTTCTCGCACATTTCGAAGGATGAGAACGGAGCCATTGAGGCGGGGCACATCTGGAAGTTCGATCCAGCTACGAGCAAGACGACCATTTTTCGCTCTCCCAGCGGGATGTCAAACGGCATCAAGTTTGACGCGGCTGGGAACATGATTGTGGCGGAAGGGGCCGATTATGGCGGGCGGCGGGTGACCCGCACTGATATGAAGACCGGCAAGAGCTTCATCATTGCCGCCATGTTCGACGGCCGGCCCTTCAACGCCCCCAACGACATCACCATCGACGAAAAGGGCCGCATCTATTTCAGCGACCCCCGCTATCTCGGCCACGAGCCCATCGACCAGCCGGTGATGGGGGTCTATCGCATCGACACCGACGGCACGATCAGCCGCATTATCACCGACGGCGGCAAGCCCAACGGCGTGGCGGTCTCGCCCGATCAGAAGTCGTTCTACCTGGTCAGCAACGACAACGGAGCCACCGGCTTCGAGCGGCTGAGCAAGGGTGAAGCGACCCAGCCGGACAAGGTCGCGACGCCATTGCGCAAGGGACACATGGCCCTGATGGCCTACGACCTGGCGGCCGACGGCACTGCCAGATTCCGCAAGACCCTCGTCGATTACGCCCCCGCCGACGGCCCCGACGGCTGCGTCTGCGACAAGGGCGGCAACATCTACGCCGCCGTCCGCGCCGAAAAACGCCCCGGCATCTGCGTCTATTCCCCCGAAGGGAAAGAGCTCGCCTACATCAAAACCGAAGTCCCCACGAACGTCGGCTTCGGCCGGGGCAAGGAAGCCAAGACTCTCTACATCACCGCCGGTAAAGGGCTGTACCGCATCAAGCTGAATCGGGAAGGGTATCAGTTGCCGGGAAAGAAGTAACTCGTCACACAAGGAGCAATCGTCATGTTGAATAGAGTCCTAAACTTGCTTGCAACACTGGCAGTCTTTGGCGTCGGGGCGGCGCTCTCGGCTCAAGAGGTCGCCAAGCCAACGAAGACCGCGGCTCCCCCGGCTGCCGGCAAACCCGCGGAGGGGAAGCTGGTGGTCGATGAAAAGAGCTATCTGTTCACGCACGCGCTGGCGTATGCGACGACGATCGACGATGAGGAAATCACCGCCGTGGTCTTGAGCGGTCAGGCGGTTTCCAGCGAGCAGCTCAAGGAGGAGATGGAAGAGGAAAAGCAGGATGGTGGCGGTCGTTTCAAACGGCCCTACCTCAAGCTGGAGTTCAACAAAGCGGGGGAGCTCGCCTACTGGAGCGCCGCCGCCGGCAACACGTCCCTGGGGAGGGCGCGGGGCAAGGCGAAGGGGGAACTGAAGCGGGAAGGGGGCCGCGTGAGCGGGACAGCCAGTCAACCCAGCGATAAGAGAGCCTTTGGCTCCGGCTTCGACATCCGCTTTGACGTGGCGCTGGTGGGCGCAGGCGAGTCGCCCCCTGCCAAGAGCACCACGAAGCCCGGCCCGGCCGCCAACGTGAAGCCGACGGTGGCGGGCGACTTCAAGGGGAATGGCAAGGAGGCCAAGCTGGCCCATGTCTCGGCTCATTGGCGCGAGCCCTTTGGCGATGAGCCGAGCTTCGTGCTGGTGTTCACGGAGAAGGATCATTCCAAGGACAAGAAACCGGACTTCAAGGCGTCGTTCGGCGACTTCGGCAGCGCGATCATCATCTCGCTCCACGAAGGAGGCGACATCTTCGGCTGCCAGGTGGTTCACAGCGCGCATGAGAAGCAGGGGTTTAGCTCGATTGGCAATATCAAGACGAACAACTTCAAATTCGCGGACGGAAAAGTCGAGGGGGAATTGGCCACCGATGGCCAGGTGGAAACCTTCGGCGAAACCTGGGAGGTCAAGATCAAGTTCGTCGTCCCGCTGGGAGAGATTCCCGCGGAGTTTCAGCCCGCTGAATCGAAGAACCCCACCGAAAGCGCTCCCGACCAGCCGGCACCCAAGAAGCCAGCGATCAGGCCAACCGATAAACCAACGGCCGCCAAGCCCGAACCGAAACCGGAGCCTCAACCGGCAGCCGACCAGCTCAACGTCAAGGACCTGGCTCTCACCAAGGATGCAGCCGACTTCGAATATAAGAAGCTGGTCGAGCACCTCGATTTCAAGAGCAAGTCGGATGTGAAGTCCGTCTGTGCCGAGCTCACCGCGAATCTCAAGGCCCAAGGCTGGACCCCCTCAGTCAGCGACCCTTATCTGCTGGGCCGCAATCGCACCATATGAAGGCCGATTGCCATAGCACCGCCGGACACTGTTTCGCTTCAGCTCACGAAAGATCGTGCTGGAATGCCGACCTAAACGCCGGGCAATCTCGGCCTTGGAAACCTTCATCTGCAACCACGCTGATA
>JBPCKT010000098.1:0-9542 GCA_051004015.1 Pirellulaceae bacterium | reverse complement strand
TTCATCGCTTGCCGCCAGCCAGGTTGTCGCAGGCGACCGGCATACCCAATCCTGTCCGCTGCACCCCCAAGGAGGCGATCGAGCGCGGTTATCCGTACATCATTTACATCGACCGCACGGAGGAAATGAAAGAGCGACATCAGAAGCTCCTGCGACACGAGGAAGCCAAGCGGAGAAGGGACGGGTGGTGAAGATGGTTGGGCTAGTGGCTGAAAAACTCCAAAAGCCTAAACTGAAAGCATCCCGCGAATTCCTCTCGTTCCGGAGACCTGACCATGACTGCTCGTAACTCGTCCCCCTTTTCTCGCCGCTCGTTCCTCTCCGCCACGTCGTCCGCCGCGGCAGTGACGGGGCTTTCACAAATGGGCTTTCTGACCGGTCTGCCGCGGGTGAGCGCGGAGGATGCCAAGCCGGATCCAAAGTTCGTCCGGTTCAACAATGAGATCGAGCCGCTGGTCCGCCTGGTGGAGGATACGCCGCGGGAGAAGCTGCTGGAGGAAGTGGCGGCGAAAATCAAGAAGGGGACCAGTTACCGCGAGGTGGTGGCGGCGCTGCTCTTGGCCGGCATTCGCAACGTGCAGCCGCGGCCTGGGCTGGGGTTCAAGTTCCACGCGGTGCTGGTGGTGAACTCGGCCCACCTGGCCAGCATGTCGTCCCCGGACGACCAGCGCTGGTTGCCGATTTTCTGGGCCCTGGACCACTTCAAGGATTCGCAGGCCCGCGACGTGAGCGAAGGGAACTGGACGATGCCTGCGGTGGACGAAGCCGCCGTTCCCGCCGCCCATAAGGCCCGACAAATGTTCGTGGAAGCGATGGACCAATGGGACGAGGCCAAGGCCGACGCTGCCGTGACCGCGCTGGCCCGCACCGGCGGCGCGAATGACTTGTTCGAGCTCTTCTGCCGCTATGGGGCTCGCGACTTCCGGGCCATCGGTCATAAAGCCATTTACGTCGCCAACGCCTGGCGGACGCTGCATTGCATCGGCTGGCAACACGCGGAGCCGGTGCTGCGGTCGCTGGCTTATGGCATTCTGAATCACAACGGCGAGCCGAACCCAGCTCAGAACGACCTCGGCCCGGACAAGCCTTTCCGCGAGAATCAATCGCTGGTCAAGACCATCCGCCCCGAGTGGCAAGAGGGCAAGCTCGATTCTAAGGCGACCGAGGAATTGCTCGCCACGTTGCACACCGGCTCCAGCGGCGACGTGACCAAGCAAGTGGTGGAAATGCTCAACAAGGGGGTCGCTCCGCAATCCATTTGGGACGCACTTCTGCTCGGTTCCGGCGAGTGCCTGATGCGCCAGCCGGGGATTGTCGGCCTGCACACGGTGACGACGTCGAACGCGCTGCGCTATGCCTATGAAACCAGCGGCAGCGACGAAACGCGGCGGCTGCTCCTGTTGCAAAATGCGGCCTTCCTGCCAATGTTCCGGCAGGCGATGGAGAGCCGCGGCAAAGTCGGCGATCTCAAAATCGCCGAGCTTCAGCCGCTCGAAGTGGCCGCCAAGGGGGAGCTGCTGGACAACGTCTTTGCCGAAATCAACAAGGACAAGCTCAATGCCGCGCGGCTGACGCTGTCGTACGCGAACCATCACGAAGACGCCAAGGAGTTCATCCAGCGGGCCCGCGTGCTGGTCTTCTTGAAAGGCCGCGACGCCCACGACTACAAATTCAGCTCCGCCGTACTGGAAGATTTTCAGCACGTCAGCCCCTCCTGGCGGGGAAAGTTCCTCGCCAGCAGCGTCTTCAACCTTCGCGGCAGCGGCGGAGGCGACAATCCGGTGGCGGAGCGGACGAAGCAGGCGTTGGGGTAAACTATCGCGATCGCTCCGGGGCGTCGGCACGTTCAGTGAGGCGAGTGGGGTTGTCGGGATCGTCGCCGCCATAGAGTGGCAGGTAGCGGTAGTAGACTTCCAGGCAGAGCGTGGCCATCGCGGTGCTGTAGACTCGTCCGCCGTAGTTTCCCCACAGGTTGTCCGGATCCCAACTGCCCACGAGCTTGCCGTCATGCCGCTGGCGGGCGAGCAGCTCGCGCTGCATGGCGGCGTTCCAGCGGTCCCAGTCCTCCCCCTGTCGCTGGAACATGGCGACCGTGCCGTAATACCAGTAGTAGAGGTTCACCGACTCGCGGATCGGGACCTCTTCCATCACGAAAGTCGCAGCTTCGGACTGAGCGGCCGGGCTGTCCTCCGCCGCGAGGAAGATGCGGCAGCAAAGGGCCTCAGCGGTCATCGTGCGGCTGGTGCGGTCGCCGGGGCGATAGCTGGCCAGGCCGCCGTGCTCGCCAGAGGAGCAACTGCGGAGGAAGCGACCCATCCGCGTGCGAGTCTCGGCAGGAATCGGCAGGCCCGCCATCTCCGCACTCTTCAGCGACATCACCTGCCAGCCGAACTGGCTCAGGTCGCCCGCATCGCCAGGTCGATAGCGCCAGCCTCCGCCGGAATGCTGCGAGCGGATGGTGTAGTTAATCGCCTTCGTCGCGGCATTCTTCAGTCGCTCATCGCCGGTCATCGCGTAGGCTTCGCTCAATGCCAATGTGGCAATGCCGTGGCAATACATGGCCGCGAACAGCTCGGCGTCTCCCGCCAGACTGTCGTCCGCGGCCTGGCTGTCGAGCAAGAACTCCAGGCCATGCTGCACGTTCTCGCGGTGCTTCCCTTCCAGGTGGGACTCTCCGGCTCCCAGGAACGCGAGCAGCGCCAATCCCGTGATGCCCGTGTCCGCTTTCTTGCCTGCTCCGCCTCGGTCGTGCCCCATGATTTTGGCTTCCTTACCAGCACCATGCGCATCCGCGTCCCAGCGGCCGTCCGCCGATTGACTTGCCGCCATCCAGTCGAGCGCCGCATTCACAGCCGCTTCGCTGGTGACTGTGCCGCCGTGGCGCTGAGCGATTTTCAGACGGTCGGAGACGCGGGAGCGGAGCATCGCGGGCATCTCTTTGCCATCACCGGCGCGGCGAGGAATGGCGGGTGCGGAGATGGGCAGGGATTCCGGCGGGATGGAAGCGATGGAGGGAATAGGAAGAGGCTCCGCGTCGGAAGACTCCTGAGGTGCGGGCGATGGAAGTACCTCAGACGCCGCCACATCGATTGCGGTTTCGCGCGGCATTGGCTTCTTGGCGACCAGGGTCGTTTCTTCGGGACTTTCGACGGGCTCTTCGAGGGGCGTTGGTTCAATCGCCGGAGCAGGCGGCATCGGCGGTTTCGCCTGGGCCACTGCTTCCTTGGGCTTGTCTATTGGCTTGGGCGGAGCTTCCGCGACCTTCACCACTACCGGGACAAGAGGCGGCGCGGGCTCGCGTTTGGGCGTTTCCTTGGCGGGAAAGAAGACATCTTCGCTGGACGAAACCTTGGGCAATTCCTTGGTATCCGCGATCGATTCCGGCCCTGCTTCCACCTCGTCCGTCACGTCTTCGATCCGGACGTTGATGGTGCCATCCGCGGTTGCCCGGCCGGGGGATTCGAAGAAGACCCGGGTGCCGTAGCAGTAGCAGAGAAGCAGGAGGTGGGCGAAGAGGGAGAGGCCGGCGCATTTGGCCAGCGGTCGAGCCTGCCCCCAGCGTGTCCATACGAGGATTCCCAAGCCGATGGTGATGACGCCCAGGCCTACGGCCAGGATCATCGCCAGGGCTCGCGCGGGGGCGATGCTGGTGCTGGCCAGAAGCTGAAGTTCCACAAGCTGCACGAAGGGCCTCCGAGTTACCGCCGCTTTGTTCCATCCGGGCGGACCGAGATGCTGATGTTCTGGATGCCGGCGCTGCTGCAGCCGGCCAGCACGGAGGCGACATGCTGGAAGTTGCTGTCTCCATCTCCGCGGATGGTAATCTCCATTTCGGGGTTCTGGCGGCGGTCGCTGCCGAGCTGGGCCACGAGCTGGTCGAGCGACACGTCGCGTTTGTCGAGGGCGATTTGACCTCCCTTATAGACGTTGACAATCCGCTTGTCGGGGACGGCTGTCAGGTTTTGCCCATGCTTAACTTGCGGGACCTTCACGTCCACCCGCTTCTCGGCGTCGACGAATCTCGTTCCGACCATGAAAAAGATGATCAGGTTGAAGACAATGTCCAGCATCGGCGTCAGATTGATCGCCGGCATGTCGTCGTCTTGGGAAGTCTTGAGGGGCATGGGGGAGGAAAATCCAAATGACGAAATTCGAATGGCGAATGACGATTGGGGGAGCGATGACTTAGGCCGCTTTGGATTTTTGTTTGCTTGAGGAAGTGCGAGTGGCGAGGCCGTCGGCGCTGATGAGCTCGACGAGCTGCTGGCCGGCAGCGTCGATTTCGGTAATCAGACCGTCCACGCGCCCGACGAAGTACAGGTAGGCCATCAGGGCGGGGATGGCGACGAACATGCCGGCCGCGGTTGTTAGCAGCGCCTGGGCGATGCCGCCGGCGAGCAGCTCGCGCTGGCCCATTGCGTCCGCGCCGGAGATGGCGTTGAAGGAGCTGATCATTCCCACGACCGTGCCGAGCAGGCCGAGCAGCGGACTTACCTGCGAGATGCCGCTGAACAGCCGCAAGTGCCGGCGAAGCTGATTGGTCATCCGCTCGCCGGAATCGAGGATGGCCTGCTCCACTTCCACCGAGGCGCGGCCCCATTTCTTCACCGCGGCGGCGAAGACGACGGCGACCGGGCTGCGGTTATCCTCGCAGAGCTGCAGGGCCTTCTCGCGGTCAAGCTGCCCTTCCTTGAGCTGCTCCAGAATCCGCTTGACAAACGGCCGCGGAATGACCCGCCCGCGGCGAAGCGCGATAAACCGCTCAAAGACGAAGACGAACAGCACGAAGGAACACAGGCCGATGGGATACATCAGCGGCCCGCCGTCGTGCATGACATCCAGCAGGTTCTTCGTCGGGATTTTCCCCTGAGAGGCCGCCGCTTCGGCCGGCGAATCCTGAGCGAGGGCCGCTCCCACCAATAGCAACAGGCCGGCAACGCCAGATAGACCAAGCCACCCTCGCAGCGTCATGTGCCGCATAGTCAACTTCCCTGTTACAGTCGCCGCCAGCGGTGCTAGCGGTGCAGTCTCCCTGCGCACCTCTTGCCGAAAACCGGCAGGGCCGCGCTTCTTCTTCATCGGCGGCCGGAGCGGCTGGGAACAATGACGGAGGCCGAGTCATTCACAGTGGGAAACTGCGGCAAAGTTTGCCGACGTAGGATGGCCTTCCCAGACCGTCCTTGCGACGGAGCGACCGAGTTCGCTCAACCCACCAGGTCCGGCTGCACCTTTGCCCCCGTCACCCGGCTGTCGGTGAGGGTTTCGTCGATGCCGGCGTGGAGCCAGGTGAGCTTGTTGTGGTCGAGGCCGAGCTGTTGCAGGACGGTGGCGTGCAGGTCCGGCACGCTCACCCGTTTGTCCACTGCCCGGTAGCCAACTTCGTCGGTGGCCCCATGCACATAGCCGCGGCGGAAGCCACCGCCGGCGGCGAGGAGCGTGAAGGCGTTGCGGTTATGATCCCGCCCGGTGCCGTTTTGCGAAACCGGCAGCCGGCCAAACTCGCCCGACCAGAGGACAAGCGTCTTGTCGAGGAGGCCGCGACGCTTCAGGTCGGAAATCAATGCGGCCGATGGCTGGTCGCACTTCAGGCAGATCTTTTCGTTGTCCGTTTTGACGTTGCCATGCGCATCCCACGGCTGGTTCTGCGGCTTGACCGGCGGGAAGACCTGCACGAAGCGGACGCCGCTTTCCACCAGGCGGCGGGCCATCAGGCAACGGAGGCCATAGCCGGCCGTTTCGGTGTTATCGAGGCCGTAGAGCTTTTGCGTCTCCTGCGTTTCCTTGGAAAGGTCCAGGATGTCCCCCGCGGCGAGCTGCATGCGGGCCGCCAGCTCGTAGTTGCGGATGCGCGTCTCAAGCTCGCCGTCGAGCGGGTAGCTGCGGCGATGTTCTTCGTTGAGCCGGGCCAGAAGGTCGAGGTTTTCCTTTTGCACAGCTGGGGCCAGGGGTGTTTGCGGACGCAGATTGAGGACCGGCGAGCCTTGCGTGGAAACTTCCGTCCCGCGGAACTGGGCGGGGAGCCAGCCGTTCTGCCAGAGAAGCGTGCCGCTGGTGTTGTAGCCTTCGGGATCGCGGAGCACGATGTACGCTGGCAGGTTCTGGTTTTCCGTCCCCAGGCCGTAGCTGATCCACGAGCCGAGCGCGGGCCGACCGGGAAAGATCTTCCCCGTGTTAAGCAGGACGAGGGCCTCGGTGTGATTGTTGTGCTCCGAGTGCATCGAGCGGATGACACATAGCTCGTCCGCGACCGAGCCCAGATGCGGCAGCAGCGTGGACATCTCCAGGCCGCACTCGCCGTACTTCTTGAACGTGAGGGGCGAGGCCATCAATTTGTCGCTATTCCCGAGCTGATAAGTCTCAACATTCGCCGTCTTGCCGTTGTTCTTCGTCAACTCCGGCTTGGGGTCGAACAGGTCCATCTGGCTCGGCCCGCCGTTCTGCATCAGCATGATGACGGCTTCGGCCTTGGGGGGGAAATGCGGGGAGGGGCTGGGGGCTGGGGACTGGGGGCTGGGGGAAGCAGGGGCCGAATTCGCCATCATGTGCGCAAACGCCAGGCTGCCGAAGCCGAGCGCGGAGGTGCGGAGGAGTTCGCGGCGGGAGAGAGTGTTGAACATAAACCACTACGGTATGTAAATGAATTCGCTCGTATTAATCAGCATGTGGCACAAGTGGGTGAGCGCCTGATGAGCCGCTTGCTCCGCTGGTTGCTTTTCGGTTACAAAATTGGCGGTTTGCTTTTGCAATAGCTCGGCGCAGGCTTGCTTCTCGCTCGCAGACGGCAAACGACCGAGGACGATTTGCCAGGCAGTTTCAATTTTCCTCGTTGGCTCTGTTGTTCCGGCTTCCTTCTCGACTCTCTCCGCCAAGGCCGCTGCCTGCTCGACGACGACGGGGTCGTTCAGCATTGCCAGCGATTGCAGCACCACGGCGGAGGACTCGCGGCGGGTGCAGTTCATAGTCAGGTTCGGCTGATCGAAGACGGCGAGCAGCGCGGGATGGTAGTTGCGTCGGGCCAGCAGGTAGATAGTGCGTCGCCATTTGCTGGTGGACGTGGGAAGCCCCTTTTCTGGAATGACGAACGTTCCGTCCGGCTTCGGCTCGACGGGCACTGGTGCGCCGCCGATGGTCGTTTCTAGCCGCCCGCTGGCCGCCAGGATGCAATCGCGAGTGGCCTCCGCTTCCAGACGCCGCAGCCGCATCCGCCAGAGCCAGCGATTTTCGGGGTCGGTCTTGGCAGCGGCGATGTTGTCCGGTCCGACGGCGGAAGTTTGCAAATAGACCCGCGAGGTCATCAGTTTCCGAAGCAGCGGCTTGAGACGTCCGCCATTTTGCAGATATTCCGCCGAAAGCCATTCCAGCAACTCCGGGTGCGATGGCCGGCTGCCGGTGAGGCCGAGGTTGTCGGGCGTTTCGGCGAGTCCCTTGCCAAACAGATGTTGCCAGACGCGGTTCACCTGCACCCGCACCGCCAGGTGCGCCGCGGGACTGCTCTCGTCGGTCAGCCATCTGGCCAGCGCCAGTCGCCGTCCGCTGGAACTAATGGCCGGCTTAGCGTCCTTCAGATAGCCCAGCGCCTCCGGTCCGCAGAGGATATTCACAAAGCCGGGAGCGACCTCCACGCCAGGAGTTTCGAAATTGCCTCGCTTGAGCAGGCGAGTAGGAGTCGGCGGGCCGGCTTCACAAATGACTTGCCAGTTGGGCCACGATTTCTTCTGGGCGTTCTTCTCGCCACTTTGCTTCTGCAGATCGGCAACTTGCTTCTTCTCTGTCTCGTTTAGCGCCGCGGCAACTTCCTCCGGCTTAACGGCCACCGAAGGACCGAGCTTTTCCGCCAGATACTTCTGCACCTCGGTCCGCTTGTCGGCGGCCGTCGCCAGGGCCGCTTGCAAATCGGCGCGAATGGCCGCTGGAATAGTCTCCAGCTTCGCCGCGGCCAGCTTTGCCTGATAGGGAGCCTGCACCTTGCTGATTTGGCCCTGCAACTCGCCGGTCTGCTTGTCAATTTCGCCGTTGTGGCGGTTAATCTCCTCCTGCTCCTTGGCCGAGATGCCCGGCAACTGCCGATCCTTCGGCTGCAACCATTTGTCCGGATTGAAGACCGGCTGAACCAGCGAGATGAAGCGGTAATAGTCCTTCTGGCTCAGCGGCTCGTACTTGTGGTCGTGGCACTTCGCACAGTTGAGCGTCAGCCCGAGCAGGTTGTTGGCAAGAATCTCACTCGTCCGCTGCAAGACGGCAAACTGCGTCACCGGCGTATTGAGTTCCCGTTCAAACGTGTCGTCGGCGCTCGCCCGCAAAAAGCCAGTGGCAATCAGGCTGTCCCGAATTTCCGGCGTATAGCTCGGCGCACTCCGCCAGTCCACCAGTTCATCCCCCGCCAATTGCTCCGTCAGAAATTCCCGCCAGGGCTTGTAGGTGTTGAAGGCCCGCACCACATAGTCCCGGTACAGCCAGCGGTTCTCTAAAGGGTGAATAATTGCCGCGTCATTGTCCGTGGTCCCCACATCCACATAGCCGGCCGCATCCAGCCAGTGCCGCCCCCACCGCTCGCCGAAGTGGGGCGACGCCAACACCCGGTCGAGCAGCTGCTCGTAGGCATCCGAACTCGCATCCGCCAGAAACGCCTCCACCTCCTGCGGACTCGGCGGCAGCCCCAGCAAGTCCAGATAGACGCGGCGAATCAGCATCCGCTTCTCGGCAGCCCCGGAATACCGCAAGCCGCGATTTTCCAGCTCTTTCAGCACAAAGGCATCAATCGGCGTGCCGAGCGCGGCTTCCTCTTTGACCCCTGGCAATGCCGGCCGACCAATTTTCTGAAACGCCCAGTGCTTTCTCCCCTCCGCATCAAATTTCCCGGCCTTCTCCGCCAGCGGCACATCCGGCGCGATTGCCCCCGCCTCAATCCAGGCCTTGAGCACCGCCGCCTCTGCCGCGGTCAGTCCTGGGCTCTCCTTGGGCGGCATCTCCCCAGCCGCAATCCGCTGCAGCAGCAGGCTCTTGGCGGCATCCTTCTCGACAATCGCCGGCCCGGAATCTCCACCCGCCAGCATTCCCGCCTTCGACCGCAGGTCGAGATTCCCCTTCGGATCGTCCGCCCCATGGCACTTCAGGCACTTCGCGGCCAATACCGGCTGCACCTTGTTCACGTAATCCGGCTCCTCGGCAACGAGCGCGGAGCAACACCACGGGACGAGCAACAACAGCCACATCGGCAGGGCGAATCGCATCCTGTGATTCTAACTGACCGCAAAGTCCATGTCCGCCCGGAACAACAACAATAGGGCGTCACCGCAGGTGCGAGATCCGTCATTGGGAGCGTGAAGATTACGTCTTCTAACGGCAGGCGTCGCATTCCACTCCTGCATTTCGTTGACTGTCATCCACCATTAGAAATGTCCCCTCTGGCGACGGATAGAAATGTCCCCTCTGGCGACGGATAGAAATGTCCCCATGCTGCCCTTCCAAAGGAGGGCTGGACATGGAGACGTTGGCGATGAGCAAGCGAGAGCGTCGGCGGCTGGAGGTTTGGAGCCAGGTGA
>JBPCKT010000097.1:0-29549 GCA_051004015.1 Pirellulaceae bacterium | reverse complement strand
AGTGCGTCCTTTCGCGGAGCGAAAGGCGACATTATAGCGCGCTTCGCAAGCAGTGCTGGTTGGCCATACTGATGCCGCTGATGATCGAGCCGATGATGCCGACGTATCCCTGGTCGGTGCCGCAGAGGAAGAGGTTCTTGAGGCGGGTGGTGCCGTCGAGCTTCTTCTCCGGCGCGCCATAAATGGCTCCGTTGTCGTGCGACGTGAAGCGGCGGATGGTCGTGGGAGTGAACAGGTCGGTGTCGATCACGCGGCCGCGGAAATCGGGCATGAACCGCACGGCCGAAGCCGCCATCCGGTCAAATCCGCGAAGCTTCTCCAGCTTGTACTCGGACTCGCTGAGCGATTGCCAGCGGCCAAAGTCCGCCTGAGCCGTGATGCGGACGACGCCGTCGGCCAGTTCGCGGCTCTCGGTCCCGTAGGCGAAGTTGTTGGGGGAACAGATGACGCCGGTCCGGGCATCAATGAGCTCACCCGCCGGTTTGCGCCAATGGAACTTTTCGGAGTCGTTGAAGAAGACAATCGTCTTCTCGTGCCCCAGGGCCTTCGGCGGCTTGTCGAGGATGGAGATGCTCTCGCAGAAGCTGAGCTGACCGGCAGCGGCGGGCGCAGCGGCGGCTGTCACGTCGTCGCAGAGGCGCATCGTCTCCACAGCGCCGGCGGAGGAGAGGACATGAGTGCCGGTGATCTCCTCGCCACCATCGAGGACGATGCCGGCGGCCCGGTCCTCATCGACATGAATGCGGGAGACCCCGCTGCGGAGTTTCAACTCGCCGCCGAGCTCCCGAAACCGCCGGACCAGGTTCTTGAGAATCAGACGGACGCCGGCGTGGGGACGGCCCATCCCTTCCAGAAAAATGCTGCGGAACATGATGCAGAACTGCCCCCAGTCCATGTCGTCTTCGCGGGCGTTGCCGTACCACATCAGCGGGCAGAGGAGCATCTCGATCAGCAGCGGGTCGCTGATGGTGTCGCTTAGAACCTGACGGGCGGAAAGGACGAACATCTCCTGGTTGAGATCGTCGTAATCCACGATCTTCGAAAGCAGCCGCGTATAGTTGTCCTTCTGCCGCGGGAAGGCGCGGGCCACCTCCGCCGCCAGCAGTTCGGGGTTGTTCGTAAAGTTCAGCGTGACACCTGGGAATGCCACCGCGGAGCCAAGCTGAGGGGACAGCGAAAAGTCTTCCCATTGAAACCGCAACTGCCTCAGCAATCGGGCGAGAGGTCCCTTCTTGGCCCCCTTGGGAGTGTAGTTGGTGACGGCGTGCAGGCCGACGTCGTAGTCGCGGCCGCGAAGGCGGTAGAAGGAATTCAGCCCGCCGATCGTGTAGTGCCGCTCGAGGATGCAGACCTTCTGGTCGAAATAGGCCAGGCGAATGCCGGCCGCCAGCCCCGACATCCCCGCGCCGATGATGATCGTGTCGTAGTGGGGCATGGGGTTTCTCTAAAGTAGCCGGCACACTCCGTGTGCCGGAATGTCCGCTCACGGAGTGAGTGGACTACTTTTTGACCATATCCTTCATCGTCGGCCGCAAATAGTTCACCGTGCTGGCCATGCTCGCCAGCTCCTTGTACTCCGCCTCGGGGATCTGAATCCGGTGCCGCTTGCGGAGCTCCATGACGATATCCAGGAAGTCCATGCTGTCGAGCTCGAGCTGCTCGCGGAACGGCTTGTCGTCGGTCAGCGTGGAAAGGTCTTCATCGGGAGCGATGTCGGAGAGGATATCGAGGATTTCGCTGCGGATTTCGGCGTCGGTCATTTTGAGGGGAAGTGAGTGGTGAGTGGTGCTTGTGCTACGGGGCTTTGCGGATGATTACGGCGGAGTTGATGCCGAGCATGCCGAAGGAGTTGTTGAGGATGTGGCGAACGGGGCCGATTTTTCGCGGCTGGCCAATCACCAGGGTGTTCAACGCACATTCGGGGTCGAGCTCGTCTACATTGATTGTCGCGTGGCAGACCCCATCGTCAAAGGCCCCCAAATTGCCGGCCAATTCCAGCGAGCCGGCGGCTCCCATGGCGTGGCCGATGAAGCTCTTGGCGTTGTTGAAGAACGTCTTCTCGCTTTCGCGGAAAACGCGGCGGAGGGCGTCGCATTCCTGGGTGTCCCCCTGCCCTGTCCCGGTGGCGTGCGTGCTGACAATGTCGATGTCCTGCGGCATCAGCCCCGCCCGAGCAATCGCCAGGTTCATGCACTGGGCCTGCCGCTCTGGATTGGGAAGGACGAAATCGGTCGCGTCCGTGTTAATCGCATAGCCGGCCAGCTCGCCATATATCTTGGCGCCGCGGCGGCGAGCGTCGTCGAGCCGCTCCAGCACATAGATGCAGCCCCCTTCGGCTACCACAATGCCGTTCCGCTTCACGTCGAACGGGCGGCTAGCTTTGGTCGGGTCTTCGTGGGTGGCGAGCGCTCCCTGGCTTTTGAAGCTGGCGAAAATGCCAAAAGTGTGGATGCTCTCGGACACTCCGCCAGCCAGGGCCAGGTCGCAGTCGCCGAGGCGGAGCATCTGTGCGCCTTGAATCAGCCCGGCGTTGCCCGCGGCACAGGCCGCGCCGATGGTGTAGTGCGGGCCGGTGACCCCCATATTCAGGGCGACCTCGCCGGCCGGGTTGTTGGCGACGGTTCGCGGGTTGTGGTGGTGCGACCAGAACTGCGTGTCGTAGTCGTATCCCTTGAGCAGATAGACTTCGTTCTCGGTCTCGACGTTGCCATGCTCGGTGACGCCGATATACACGCCGACCCGCGACTTTTCGGTGCTCTCCCAAGGAATCCCGGCATCCTTCACAGCTTCGTTCGTGCAGTAGATGCCGACGCTGCCGGCCCGCGTGCCGCGGCGGATGTCCTTTTTGGACTGATAGCGGAGAGCATCGAACTTGCAGATGCCGGCCAATGTCTCGCCGACGTAGCGGATTTCATATTTGGTCACGCCGGACTGGCCGGCGAGGAGTGCCGCGCGGAACTCAGCGAGGTTATTGCCGTTGGGGGCGGTCAGGCCGACTCCGGTAATGACAATCCGCTGATTGTCGGGCAGACGGTCGGGAGCATGATGGGACATGGTTCGTCGGCCGGGTCTGGCCGTGGTTAGAGCAATCTTTCAACAGTATCCCTTCTTGCCGAAAATGACAAGCTGCCGGCAGATGGTGTTCTGCCGTCCTTAGTCTTGCGGCCTCTCATCATGCGGAAAGGGAAGCGTTCGCCAACAGATAGAACCGGGAAAGCTTCCCTCCATTAACTGCTTTTCTTCCTTCGTCCACTGCGGATCGAAGCCCTGCCTTTGTAGCGCAGCCGCCGCCTGCCGCCAGCCGCGGATTCCGAGGCGCGGCCGCAGCCTGCCCAGCCTGCGGGCCTCCTTCAGTGCGGCGGCAAAGGCCGGATCGCGCTGGGCCGCCCGGCTGATCGTGCTGTGGTCGATGCCCGCGTGCTGGCCGGCGGCGCGGTAAGACATCCCGCGCGATACCAGTTTGGCGACCAGCGACTTAAGGCGATCATCGAGCCGCGGAGGCTGGCCGCGCGATTTGCGCGGGCGTTTCTGCTGGCATTTGGTGAAGTATTCGGTTCCCGGAAGGGCGTAAGTTGTTCCAGCAAACGAGGTTGAGGCGATTGCCGAAAAGGGTTTATCAACACGCCGCTGTTGCGAAGCCGGCGTAATCTCACCACTTTTCGGGCTTGTGGACAAAGCCGATTCGCTCATTTCTTCAGCAGGTATCATAGCAATTCTCCTCACGAACCGATGCGCATCTCTTCCCGAGTTATGACTATGATACAAGAGTACAGTTGGCACAGTCAAGTGGCTGGGCCAAGAATTCGCAAAATAGTTGTCGAGCTCGAGGGGGCGAATAGGAGCCGCCTAAAGGCGGGACTCCAGCGCTCCCTCCAGCCGCCGCATCCCCTCCGCCATCGAGATGGCCGGCTCAAATCCCAAGTCGCGGCGGGCGGCGGTGATGTTGAAGTAGTGGGACGTGGCGAGTTGGGCGGCCAGGAAGCGGGTCATGTGGGGCTCGTCGGAGCGGCCGGTGAGCTTCCAGATTCCTTCCAGCACGGCTCCGGCGGCGTAGGCGGCGCGGTAGGAGATGGATTTGGTGACGGACGGCACTCCGGCGAGGGCCAGAATTTCGTTGATCCAATCCCAGCAGTTGACGGGCTCGCCGTTGGTGATGAAGTACGCCTTGCCGCAAACGGGTGAGCCGGGAAGGAGCTTGTCCCCGGCCAGCAAGTGAGCGGCAGCGGCGTTCTCGACGAAGACAGCGTCAATCAGGTTCTTGCCGGCCCCCACGCGGCGAAGCTGGCCGGCGCGGGCCCGGGCCAACAGGCGGGGGATAAGGTGCTGGTCCCCCGGTCCCCAGATGAGATGGGGGCGGAGGGCGCAAGTCCGCAATTCGCCACCATTGGCCGCCAGCACCTCCTGCTCCGCCAATGCCTTGCTATGCGGATAGTGAGCCAGCCACCGTTTTGGATACGGCGCGGATTCATCGATGTTGCACTGATCCGCAGCCGCGAAGGTCACACTCGGGCTGCTCGTGAAAATCAGCCGCGAGACGCTGTTTTTTCGGCAGGCAGCAATGACGTTGCGCGTGCCGAGCGTGTTGATGCCGTAGTAAGCCCGCCACTTTCCCCAGAGACCGGCGATCGCGGCGACATGAAAGACGGCGTCGACACTCCGGCAGGCTCGTTCCACGGACGCAGCGTCTTGAATGTCCCCCTGGACCGGTTCAACCCCGAGCTCGTCGAGAATCGGATACTTCCCTCGAGAAAGAGCACGAACCTTGTCGCCGCGAGCAACCAACTGTCGCGTGATGTACTGGCCGAGAAACCCCCCTGCCCCGGTAACAAGTGCGTGCATGAAAGGGAATTTTATCGGGGCTACTTCTTACCTTTGGCCGGAACGGTCTTTTTCGCCGGCTCCGTTTTCGTGGCGGGTCCTGACTTCTTGGCGGGCTCCGGTTTCGTCTCCGGCTCGGCCCCCTTGCCTTCGTCCATTTTCTTCGTCTTTTCGCGTTCCTCGAAATCCTTGTTGATCTCGTCAATCAGGCTCGGCTTCTTCGGGGGCGGGGGTTCTTCGGACTTGACGACTGGTTTGGGCTGAGGTTTCGTCGTTTCCGCGGGGCTCTCCGGCGTACTTGGATCCAGAGGCACTTTGCGTCCACTGACCAGAGGGTCGATCGCCTCATCGCCGGCGATGCCAATGGGGGGCGGAGGCGCAACCGGGGGACCACCTTCATTTTTCAGCACGTCCGGGGTGATCTCGATGCCGGAGTACGGATTTGTAGTATTGTCGTAAAAGACATTTTGCGGCAGCATCAGCCGGAGTTTTTCGAAGGATTCCGCGGGAGCCTCGAACACTAGGATGTCGCTGATCGAGCTACTGCCAGGAATGTCGGCCTTGGTCAAGCGAGCGACTCCCGGAGTTTCACTGATCGGAATTAACTTCAGAATGCGGTCCTCGTCGTCGGCGATGAAGGGAACCTTGTTCTTGGCAATGTTCCAGCCTTTGTACCGTAGCGTTGCGCCGGCGATGTTGGTGACGGTTACTTCGACGAACACAGATTTTTGCTGACCGTTTTCGGCAGATGTGGCCGCCGGAGTCGCTTCCGCCGAACCGTCCGTAGAATCGCCTTTCGGTTCATCCACGGCAGCAGGTATGCTCTTGCCTCCGGCGTCGGTGGACATCCAGATCCGGTTGACGCAAATTTTCGCATTGCCGACTTTGAGGCTTACGAGGGTCGCTGCATTACTCCACTTGCGAATCCCCTTCAGCGCGGTGAGCTGCGCGGCCTTGTTGGGCGAGGAATCTTTCTCGGCTTTCTGCACACCGGCAGCAGGTTTTCTGGCGTCGGTTTCTCCTTCACCCTCGGGCATGATCGCTCCGCCGGGATTGGATTCCCCTTGCTCTACCTTGGGTGTCTTCTTTCCGGTCGAGGTGTTGGTCGAGGCAGCCTTTACGTCGTTGCCGCCCATGCCCATGGTGATGTAGATAGTCAGCCCGGCGATGACCGCAATCAACGCGGCAACTCCGCCGCCGACGCCGACGATCAGCGGCGTGTTGTTTTTCTTCCTGGTGACAACCTCATCGTCAGCATCCAGCACCGATTTTTTGGCGCTGCGCTGCTTGCCGCTCGGAGAGGTGCCGAGATCAAAGGTGAACGCGCCGGACGGCGATGCGGCGACCGGCGGTGGGGCCACGAACGTGGCAGGAGCTGAACCAAGAGCGACACCCACCGGAGAGCCAACGGGAATTCCGGTGGGTATATTCTGCGGCGGGACGACGATGGGCGGAGCAGGCCGGCTGATCGGCGGGGGCCCCAACGGCCTGGCTTTCTTCACTGCGGATTTGCCCGAAGCTGCGGCTGCCTTGGTGGAGGGCCTGGCAGCAGGCCGGGGTGGTGCGGGCTTCGCGCCCCCCAGCAGGCCGGGAATCGCCGCAGCGGTGGACCACTCGGCATCGCTGGCCTGGCGAACGGGAAGATCAGGCGTGACCCGCCCCTCTGCCGCCATTTGCAGCATCTGGTCCCAGGTAAAAGGACCATATTCCTCGCCACCGACTTTTGCCATCCACTCCGCCTTCACGACGCACCTCGGGCGCTGTTACCGCGATGGAACGCATCACCGCCTCTAATCTAACGAGAGGGCGGGGGAAATGCCAGCGAAAGGGGAAGGAAATCAGTCTGACGTGGAAAGAGCCTGAAATCAGCACTTTCTGTCCAGTCCCAAGGGGCTACGTCCCCTTTTTCCTTCGTTGACGCGCTCTCATCCGGTTAAAAATGTACCGCTTTGCCTCTTCATGAGAAATCGTTGGTTCATTCATGCGAGACCTTATCAACTCTGCAATTGATAGAGAGTCTTCATTCGAGCGATTTTTTTTGCTCTCACTCATCAGCTTTTCTACTTCAGCGTCTCGATTTCTCTTTTTCATTGCATTACCTCCCTCGCCTTCAGATTCCGAAACGACAAATTCGTCGTCGGGTCGTGCCCCTGTATCTGCAGCGTCCCCTTTTCCAGCCGCAGGCCTTCGCGCGGATTCTTATTGGGCTTGCGGGTGTCGGTCCAATCGGTGACCTGGTAGCCGTTGACCCAGACGCTGAGGTGGGGGCCGTCGGCGATGACCGTTTTGTGAAACCATTCCTCGTCATTGGGGACGACTCGGCGGGCGTTGATGCGGCGGTAGATGCCGCCGGTGCCGCAGTCGAGGGGCTGGGCGCGGTCGCCGTCCTTGAAGCCGTTGTGAATCTGGCTTTCGTAGCCGTTGTTGATTTCGCCGGGGATGCTGCGGAGGAAGATGCCGCTGTTGAGGTTCTTGGCGTGGCTGATGCACTCCAGTTGGAGCGCGAAGTCGCCGAACTGGGCGTCGCTTTCCAACGTGCCGCGGCCGTTCTTGACGTTCAACTCGCCGTCCTTGGTGACGGTGAATTTGCTCAGCGACCCAGCGGGCTCTTTCCAGCCGGTCAAATCCTTGCCGTTAAAGATGCTCTTGAGGCCGAGCGGCTGGAGCTTGATGTTCTTGAACTCGCACTTGCCACTGTTGAGTTGCAGGCCGATGTAGCCACGGGGGGCGGGCTTGGGATCGTCGTAGGAGAGGACTTCTTCGCCGTCGAGCTTGATGA
Source organism: Pirellulaceae bacterium (assembly GCA_051004015.1). GTDB lineage: Bacteria > Planctomycetota > Planctomycetia > Pirellulales > Pirellulaceae > SXOA01. The sequence continues at coordinate 21,952 of JBPCKT010000097.1, read as the reverse complement.
CGACTTTCGGGCCGTCAACGGTGGCCTCGAAGGTCCGCCACTGATCGGACTCGCCGGCCTCCGCGTATTTTTTGCGGCCGACGAGGCTGCCGGTGGGAAATGGGTTGTCCGGGGGTGCGATGTTCAGCTCGTAGCACTTCGTCGTGATGTCCTGCATGGCCGGAACTTGAGCCGTGCGGAGAAAGATGCCGCTATTGGTCCCCTTGGCGGCGCGGAAATCGGCCTTGAGAACGTAGTTATCAAATTGGACGCTCGTGCAGAGCAACCCGGGCTTGCCGCTGGTCACGACAATCGCGCCGCCAGCCACTCTCCAATCGGCTTCGCTGTGGGCCTTCCAGCCGAAGAGAGTTTGGCCGTCGAACAGCGAAATCCAGCCGGCGGCGAGTTCCTCTGTGGTGAGCAGAACGGGCGGGTCTTTGGCGGGAGCTGCTTTGGCGGTTGATGCCTTGGATGACTTTTGAGTGGTGGGATCGGCAGCGACCCCATTCGTTCTGCCGCCGCGAATGATTTTCTGGGCGTCGCTGAATTTGGACTGGGCGAAGACGGGGGACGCCATGCCGATCGCGAGCGAGCAGATTAAAACCAGAGTCCGTGTCATAAAGTCACCAACAGCATCGAGAGGGAACCAAAAATGGAATTGTAGCATGACCGCCCTTCACGTTGCCGATGTGCCGCGGCGGGAATTATGATACCGACATGAGCATGCCAGCCCCCGAACCCGTAAACCCCTATGCGGCTCCGCAAATCCCCGGAGGCTATGCACAGGTGCTGGAACCCACTTCGGCCTTTCCCGGCTTATGGCGGCAAGGAAACGTTTTGGTGATGCACAAGCAAGCGCCGCTGCCGCCGATTTGCCTAAAGAGCGGCCAGCCGGCAACGAAATGGCTGCCGCGAAACTTGCAATGGCACGAGCCGTGGCTGGCCCTGACGATTCTGATCGCGATTCCGGTCTACATCGTCATTGCCCTGATCATGACCAAGCGAGCGAGGCTGATCATCGGCCTGACCGACGAATGGGCGGCCCGCCGCAAGACCAGGATGATGATCGCGCTGGGCATCGCCCTGGCGAGCGTCGTCATGGCCATCGCGGGCATCTTCCTTGGCAATCTAGAGGCCGGGAACGAAGGGTGGTTTGTCCTGTTGCCGCTGGCAATTGTTAATCTCATCTTGGCGGCGCTGTATGGTCAGTATGCTTGCCGCCTGGTCTGGCCGAAACGAATCACCGACCAGTATGTTTGGCTCAAGGGTGTCCACCCCAGCTTTCTCGATCGTCTGCCGGTATGGCCCTACGGCGTGATCTAAAGCTTCTTCAGCAGCTCCGCAACGCGACTTTCAAACAGCTTCTGCCACTCGGGAGCCAGCAGGCAGTCGCTATCCTCCTGGGCTCCGCCCACATTCGCAAGCTGCTCGGCGGTGGGGGCGTAGTAGATGTAGCCGTTGGTGTAGCCGGCGACGAAAGTGTTCGCGTGCGGCGACGCCTTCTTGATATTGAGGCCGATCTGACACGTCAGCTCGCCGGGCGATGTGACGAGCACGAAATCGCCGACGCGCAGTCCCACGAGCTCCACGTCCAGCGTCCGCTTGCCGGCTGCAACGTGCTGCGCCTGGTGCATCTTCAGCAGCCGCAAGTTTTCTTGCAGCCGCGTGAGGTCCTCCATGACGTAGATGTTCTGCAAGTACTGCTCGATCCGCTTGCGGTTATCGGCGTCGAGCTTTCGCAGCTCTTCTCTCCCCAGTCCCTTTTCGTGAAAGTAGCGATGCGCGGCATGCGAAGGAAAATCACCCGTTAACTTGTATTTGACGGCCAGCGGCAGAAAAGACTTGAGATTGAGCGTGGTCCCTTGCAGGGAGCTGAGCAGTTCCTTCTGCCGGGATTCCAGGGCGTAAATCCGCGGCTGAAGTTCACCGCGCGGCAGAGTGAGAGGTTCATTGAGTATTTTTAGCGGCGCGTTCTCGCGGGTCTTGATTCTCCTCGCGGCCTTGAGCGTGGAAAGCCCCAGCATATTTCCGAGCGCCTCCGCGTCCCGCGGCTTATCCACGTCCTTGTAGAGAGCGGGGTTGATGTCACCGGCGCAGCCTTGAATGAAGAGGGCGATCGTCCCTTCGCTCAGGTTGTCCTCAATGACCTGCGAGGCAAAGCCGGTGATGTCTGCGGTGTTCTCTCCGCCGGCAACTCCCTGAATCGGATGGACGGCGAAGTTGTAGACAACCGCCAGCGTTGTTCCATCCATCCGGTCGATGCGCAGGATGCCAATCTCCGGATCGACCGGCCCCACTCCAACCACCTCATCATCCGGCGGCAGCGAATACGCATGCCGCACGTCCGCTTCCTTTCCACTCTTCAATTTCAACCGGCGGTTCTCCATGATCCGGTCTTCATGCCCGCTGCCGACGCCGACATTGACCGGCGCCATCTTCCTCCAAGCTTCCTTCACCGCATTCACCGTCCGTTGCTCCATATCCTTTTCCTGACAAACAATGCCGTGGCAATGGCTGGCGTTGATCAGCACGTTCTCCGGCTTGATCTTGAGTTCTTTTGCGAGCGCCGCGCGGACGTTGGGTAGGTAGTCATTCTTGATGTAGCCAATCTCGCCGAGCGACACGGCATCCACGGTGATGATCACGGCCGTCGTCATGTCATCGGTCAGCACCAGGGCCTTGGCATAGAGCTTGTCCCCCGGCCGGGTCGGGTGTTCGGGATGAGTGATGTCGACGCTGGCAGCACCGGCGCGGAGGGGAGTGGCGAGGAGAGGGGCGGTCGAATAAAGAGTTAGTGCGAGGAACAGAGCGAGTGGCGGATGCATCGATCTCATGAATTGTGTCCTTCGAGGCTAAAATCGTCGAGAAACTGCGGCGGTTCTTCCAACGCCCAATTCAAGAGAAGTCGTCAAGGCTTTCGGTTTTTCCAGTACCCCGGCCTTCTTCTTCCATGAGCAATGGCAATGACCCAAATCGCGTCGTCGAATTCACGAAAATAAACGACGTAGGGAAACCGCTTCACCCGAACAAATTGAAACTGCGTGTTCCGGTAGCGAATTCCGATGGAAGGATCACGACGAATGCGGGCAATGGTTTTCTCAACTTCCGATTCCAAGTCAAGCCCAAGGCCGGTCTGCCGCTTCTCATACCAGACCATATCCTCCTCAAGCTCGACCGCTGCTTCGCGTTGAACGATGGCCGGCTTCAAGAAAACTTCTCCCTCAGAGCTTTGAAGACTTGCTCCGCGGGAATACCTACGGCTGCTCCCCCTTCAATTTGTGCGTTGCGACGAACAAGCTCGTCATGCCACGCTTCTTCCACGTCCTCTTCCTCTTCAACATCCAGTGTTTCGATCAGGAAATGCGCGAGCGCAGCGCGATCCTGGCTACCTAGCTTGAGCAGCTCGTCTTTCATTCGAATCGCGGTGTCTGTCATGGGATCTCCTTGAAAGGAAGGGGGCGGACTTGCTCCACCCTGCCGGTTTCCAGTACCTCTCAATTATACCAGCCGCACTCAGGTTGCCGGCCCTAAATCGGCACCCCGTTCCAACGCGTAAACGCCTCCATCGCAAAATACTCCGGCAGGCCGACCTGGTTGTAGCGGGCGGCGGTGGCGGTGTTGCGTTCTTCGGCCCGCTGCCAGAATTCGCGGGGGTCTGCGCCGGGGAAGAGGGCGGCGTCCTTTTGGCTTTGGTGCATGAAGATGGCTTTTCGCTTGCGGGCGATGTCGCCGGGGGAGAGGGGGACGGCAATTTCGATTTCGTGCAAGTCGTATTCCTGCCAGGCCCCGCGATACAGCAGCACTTCCGGCCGGCTGCCGCGGGAGGCTTCGATTTCGAGCAGGGCGCGGAAGATGGCCTGGGCACAGACGCGATGGGTGCCGTGCGGGTCGGAGAGATCGCCGGCGACATAAACCTGGTGCGGATCGACCCGCTCGATCAGCTCGCGGATGATCCGCACGTCGTCATCGCAAATCGGCTTTTTGGCGATGGTGCCGGTGCGATAGAACGGCAAATCGAGGAAGTGCAAGTGCTCTTCCTTGCAGCCGACTTTGAAGGCCCCCGCCTTGGCTTCCCCCCAGCGGATGAGTCCTTTGATTTTGAGGACGTTTTCTATGTCGGGCTGGCCGGGGGTCTTGCGGGCGAGCGATTCCAGGACCGTCGATTCCACCAGCTTGCTCCGCTCCTGGTCGATGCCGAACATCCGGTTGTATTCGGTCACCTGGTCGGCGATGCGGGCGGCGTCGTGGTCGAAGACGGCGATGTTGCCGCTGGTCATGTAGGCGATATGGGCCTCGTGGCCGTCCTCCACCAGGCGGATGAGCGTCCCCCCCATGCTGATGACATCGTCGTCGGGGTGCGGGCTGAAGCAGATGATCCGCTTCTTCTCTTTGCCGGCCGGGTGGTACACGATGGTATCCATCAGCCAGCGGAAGACCCGGTGGGCGATTTTCTGTGCGGGACCATGATGCCGCAGTAGTTGGTGGAGATTGTGGTTGAGAAAATCGTCGTCGGTGAGCTTGAGGAGGGCCTTGCCGGTTTTTTCGGAAAGCCAGATGCAGGCCCGCTTGATCAGCGGGTCGGTGAACTCCACGCGGCCGAGCACCCAGGGCGTGACGCGGGCCGTTAAGTCCTGCGCGGCGGCGGCGTCGATGATGAACGTGGCGTCGCCATGCTCTTGCAAATACGAAGCGGGGACGCGCGGCGAAATGGCTCCCTCAGCCGCTTCGCGGATGATGTCGGCCTTGTGCTCGCCGAGGGCCATGAGCAGGATTTTGCGGGCTTCGAAAATCGTCCCCAGACCTATCGTGATGGCTTGCTGCGGGACGTTGGCTTCCGAGAAGAAGTCGCTCGCCGCCGCCCGCCTGGTCACGGGGTCCAGCACGGAGAGCCGCGTTCGGCCGCTCTTGGGGCTGAACGGTTCGTTGAAACCAATGTGCCCATTGCCACCGATACCGAGCAAGAGGATGTCGATCCCCCCTGCCCTTTCAATCTCCTGCTCATACTCCCGGCAGTGGGCCTCGATGGCGTCCGATGTCAGCGTGCCGTCGGGAATATGAATGTTGCCCTTGGGAACATTCACATGCCGAAAGAAATGTTCCTGCATCCAACGGTGGTAGCTCTGCAGGGCGTCGCTGGCGAGGCCGAAATACTCGTCCAGATTGAAGGTGATGACCTGGGAAAAATCGAGTCCCTCCTCGCGATACATCCGCGCCAACTCCCGATAGACTCCCACCGGCGTTGACCCCGTTGGCAGCCCGAGCACCGCATGTTGGCCCCGGGCGTTTCGCTCCCGAATGACTCCGGCCACAATCCGCGCTACATGGCGGGCCACGTCATCCGGGGTATCGAAAATATACGTCGGCAGGTGGGTGCCGGGCGTCTTCGGGGGCTGGAGGGGGGCAGAGCTGACAGTAGGCATGGGCTGGCAAGAAAAGAGCGTGCTTCAGGTTCGCCGCTACAGTATGCCACATCCACCGCCCGGCTGCCAATTGGCACTCAGTGCAAGAGTCGGGGGGCGACCAAGAGCACCAGCCAGAAGGGGATGAAGTACAGGCAGCCCAGGGCGATCAGCCAGCGGTCCTGGTGGGCACGAAAGAGTTGGCACACAACACCCACGATAAACATCCCAGCGCACACGGTCTGCGGGAGCCAGAAAAACAGACCGAGCGAGATGGGATACCACAGGAATTCGTACTCCCCGCGCGAGCTGTAGTATTCGTCCAGACGCTCGCGATTAGTCGCCAAATAGAAACCATAAAGAAACGAGACGACCGCGATTCCAAACGCCACGATCACCGTCCAGCGGAACAGCGAGTCCGGCCAGGCCCGCTGGGGAATGTTCCGCCACGGGGAGAAGAGACTCAGCCAGAGAACGACGGGGATGGCGTTCGCCAGCACCGCCAAGAGGGCCGCGCCGCTATCGAAATAGCCTTGGAACAAACTGTGGTTCTCCTTGGCTGCGTGAGCATACAGCGAAACCACGGCAACCACCAAACAGGTCGTCTCGATCAGCAGGTGGATGGCACTCGCGCGGCGCACGCCTCGCCGGTCGGGAAGGACGTTCGGACGACGGAAGAGCCACACCAGAAGGGCCAGAATCGGCCAACTAGCAAGGGACGCCGGTATCAACAGCAGATAAGCGACGTAGTAACGGGAAGGATAAGTCGCACTGCCGTAGATGCCGACGACGAATGCCAGGGTGAAACAGACGGCGAGCGCTCGGGCAATCCCCCCTTGGCCGGGCAGGGGAATGCGCAAGGCCAGGAGCAGCAGCAGCCAGTTCTGAGCCATGAACACGCACAGCGTGAGCAGCGCCAGCACCGGGTTCCAGAGCCGCAGTCCAGAGATCCCCAGGAACAAGGCGACCCCGCCCATCAGGATCATCAGCGAGCGGAGCGAAAACTGCCAGAGCTTGAGCTTTCCCTTTTTGCTCGGTCCGGGTTCTGGCGTCGGCATCTGCATTTCGTCCCCCTCTCCCCTTGGGAGAGGGCCGGGGTGAGGGTCTTGGATCTGGCGAGCGGGGGGCGTCAGCCCCCTGATCATGCTCACTCAGGAACATTCACGCGCCACACCCGTACCACGGTGTCATTCGATTTGACCTTCTTCTCCATCGCCGAGAAGAGAGGCACAATCCCCATGCCAGTTGTGACGATCAGTTTCCCGCTGGGGGAGAACCGGACTTCGTTCAGCGGGCTGCCGTTGATGGAGCCTTTCACCACAATCCTTTCGATGAAGGATTTTCCATCCCACAAGCGGAGAGTCCCGTCCTTGTGCCCCGTCGCGATCCAGCGCCCATCGGCCGAGAACATCCCGCACCGACCGCCTACTTTCTTCACGGTTGACTTACGGATTGGCGAGTTGTCATTCTTGTCATACTCGTAGGTACCACTATTAGTCACAAAGCGGTCTCCTGAGGCGCTAAACATACAAGCGGAATGCCATTCGAGAACCTCATGATCAAACGTCAGCGGTGAACCCTCGCCGATTTGATCGATTTGCTTGGAAGTGGAAAGATCCCAGATGCGCGTCGTTAAATCCTCGCCGGACGAAACCAGATGGGGAGCATCAGGATGAAATGCGATGGCATTAACGGGGCCCTGGTGGCCGCGCAGGATGGATTCGCGCCACTCCTTTTCTATGTACTGCCAAACGTAAATCTGAAAGGACAAAGGAGGTTTCGTACGGGAATTAGGAGGTTTCGTTTGATCGACTTCAACAACGGAAAAGGATGCGGCGATTTTGTCTCCGGCATCCGAAACCGCGGCGACGATCGTGACAGCCGGTTGACCAAACTTTTTCCGCACCTGCCACGTTTGCGCGTCAAGAAGTAACACCCCCTCGTTGGAATCGGCGCAAAGAAAATTGTCACCCTTCAAGAATCTAGCGAGAAAAATCCTTCCCGTCCGATGATAGACTTCGCGGGCGTTGTCCACTCGCCAAACACGTAGTCCATCCTCGCCCCCCGAGGCAACGAATTCGTCTTTTTCGTCGAAATCCGCCGTGTAAACCCAGGTGTTATGGTTTGGGAATTTCTGCTGGAGGACGAGGCCCGTGCCAGTTCCGGCGGACGTTGCGGGTTGGGGCATGAAGATAGTACCGGAGAGAATTGCCGCTGCTAAGCCAGCAAGTGCCAAGGCGGCGAGCATAATACCATAACGCCTCATACATCCCCTCCGTAACTGAATCTACCTGCAACGATGCTAGGGAACAGTGATCCATTCGGAAGAAAGATTTGTCGTCCAGCCCGTCTCAATCAAGTACTGATAAACTTGTGCCGACGCCTCTCCGCTGCTCCCTTGGTTACCCGCTACTGCGCCATTGGCCATAACAAGAAGTACGGAGAACTGGAAAGTACAAAGGGGACAGGTCCATATATTGACGAACAACTCCAATGGGAACCAGTTATATGGACCCGTCCCCTTTGTTCTCCCTGGTCACCACTTCATTTCCCCCATCCGAATGAGGAACTCCAGATGGCGTTTTGGCGCCGACTCTTCCTTTAGTCGCGCGAGTTCCTCCTTTGCTGCCGCGTAGTCCTTTGCATCCACGGCGACTTGCGCCAATGATATCGCGAGCATGTCCCGAGCCGGCTCGGAAAGCGTCTTGCGAAGTTCGGCCAGTTCCGTCTTTGCCGCTTCCCGCTCTTGGTCCGTACCATACTTAAACTTGTACGCAGGAATGCGCCACCTCAGCATTCCGGGCAAAGAACCCGAATCCCGCTTCAGGCGAGCGCGTATGGCCTCAAGTTGCGGGATTTGCTTTGGATCCGTTATGTAGACATCGTCCACGATCAACGAACTCCGCAAGAGCTCGACATTCTCCTTGATGAATTCCAAATCTTTCTCCTTCCGTCGACCGACGCTGATATTCACAGGTTCGGAATAGATTAAGCGTTTGTCAGCCGCTAGAATCCCCGCACGAAGTTTGTGACTGGTGGCATGGGGAAAGACGAAGTCGGCAAATCGTCCCTTGCGAAAGACGCGATCGTACGCGGCAAATTGGCCGTGAGGCGGGAGCGTGATGATTGGAAACCTCTGTTCGGCCACTCCCGTAAAACCGTCCGCGTCAACTAGCGCCTCGTAATCATCATCTCCGTCCAAACGAGTTACGGATAATACCAACGTTTGAATTCCTCGGGCCGGGCGAATGATGTCCCGTTTTTCGTCCGTCGTGTTGATGACGATTATCTTGACCAGTACGGGGTCATACTGCCGTATGATCCTGGAATCGACTAACAGCTTGACTTTGATGCCTGACTCATCCTCCGCACATAAGGAGGTGGTTAGCAGAATCAGAAAGCAGAACATGCAATTGCGACTTGTGGAGACTCTCGTATTGTTTTCGCGCTTGCTAGACATTTACGGCCTCCGCCAGGTGCGAATCATATGGATTTGGATAGGAACCAGGGCGTTTTCAGCGTCGGATTTGAATAGGTTACTGACCTTCAACACGCCTACATCCCATGCGTTTCCTATCCCATGGGGCATCCCAAACCGGTGGACGACCTCATGCAGAACGATCCGTCCGATGTAGACCTGAGGGCTTTGGAGCTCCTCGCGGGGCGGTGCGATGTGGTTCGAATTGGCCAAATAATCCCTGAGAGTTTCCAAGTATAGGACGACTGGGACTCTTAATTCGTCGTCCCCCGGATTCGCGTGATCCGTCCATGCCAGATATTCTGCTTCGCCGACGGTATCCAAGTCCTCCCCAACTCCCCCGTCATACGCCGCGAAGACTTGAATCACCCAGTAATTGTCGCGGCTCGGCACGTCACGAACCGTGTTGATGAGATCAATCGACGGCTGCACGCCGCCTGTTAAGTTGCGTGTAAACGACAGTTGGTCTGTCGCGTCGTAACTCTGCAGGTCAGCGATAACTTCAATGTAGCAGCGGGCCATTTGCTCGGTCAGGAATGTCAGGGATGGTGCCCGGAAGATTGCATTGGTGTTGCCGTTTTCCCCAATATTCTCGGGAAACCAGTCCCAATCAAGCTGCGGGTCGAGGCGATAGGTAAACGCCCCCGCTTCGTCAAAGGGTCCTTCTTCCCCCTCATCGCCCATGGAGTCTGGCTCAATGTGCAGGGTCCGCCAACTTGTGAGCAGTTCAGTAATCTTCGCATCCTTGGGCAGTACATTCGCGCCAATTCCCTCTCGGTCGACGATCTCCTGGGTTAGTAAAGAGTTGGTATGGATCCAGTTCGTCGCCGTAACCCTGAAATTGTCACCAGGACGCGTACTGACGCTTAAGTATGCTGTTGCATGGCTGCCCGCATCAGTTTTTTTTGTAACGGACTCGTCTTCGGCAGGCTTGTCTAGAAAGACGCCGTACAGCCTCGAACCTTCGCGGTTGTCCAACCCAACCGGAAATTCGCCATCGGCCGTCATGTCAATTGGAGTCGTCGTCGCGGAAGGGTCATCGACGTCCCACCAGGTGAAGATGACAGGAATATTCTTGCGAACCGGCGCGACCGTCGCGAAAATCTCGACAACTTCCCGTGCCTCTCCGACGGTATCATCGGGGGTCTTGGCTTCGGGGAAAATTCGTAGTCCGGGCGCGACGGGGGGCTCCGGAAAATTCGGGACTCCCGAGGCATTATCAATCGCCCGATTATCTCCGTAGGTACGAAAAACAACGCTGGTCACTCGGGGAGCGGTGACCATCACCTTGTCGGTCTTCTTCCCGCCCGTGGTCTTCGATTGGACGGCCCATTCAATGATTGCTCCGGCTGGCCGTAGAGCTTCCAGCCAAATGTGATCGGGCAGGAAGGGGTCCGCGGCCTCCCATGCGTATCCCGCGCCACTGGCATCAATGGAGATCATCGGGCCGGAAGGGGCGCTTGGGTTTTCTTGCCAGAAGCGGAAGTCCGTGGTCGGCGCATCAATCGTGAGGCGATATTTCCAATTCTGCAATTTGGGAAGCGTGGCGTTTGCTGGAGGGCCAGAAAGCAGGACTAATTCCAAATCTCCGTCCATGTTGCCACCCAAGTGCAACTCCGATGAGTCGACAATTCCGTTGTTGTTGTCATCGTCGTCGTTGATACGCACGAGCGCTCCAGGCTCGTCCATTTCAATGGGGTCGTCAACCTCCGCGATGAAACCGTCGTTATCGGAGTCCACATCGATATCCACTTGCGGCAGAGGGGTACCGGTCTCGTAGACGGTATAAAATGATTCGCCCGAGTCGTCGTCGCTCACGCGGACCCGGATCGGGAAGAGGGTCGGTGGGGGGCCCGGGGGAATCGCGCGGGTGACGGAAAACGAGGTCTGGTTCGCCAGCAGGAATTGCTGCTCGGTTTTGCCATCGGCATATTCGACGATCACTTTGTGCGCGTCGCCGGCCCCCAGGTCGTCGATGGTTCCAGACACCGTGATGCTTAACAGCGAGCCGTCGAGATTCCTGACACCTGTCCAATCGGCATCCTTAACAACGGGGGGAACATTGAAAATCGTCGTGTTGGTCGTCGCGGTGACGCCCGGCTCCGACGTGCTCATGTCGTCGTCCCACACTTCCACGGTGACGTACAGCGGGTCGCTCGGCGTGATGTTGCTCGCCCAGCCGGGGCCGGAGGGACCGTCGTCCCAGACGTTGTAGACCTCTCCCTCGAAGGTCCAGAGGCCCGAGTCGGATTGGCTAAAAAAGAGGTTCTTTACTTCGCCATCGTCGTCGGTGTCACCATCGAAGTTCAAGTCCACCCGGAGCTTTCCCGTAAACGTGTCCAGAATCCCCACGTCCGAAACGGTCCCTTTGACCTTAAAGCCTTCCCCCTCGTCGAGCTGGCCCGGGTTTAAAATCGTTCCGTCGTAGTCGGCGTGATCCACCGCCTCGATGGAGGTGATCTGGACGACCGGCTTGACGTTCTTGATGAGGACGGTGCCCGACCCGCCGCCGGTGCCGGTGTCGTCGTCGATGATGATGGCCGAGACGGTGTAGAGGTCCTGGGGAGTGGCCGTGGGATTGTCGTCTTTGTAAACGTGCGTCGCCAAGCGCGAAGGAAAAGGGGGTGGAAAGGGGGGAGGATTCATGGGCGGAGGAGGGATGAGGGTCCAGTTCCACTGCGTGGACTGCTGGCTCTCTTGGGCTGTTTGAATGGTCTGCGTCACCCCGTCGCCCCAATCAATTACGATGGTGTAGGAATCGTTGGCAATCCCGTAAGCGTTCGCGGCATCGATCATGGTGATGTCGATGGTTGCCACGGACCCTTCGTCGTATGCTCCCAGGGACGCGATTTGCACCGAGGGATTGACGTTGCGCACGGTAATGTCGGCCGAGGCTTCCGCCTCGGTGAGGTTGCCCGCTTTGAATTGCAGGGTCCGCACATCGCTCGCCGTGCCGGACCCGTGATCATCAGTAAAATAACCCGTGACGGACCAAGGGCCAGACTCACTCCCCTCGAAAACGCCATCGATCACGCGGAATTCACCCCCCAGCGAACCGACGGTCAGGTAATAGGCCATCGTGAAAGTGCCGCTGATCGTGAACACCTCCATTTCGTCAACGCTCGCAGGGATTGACGAAACCGTGACGGTGGCAGGTGGCGTGGATGGTGGACCGCCGGGCGGTGGATTGCCAGGCGGGGGACTGCCAGGCGGGGGATTCCAAATACCACCACCACTATTCTGGTTGAGCGCGTCGCAGACCCGCTGCCAGTCGGCCTCGTCCACGAACCAGTCACCGTCCACATCGGGATACGGCGGGCCGGAACCGCTCGCAGGAACCGGGACCGGCATGCCGCCGTTATTATTGAGCATTTCCACGATGATGTGGGCATCCGTGGCGGTGACGATGCCATCGGCGTCCACATCCTCGGGGAGCGCCATATTGGTCCAAGGAGTCGCATCGAGCATCGTGCGGTCTTCCATCCGCTCAAAGAACAGGCGGCGATGGCGCGCTTGCGATGCGATGCGCGCTGTGCGGGCGAAGAGAGAATGCCGATATCTCATGGGAGCCTGCCTCAGGTGGTGAGATGAAGTGACTACTTCCCTCGCAGGGCGGGAGAATTCCCGCACTCAGGGAAAATTCTAAGTCCGTGAATGGGCAGATACAAGCATCCGCGGCGGATTCTCAAGCGGGGTATCGGCTGGGTGCGATGTCCTGCACCATTTCCCCACCGACGCAACGCGGTGGACGTGCCGCCCAGCTAGTTACTGAAACCTGGTCCGTCTATCCCCATTTTCCGTCGGCCGGTATATTGAAAGGGCATGGCCGGGTGTAGGGATGCCGGCCAAGCCTTGCTTCAAATTTTTCGCGGCAGTGCGGGATGCCTGCCGCTTGCGATATGGCCCGATATGTCGTCCGTTATGGCGTGATGCGCCTACTGGGTGTGTTTGGCACCCGGGGCCAGGATCGTTATTTGCGCGGCTGCAAGGTGATTGCCCGCACCAGCCGAGGATTGGAAGCGGCGGAGGTGCTGTTGGAGGCGAGCGACGAGGTAGCGCAGCAGGTGCAAGACGCTCCCGGCGGGCAAATCATGCGGGAAATGTCCGCAGACGACTCCAACGAGCTGACCCACCTCCACGACAAAGAGCGGAGCGAGTTCGAAGTTTGCCGGCAACATGTGCAGCGGACGGGGTTGCAGATGCAACTGGTCGACATTGAGCATCTTTTCGGCGGCGAGCGGATTGTCATCTACTACCTGGCGGAAGACCGCATCGATTTCCGCGAACTGGTGAAAGGCCTGGCCAGCGAATTCCAGACTCGCATCGAGATGCGGCAGATTGGGGTGCGGGACGAGGCCAAGCTGCTAGCGGACTACGGCGACTGCGGCAAGCCCCTCTGCTGCAACACGCATCTCAAGGAAATGCCCCCTGTTTCCATGCGGATGGCCAAGCTGCAAAAGGCCACGCTGGACCCCACAAAAATCTCCGGCCGCTGCGGACGGCTGAAATGTTGCCTGCGCTATGAGTACGATACCTATGAGGATCTCGTTAAGGATATGCCGGCTATCGGCAGCGACATTGTCACCGGCGAAGGGCGGGCTCGCATCCTCAACCACGAAATCCTCGCCCAGCAACTACTGGTGCAAATGGAAGATAACCGCCGGCTGCTGATTGGCGTCAAGGACGTATTGTCCGTCATTAAACAAGGAACCGGCAGACGATAACTTAATAAACCCCCTCACGCCCACGCAAAGCCGTGGGCGTGCCACCCATTCCCCCCGACCAAACCCCTCCCACCTCCTCTTTCCCACCCTTCATCCCACCTCTCTTCGATTGAGGCCCCAAGTGCCGCGAACCATTTCTGATGAAGTCCATCCCCTGGTCAAGCTCCTGTGCGAAGACCACCGCTACAAGCTCGACGCCTACACCTTTGTCCGCGATGGGCTGCATTGCGCCCAGCAACTCCTCTACCCGCCAACCGGCGAGCGAGAGTTAGAAGTGCAACTCTCTCGGCACATCACGGGTCAGGACCTGTGCCACGCTCTGCGGCACCTGGCCCATGATCGCTACGGTTATTTGGCCCTTCCCGTGCTCGAGAGCTGGGGACTGCGCTGCACGGGGGATTTTGGCGAAATCGTGTACAACCTCATCAAGATCGGCGAGATGTCCAAGTCCCCCCACGACAGCCGCGAGCACTTCGACGACGTGTACGACTTTGAACTGGCCCTGCTGCACGACTTTGCCATTAGCCGCCCGGCCAAGGAGTTGGTGAAATAAGGTAGGATGGGCTACTTAGCCGGTCCCCTTCGGATCTTCCGCATGGAGCTTTCATGTCGCCGCTGCAATCCCTCATCGCTTCCGGCACCAAGCTCTGGATCGATTCCATCGACCCCGAATTGGTGAAGCGCGACCGGGCGGAAGGGGCGACCGGCGCCACTTCGAATCCCGTCATCATTTCCGACCTGATCCGCACCGGCCGCTTCGATGCCGACATTCAGCGGCTGGTGAAACAAGGACTGTCCGACGACGAAGTGGCCTGGCAGCTAACGGACGAGTTGGTGAAGCAGGCCCAGGCCGTTTTCCTGCCGGTCTGGGAGGCGAGCAAAGGCAACGACGGCTACGTCAGCTTTGAGCTCGACCCGCTGATTGAAGACCCGCAGGCGAACCTGCCGCTCGAAGAGCGGGTGGGACGTTACGTCGAATTGGGCAAGAAATGGTCCGCAGGTCATAGGAATCGCATGATCAAGGTCCCCGCCACGCCGGCCGGCCTGGCAGCGCTCGAGGATCTGTGCGCTTTTGGTGTCACGCTCAATGTCACGCTGATCTTCTCGCCGCGGCAGTATGAAGCGGCCCGCGATGCCATTTGGAGAGGTGCCCAGCGCCGCGCCGACAGAACCAAGTTCAAGAGCGTCTACAGCATCTTCGTCTCCCGCGTCGACATCTACACCGAGAAGCAGATTCATGCTCTTTCGCCCGCGGCGCAGGGACAGGTCGGGATTGTGAATGCCAAGCAAATCTGGACGCAGAACCGTAACTTCTGGGCGGACAAGAAGCTCCCCCTGGCCCAGGAAATGATCTTCGCCAGCACCGGCACCAAGAAGCCGGAGGATCCCCCCTGGAAATACGTGGACGCCTTCGCCGGCAGCGACATCCAGACCAACCCCCCGGCGACCAACGACGCCATCGCCAAATCGGGGCGCGCCTTCACCCGCAAGGTGGATGAGCTTCCGCCACAATCCGTGTTGGACGAGATTGCCGCCAAGGTGGACGTGGCCAAACTGGAATCCGTCCTGATGGAAGAGGGGATCCAGAAATTCGCGGATCCCCAAAAAGCCCTGCTCAAGGTCATCGCCGAAAAGCGGGCGGCACTGGAGTAGTCCAGTCATCCCGACGGAGTTTTTGCCGTTATCATGGCGGCATGATCACCATCCGTTCCGCTCGTTCCGACGACCATGCCCTGATCGTCGATTTCAACCTCCGCCTGGCGGAAGAATCCGAAGGGAAGACGCTCGACAAAGGTGTGCTGTCTAAAGGGGTCCAGCGGGCTCTGTCCGCGCCCGAGATGTGCCGCTACTTCATGGCGGAGATTAACGGAGAGGTCGCGGGGCAGACCATGATCACCTTCGAGCTGACCGACTGGCGCGACGGCGTGCTGTGGTGGCTGCAAAGCGTGTACGTGCGGCCGGAGTTCCGCAAACTCGGCGTCTTCAAAACCCTCTTCCGGCACATCGCCGCCTTGGCCAAGGCAACACCGGACGTCCGCGGCTTGCGGCTGTATGTGGAGCAGGGAAACTCTCGGGCGCAGCGAGTCTACGAGCAGATGGGGATGCAGCCGGGAGGCTATCTGGTTTACGAGCAGGATTGGTCGCTGCAGAAGTGATGTTGGCGTTGCAACCACCATGCTGGCTGCGATTGCACCCACGATTTGCGATGAAAGTCACGATCTAGTATCGCTTTAGCGACATCTTTTCGCGTTCGTTCGGCACGGAGCTTGCGTACGCTAAGGGCGTTCCACAATTCCGAAAATCTTTTTTTCGCCGAGGAGAAGGTCATGGGTATGGGAAACCGCAGTATTTTCGCCTTGCTTTGGGTGCTGGGCATACCCCTTCCGATTCTGGTGATTGCCTGGTTGTTCTTTGGCGGCGGTTGCGGCAATTAATGCACTGCATTTGGCACACAGGATGCTTGAGGTTGTTCTTGGAGCATTTCGCCTTGCGCACTAAACGGAGAGTTTGCCATGAAGGTTCGTAACTTATTGGCGTTGTTGACGATTGGAATCTTGTCCTATGCGACGACCTCGTTAACGCCGCCGTTAGCGGCTCAAGACCAGGACGAAGGCGTGGAGGTTTTAGCGCGGGGCCCCTTGCACGAGGCCTTTGCGGCAGCGATGACTTTCTCGCCGCAAACGCGGTTGACCATCAGGACCGCTCCGCCCGAGGCGATCGAGGAAATGCCGCCGGACCAGAAGCCGGAAGGGGACAATGTGGCCTGGATTCCGGGCTACTGGGGTTGGGATGACGAACGGGAAGACTTCATCTGGATCAGCGGCGTATGGCGGGCCATCCCTCCTGGACGCGAATGGATTGCCGGTTATTGGGCGGTTGCCGACGACGGACATCAATGGATATCGGGCTATTGGGCAAACTCGGAACTCGTGGAGACGCGGTATTACGCGGAGCCGCCGAAGACCCTGGAAAATGGGCCGAGCACCGAAGCTCCTTCGCCGGATCATGCCTGGATCCCGGGGGTTTGGATGTGGCACGAAGGTCGCCATGCTTGGCGACCCGGTTACTGGATGCTTCCCCGGGCGAACTGGATTTGGGTTCCGTCGTCTTGGGCCTGGACACCTTCCGGCTGCGTCTTCGTGGACGGGTACTGGGACTACTCGGTTCCCCGCCGCGGGATTGTTTTCGCGCCGGTGTACCTGACGCGGACTGTTTACTCGCGGCCTGATTTCTACTTCCGACCGACCCTGGTGGTGAACCCGGCAATTTTCGTTTCGCATTTTTTCCTGCGTCCGGCGTATCACCATTGTTATTTCGGCGACTACTACGCTTCGAATTATTCGACCATCGGCATCTACCCCCGATTCACCTATCAGAATCGCTACGGATACGACCCGATTTTCGCATACCAGAGATGGGAGCATCGCGACGACCGAGACTGGGTGGTCAACGTGCAGCGAAACTATGAGCTGCTCGTGCGCGATGAGTCAGCGCGGCCGCCGCGGACCTTCGACCGCCGCTGGCTCGACGCCAATATTGAGGGTAACACGAATGTCAATGTCGTGACTAACATCACGCAGATCACCAAAAACAGCACGACAAACTACAACTTCACCCCTTTGGTGGAGACGGAGCGCCGCCAGCTTGCGGGCAACGCGAAGGCAATTCGTCAGCAGCGCGATGTGCGTCTTAAGACGGAAGCCAAAGTGAGCGCCGACGTCGACGCCACCGTGAAGACTGGTACGAAGACTGGAGCCAAGACCGAACCTGTAACGGTCAAGCTGCCGAAATCACCGATTTCCGCGGCCCGACTCGCCGCCAGAGCCGAAAGCGGAACTTCGCGTGAACCCGGCGCACGGGAACCCGGAACGGCCGAACCTCGTGTGCGGGAACCAGGCAAACGAGACCCGCTGGAGCGGCCTGAGACGCGGCCGATGCGCGATCCCGCCGACCCACTCCCCCGTGATCCGGCACCGTCGCCTGGCGAAAAGGGTAAGGGTAAGGGTAAAGGCAAGGGTTCGCCGACGGACACGACGCCGCCGAGCCGAGAACCCAGGCCGCGCGTGGGAAGTGATCCTAGTGATGTTCCGCCCCCGAGCCCGGAAATAGATCCCGGAACCACGGGAGAACGGCCGCCGGCTGGCGAGCGTCCCAAGAGCCCGCGCCCCGGTCGGGAGAAGCCGCCCAAGACGGAGGCTCCAAAACCCTCGGAAACTCGCGATCTCGAAAAACTGAAGAATCCGCCCACGACTCGTCCGATGCCCGACACCGACCCGAATCCCCCGCGGCCCGAGCCTCGCGGCAAGTCGCGGCCCGAACCGCGGGAACCCAAAGCACCCCCGCCTAAGGATATCCCGGAACCCAAGGAGCCGGCTCCGAAGGCACCAGCCCCCAAGGCCCCGCCGAGCATCGAGCCCGACCCCGTAAAGCCGGCTCCCCCAGAGCGCGTCAGCGAACCGAAGCCTCCGAAGGGCAAGGGAAACAAGGAACCCAAAGAGGACAAGGAACCCAAAGAGAAAAAGGAACCCAAAGAGAAAAAAGATCCCAAAGAGGACAAGGAACCCAAGTAGACCGAACCTGAACTTACAGAAAGAGGAGAAATATCATGCTTAGACTTAGAAACACATTACTCGCCGGCTTGATGCTCTGCATCGCGCTGGCCGGGACGGACGCCTTCGCCCAGCGCCGCGGCGGCGGTCGCGGAAATAATGACAACGGAAACCGCGGCGGTTCCTCGCCTCGGTTGCAACAGCCCGCAACTGACGGGCAGTCGGTGCCTCGCGTGCAACTCCCCAGCGTGCCCAATGTTCGCCTTCCCAGCGCGAGCGGCAATGCCGGCGGAAATGCCTCCGGCGGAGTCCGAGTGGATGGCGGCGGTGCTCGCATTCGCACGGATGGTTCGGCCGGGGGCAACATTCGCGTCGGCGAAGGGGGTATCCGCGTTCGCACGGACGGCTCCGCCGGCGGCAATGTCCGCGTAGGCGACGGCCGGGTTCGCGGCGATGGGTCGCTGGACGGACGCATTGAGGGATCCGTGCGTCGGGCCGGTGTCAATTTGCCCGGCGACTTGAACCGGACTGTTGACCGAGCGATTTATAGCAACAACATCAACATCGGACAGCGCTCCCTCAACATCGCTCCGAGCAACTACACCCCCAGTTACCAGAATCATTCCTGGCATCGCGGCTACTGGAACGACTCGTACGGCTGGAACCCGCAGATTGGCTATGGCCAGGGTTTCGGCGGATACGGCAACTACGGCGGTTATGGTATTCGACTGGGAAATATCGTCATCGGCAGCGGTGGCGGCTATGGCAATTACGGCGGTTATGGCTACGGCCGATATCCCATCGGTTGGGGCTACGGCGGCTGGGGTCTGGGCAGCTCGATCTATAACAGCGGCTACTACCCCTACGCGAATCCCTACTGGGGCGGCGGCGGAAACTACGTCGTCTATAACTACGCCCAGCCGATCCCCGTGACCACAAATGCCTCGCCGTCGGAGATCGCGATGCGGGACTTCGCGTCCGCCCGCGAAGCCTTCAAGGCGGCTGACTATGACACCGCATTGGCTCTGGTCAACCGGGCCGTGAAGGAAAACCCGTCGGACGAAGTCCTGCACGAATTCCGCGCTTTGACGCAGTTCGCCACGAGGGACTACAACGGCGCGGCGGCCACGCTCAACTCCGTGCTGGCGGTTGGTCCAGGCTGGGATTGGGCCACCATGGCCTCGCTGTATGGCGACGTGGGGGAATACACCACGCATCTCCGCGCTCTGGAGAGTTACTCCAAGAGTCGTCCCGACGAAGCGGGGGCGAAATTCCTGCTCGGCTATCACTACATGACGACCGGACATCCCCAGGCTGCGGCCCGGGAATTCGCCAGCGTCGTGAAGCTCGAGCCTAGGGACCGCGTCGCCAAGGACATGCTGGCCCTGGTCGATAAGCCCACGGATGGCGACCGCGAGGGGGTCGACGCACCGCCGCCGGTGCCAGCCGAGGAAACGGCCCAGCCAGAGCCGCGCCCGCGGGAGGACGTGCGGCCGATTGCCGCGGATGCCATCGCCGGGCAGTGGAAATCGACCCGCGACGACGGTTCCAAATTCGACCTGGACCTGAAGTCCGACAAGACCTTTACCTGGAAGTTTAACCAGGGAAGCCGGAATGAGGACTTCTCCGGCACCTACACCACGGAAGGCTCGCTGCTCGTCCTGCAACGCAAGGACGGCGGCGCGATGGTCGGCCACGTCGCCCAGGACGGCGACAGCAGATTCACCTTCAAGCTGCTTGGGGGGCCCGCGGATGACGCGGGGCTGACCTTCATGCGATAGACGTGGAAATGAATGGATGGCACGCCCACGGCTTTGCGTGGGCGTGGCTAATAATCCCAACAACTCCAGCCCAGTCGAGGTTTCCCCTAGGAGACCTCGGCTGGGCTTTTTTCGTTGAGGAGGGAAGAGGTTAGAGGGTAGGGCTCCGTACTCCGTACTCAGTACCTCGCCGTGTTAGAGTAAAGAGCGTTCCTGCCTACTGCCTCCTGCCTCCTGCCTCCTGCCTCCTGACCCCCCGTGCCGTCTCCCCGCTCCCAACTCCTCGCCGTCCTCCTCTTCGCGGCTCTCCTCCGCGGCGGTGTGCTCTGGGTAATGCGGGACAACCTGAACGAGGACCGGGACGCCTACCGGGAGATTGGGGAGAATCTGGCGACGTATCGCATTTATGGGCTGGGGAAGGATGGTGAACAGCCCCGGCCGACGGCTTATCGGCCGCCGCTTTATCCGGTGCTGCTGGCGAAACTGGCGGGGGAAGGATTGGCAGTCACGCCGCTACGAGTGGCCATTTTGCATTGGCTGCTAGGGATGGGGACCGTAGGGCTAACCTGGCTGGTTGGGAAAAAAATGGCCGTTCAGGGGACAAGGGACAGGGGACAGGAGACAACCTGGCCGTCAGCGATTGCGGCGCTGATCGTCGCGTGCGACCCGATTCTGCTGCACTGGTCCACGTACGTGATGACCGAAACGCTGGCTGCTTTCCTGGCAGTCCTCGCCCTCTACACCCTCGCCCGCTTCCACGTGGACCGCCGCCCGATGAACGCCGCCTTCGCCGGCTGCGCGCTGGGCCTGGCGGTACTCTGCCGGCCCACCTTCTTGCCCTGGGCCGGTCTCTGCGGCCTCGGCCTCCTCTTCCTCCAGGCGAACGGGGGGCGTCAGCCCCCTGATACTTCAGCCGCGGCGAAGCAATCTCTCATCCACGAGTACGCCCGCCGCCTCGCCAACCTGGCGGCATTTGGCATCGTCGCAGCGGTCGTCGTCTTTCCCTGGGGTTATCGAAACTACCAGCAATTCGACAAGCCGATCATTACGACAACACACGGGGGATACACGCTCTATCTCGCTAACAATGGCGACTTTTATGAGTACTTGGAAACAGATAGTAGCGGGGTTCCCTGGTCGTCACAGAATCTCGACGACGCGCTAACAAAGCTTCGCGGTCAGCCGAGGGCTTACTTTATAAACCCAACAGTCTATCGTACTCTTGAAACCTCGGTCGATAATATCTGCTACCGACTTGCGCGCGCTGAGATTTCCGCGCAACCCCTCATGTTCGCCTACTCCTGCCTCTACCGCGCCTGCCAACTCTGGAGTCCGCTGCCGAGCAAACTCACCGCCGACGAAACCGGAAAGCGGGCCCTCCTGCGCTATGCCACCTGCGCCTGGTATCTCGCCGTCTGCGCGGCTGCTTTGGTGGGAGTCTGGAAGCTGAGGGGGAAGCTGCTCCGCTCTCCCTGGGTCTGGGGCGTGCTACTCTGCCTGGTCTTCACGCTCGTGCACACCTTTTACTGGAGCAACCTGCGGATGCGAGCGCCGCTGATGCCGTTTGTGGCGATCGTGGCCGCGGTGGGAGCTCAGTTCGTCGTAACCCGCTTTAGCGGGCTCAAGGCACGCCGCCAATAATGATCTAGAGGCCCCAGCGAGGAGCGGTTTGACGTTGAGACTTCGGGAAACCTAGAGGTAGAATGCCGCCCAAAGGAGTCCGTCTATGTTCCGCTTCTCGATCCGGGAAATGATGCTGGTGACGCTGATTGTGGGCTTAGTCGTCGGCTGGTGGTTGGAACACCGCAAGCAGCAAACCAATGAGGAGGCGAGGCAGTTCGCGGAGTGGCAGCTCGATAGTTTGACAATGCTGGTCGAAGCGAGTGGGCACAAAGTAACCCTTTACGATGGCTGGAAGGTGGAATTGGATTCCAATTCTGTCAGGGGGCGGTCAAAAACAGCAGCAGGGGCAGAATTGAAAAGCAGCCATTTTGAATGGAGCGCGGTTCGCCGTTGGTTTGCAGCAACATCTTCCAAGTTGCTGGAGACCACGTATGGCGAA
>JBPCKT010000096.1:0-5877 GCA_051004015.1 Pirellulaceae bacterium | reverse complement strand
AAAAGAGCCTCCTGCTGGCAATGTTCAAGCGGGAAGCATGGGGTCGGGAGTCTTTTGCGTAAAAGGACCCCCCTGTTGACGCGAGCGACCAACACCAAAGACTCCCGACCCCCTCTTCCTGTCCGTCATTCATGATCCACCTCCGCGGCCACTCCGCCCTGATCACCGGCTCCACCAAGGGAGTCGGCCGGTCCATTGCCGTGGCCTTTGCCGAAGCCGGCGCGAACGTCGTCCTGCATGGCCGCGCTCCGGGAACGGACGCCGAGGAAGCTCTCGCCGCCTGCCGGGCTCATGGCGTGCGGGCAGAATACATCACGGGAGACCTGGCGGGCGTCCCCTCGCAAAACACGGCAGAGGTATTCACGAAAGCCACGGCCGCCATGCCAGAGATCGATATCCTGGTCAACAACGCCGGCAACTACAACGACGTGCCGTTCCTCGAAATGGACTACGAACGTTTCGAGCGAACCTTTCGGCTGAACGTGTTCTCGGTCTTCTTCCTCACGCAGAAATTCGCCCGCCGCTGGGTCCAGAACAAAACAGCCGGCCGCGTGCTGATGATCGGCTCGATCAACGCCCGCCTCGCGGAGCAGACCCACTCCTGCTACGACACGAGCAAAGGAGCCATCGAAGCGATGGTCAAAACCCTCTGCGTCGAGCTCGCCCCGCTCGGCATCCGGGTCAACGGCCTGGCCCCCGGCCTGGTCCGCACCCCGCTCACCAGCATCATCGACCGCGACGAGCGTTTCGCCCGCTGGATGGAGCTTCACACCCCCAACCGCCAGGTCCCCGGCAGCGACGTCTGCGGCGACGGCGCGGTCTATCTCTGCAGCGACGCCGCCAGCCACGTCCACGGCCAAATGCTCCTCATCGACGGCGGCATGAGCGCTTGGCAACAGCCGGACATGCCGGAGGGATGGAAGTAGCCTCACCTTCAACGGGCGCTGCCTCTAGAATAGACTCCGTGCGCCTCAGTGACCTCACCATTCGACCCTCCTCCGGCGATACAGTTCCGCCCGCGTCTGCTGTTGCGCCCGCGCCGCTCATCGTCCCGCCTCTCCGCATCGGTAACGTCGTCGTCGATCCGCCCATTCTGCAAGCGCCGATGGCAGGCTATACCAACTTCGCCTACCGGCAGATCGTGCGGGAATTCGGCGGGTCGGGGCTTTTGGCCACGGAGATGGTCAGCGCTCGCGGGTTTGTCTGGCTGACCGAGCAGGAGTGCGAGAACCCGGACCGGCTGTGGGGGGTGAAGGAGGAGGCCCGGCCGCTGGCGGTGCAGATGTGGGATAACGACCCGGAGACGCTGGCCAGGGTAGGCGAACGGCTGGCGCGGGAATATGAGGTGAGCGTCGTCGATATCAACTTCGGCTGTCCGGTGAAGGACGTGAGCGAGCGGGCCCATAGTGGTTCGTACTTGCTGCGGTTCCCGGAGCGGATCGGGGCGATAGTCGAGCGGGTTGTGAAAGCCTGCGCGCCGACGCCGGTGACGGCGAAAATCCGCCTCGGTTGTTCGCGGGACAAAATCAATGCGATTGAAGTGGCCAAAGTAGTCGAATCCGCCGGAGCCGCGGCCTTGACGGTGCATGGCCGGACCGCGGCCGACTTCTTCAAAGGGTCCGCCGACTGGGAGAACATTGCCGCCATCAAGCCGCACCTCAAGCGAATGCCACTCATCGGCAATGGCGATCTCGATTCAGCCGCGAAGGTCGTGGAAGCCTTCCGCCGCTACGGCGTGGACGGCGTGATGATTGCCCGCGCCTCCCTCGGCCGCCCCTGGCTCTTCCAACAAGCTGCCGCGGCTTTGAAAGGCCAACCGATTCCCCCCGATCCGACCATCGAAGAGCAAAAAGCCTGCCTGCTGCACCACTACGAGTTGGTCTGCGAGCGGTTCGGCGAAGAACGGGGGACGACCCTGATGCGCAAATTCGCCTGCAACTATGCGCAGGGCCTCAAGGGCGCGCGATTCTTCCGCACCTACGCGGCGAAGGTCCTGACACGGCAGGAGTTTCTGAGCGTGGTGGAAGAGCACTTTCCGAAAGGGCAACCGCTGCAAGGAGTGCGGGCGGAAGAGGTGTTGGCAAAATGATGGCTGGCAAAATCATAAGAGGAAAAGCAAGGCTTCGGGCATCTTCCCAGCTTCCCGCCGGATTCTAATCATCCCCACCCAATTGCCGCTCGGAGGTGAGCAGGCGATAGAAGCAATAGCCGGTCATGCCGGCGATGACGCCCCACATCAGGATCATGAAGGTCCAGGCGGCGATGGTCATGGGGTCAGGTTTCCTTCCGCCTTGCGCGAGCTCCAGGCGCGGGCCACGAGAATGGAGAAAAAGGCGTACACGCCGATCATCAGCAGTCGGTCCACATTCCGCCAGGTCGGGAGCGCGTCATAGAATTTTTCCGCTTTGGCGCGTGTCACTTCGAGCTCGGCCACCTTCTTGTCTCTCTCCGCGGCGGAAAGTTGCCCTTCCTCTTCAATTTGCTTGCGGTAAGTGGTGAGCGTGAGTGCTTTTGCCTCGCGGGCGAATTCCGGTATCGACATGTCCTTCTCAGCCGCCACGATGTCCTTGTCAATGCCGCTGACCTTGGCTTTCCGCTCCGTGACAGTCAGTTTCAAGTCCGCGATGCTTTCCGCCATGCCAACGAGCTTTGCCTGACGTGTTTCGCGAACGTCGACGTGCAGGAGCTTGCCGATCATTCCTCCCCCCGACCACTCCCAGGCAGGGAGCGGTTTGCCCGTCAGCGGTGCCTCCACATAGGCATTCCAACCCGCTTTGGGAAGGAAGACGAAGCCAATCAAGATGAATATCAAAAAGACTGGGGTGACATACTTGATCATGTAATAGAACGGCAGCGGAATTTTCATGTCCGCTCCCTTGATCATTTCGGCCCACCCTTTGGTCATGCCGAAGACCCAGGCAAACAGGATCGTTTCGCCCAGGGCAAACACCACCAGCATCACGCTTCCCGCCCAATAGTCGAATTCGTCATTGAAAGTGCCGCTATGGAATAGCGCCACCGGCAGCGACAGCGGCAACAGCAGCCCCCCAAAGGCCACCGCGCTCCGTTCGCGGCTTAGTTTGAATTCCTGCTGCAAAAAGGCCATGATCGGCTGTCCCATCGCGAGCGAGCTGGTGATGGCCGCGAAGAACAATAGGCCGAACCACATAAAACCAGCCGCGGGCGCGAGAGCCCCCCACTTGTTAAAGAGCGTGGGAAAGACCATGAATCCGAGCGAAAAGCCAGAACCTCCCGAAGTCCGATTAACAACCTCCGGCAGTCCGAGATATGCGACCGCGATCGGGATAAGAATCGTGCCGCCGAGAATCACTTCGCAAAACTCATTCGTCCAGCCGGCCGTTGCGCCGGTTAATACGATGTCATCCTTCTCTCTTAAGTAAGAAGAATAGCAATGGATGGAGCCCATGCCGATGGAGAGTGTAAAAAAAATCTGCCCCGCCGCCGCCAGCCAAACGGAGGGATCCTTGAGCGAAGTGAATCGCGGCTCCCAGACAAAGTTGAGTCCGTCGAGCGCGCTTTGTTTGGCCTGCGGATCGGACTCCGGCGTAATCATCAGGCCGCGAACGGCGAGAATCGCGGCAAACACAATCAACAGCGGCATGCCGATTTTGCTGACGATCTCAATCCCTTTCGCCAAGCCGCGCGAGAGAATGTAAACATTGATGGCAATGCAGGCAGCGAAGAGGAGCATGCCCCACCAACTTATCGCCACGAATTCATAATCCTTCTCGCCGGTGAGCGCGGCAAAAAACTGGCCCCCGTCCATCGCTGGCTTCTCACCGCTGAAGCCGCCGATGATAGAGTAGCCGGCATAGGCCATCGTCCAGGTCTCGATGTACAGGTAGTAGGCGGCAATCACCAAGCAGGACCACAGCCCCATGACTCCGAAGTATTTCCAGAACGGATTCTTGCTATGGGCCTGTAGAATCCCCGGCGTTGAATGGTGCCCCTGTTGGCCGCCATAGCGCCCCATCGCCCATTCGATCCAGATGAGCGGCAGCCCAAGAACTACCAGCGCGACGACGTAGGGAATCAAGAACGCCCCGCCGCCATTCTTGGCGGCCTGGGCCGGGAATCGCAGAAAGTTCCCCAGGCCCACGGCGTTGCCGGCCATCGCTAGAACCAAGCCGAGGCGAGAGGCCCAGCGTTCCTTCTTGACAGTTGCCACGGATGTTCCTTTCAAGGGGCGAATTGACTCGAAGGAGAGGCTCGTTGGCCGCCCAGTATCGGCAGCAAAATCTGATTTGTCAAGCATTTACGGCATGCCGGCTGCTGAGGGGACTTAATTTTGACATAATCCCTTGTCAATAATGCGGAAAACGGTAAGATGATGACAGAGCCCGAAAGTCAATCGCGGTTCTGCGCAGGAGCGAACCTATGCTGCCAGCCCATGAAACTTCCGACGACGGCCTGCTCGATTTGCTCCGCAAACGCGGCGCGCTGAGCGTGGCGCAACTGGCCAGCGAGACGCAGGTTACCGCCACGGCTGTGCGGCAGCGGCTGACGCGATTGCTCGCTCGCGGCGAGATTCAGCGGAAGGCCGAGAAAGCGGGACGCGGCCGGCCGGCACATCGCTACGAGATTACTGATAAAGGCCGCCGCAAAGGTGGCAACAACTTTGGCGACTTGGCCATCGCCCTGTGGGAAGAAGTGCGGCACATCAAGGATCCCGAAGTGCGCCGCGGACTGCTCTCCCGCATCTCCAGCCGCTTGGCGGGGAGCTACGCGGCGGAAGTCCGCGGCACGAATTTGAAAGAGAAGATGGAGTCGCTGGCGAAGGCGTTCAGCGACCGACGAATGCCGTTTGAAGTGGACTATTCCAAAGATCTCCCGGTGCTGGCCGCCACCGCCTGTCCTTATCCGGACCTGGCGGAGCAGGACCGATCGGTTTGCTCGATGGAGAAGATGATGTTCTCGGAATTGCTCGGCGAAGACCTGCATCTTTCCAACTGCCGGCTGGACGGCGGGGGCTGTTGCACGTTTGAACCCAAGCCTACCGCATTGGCCTAAGCTGGAGTATCTTAGCGAGCTTACTTTCGACGTACCAAGCGTACGTAATACCAGCCCGCTGGAGCCTGACATGAGCCTTGAATCCATCCTGAACCCAATTCCGACGCAGCCCTGGATTGAGGGGCGGTTCGAGGAAAACGTCATCACGACGACCATCGAACAGGCCATCAATTGGGGCCGGCAGGCCAGCATCTGGCCGATGACCTTCGGCCTCGCTTGCTGCGCCATCGAGATGATGGCTGCCGGTGCCAGTCGCTACGACATGGACCGCTTCGGAGCCGGTGCCTTCCGGGCCACGCCGCGGCAGGCGGACCTGATGATCGTCGCCGGTACCGTCACGTACAAAATGGCCAGCCGCGTCCGCCGGCTTTATAACATGATGCCCGACCCGAAATTCGTCATCGCCATGGGCGCTTGCACCGTCGGCGGTGGACCGTATTTCAAGTGGGGCTATCACGTAGTAAAGGGTGTGGACCTGGTCGTCCCGGTGGACGTTTACGTTCCCGGCTGTCCGCCCCGCCCGGAAGCTCTGCTCGAAGGGTTGATGCGGATTCAAGACAAAATCCGCGGCCACAAGATTGCCCGCAAGAAGCTCGAAGGGGATTCGCCAAAATTCGCCCACCTCGGCGAGAAACGCGACGACGAGTTGCCCATTCCGCACCACAGCGGTTATGTCTCCACCCCGGTGGACATCCAGCCGCTGTATGACCATCAGAAGATAACGGGGTAAGAGTGAGTGGTGGGGGGGGGGGGGGGGGGGTGGGTTGGGCACCACCAACCACCCCCCCCCCCCCACCCCACCCCACAAAACCACCAAAACAACCGCAACCCACAAACCGCCCACCC
>JBPCKT010000095.1:0-13181 GCA_051004015.1 Pirellulaceae bacterium | reverse complement strand
TCCGGTTCGATGAGCGGGAAGTGAAAACGGAGCATGGTGGCGATACTGTGACACTCGCAGACGAAAGAGCGAGCAACAGGGAATACAAACTGCCTCCTAAACCACCGCGTCACTTCTCGACTCTACTTGAATAGCAAGGAGCAGCACGGCAGCCGCCCGACGAGTGCCGCCCTCCCCCGGTCGAGCGTTTTTTCTCTCGGACGGTTTGCGGAAGGAAAAGAGGGGGGGTGTTGGTTTACCCGGGGGGGTCAGTTTTCGCAACCTTGCATTAGACAACAAGTTGTGAAAACTGAGAGGCGAGGTTTGCCAACACATCTAAAGTGTGGAGCGAAAGGCCGCACGGCAGGGAGGCGCTAGTGGCGATGAGAACGGCCTTACTTGCCCGGAGCCCACGGTCGCTTATTTCTCTGTTCCGTCGTGGAATACTCGGGTGTGCGGCAGAACGGCATGCAGGTTGTTCGCGCCTTCGTCGCTGATGCGCGAGTTGCGGAAGCTGAGGAAGCGAAGCCTCCGAAATCCTGCGAAGGCAGAAATCCCCTCTTCATCGATCCGCATCTGGTTGAAATACAACTCTTCGAGCGATGGAAATACTGCCAGCTCACTCAGGGTTTGCGCAGTGAACGAACACCCTTCGATCTCGACCATTCGGAGGCCAGGATGCGTTTGCCGGCACAATTGACGAAGTCCCTGCGGGGAGAGGGCCGGGCCTTCCATCCCGATATGGGTGAGATCCTTCATGTCCGCAAGGAGCGGGACCACCGAGTCGTTGGGATGTGGTGATCGGAGTCTGACCGAGCGAATCGGACAGAGCTGACCTAGCAAGTCGGCAGTCTGGGGGTGTTCTTTCCAATTCTGGCCAAAGGCAATGTTGCAACTCGGCCCGCTATCCTGCCGCACGTTTACTTCGATTCCTTGCAGCAGCAACTGCGTTGCCGCCTGCCGATGAGCCGTTGTGGGAGCGGGCGGCCAGAAGTAACCCTTGTTCAGCCCGTCCAGTGTCACCTGGGTGACCACGGTATTACGGAGTGACAGCGTGGAAATGTGAGAGATCAAATCTTCCTGACGACGAATGCCAGCGTCGGTGACGGCCGTGTGATCGATCATCAGTCGATCCAAGTTTTCGAGTGCAGCAAGAGAATCCAAGCCGGCATCCGTAATCTGCGTACCACTCAATTCGAGATCCTCCAGCAATTTCCAATGCGCCACGTTTTGCAGGCCCGCATCGTCAATTGGGGAAAAGGAGAGGCTCAGCCTTTCCATCGGCACCTGGGCAGGAATATGTCTCAGTCCTGCGCCGGTAATGGGGCAGTGTCGCAAAGTCAGTTCCTTGAGGCGCGGCAGGGCGGCCAGACTAGCCAAATCGTCGTCGGCAAAGTCCCCTTGCCTAATTCGGATGGTCGAGACGTATGCCAAGCCGCCGATCAACTCAAGCTCGTGGCGGGTCACTGGAGCCGCATCGGCGTAGACGGCAAATGCACGGTGCTGCCACACAGAGCCGAAGAAAAATGTCTGCCAGGGTCTGTGGAAATTGTCCGTGCGAACGTCAATCCCAGCGTCCCGCAATTTGGAGATGGCATTTTGCTCGCGCATATACTCCCGTGTGCCATAGGAAAACCAAGCCAGCGGCAAGCTCACAACGAACACGCCGATAAGCATCCCCCGCAAGCTGATTTGCCTCTTGCCGCTGCGATATCGCCAGATGGCTGTCACGGCCAGTAAGCCGAGAACCAGAAGTGTGCCGATGGGTAGATTGGAAACGGATGACATGGATTCTGAAGCTGGGGTGGCCGCAACGGCTACGCAATAATCTCCCTCTTCCTCTTCACATAATCCCACACCACGTACCTATCGAGGTCCTTCCCCGCGGTGAAGAAGACTCGCCCTTTGGTCCCTTCGGCGAGGCGGTAGGCGAAGCGGATGTCTTCTTCGGATTGCGACCAACTAGGGACGAGGAAGATGTTGATGGTGATGCCGTCTTTCTGGCAGAGGAGCCCTTCCCGCAGGGTGGCGGCTTCGGTTTTGGGGTGTGGCGGGTAGCGGAGGTGGAGGACGGTCCCTTCGAAGTGGGCGGTGGGGAGGCCGTCGGTGATGAGGATGATCTGGCGGTTGGGGGTGGCCTGGACGCTGAGGAACTGCCGGGCCAGTTGCAGGGCCCGCTGGATGTTGGTGAAGTGCTGCGGAATGCGGAGCTCGCTGATGTCATCGCGGCTCATGTCGAGCTCGATGCGGATGAACGGGTCGTAGAGGCTGACCGGCTTGGGCATCAGCTCGATGATTTCCCCCGGCGGGACGACGCGGGGGAAGGTGAACATCTCCAGGAACTGCAGGAAGTCGCCTGGGTACTCGCGGCGGATCAGGCCGTCGAGGGCCAGCCCCATCCGCTTGACGTTGATGTACTGCCCGTCGTACCGCATCGAGCCGCTCATATCCATGATGACGACGGTGGCACACTTGGGGGTGTTCCGCGTGCGGTGGATTTCGATGTCCTCCTGCTTCAGCCGCACGGGGAGGCCGCCGCCGGAGCGGACCAGGGCGTTGATGAACGACTGGGGGATGTCCATCTGCGTGATTGAGTCGCCGAATTCGTACGGTTTGGTGGCTTGCATCTCCACCGCCCCTTCGCCGACGATCGGCCCTTGATGGCGGCCGGTGCGGCTGGCTTGCAGCGAGCTGAAGATTCGCTCCAGCAGGCGGCCTTGAAAGAGGCGGTAGGCCTTTGGCGTGAGCTTGAAGCCGCCGTCGGCCCCTTTTTCTAATCCTTGGCGCTCGGCCAGTTCGCGGACCATGTTCTCCACCATCCGCTGCATCTCTTCGAGCTGCTCCTTGCCGCCGGGCTCGGTGAATTGCTCCAGGAGGTCGAAGTCGATGATGCCGATTTGAGCCGTCTTGCGAGCTTCCTCGAGTTGCTTGAGCAGCTCGTCGATCTTCTCCAGCTCTTCTTTGATCTCTAATGCCTCGGGGACGGTCATGCTCGTGCGGCCGGTGAACGTGTACTTTCCCGCCAGCTCATCAATCTGATATTTCTCCCCCAGCCTTTCGACGAGCTGCAGGATTTGATGGCCGAATTTGCTCCGCTCGGCTCCGGCGGCATACCAGAGCATTTCCAGGTCGCGGAGCTGCTCTTCCTTCACTGCCTTGCGGAACCGGCCTTCAATGCCGGCCGGGGGCTTGGTCTTTTCGCCTTGGCGCTGATATTCGCGGCGGGCGGCTTTCTGCACCGTTTCGGTCTCGTACTTGGCGAGGATTTTCCGCTTCCGCTCCAGCAGCATGGCGAGCAGGAAATCGAGGCTCGGGCCGAGGTTCCCCATCTGGCTTGGGTCGAGACGGACCGCACGGGCGAGCTCCTCTTCGCTCAGCTCCCGCATCTCGCCGTAGGCCAGGAAGTGCTCGAAAGCCGGCGACACCACGTCTGGCGGCGGAGTCGTGGGGCTGGGGAATTTGGCAGGGTCGTACTTCTGGTACGTATGGATGATGCCGCCGAGGCGGTTTGGTTCAGACATGACGAGTCGCCGGCGAAGAACGGAGCGCGAGACAGTCTCATTCTAGGGTGGCGGAGTGCCGGGGGTAGTGTGACTACCGCTAGACCTTCCGCTCCACCATCGCCGGCACGAAGTGCCGCAGCGGGGTGGGGGCGCCTAGACGCCGCAGCAGAGAGCGCTGCGAAGAAAAGTGGACCGCCAGGCGGCTGCCGATGACGTTGCCGCGGCCGAGGACGTCGAGGCGGTGCTCCTCTCCGCGGGCGAAGGTGAGCATGGGGCCGATCGGCTCGATTTGCCAGGCATTGTCGCGGTATCCACGCAATGGCGAGTCGGAATCGAAGAGCCAGGAGGGGGCGGCGAACTCAATTTCCAGCGGCTCGAACACGGGCCGCCGAGCAACCTGGCGAGCCGTCGCTGGCAACAGGCCCGCCATCGTTTGCGTGGTCCCGTCCAGGAGCTCCACCTGGCGGCAAAGGTAGGCCAGGCCAGTTCCCTCGGCATAGACTCTGCCTCCGCGGCCCGCAAAGCAGCGGAGTGATTGCGCCAGGCAATGATTCGCGGCCAGCTTGGGCCAGCAGCGGTCAGCCGCCCCGCCGCCGAGATAGACGACGTCGGTCCCTTCCGGAATTGCTTCACCCCGGAGCGGTGAGAAGTCTCGCAGGGTTACTCCCGCCGATTCCAATTGTTCCAGAGTCTCTGGAAAGTAGTTCGTGAAGGCCTCGTCCAGGGCGATGGCAACGGTCGTCTTCCGCCGCGGGTTCCAGCATTGCTCATCTTCGTTGTGCGTTGCCGGCAGAGCGCATACGCGCTCCGCGATTTCGAGGAGGGGATCCAGTCGCAGGGAGGAGCGGAGCGAATCCGCGAGCGACATGCAGACGCTGCGAGCCGGAGCTTGCGAAGCCGGCAGATAATCGAGTAGGGCGTCGATCGGGTCCGATTCTTTCAGCCAGCCGAGGACAGGAACACCCCAGAGCGGTTCCAGGGTGGCTTGCCAGCGGAGTGCGTGTTCATCGCATCTGGCACGCGACAGCAGAATGCCGTCCAGATGCTCCGGCCGCATGGGAATGCGACAGCCGTCCATCTGGGACAAGTCAAGGGCGACGATGCGCGGACAGCTTAGCCGATCGCAAACCATGTCCAACGAGCCGCCCACATCCGAGGAACTTGAGCTTGCCTCAAACGCCCCTTCGAGAAGTCCGAGGTGGCAATCGTTCATTCCCTTTTGAAAAGCGGCAGCCGTTTGCTCGCCGTCCATGACCCAGGAATCGAGATACCGCCTGGGACGGCCGGTGAGGTTGCGGGAGGCATCATGGCTGGCAAAGCTGGCCCGTGAGCCAAACGTCTGCACGCCCACACCGGCCTGGGATAGCACGGTGAGCAGGCCCCAATACAGCGGCTGGCAACGAGCGCTGGACTGAACTGTGCCGACGGCCAGTCGGGGAATCCGCCACATAGATTACCGTCCCACAAAATCGAGCGAAAGTGACTTCCAGGAGCGGTGAGTAGGGGTCCGCCGAATGCGTATTTCCAACATCCGATTCTTCGGCCCGCCGTGGCCACAGTCAAGCGCCTTTCCGGCAAGAAAATGTGGGAAAAAGGCAGTCCGTTGGAGTCCCGCCTTCAGGCGGCTCCCCAATGCCGCCTAAAGGCGGGACTCCAGCGTTTATTTCAGCCGGTACTTATAAATCGGCAGGTGCCGATAATAGACCTCCAGCATGTAAATGGAGAGACAGGTGGTATACAGCCGCCCGCCGGCCCCGGCCCCGTGGGAGTCTCCGGCGCTGGGAGCCCAGCTTCCCTTCTCCGGGCCGCTTTTGACCTGGTGCGTGGGGATGGCTTGCCGCATGACCTTGTTCCACTTATCCCAGTCGTCGCCACCCATGTGATGCAAGGTCTGGGTGGCGTAGTACCAGTAGTAGACGTTCTGATGGCTCTCGGAGCTGTTGTAATCGATGGGGTTGGCGAGCAAGTAGTTGGCCCCCGCCCGCAGCCGCTCGTCGTCGTACTTCCACCCCAGGTACTCGCGGCAGAGGAGCCCTTCGGCGGTCATCGAGAGGCGATAGTCCTGCCCGGCCATGTAGGCATACTTGCTCTGATTCTCGGAGCCGACGCTGTCCAAGAACCCGCTGATTTTTTCGAAAGTCGGACTGGGAACATCGAGTCCCGCCATCATCGCGCTTTGCAGAGCCATCACGTACCAGCCAGTGACGGAGGTATCGGAATCTTCCTTGGGAGAATACCGCCAGCCCCCCTGCGGAGACTGGGCGAACAGAGCGTAGTTGACGGCCTTCTGAGCAGGATCGCGGAAATCCGTGTCCTTGGTCATGCCGTAGATTTCGCAGAGGGCAATCGAAGCCTGGGCCTGGCCGTAGGTCTTTTGGTTATAGGCGGCTTCCCCTTGGAACTCGCCGTCCGCGCTCTGCATGGCGAGCAGAGCCTTCCACCCCTTGGCCACGACGGGCTGGAACTCATTCTTTACTTGGTGAGTAATGCCGTTCCCTTGAAAGGCGAGCAGGGCCATGGCCGTGGCGGCGACGCGATTTTCCGCGTACCCGCCGTTGGAATATGGACCCATCAGGCTCCAGGCGCCGTCCGGCTTCTGCTGCTTTTTGAGCCACAGCAGTCCCTCGCGCACCGAAGCCTCCGTCGTCGCGGTTCCGCCATATGCCGCCAGGAGCGACCGCTTGGAGCCTTCCTCGCGGCCGGTCAGGGCCAGGCCGATGGAAGGTGCCACGATGTCACTCGTCGCCGAATTGGCATCGGGATCGTTGAGATCAATGACGGGCGGAGCCGCGAACGGGTCATCGACCGGCGGCTTGGTATCAAAGGAGAGCGCGGGATCGACGACCAGTTCCATGGATTCAGGAGATTGCAACTCGGTCTCCAGCACCTGCTCCCCCAGCTTCTCGGCGAAAATGTCGGGCGGAGAGATGAGCTCGATGATCTCCGTGGGAGGATTGGAAATGACGATGAGCCCCATGATGAGCAGGATGACCGCATGCACGACCATGCTGACCATCCACGGAGGCGCGCCTTTGACAACCCTTGCCGTTTCGTCCGGCGGCGGCTGATCTTCCGGCCGCTGCGGCTGGACGGCGAGTGAATCCGGGTCTGTCTTGGCCGGCGCGGGAATAGGACGATTTGCCGGAACGGGGCGGGGAGCCAAAACGGGGCGCGGAGCGGCCGGACGAACGGGAGCCGCGACCGGCTGCGGCGCTGGAACAGGCACGGGCGCAAGCGGCCGCACCGGCTGCGGTGTCTGCCAGGCGGAAAGCGGTATCGCCTCCGGCTGAGCGGGGGCGGCTACCGGGCCCAGCGGAATCGGCTGAACGGGAATCGCCTGTGGTTGGTAAGCCACCGGCTGCGGCTGCTGCGGATAATAGGCCGGCTGCTGCTGAGGATAGCCGTATTGCCCGCCGTACCCCGGCTGCGGAAACTGCGGCGCAGGGGGCGGCTGGCCGTAAGGAAACTGCGGCGGAAATGCCGGCGGAGGAGGATAGGGAGGGGGCAGAGGATGGCCTCCCGGGGCCGGGTTCTGGCGATGCGGATCATGATTCGACATCAGGCCGTCCCTCGGCGAATTCCTTCGCCCGCCTCATGGCCCCAATCGCTCTGTCTCACAACTACTGCAAGTCTATCAGTCCAAAGAAGTAGCGGCAAGCAAGAAGATCTCCACCAGCGGAATTCACGCAACCCCAAGGCAGAACGGCGACGGTGATACCGGCTTGTAGGGATAATTCAGTTGGCGATTGATTTGCCAGGCGATTATCGGTGAGGCGGCCGCTTTCTGGCAGCATGGGAGTGACTGCTTGAGATCCTTGGCGAAGGGCATCCCCAGGGTCAGATTCACTTCTTTTCGCGGAACGTCGTCAATTCGATGTGGCCGTTGTTCACGGGGTTGGGATCATACGCGCGGCTGGTGACGGTGGCCGCGGCCGCTACGCGGACCTCCTTCTGGCCCGGCGGCAGCTTGCCGGCCTGAACGTATTCAAGCTTCACGGTAGCCACTGCTTCCTTGGCCAGATCAACGAGCGGGAACGTGAGCGTGGTGTAACCGCCAGACACGGTCTTGGCATCCTTGGGCAACGTGACGAGGATTCCCGGCGGCAGCGACACGTTCAGCTCACAAGACGGACAGGGATCAGGGCCCAAATTCTTGATCGAGACGGTCAGCGCACACTTTCCGCCGAGTGCGCCGGGATCGGGATCGTCCTTCACACTCACTTCTAGATCGGCCGTGGGAGCACGGACGATCGAAACTCGCTCGAGCAGCGGCAGCGGGGGACAACCTGCCAACTGCTGAGGCATCAGGGTGGTGCGGGTGGCCGCGAGAACCAGCTTGGGCGTCGTCACCCCGGCCAAATCGGACTTCGCCGGTGTTTCCGGCTTAAGCGTCCACTTGGATTTCCAAGTATGCACGCCTATCGGCTTGGCAATGCGCTGGCCCTTGGACGTGCCGCGACCGTCGAGCGTGGTCCAATCCAGATTCAGCTCCAACGACTTGGCGGCGAACTGCCCGCTTCCCGTGAGCACTCCGTCGGCGGTGAAAGCGTAGTCGCTCGCCGCGCCGTCGGCCGTTTTCCACAAAGCGCGGTGGAAAAACTGAGCTTGACGATGCTCGAACATGACCTTGCCTGGCTGTTCCCTCTTTTCCGGTTGAGCTGCGGGGCCCGGCTCTTCTTTCAACTGCAGCATGACTTTGTCCTGTTCCACGACGAACCGCGCCTGAGCCGCGAACGACAAGACATATTCAGTGAATTCCGTCCCACTCTCGGCCTTCAATTTCGCCTTGCCGGGGCGTAGGACGAGCGCTTGATAGTCAAGGTCCCACGGCCCCGCGGACCAATCCTCGTCCAAGCGCGGTTCGTCCGCGGCGACCGGCGTCAGCGTCGAGAGGCCCATGCCTGAGATCGCTGCCAGCGTGAGCAAGAAGTAAGGGTGAAGTCGCGACATGGGAAACACTTGTTACCGGGCGCTGGTGGGGCGGCGAATCACTTGGCCTTCGTGGGGGTTGGCTTGGGCGGTGTTTTTTTGGGCGGATCGAAGACAACAAGCAGGTTTGCAAAGTTGTTCCCGCTGTTCGGGTCCGGCAAGGACCCGGTCACGTCGGCTTGGAACAGGATGGCGTAAGAGACCGTCTGTCCCGGAGTTGTCTTGTCTTTGGCCTTGACTTTCACCGTTCTACTGGCCCCGCTTGGCAACGTGAACTCGTAGGTGAATTTGTATTCGTCCCATCCTGCAATCCTTTGTATGGCTACTTCAGACGTACCGCCCGTATACTCTTGGACTTCGACGTGGCTTTCTGTATAGTCGTGGCCGAAAACATCGCCACCAACCACGCGCAGCTTGAGCGTCGCGCGCGCCTCGGAGGGACCGTTATTGGTTACAACCGCCGTGACGGTCCCCGTGCTGCCGGGTTCTTGGTGAGTCTCTTCACTCCCGAGAGACACCGACAGATCGGCCACCTTCGTGTCTTGCTGCACCTCGACGGTCTCCACAACCTTCAGCCCGCCCGCCAGTTGCACATCGCGGGGGGCGGCGCTGTAAATCGTTTTGTCGCCTTCCGCAGATTTCTTTTTCAGTTCCCATTTTTGACTCCCCCAGGTGGAATGCGGAGTGTAGCCCCCGGGACTCTTGGCAATTTGATGGGTGCTGGCGCCAAAGTCACCACGAGTCACCTGGGTCACCATGTTGCTATTGGGCGATGTTGTGATGTTGGCCTGGATCGTGCTGCCGCCAGATTCCATCTTAATCTCGCCATTCCCAAAAGCCTGATCGAGCGTCAGGTGTATGACGTCGCCGTCGACCTTGCCCTTCGCTTTCAGATAGACCTGGTGTTTTCCCAGGGCGGTCCCTGCCCCCGTGGGGGAAGTGGCGTCGGTCTCGTTCACATTGCAGCCGGTGTCGTACGCTGCAAATGCGAACGTGCCATCGGGATTGACGGCAAACTCGGGCTGGCTGACATGCGTCGTGTACGCCTTTTGCACCACCGTTGTCCCCGGGGATTCGGGAACGGCATAAGTTTCGTGCCCCGGCTTGGTGTTCAGATGGTACGTCAGGGTCCATTTGCCCGCGAAGGGATCGGCTACGGGATCGGCAGACCACGAAGGTTCAGCGCCAGCGAAGAGCAGAGCCAGCGCCAGCGGCAGCACGAACATGGAGCGTCGCATAGTTTCACTTCCCAAGTTTGAGGTCCGCGAAGCGGACGATGTTCTCGCGGCTGGTGCTGTTGAGGGCCGACACACCAACCTTTACTTTGTCGGCCAGCTTGACCTTCTGCTCCGCCAGGCTGGTCCAGGTCTTCGCGCCGTCCTGGCTGTATGCCGCGGTCACGCGGTCCCCTTTGCGGGTGAGGCGCAAATGCGTCGGCCGGTCAGGGACTGTCGGGGCCAGTTCCGCGGTCCGCTTGCCGTCCTGAAAGATATGCAGGTAACAGGCGGTGGTGGCCCGCCCGCGGTTGTGCATATCGGTGCGGTCGAATCGCACGAAGTTTTTGGCATCTTGCCAGATGACGAGCGAACCGGCATGAAACGACGCCGTCGAGGCCATCGCGGGGAGCACCGTGTCCGGCTCGGCCTTGGTGACTTCCTCGA
Source organism: Pirellulaceae bacterium (assembly GCA_051004015.1). Taxonomy (GTDB): domain Bacteria; phylum Planctomycetota; class Planctomycetia; order Pirellulales; family Pirellulaceae; genus SXOA01. Next base: position 3,109 of record JBPCKT010000095.1, on the reverse strand, counting down.
CTTGCACGGCAATCGTGAAGTCGCCGGCGATCTCTTGCAGCACCAGCGGCGCGTTGACCTGGCCCTTGACCGGCCACAGGCCATGGTACGCGCCCGGGACTTTGATCGTGAACTTGCCCTCCGCATGGGTGAAGGTGCAATCGCCAACGGGGTCCACGACCAGGCCCCAGCCCTGAACGGTCTCCAGCGGCTTAACGTCCTCGGCCCAGGCGGCGGTCAGGCCCCCGGCCAGCAACACGAATACCGGCCAGCAGCGCAAAGTGAATCGCGACATGACTCATTACTCCAGTTCGTGCAACGTGCCGGCCTCTACCTGCAGTCCCTCTTCGATGTCCTCGTCATCCACGCTGACATTCACTTTCTCGGCCGGCACGACCATGATCTCGCCGAACTTCTTGCACTCTGCCAGTCTGCGGGTCGAACCCAGGCCGCGTTGATACACCGAGATGCCCTTCTTGGGAGTTCCCTTGCCATTGACCTTGATCATTCCCAAGTGCTCCTCGGGCTTGATCTCGATCACTTTCCGTTCGGCCAGCGTGAAGTCCTTGAGCATCGCGACCGGCTCGCCGGTCTTCGGCACCCACAGGATTTCATATTTTTCCGTGGCGGAGGGGATGCGAATCTCGTCGCCGTATTTTCCCTTGGCCACCACGGAGGTCGAGCCGAGTCCCCGACTGAGGACGCGGATTTCCACATACGGCGGGAACTCGACATCCGGCTTCAAGACTTTGATCGCCCGCCGGTTGCTGACATCTTTCTTCGGCGGCTTCGCCGCTTTGTCCAAGTCGTCAGACAGCTTCCCCAGAGCGTCGGCCAGTGCAGCGGCGTCGTCAGCCCCGTAGTACTTGCCCTTGCCGGCGTCGGCGATGGCCTTGAGTGCGGCGTCTTCCTCGGGTTTAACGCCGAACCCCACCACATTCACACCGAAGCTCAGCTTCAGGTTGGCCAGGAGCGCGGCGGCTTCCGCGGCTGGATCGCCCTTGCAGCTCTCCAATCCGTCGGTGATCAGGACAATGCCGCAGAAGGCGTCTTTGTCCTTGGCGAGCTCCTCGCCGGCCACTTTCAGCGACAGGGCAATCGGCGTGGCGCCCGTGGGCTTCAAGCCGGCGACCAGGCGGCTCAGGTCCGACTTGCCGGCTGCGTCGAGCGGACTCAGCGGGCGGGCCACTTTGACGGCCTGGCAATTTCGAGGATCCTCCGCGCCGCCGAAGACTTCGTGTCCGTAAATGACAAACGTCACATTGAGCCCCTCGGGAATTTTCTGGATCAGGTCGGCCACCACGCGCTTGGCGGCCTCCATTTTTGTTTCGCCCTCCTTGGTCTTCTCCTTCATGCTCCCCGAACAATCGAGGACGAGCGCGAAGTTCGTAATCAATTCCGCGGCCTGCGGCGAGATTTCCCGCGCGGTTTGCAAGGCGGTCAGCAGCTTCTCGCTCGCGCCCGCCGCTTTCAGTTCCGCAATTTTCTCCTTGCTCAGCGTAAACACCGTGGGCGACTTGGCCAGCCGCTTCAGAATCTGCTCTTCCGGGATTTCCAGTTGCAACAGCTTGAGCACATCCGAGTAAGTGATGGCGGCAGCCCCGCCGCCCGCCGACTTTTTCGCGCCGGCCTCGCGGATCGCGCCGAGCACCGCCGGAGAAGCGCCCGCCTCGGCCAACCGCTGGAGCGCCGCTTCTTCACCGGCAAAGGCCAGCCCGGACTTCTTGATCCGGGCGATAATCACCTCGTCGTCGATCTTCAGTTCCAGGAGGGCTTGCAACCCCGCTTCCTTCAAGGGCTCTTCCGCGGCGGCAGACAATCGAACCAAAGTACTCGCGGCGACGAGCAAACAGACCAGCAGGACGGCAGGCAAAATCCGGCATGTACGCATCGGAGACTCCCTAAATGAGCGGAAAGAAAGGGTGGGGCGAAACTCTGCCACTCTTGATAGAAGCGTATCCAGCGCGGATATGCTACACCCGTTGCAAGGCGGCTGCAAGTTTTTTCCAAGAGAGAGTGGATTGCAGACGCTCTCACCGATTAGCTCATTCCTAGCCCCTCGCTCATCCGCAACCGGCGTGTCTGCCCCCTCGACTCTCCCGCCCTTCTCCGGTACAATTTAATATTCGCCCGTAAACGGTCGAAACAAGTCTTCTCATCATGGCGCGGGGTGGAGCAGCCCGGTAGCTCGCGAGGCTCATAACCTCGAGGTCGTCGGTTCAAATCCGGCCCCCGCAACTTGAAGCCGGCGTCGCGAAAATATGCGACTCCGGGGTTAACGGAAAAAGCCGAGGCCAAGTGCCTCGGCTTTTTTCGTTTCAACGCCAGTTCCCGCAACGGGTTGCGGTTGGACCGACGGGCTCTCTGTCCCGACCAGAGGTTGCGGCGAGACACGGGTGACCCGGCAATCTCGACATGGGATCGCCCACTTTGCTCCCAAACTCTCGGTTGTCTCTCCGCCCAAGGGCGTCCGGGTTATAGGACTTTTCGTTCCGAGTCGGCGAAACGATATGTCACATTTCGGCTCGCACAAGTACACGAATCCATTCAGCGGGTCCGGTCAAGAAGCACTTACGGCAACCCTATGATGGCAAGTATCTCGGCGGCGACCTCCTTCGCTGACTTGCCATCAACCTTGATTTGCTGTTCGATGTCGGCCAACGGCTTCGGGAGTGAGACCACGTCGATTTGGTTTCGATACGCTTCGTGCCAAAGACGAGCCCAGAGGATTTCGAGTGACCGCTTCGACTGCATGTTCGCGCGAATCGCTGGCCATTCCGCCCAAAGCAAGAAAGGATGGACCGCTCGTCCCTGGCGATCCAGGACTTCGATCCATTCCAAAGCACCAGTCGTCGCACCCGGCTGGCAAAGATCGGGAGGTTCGCCACAGCCAATTTCGATAACAATCGTCCCCTCGGTTCGGTTTTGGAGATCGAGGTAGCGCGACGGACCACCCTTGTACCGCACTTCGCCCGGAAACCACTCGTTGTCCAGGATAATTTTGGCTCTTCCGACTGAAGCGCGCGCTGGGTGATAGAAAAGAAGTGGGACATGGGGTTTTCTAAGAGTTTGGGTTACCAGACCTTCTCTTGGAGCACCGACATGTCCCAGCAGGCTTTGTATCAGGTTT
>JBPCKT010000094.1:0-57625 GCA_051004015.1 Pirellulaceae bacterium | reverse complement strand
GGAGGAGGGGGGGGGGGGGGGGGTGAAGTGAGAACCCAGAGACAGGAAGGAAGAACAAACAGCCCCTAGCCCCCCTCCCCCCTCCCCCCCCCCCTCGCCCGGTTCCCTCGGCAGATGCACGTCCGCGGCCATGCCCGATTTGAAGATGCCTTGCGGGTCCTCGACTCGGATTTTAATGGCGAAGACCTGGTGGCGGCGTTCGTCGACGCTTTGCACGTTGCGGGGGGTGAACTCGGCCGTGGAGGAGATGTACGTGACCTTGCCTTTGAACTTCCGCTCGGGATACGTATCCATCGTCACGGCGACCTCCTGGTTCAGGCGGACGCGGCCGAGCTCGGTTTCGGGGACGAAGGCTTTGATCCAGAGATCCTTGGCCAGCAGGATGCGGACGACCGGCTGGCCTGGCGTGGTGGTGTCACCGCGGCGGACGCTGACGAGCTCGACGATGGCGTCCTCGGGAGCTTTGACGACGGCTTCGGCGATGTTGGAATCGAGCTCGGAGAGCTTGGCGGTGAGTTCATCCACGCGCGCGCGGGCGGCGACTTTGTCCTCCTCGCGGGTGCCGGTGTTGAGCAGGGCGTCGTTGGCCTCGGCCCGTTTGAATTCGGCTAAGGCTTCCGCCTTGTCTTCCGGGCGGAAGCCCTCGCGCATCAGCTCGAGGCGGGCGGCGGCTTCGTTGACGGTCGCTTGCAGTCGGTCGTACCTGGCCTGGGCGTCATCGAGTTCCTTCTGGGTCGCGGATTTGGACTGCACCAGGCCAGAGATGCGTTGCAGGTCGCGGCGGGCATTGGAGAGGTCGACCTTCCAGGCGTCGACATTTTTCTCGACCTGCTCGATTTCGAGCTTGCGATTCCCTTCGTTCATTTTGTCCAAGCGGGCCTTAGCCGCCGCCAGAACCTGCTTCGACGCTTCGTATTCCTCGTCGAGCGGACCGCGCTCCGCCTTGGCCGCCGCAGCCGTCGCCGCCGCGAGTTGCGCGGCCGCCTGTCGCCGCTGGGCCCGCAGCTCGGGGATGTCGAGCTCGACCAGTGGGTCCCCCTCCTTCACATGCGCTCCGTCGTCCACGAACACGTCCTTCACTCGCCCGGCAATCTTCGAGCTGAGCCGCACCTCCTGCACTTCCACAGTGCCGGGCAGGACCAGGTTTTCCCCCGCCTGCTGGAGGAACCACCAATACGCGGCTCCGCCAGCCGCGATGAGCAGAACAACGATTACCGTCAGAGTGGTCTTCCAGACCATGGTTGCCAACTTCAGAAGGTCACAGGTGTTTGAGCCAATGTTCGCCCAGTCTTCGGGCTACTCTATTTTTCCGAATAATACTCGCGGACGTAACTGCAAATCATCCCTTGGAGCAAAAAATCATCCGCTTTCCGCCAATATCTGCCGGACTTTGTTGGCGGTAAGATGGCGGCTGGGGTTTGGGGTTCCGTCTGCTCTTTATGACTTTGGTGATGCATGAGCCGTTTGTGGATTTGCTCGCTGGCGATGGCAACTCTGTGGCCGCTGGGCCCTGGCGCCGCCGTGTTCGCCCAGCGCGAGCTCAAGGACATTCCCGATCCCGACCCGGAGCTGGAGCGAAAGACCTTCATCGTAGCCGACGGGATGGAGGTCAACCTCTATGCCGCGGACCCGCTCCTCGCCAAACCCGTCCAGATGAACTTTGACGCCCAGGGGCGGCTGTGGGTGGCGTCGAGCGAGGTCTATCCGCAGGTGAAGCCGGGGCAAAGGGCGACGGACAAGATCCTGGTGCTGGAAGATGAGGATGGGGACGGCAAGGCGGGGAATGCCACTGTTTTTGCGGATGGGCTGCTGATTCCCACCGGTGTGGTCCCCGACCACAACGGCGGCTGCTACGTCGCCAACAGCACGGAGCTCATTCACCTCGCGGACACTGACCGCGACGGCAAAGCAGACCAGAAGAAGATTATCCTCAGCGGCTTTGGGACGGAGGACACGCACCACTTGCTGCACACGCTCCGCTGGGGACCGGACGGCTGCCTGTATATGAACCAGTCGATCTATATCCATTCGCATGTGGAGACGCCGTACGGAGTGAAGCGACTCAACGGCGGCGGCATCTGGCGGTTTCGGCCAGAAACGCTGGAGCTGGAGGTACTGTGCTACGGCTTCGTGAATCCCTGGGGGCACCACTTCGATCGCTGGGGGCAATCATTCGCCACCGACGGGGCGTTCGGCGAGGGGATCAACTACGTTTTCCCCGGTTCGGTCTTCTTCTCGGCACCGGGCGCCACTCGGATCGTCGCCGGCCTCAATCCCGGCAGCCCCAAGCATTGCGGCCTGGAGATTGTCAGCGGCCGTCATTTGCCGCCGGACTGGGACGGCAACATGATCACCAGTGATTTCCGGGCTCACCGCGTCTGCCGCTTCGTCGTCACCGAAGACAACAGCGGCTACGCTTCGCGGCAAGAGACGGAAGTCATCAAGACGCAGCACGTCGCCTTCCGACCCATCGACGCGAAGATGGGACCGGACGGGGCGATCTACATCGCCGACTGGTACAACCCCATCATCCAGCACGGCGAGGTCGACTTCCGCGACGAGCGCCGCGACCACACCCACGGCCGCATTTGGCGCGTGAGCGCCAAGGGGCGAAAGCCGCTGCTGACGGCGATTCCGAAAGAGGCCGAGGGTTATCAGCTTTTGGCCTTGCTCAAGGAGCCGGAAGAGTGGACGCGGCAGAACGCCAAGATCATGCTTAAGCACCGCCACGCTGCGGGAGGGAACGTGGAGGTGATGCTGCAGCGGTGGCTGGCGGGTTTGCAAGATACCGATCCGAACCATGAGCATCACTTGCTGGAAGGACTTTGGGTTTGCGAGTGCATCGAAAACTACACGGAAGGCCTGGGGTTGATCCAGCAACTTGCCAAATCCAAGGATCATCGTGTTCGTGCCGCGGCCATTCGCGTCGCTTCCCATTGGCGGACGCGGCTGCATCCTGAAGGCCAAAAGATCGCCTATCGAGTCCTTCAAATGGCCGTCCTGGATCAGCATCCCCGCGTGCGGCTGGAAGGCGTACGGGGTTTGGCCGCAGTTGGAACGGAAGCCGCGGCCCAAGATGCCGCGGGCGTTCTCGCCAAGCCCATGGACCGCTTTCTCGACTTCGCACTTTGGCAAACGATGCGGGATCTCTCGCCCGCCTGGCTGCCGGCGGTGAAGGAAGGGAAGGACGTATTCGGCGGCGACGTGGAGCGGTTGACGTATGCTCTCAAAGCGGTGAACACGCCCGACGTGGTTCCCACGCTGCTCTCGCTCATTCAAGAAGACAAGCTGCCGGCCAACCGCGTTGATGAGGTGCTCAGTCTCATCGCGCAGCTCGGAGGCGCCAAAGAGCTGGGGGCAATTTACGCCCTCATCATTGACGAAAAATCCAAGCTGCCCGCTGCCCGCAAAGCGGCACTGCTCGATTCGCTTGTGGAAACCAGCCGGCTGAAGAAGGTGCTGCCGGCTGGAGACTTGGCGCAGCTTTCCAGGCTGGCGCAAGGGCCGGATGATCGCCTGATTGCCTCGGCGCTGCGTGCCGGAGGCGCCTGGAAGCAAACCTCGGTGCAACCGATGATGCTCCGCGCCGCGGTAGATTCCGACGCTCCTGTCCCGTTGCGACTCGCCGCCATCGACGCGCTGGCAATGCTCGGAGGCGATGCCGACAAAGCGACTCTGACCAAAATCGGCAGGGAGGAAAAATCGCTGGGACTTCGCCAGCGAGCCATCGGCGCCGTCGCAACTCTCGATGTCAGGCTCGCAGCCCAGCTCACGATGAAGCTCCTGGCGGAAGCGCCGCAAGGCGTCGATCCCGCAGCGGCCATCGCGCCACTGCTCGCTAATCAAGAAGGTCCCGCTGCCATGACTGCCGCGCTGAAAGACGCCAAGCTGACCTCTGACACCGCCAAGCTCGTCCTCCGCTACGTCCGCGCCAGCCCGCAGCCCTCCGAAGAGCTCATCGCCTCGGTCCAAAAGGCCGGCGGTCTGGAAGCAGCCGTCTGGAAGCTGACTCCCGATCTGGTCGCCGGACTGGTCGCGGATGTGAAGGACAGAGGGAATCCCATCCGGGGCGAATCCATCTATCGCAACGCCCAGCTCCAGTGCCTGAAGTGCCACGCCATCGGCGGAGCGGGGGGCGTGGTCGGGCCGGATCTCATCAGCATCGGAGCCAGCGCTCAGGTGGATTACCTGATTGAATCCATGATAACTCCTTCTTCGAAAATCAAGGAAGGTTTTCACTCGAAGCTGATTCTCGATGCGGACGGCCAGCAATACACCGGCGTCGTCGTGCGGGAAGATGGCCAAACCTTGGTCCTGCGGAGCGCGGAGGACAAGCTCATCACCATCGCCAAGTCAAACATCGAGCAAATCAAGGACAGCACCCGCTCGCTGATGCCCGATGGGGCGGCTGATGCGCTCACTCGGGCGGAGTTGGTGGACCTGGTCCGCTTTCTGTCCGAGCTCGGCAAGGTTGGCGGCAAGTATACCATCGGTCAGAAGCGGGTCGTCCGCCGCTGGCAATCTCTGGTCTGGACGAAGGAGGCCCACACGCTGCTCAACTGCACCAGTTATGACAGCGCGGCGTCCGATGATCCCGCCCTCACCTGGGACAGCGCTTACAGCACCGTCGCTGGCGAGCTCCCGCTCGATCCGCTCCCCTCCTTCATTGTGCATCAGGGCCAAGACCCGACGACATTCGTGCGGGCCGAGCTCGATGTTTCCACAGCCGGCAAGGTGAAGCTACTTGTCAGCACCGCTGCAATCGGCAATAAAGTTTCCCTGTGGGTGGACGGCAAACCGACCCCTCTTGCCGGCCGTGTTGCCACTCTCGATCTGGGCAAAGGCCGCCACACTCTCACGATTTCCGTGGGGACTACGGCGCAAGTGAATGTCCTGACCGTTGAGCTTCAAGATATCGCCGGCTCGCCCGCACAGGTGCAGATCGTGGGAGGCAAGTGAGCCGTGCGTTGACTGCCGACCCACGAGGGCGTGGCTTTAGCGATTGCCGGTCTTGCCCAGGTTGGCGTCGGGCTTTTCGACCGCCCCCTGCTTCGTCTGGAAACCGTCCGCACTTTCCTTGTCGAGCTCCACGGAAATGGTCACAAAGTGTCCGGGCTGCGCATTGTCGGTCAGACTAAAAACGGCAGGAGGGGAAGGTCGATGAAACAGGCTCTTTTCCGGCGGCACGTTAATCTGCCAGACGACGACGGACGACGCCATGAGCAACGAAGCCGCCGCCAGGGCCAGGGAAGCGGCGAGCTTGTAGCCGCCCGATAGACCAAGGACCACTTCGGCCGCGACCTGGGCGGTTAAAGGGGAAGTTACGGCGGACAGGGGAGCGCCTTGGGCCACCAGGGTTCCCGCTTTCACGGTGGAAGCCAGCAGGTGCGCAGGCGCGCAGGCCGAGGCCGGGCGGGCAAACACCGCCGCCGCGAGCAGCACCGCCGACATCGCCATTCCCCGCTTGGTAAGCCGACTGCGCAGCAGGTCTTTGGCGCGGGCCAGGCGACGGGACATCGACCCTTCCGGCCAGCCGAGCTGCGTGGCCGCCTCGGCACTGGTCTTGCCCTCGAGATAGCAGAGCACCAGCGGGAGCGCGTATTTCGGCGGCAACTGGTTGATTTCTTCGTCCAGCACGTTCCACAACTGTTCGTAGTTCATGCTGCTAACTTCGGATTTGGCAGGCATTGCACCGGCTTCCCTTTCGAGTCGGATACGTTGAGCTCTCTTCGATTTGACGTGGCTGGCGGTCCGCAAAGCAACACCGTACAACCAATTTGCCAGGCGGCCCGGCTGTTGCAGCCTGGCCCCTTTCTTCACCAACACCAGGAACGTGGCCTGGAACGCATCTTCCGCATCCGTGGCATTTCCTAAAACTCGTTTGCACACCCCGTACACCAGCGAACTATACCGAGCCACCAGCACCGAAAACGCACCTTCCTCGCTCGTTCCAAAAAAACGAGCGAGCAACTCTTCGTCCTTGAGCGTGTTCAGGGCTGAGTAGTCCTTGGTCGGCCGCGTAGGCGACTCGGCCGTCGCCGAATGTGCGGACATAATATCCTCCGGGGAGCCTGCAATGTTCTCCTTCTACTTACTGTCTGGCGGCGGACTTTTCAATGCACCCTATCAGCAAAATCAACTCCGGTTACCAAGTGATCCGACGACCGCAAACGCCAAAATCGCTGAAAGTCACTACTCTAACTACTGAACCTGTAAGCCCTTGCGGATGCAACACTGTTTGAACTTCCGCCCACTGCCGCAGGGACACGCAACGTTGCGGCCGACACGCTTGCTGTCGCTCACGACAGTGGCGGACATCACCGTACCGGGGTCGGTCTCTCGCAGCGAGCGGTTCAGCAGTTTGCGGAGCCGGATGATTTTGCCGAGCATTCGCCGCCCCTTTTGCGGGTCAGCGACCGACAGCCGCGAGGCGTGATCCATGAGTCCATTGATGAAATCCGGGTCGCGAGCATCGATTTCTCCACTGCGGATGTCCCCCAAGACATCCGCGGGGAGGATTGCGAGCAACTCGCGAACCACGGCCTGAGCCTCGCGATTGTCATGATCGACGTGGTCCGTGGACTCCGGACTTTCTCGATCAAGCGTCATCGTCCCTGACGGTTCCGTCGCGTCCATCATTGCGTACATGGCGGCCCCTAGTGCTGAAAACCTCTTGTTCTGAAAATACGTTCCGGTATTCAATACTGCCGGGAGGGGGCGGCCTTAGATGCAGAATTCGCGCTAAGTTTGGGAAAATGCGGCGAAAAAGAATGCCTCAGGCCAAAATTCCGCGGATAATCTTCGCGGGCTGGACGCCGGTCAGCTTCTCGCGGAGGCCGTGCTGGTCGATGAAGACCTGCTCATGGTCGAGGCCCAGCAGGTGCAGAATGGTGGCGTGCCAGTCGGGGACGCTGACGCGGTCTTCCACGGCAGCCAGGCCCAAATCGTCGGTGCTGCCGTAGGTGGTGCCTCCCTTCACTCCCCCCCCTGCGAACCAGCAGCAGGCGGCGTTTTTGTTGTGATCGCGGCCCGACTTTTTTTCGTCTTTGTCGGCGGATAACTGCGCGATCGGTAGCCGGCCAAATTCGCCCCCCCAGACGACGAGCGTCTCGTCGAGCAGTCCCCGCTGCTTCAGGTCCGTGAGCAGACCGGCAATCGGAAGGTCGGTCCGGTCACAGGCGGTCTTGAGGTCGCTGGCGAGCCCGGTGTGGTTGTCCCAAATCTGGGCATTGATGTAGAGCTGCACGCAGCGGACGCCGCGCTCAATCAGCCGGCGGGCAATCAGGCACCGCCGACCGTAAGAATTCGTCGGCTCTTTGCCGATGCCGTAGAGATCGAGCGTCTGCTGGCTCTCCCGCGACAGGTCCAGCGCCTCGTGACTCGAGAGCTGCATCCGGGCGGCCAGCTCGTAACTGGCGATGCGAGCCTGCAAGTTGGGCTGGCCGGGACGCTGGGCTTGATGCAACTGGTCGAGCTCGCTCAGCAGCTCTCGCTGCACGCTGGCAACGGCGAGCGGATCCGCTTTCTCCGGCCGCAGGTTGAGGACAGGCGAACCCGTGCTGCGGAACCGCGTTCCCTGGTAAATCGGCGGCAGCAGCCCCGCGCTCCAGTTCTCCACACCGTTGATGGGCAGGCCGAGCGGGTCATCCAGCACGACATATGCCGGCAGGTTCTGCGATTCGCTCCCCAGGCCATAAATCACCCACGAGCCGAGCGTCGGATAGCCGGAGATCATGTGGCCGGATTGGATCAGGTACAGCGCCGGCTCGTGCGTAATGTTCGTCGTGAACAGGGAGCGAACCAGCGCCAGGTCGTCGACGTGCTTGGCCGTATGCGGCAGCGCATCGGAAACCCACATGCCGCACGCGCCGTGCTGGGCGAACTTGAACGGGCTCCGCATGATCGCGCCGGCGTCCTTGATATTCTCCACCTCGCCGGCAATTTCGTCGAAATACGCCTCCCCATGATGCTTGTCGAGCTCTGGCTTGGGGTCGAACAAATCCATCTGGCTCGGCCCGCCATTCATGAAAAGATGAATGAGCGACTTGGCCTGGGCGGAGCGTTGGGGCTTTCGCGGGAGCAGATTGGGGACAGCGCTGGGCGATTTGCTGCTCGATTCGCTCGCCTTCGCGTCACGGCTCATTAACTGCCATAGGGCCGCCCCATAGATTCCCGCGCCGACATGCTGGAAAAAGCTGCGGCGGGAGAGACCCTGTCCGGCTGGATTGGCCATCGAAATGGGAGTCGTCGATTTCATAGTGTCAGTCTAACCTCTTCCGCGACATCTGTTGAAAAACCCCCCCGGTTTTTCAACAACCCCCCCGACCCCGTCAGACAATATGTGTTGAATAACCCCCCTGGTTTTTCAACACCCCCCCGTTGGAGTCCCGCCTTCAGGCGGTAAGGCATTCCGTATCCTTTTGACGCAACAGACGACAATATTTTTCGCGGTATCATCGCACTTCTCCTGAAATGTAACGCACCTACACTTTCAGACTATGGCAATGATACACATGTCCAGTTGGCACCGTCAAGGCCCGGCAGCCAGAATTCCGGAAATAGTTGAGCCCGGGGTCGAGAAGGGTTTTCGCGGAGCAGCCCGATGATAGCCAACCAACGTGGCCGCGAAAACTCTTCTAGGGCCCCGTTCATGTGGCGGCCGGGTTGGCGAAAAGTCCTGGAGGATCCGTTGGCGATTCCGGGCGTTTCGGCCGCCCACGCCAACGGGGTCAGGAGGAGTTTCGCGGCGAAGTCTTCCGCGATTCCAAGTTCGTGGGGCGCGAAACACCTCCCGACCCCTTGCCTCTCCGTGCTATAATCACGGATGAATCATCTTTTTCGGAGGCGTCGAAATGGCAACAGTAGAAGCAATCACCGCCGCCATTGCCCAGCTCCCTCCTGAGCAGGTGGCGCAAGTCCGAGCGTGGCTGGCGGAGCGAGCCGAAGCCGAGTGGGACTTGCAGATCGAACAGGACGAGCGGGCGGGGCGATTAGACGATCTGGCGGAACGCGCCTTGACCGAACACCGGGCCGGGCGAACCCGCCCGCTATGAACCACCATACGACTGCCGACTTCTGGGCTTGCTACGATCGCTTGCCCCAGTCCGTGCAAAAAGTGGCCGACCGGAATTACACGCTGCTGCGTGCCGACCCGCGGCACCCGTCCTTGCACTTCAAGCGGGTAGGCCGGCTCTGGTCGGCACGCGTGGGCAGCGGTTACCGAGCACTAGCGGTCGACGGCGATGATGGGCTAGTGTGGTTTTGGATCGGCTCGCACGCCGAGTACGATCATATCATCCGAGGATCCTGAGGGCGTGCCGAACCAATTGCTGCCGAGATTCCCGGACTGACGTCTCATGAACCGCTTTGACTTTGCTGCTCGCTGCCAATAGGCTTATCGTGCTGGGGCGAGGGATAAACAGGTATTATCGCCACTAATCCGAGTCCTTCTTCTCATGGGCACACACATCTATCTCAAGAAGTGCAGCCATGATCTCGTGTCCCATTGTGACTGTGGTGATGCGTTAATCGGCTACCCGCCACAACTTGACTGTCCATGGTGCGGTTGCGGTTGGCTGTTTACATGTATCAATTGCCGCAAGGCCTTTTCATTTGCCACGGCCGTTGAAATCGACGAACCATGGGAGGATCTCGCGCGCCGTGACCTGCGCGGCAAGCTCGAGTCTGAGCCGAGCGCGAATGATCTGCGCGAATGGGTGGCATTCATGAAGGATTACTTAGCCGACGCCAAGGTTGGCAAACAATACGTTGCCTTCGATGGTCGCGTAATTCCCACGGACATGTCGAAGCTTGACTTCGATGGCTGGCACGCCACGCACAAGCTCGATTTCGTGCCACAAATGGCCGCATTGCAAGACAAGTCGATCATCGAGACCATCCTCAGAAACGAAGAATACTGGGAATCACACGCCCTCGGCGATTGGTCACCGTCATCACTCGGTTTACCGGCCATTCGGGATCGCGAAAAGAAATGGTGGCAATTCTGGAAGTGAAAGCGACTTGGCAGTTCGGGTACGAATCGCCAGTTGAGCGGGCTGTCGACGAGCGGGGAGGTATGGACTTCACAGCAGAACCCCGCCCTCAATCGACATACAAGAAATCCGCGGAGTTGAGCAACGTGTGGCAGATTGTTGCCAAAGCTTTTTTTGGGGCCTGCGATTTCTCCTGGCCAGTGGCGGCCAATTCTGGCTCCCAGGCGAGCGTCAGTTTTTGGAGCGAAGCGGATACGATTTTCGATTCGTCCTGAGTCGGTGGCCGGTTCAGAACAATCCAGTACAGATTCTCGACTTCACTCATCGGGCCGCCGGCGGTTTCGCGAATGACCCGCTCGGCCAATTTTTCCGCCAATCCCCGCACGGAGGCGTCGTTCATCAAATGCAGGGCCTGCGTGGAGACGAGCGACTCGCTCCGCTGCAGGCAGTTTGGATTCATCGCCGGCAAATCGAAGCTCTCCAGGAGCGATGCCGGCTGCTTGCGGAGCTGCTGGACGTAGATGCTGCGGCGTTTCCCGGAGAGTACCAGCCCTTCGGGCTGCACGCGGACCGGCTCCGCGGGGCCGAAGCGGTTTTCGTCCAGTTCCCCCGCCACGTGCAGCAGCGTATCCCGCAGCGGTTCCGCTTCCAATCGCCGCAAGGGCATGTGCGAAAGTAAACGGCCGTCCGCATCGCGTGACTGTATCTCTTCCGTACGGGCCGACGACTGCCGCCAGGTGCTGGAGAGCAGCATTTTGCGGTGCAGCGCCTTGGTGCTCCAGTTCTGCCGCATCAGCTCCACCGCCAGCGTGTCCAACAACTCGGGATGCGTTGGCTTGTCCCCCGTCTTGCCGAAGTTGCCGAGGCTGCGGACGATTCCCTGGCCGAAATGATGCTTCCAGAGCCGGTTCACGAACACGCGGGCCGTGAGCGGCTGCTCCGGCTGAGTGAGCCATTTGGCGAACGCCAGGCGCCTGCCCGTGGACTTCGCACCGGGCCAGGGGGATAGGATTTCGAATTTCTGGTTGGCGCTGGTGAGAACCGCGGGGACTCCGGGACCAACGAGCGCGCCGGGCGTTTGATAGTTGCCGCGGCGGTACATAAACATGGGCGACGGCTCTCCGCGATCCCAGAGCGCCATCAGCCGCGGCTCGGGCGGGCGCTGGGCTTCGAGGGCTTTGATTTTGGCGTCGGTTTCGCCCGTTGGCGCGGCTTTGAGTTTGTCGATTTCGGCATCGATGCGGGCCAACTCCGCTTGCCACGCCTGCCGCTCGCGGGTCGTGACGAATGGCAGATATCGCTCCCCCGGCCCGGCGCTGTACGCCCCGCCAAAGCCCTTGATCTCCGGCCGCAGCCAGTCGTGCTCGTCATAGGCCCCCTTGAAGATCGCCAGCAGCCGGTAGTAGTCCCGCTGCGGGATCGGGTCGAACTTGTGGGTGTGGCAGCGGGCGCATTTGAACGTCAACCCCATCACGCCCGAGCCCAGCACGTCCATCTCATCCGCCAGCACCTCCAGCCGGTCCGGCACAAACCCGGTGAGATTGGCCCAGGTCGGGTCGGGGGCCATCCGCAGAAAGGCGGTGGCCACCAGGTTGTCCTCCAGCTCCGGCGTAATCTCCGCCGCGTGCTCGTAGTCCGCCAGCTCATCCCCGGCTAGTTGCTCCAGCAGGAAGCGGTCGTACGGCTTGTCGGCATTGAACGCTCGAATCACATAGTCGCGATATCGCCAGGCAAACGGCCGAGGCAGATGTTGCTCACGTCGGCCTTCGCAGTCGGCATACCCCGCCACGTCGAGCCAGTGCCGGCCCCAGCGTTCGCCGTAGCGCGGGGATGCCAGCAAACGGTCGATGAGTTGCTCGAAGGCATCAGGGGAGGTCTTTATTTCGGCGAGAAATGCCACTGCCTCCTCGGGCGTCGGCGGCAGACCAGTGAGGTCGAAAAATGCGCGGCGAAGGAGCGTGAGAGGAGCAGCTTCCGGGGCGGGCGGGAGCTTGGATTCCGTAAGTTTCTGATGAATGAACGAGTCGATGAAGTTGTTGGCTTTGTAGGATGGGACTCCAGTCCCGTCCGTCTCTTGGACGGGACTGGAGTCCCATCCTACGGGCGTTTTGAACGACCAGAACTCTTTTTCCTGCGGTCGCACGAGCGGGTCCTGAGCAGTCCCCGCGAGGTCCGGCTCCTCAACCCCCGCCGGCGCGCCTTGCGCAATCCAGGCCTTGATCTTCTCCAGCTCATCCGGCTCCATCGGTTTGACCGCCGCTTCCACGAGTCGCTTGTTCGGCGGCATTTCCCCGGCGGCAACCCGCTTCACCAGCAGGCTCTCGGCCGGCTTTCCAAGGACTATAACGGGGCCGGACTTACCTCCCTTCAAAATCGACTCGCGGCTGCGAAGGTCCAGTCCTCCCTCTTGCTTCGAGCGACCGTGGCAAGCCGTGCAGCGGAGCAGCAGCAGCGGCAGCACGTCATGCTCCGTCACGGTCATTGCCACGGAGTCCCCGTCGCCGAATTTCGCGCCGCCTTCAATCCAGCGCCTCAGCAGCTCCGTCTCCTTCTCCGTGAAGGGATTCTTCTTATCGCTCGGCATCTCCCCCTTCAGCACCATTTCATACAGCCGGCTCTCCTCCGGCTTCCCCGGCACCAGAATCTCGCCCCCTTCGCCCCCCTTCAGCAGCCGCTCCTTGCTGTTCAGCGCGAGCTCCCCCTTTTGCACCTCGGGGCCATGGCAGCGAAAGCACTTGGCGGCCAAGAGGGGACGAATGTCGGTCTCGAAAGAGAGAACGGCAGTCGGCGGCTCGGCACCAAGCGCCATTTCCCAAGCGCCTGCCACCAGCAGCGACAGAATCATCCCGTGAATGGGGCGGAGACCTTTCATCATTACTTCTCCACCGCCTTCAGTTCCGCCGCCAGCTTCTTCAGCGTCTCCTGATGAACGCGGCGGATCTCGCGCTGCTTTTCCAAGTCGATGCCATGCGCCGTCAGCAGGTCATACTCGATATTCTCCTCATCGGCGGCGGCTTTGACGGCTGCGTATTCCTTAAGCAGCAGCGTATTCAGCGCTTCCACCGCGACGCCTTCGGTCTCGCCGCTTCCCGCCGGCGGCATCTTGCCCGCCAGCAGCTTTCGCATCTTGATTTCCAGGCGGAGGGCATGAATGTGGGTGAGGTCGAAGTGCCCCTGCTCGTGATCGAGCAGGTCTGGATTGAATTTTTTCCAGCGGTTCCACGACTTGCCAGGATAGGTAACCGCTGATGCCTGAAACTGCGTGAGTTGAGCCGAAGCGACGCGGCCGCGGCCGGCGGTGCGGTACTGGCTGGACCAGACGATGTCCATGAACAGATACGCTTGAAAGGAATTTCCGGCCAGCTTTCCGTCCGCGGAGGGTTTGCCGCGAAAATCCGCTTCCGTCAGCGGGCCATCGCCATACGGGCGGTCGGACTTTGCGTCGACCTTGCCTTCCTGTCCAGCAACCTGGGCGTGCGCGTGCTGGCTGACAACGACGCTAGCAATCGCCAGCGTGCAGGCCAACAGGCATCGCGCGCAACAACTCACCGGACGCATCATTCCTCAGTCCTTGAAAGAGACCGCGTCATTATGCGGCACAGCCGCCGTTGCCGCAAACCGCAAGCTTGCATAAACGGCCAATTCCCCGCGTTCTCTCTTGACTGTCTGCGCCCCTCTACCTATCTTCCGCACCCCTGGGTCAGCCCTGCGCGGAAGGATTCTGCGCTGTGTTTCTAAAAACGGGCTGCGGATGGCGAGCGCCCTTACATGGAGCGACATCGGCATGAAGCCTGTCTTCGAGAAAAATTCGCGGCTGATGGACCGGCGCATCTTTTTGGGTCTGGGACTCGGAGGCCTGGCGGCACTGGCGGGATGCCGATCGCCGCTGATGCGCGGACAGACCCCCGAGCAGGACGAGTTGAAAACCGAGGGAGAGGACGAGAAGGAGAAGCGGGATGTGGTGGGGAGCTATACCCGCCCCTTCGGTCTCAATGCGGTCAAGCTGGAGGCAGTCGGCCTCGTCACCAATTTGGACCACACCGGCTCGGACCCGCCCCCTTCCGCCCAGCGGGACTTGCTGCTCAACGAGATGACCTCGTACTCCGTCGAGGCGCCGGAACAACTGCTGGCCAGCCCCACGACCGCGATGGTCATCGTCCGCGGCTTTCTGCCTCCCGGCATCCAGCGCGGCGAGCTCTTTGATGTGGAGGTCCGGGCTCCCACGGGCTCCGACACCACCAGTCTCCGCGGCGGCTGGCTGATGAAGGCGCAGCTCCGCCAGGTGGAAATCCTGGCCGGCTCACTGCATTCCGGCAATGTGGAAGGAATCGTGGACGGCGACGTCATTGACGACGCCATCTTTGAAGGGGAGCAGGACCCCATTTCCAAAACCCGTGGCGTGATCCTGGGCCGGGCGGTCGCCCAGCGGGACCGCGATCTGGGTTTGGCTATCCGCACGGCCGACGCCAGCTTCCGCATCGTCCGCAAGATTGAGCAGGTCATCAACGCCCGCTTCTTCACCGTGGAAAACGGCGTGAAGAAAGGGGTGGCCGAGGGCAAGCGAAGCAACTTCCTGATCCTGGCCGTCCCCGCCAACTACCGGCAAAACATGGGGCATTACCTGCGGGTGGTGCGTAACATCCCGCTCAGCGAGACCCCCGTCCAGCGGCTGGAGCGGATCGCGGTGCTCGAGAAGAAATTGCTCGAACCGACCACCACCAGCGCCGCGGCCGTTTCGCTGGAAGCGATTGGAAAGGAAGCGATTCCCGCCCTGAAACGGGGCCTGACTTCCAGCGACACCGAGGTCCGCTTCTGCTCTGCGGAAGCCCTGGCATACTTCGACGAGCCCGATGCCGCTCCCGTGCTGGGACAAATCGCCAAGGATGAGCCGGCTTTCCGCTGGTATGCCCTGACGGCGTTGTCCTCCATGCTCAATTCGGTCACGTCGCTGGCCGCACTCACCGACCTGTTGCACGTGAGCAGCGCCGAAACTCGTTACGGCGCGTTCCGGGCCCTCCGCAGCCGCTCGACCAACGACCCGACGACCAAGGGTGAATTCCTGGCGCCTCCGGTGGCCAATCCCGAGCAGTCGCCGCGCGGGGGCTTCCGTTATCATCTGGTCGCCAGCACCAGCGAGCCGCTGATCCACTTCTCCAAGAGCAAACGGCCCGAGATTGTCCTCTTCGGCCATGAGCAGCGGCTGCATCTCCCCGGCGAGAGCCAGTGGATTGAAGCCGGACCCAGGATTCTCGTCAAACGCGACGGCGACAGGCTCCGCATCAGCCGCTTTGGCGCTGGCGAGGAGGGGGACAAGGTGGAAGTCTGCTCCACCCTGGTCGACGAAATGATCCGCGGCGTGGTCAAGGTCGGCGGCAGCTACGCCGACGTGATCGCCGGATTGCAAAATGCCCGCGAAAAAGGGCTGCTGGAAACCAAAATCGCCGTCGAGGCCCTGCCCAAACCGGCCCGGGAATACGAACGCGATGAGCAAGACAACGTGGCTTCGCCGACGGATGATAAGCCGATTGAGCCGCAAGCGCCTGCCCAATCCTAAGGGATTCTTGATAAACTAAACCGGTAACTTCCCACCGGCAGCGGCCTTGTCATGCTCAAAGCGCTTGAACTTTTCGGCTTCAAAAGTTTTGCCGATAAGACGCGCTTTGAGTTCCCCGCCGGCATCACGGTCGTCGTCGGGCCGAACGGCTCCGGCAAGTCCAACATTGTGGACGGCATCAAATGGGTGCTGGGGGAGCAGTCGGCCAAGAGCCTCCGCGGCAAGGAGATGGCGGATGTCATCTTCAAGGGCTCGGGGAACGCCGGCCGCAAGCCGATGAACGCGGCCGAGGCGACGGTCGTCTTCGACAATTCGGAAGGGAAGCTGCCGTTCGATGCTCCCGAGGTGCATGTCACCCGTCGCGTCTACCGCAGCGGCGAGGCGGAATATCTTATCAACCGCCAGCCGGCCCGGCTCAAAGACATCAAAGACATGTTCCGCGGCACGGGCGTGGGGACCGACGCCTACAGCATCATCGAGCAAGGGAAAGTCGATAAGCTGCTGCAAGCCTCCGCCAAGGACCGCCGGGCCATCTTCGAGGAAGCCGCCGGCATCAGCCGCTTCAAAGCCAAGAAAGTCGAGGCCCAACGGCGGCTGGAGCGAGTCGATCAGAATCTGTTGCGCCTGCGGGACATCGTGGACGAAGTCGAGAGCCGTTTGAAGAGCGTCCGCAATCAAGCAGGTAAAGCCCGCCGCTATCGGGAGTACAGCGAGCGCCTGCAAGAGCTGCGGACGCAAGTCGCGCTGAGCGACTGGCGAAAGCTCACCGGCCGAATTTCCAGCTACGAACAGGAACTGACACAGTTCGCGGACGAACATGCGTCGGCCGCGGCGCAGGCGGAATCGCTGGAAGCGCGCCTGCTGGAACTGGAGACCGCCATCGTCGCCTGCGGGGAAGAAATCCGCAGCGGCGAGAATCGCAGTGCTCGAAACCGCGAGGCGATTACGCAGCGTGAAGCCATCGTCGTCCAGCAGCGAGCGCGGGCCAAGGAATTGGAGGAAGAGGCCGCTCTGCACCGCCGCAACGTCGCCGCCATGAGCGACCGGGCCGGCGACGTGAAGCAGCGGCTCTCGCAGACGCAAAGTGAAATGTCGGCCGCCCGCGGAGTGCATGAAGAAATCGAAGCTCGCCTGGCCGCACAGGAAAGTCACGCCGCCCAACTTTCTCAAAAATACGACGAGCTGAAAAAGCAAGGCGAAGCCCGGAGGCAGCAGCTTGCCAGCCGCCTGCAGTCCGCAGCCGTCTTGCAGAACCAAATCGAAGCGTTTCAGAAGCAGCTCGTCTCCCAGGAAGCCGCAGCCGCGAGCCATCAGCATCAGCTTGAGGTTTTGGCAGTCGCGCGGGAAGCCGTCGCCGTCGAGCTGCTCGTTTGCCAAAAGCGGCAAACAGCGCTCGAGGCACAGACGTCCATCCGGCAAAGAGACCTCGAAACCGCCCGGCAGGAACTGGCCAAGACCCGAGCGTCGCAAGCCCAGAGCCAGAAGACGCTCACCGAGCTGCAGAATCGGCAGCACCGGACGAGCGAGAGAGTCTCGATCCTGCAGGAGCTCGAAGAATCGCTGGAAGGGCTCGGCATCGGAGTCAAGGAAATCGTGGCCCGCGCGAAAGCCGGCGGCGACCTGTCGCTTGTCCGCGGAGTGCTCGCCGATTTGCTCACGGTCCACGTCGATTATGCTCCGGCGCTCGATATCGCACTGGGGGAAGCCTCCCAGCTCGTCGTCGTCAGCGGCGGACTCGCCGAAGTGCAGCAAGTGGCGGCTCGGGCCGGCGATTTGCCGGGAAGAGTTACGTTTATCGGCACGGAATCAGGAGCGGCACTGTCGTCCGCCTCCCAGCAGCTTCCGGAAGGGTTCGCGGCTCAAGAAGGCATCATCGGCCGCGCCGCCGACCTCGCGGACGCTCCGCCCCATGTCCAGCCGCTGGTCGAGAGATTCCTCGGCAACACCTGGCTGGTGAAGACCTTGGCCGATGCCGTCCGCATTCGCAACGAGCTCGGCGCCAGTTGCAACTTAAGGCTCGTTCCCCTTACTGGAGAACTGCTCGACGAGCACGGCGCTCTCTCCGTCGGCCCACGGGCCTCGGCCACCAGCCTCATCTCCCGCCGCAGCGAGCTTCGCTCCTGCCTGACCCAACTGGAATCGCTCAGCGAGCAAATCACCGCTGGTCAAGAAGTCGCCACGGCACTGGCCGAACAAATTGCCCGACAAGAAGCAGCGCTGCAGGAATCTCAAACCAGCGCTCAGGAGCTGGCGAAATCCCTGGCCGATGCCCGCCTGCAAACCCGCACCCAGGAAGAACGCCAGCAGCAGACGGCTCAGCAGGAACAAGCGGCCGAGCGCTCGCTCGCCGAAGTGAATTCCCGCCACGCCACGCTGGCTCACGCCATCACGGGCTGCAAAGCCGATTTGCTCAGCGCTCAATCATCGGCAACGGCTCTCGGCGCGGAGCTGGCCCAGGAAGAAGCGGAGCTGGCCAGACTGGATGAGGAGCGAAAGGAGGCCTTGCAGCAGGCAACGACGGCCAAGATTGAACGGGCCAAGAGCGAGCAGCGGCTGGAAGGACTCAGAGCTCGCCTCACCCAGTTCGAAGACGACCAGCGAGAGCGGGAGCGGGCTGTGCAACAAGTCGCGGACCAGTTCATGCAGTGCCAGCAGCGGCGCGAGACCTGCGACTACGCCGTGCTCGCAGCGAGCAGCGAACTGGCGGAGTTTTATCTTCACAAAGATACGTTTGCCAAAGAACTCGCCGGCCTGTTTCAATCCCGTGATACGACCACCACCCAGCGGAATGAGCTGGCCGAATCCGCCGCTGCCCTCCGCAAGTCCATCCGCAGGCTGGAAGAAAAGCAGCACCAACTGGAGCTCGCCGCCGGCCAGGTCCGCCACGAGCGGCAGACGCTCGTCGACCGGCTGAAAGAAGACTACAGCATCGACCTCGAAGCGATGACGGCTGCTTCCAATGAAACGAGCCCGGAGGAGGAACAGGCCCGCACCGAAGTCGAAGTGGAAATCGAATCCCTTCGCCGCAAGATCAACCAGATCGGCGCGGTGAACCTCGACGCCCTCGACGAGCTCGACGAGCTAGAATCCCGCTTCAACACCCTCTCCGCCCAGCACAAGGACCTCACCGACGCCAAGCAGGCCCTCGAACGGATCATCCAAAAAATCAACACCGACAGCCGGCGACTGTTCGTGGAGACGCTGGAGGCGATCCGGGCGAACTTTCAAATCCTTTACCGCAAGGCCTTCGGCGGCGGCAAGGCGGACATCGTGCTGGAGGAAGGGGTGGACGTCCTCGACGCCGGCGTGGAAATCATCGCCACACCGCCCGGCAAGCCGTCGTTCAACAACTCGCTCCTCTCCGGCGGCGAAAAGGCCCTCACCGCGGTCGCCCTGCTGCTGGCCATCTTTCAGTTCCGCCCCAGCCCGTTCTGCGTGCTGGACGAAGTGGACGCCCCCTTCGACGAAGCCAACATCGGCCGCTTCGTCGACGTCCTCAAGGAGTTCCTCGGCTGGACGAAATTCGTGATCGTCACGCACAGCAAAAAGACCATGACCGCCGCCACCACCCTCTACGGCGTCACCATGCAGGAAAGCGGCGTCAGCAAGCGGGTCAGTGTCCGCTTCGACGACGTCACCGACGACGGCCACATCAAAAAGGAAGCCTTGGCCCGCGACCCCGAAGAAGAAGAACAGCAACGCGGCGTGGCATAGTCGCCTTTCGCTCCGCGAAAGTCCGTCCGCTACTTTCGCGGGAGCGAAAGGCGACATTGCCCTCTTGGGGTTATAAGCGGCCTCAACCCCCCTGAAGTAAGTGTTTTATTCAGTATTCAGCAGCAATTCTTTACGGAACTTACGGCGATTCAATTCCGCCGAACTCCTTATGCACACACCTGTTCCGTTATTCACAATCGCCGTAAGTCTTATTCACCCCCGCATTTTTGATTCACCGACACTTTTCTGAATTATAAGCACTTTTTCACTCCAATTTTCCGGCTTCAAATCTCAATCCTGAAAACTGAAATCTGAAAACTGAAAACTTCCCACCACAACCATGTTGCCAAAGAGCCACTCCTTGGGGTGCCACTGGCTGGCGCTTCGCCGCCAGTGCCCCGCCTCCGCCGCATCACTAACCCGAAGCGCCAGCGAGGGCGTGCATACAGCCTTTGCCCAACAGGTCAGACGCATCGAGACACATCCACAACTCAATGTGATAGCGAGCATCTGCAAGCTTCTACATGTTGGGGGTGTCCTGACTTGTTGGGCAAAGCCCGTGCATACATGTACAAAAGATTATACACTACGGTTGGCACTTTCCAGGGGCAGAGCCAAAGATTTTCCAAAATTCTTCGGCACCCGTCCCCTCCCCACGAACCCGAAGCGCCAGCGAGGGAGGCCAGAAAAGTAGGCCGCGAGTCCTCTCGCGAGCCCCGAGGGTGGACGCTTTGTCGCAGCGATCGCAGAGCGGCGGGCAATGCCCAGCTCACACACCTGGAATGTCTTATGCCATTGCCACCCGAACTCTGCTGGCGCGCGAGAGGACTCGCGGCCTACTTTTCTTGGCCTATTTTGGTCAGGGGTAGGTGTCCGCTTTGCCCGCGGTGTAGTTGGCGTCGAGTTGGGGGGACTCGCGGGTTTCCCCGCACAGTACCCTTGCCAAATCCCACCATGCGTGTACACTTAGGCAGTAATCTCACGGCCAGTTGACCAACTGGTTGTCGTCCGCTAGATTTCTACCCCTAGTGTGGCCGATATTCACAGGGAGGGAACCATGAAATCGAAACCCGAATCTAAGCAGTCGGTAGCCAGCATGATCAATCTGGGGCTGAGGTCAACAAGCAAGGTTGTTGCGAACTACACCCAGACGCTCGGCAAAAACAAAGGCACCGTTACGAAGCTTGCTGCAGGGCAAGGTCAAGACGCACGCAAATCTGAGCGACCGCAGCGCGGATAATCGCGCCCAGATCATCTTTCTTACCGTAATGGGGTGAGTTGGCGGTCATCGTGCGTCGGGTTGTCACCAGGGTTTCGTAGGCTTTCTTCGGTGAGCCCTCTTTCTTGGGATCGAAAACGCCAAACGCGATACCCTGGCTGGCTTGGAGCAGCGAAAAGCACGGGACATCCGTTAACCCGTCACCACCGCGGCTGTTCTTTGTGCCTTAAGTGCTAGTGGGCGTCAGTCTACTTTGACGTTAAAAACTTTCGCACAAGTCTAGCCAATTCCTTCGCAGGCATGGTTGTCGCGTCGCATTCCCAAATCACCAGGACTTGCCATCCAAGGCGACGCAGGCGTTGCTTGTTTCGCCGATCGCGACGCTTGTTTGCCTCAAGCTTTGGAATCCAAAAGTCAAGCCGCGATTTTGGCTGGCGGTTACCGGCGGCACAACGATGTTGATGCCAAAAGCATCCATGCACGAAGATGATCTTTCGACGACGGGCAAAAACGAGATCGGGAGAACCGGGCAAAAGCCGGTTGTGAAGACGATAGCGAAAGCCCATGCCATGCGTAATCCTGCGAATCCGCAGTTCCGCCTTAGAGTCTTTCGCCCGCACGAGGGACATGCGATAACTGCGTTCCTTCGGAGTGAGCGAATCCATAAGTCTTACGGCCTCATTTATGCCTGACCAACTCTACGAGCGAGATATTTCACAATGTCTCGATGCCTTACTCAAAGTTCTGCCGGATTCCGGTGCCTTTGCCGCACTCCGTGACATCCCGAGGTCTCAGGCAAAGCGGATCATTGGGAAGGCGAATCGCATTCGTCAAATTCTACTTGAACTCGTCGAAGAGCTCGACCATTTCAAATCCCCGGAGAATCGACTCGACTTGACGAATCCACAGGTCGTTGGTGCGATTATTGGTAAGTACCTTGAGGAGACTCGCCGCGTCCCCCTTAGCCAACTCAATCAGTTTTACGGCTCTGGAGTCTATGCGATCTATTACGTCGGCGATGCTCCGGTCTACGGGGCGATTTCCGGTACCGAATGCCCAATTTACGTTGGATCAGCCGCGCCCAAGTCGAAGAAGGCCGAAACCCCGCGAGAACAAGGTCCGTCGCTTTTCATTCGTCTTAGCGAACACACGAAAACCATAGGACGCGCGAGCAACCTTTCGTTGGATGACTTTGCATTTCGTTACCTCGTCACGCAGTCTGGCTGGGAGTTGGCTGCGGAAGAGTACCTAAAACACGAGTTTCATTCGGTCTGGAATAAGGAAACAAGAGTGTGTCCGGGGTTCGGAAAGCACGGCGACACTGCCCGCAAGGAAGCGTCTTCGTGGGACGTACTGCATCCAGGACGAAACTGGGCAAAGGCTCAAACGTCACGCTCGGGGAAAACCGCCGCACAAATCACTCAGGCCATCGAATCGCATTTCGAATCGCTGGTCGCACATGACCATTCGAAATGGAGCAAGATATTAAGTCGTGAGTGGTTGAGAAAGAAGAAGCTCCCGTCTTGATCGCCCAGCGTGCTTAACGAGTACGGTCCGAAGCCGCCTCGCTACGCAGAATGCAAGTTGAACGGGGACGGCATTGCCCAATTGACGCATCGACTCCGTCCACGATCCCTCAAGCGTCCAATCATCGGGAAATGTTTGGATGCGCGCACATTCGCGAACCGTAAAGTATCGAACCGTCCCATCTTCCATTCGCAGCGTGTTTTCGCCGCCAGGAACACCGTGATCGCCTGCTTTCAGCGCCTTTGCTGGTTCATCAAGTGGGCTGCCTGTATGACCAAAATAGCTACGCGCACCCGGTATTAGATAGTGATTGTTAACGGACGTTACTGTTTCCCCAAGCTTAGCCTCTGGAAGGTCGCGAATCGCGTCTCGAACCGTTCGCCATCGCAATCCGAGCATCTCTTTCGTCAAGCACCGAAGGCGGTCGACTCTGCCCGAAATCGTCTTTGGCATCTTTGGTCGAGTACGCTTCGAAATCGAATGTTCCTCCCAATAGTCTCCGCTCACCCACTTATCGTAGAGAAGTGCGTCTTCGGAGTGCGTTGGCGCGGGGAAACTAAATTCAACACCAACATCGGACCGAATTCCGACAATTAGAACTCGTTCACGTCGCTGCGGAACGCCATAGTTCGCGGCATTGAGCATTTGAAAAACAACATTATATTTCAGGGATGAATCACGGCCGCTCGTATGATAGCGCTCAAGTCGAGAATGGTGGTCGATCCACTCTTCGTCACCTCGCGGCAAGACGTCCGGTAAACGCAATTGCTGAATGATATAGGAATAGTAATTAGAAAAGTTCTTTCTAAGAAGCCCTTTAACATTCTCGAACAAAAAAGCCACGGGACGAAGCTCTCTTACTGCCCTTACCGCCTCTGGAAACATATTCCGTTTGTCTTCGTGCCCCCCATGTTTTCCCCCCAACGAAAATGGTTGGCACGGCGGGCCGCCTGAGACAAATTTCACGTCGTCCTGATGCTTCGAAAACGAATAATCCCTGACATCGCCGGGGATGACGTTCCATTTGGAGGCGTTTTTTTGAAGCGTGGCGCACGCGTTCTTATCCCATTCCAATACCGCCGCGTGGCGAAAGCCGGCCAAGGATGTTCCGATTGCCAGTCCACCAGCCCCAGCAAACAGTTCGATCGACCGCATGGCGGAATCCTCCCGCTAGTTAATATATGCCCAAATGTGCAGAGATTAAACACCGGGAGAGCGGCGGCGTCAAGTACCGGAAAGGCAGAGGTTTCAGAGCGAACTGCGTTCTTGAGCTACATCGACCTTCCATTGAATCCCGCGACCCATCAGCATACGTTGATGTTAGTTCCTTCGGTCGCTCCTTCCGATTGTCGCGATGCCAAACTCCCTCCCCACCCCCTGCTCCGGCCCGCTGTCTCGCCGCGCGTTTTTGACGGCGGGGACGTTGGCGATTGGGGGGCTGACGTTGCCGGAGTTGATTGCCGCCAGGGAAGGTGCGAACAACGCCAAGAAAGACACGGGGGTCATTCTGCTTTATCTGGCTGGCGGGCCGTCGCAACTGGAGACGTATGACCTGAAGCCGGATGCGCCGCTGGAGTTTCGCAGCGTCTTTCGCCCGATTCCCACGAACGTGCCGGGGATGGAGATTTGCGAGCTGTTTCCGCGGCAGGCGAAACTAGCCGACAAGTTCTCGCTCGTCCGCTCGCTGAATCATGACGTGGGGATTCACAGCGATGGCGGGATTGTGGTGCTGACCGGCAAGAAGCCGACGGTGCTCGACCCGACCTCGCAATCGAAGAGCCAGCATCCCGACTTCGGCTCGGTGGCCAGCAAGATTCGCGGCCTGGGGGAACATGCCATTCCGCCGTACGTCGCCATTCCCGCGCGGCTGTACATGACGCGGCCGACGTACTTGGGGATGCAGCATGCCTCGTTCGAGACCGCTGATCCGTCGGGGCTCAACTACAAGCCGCCGCAGCTTTCGGTCTCGGCCCGGAATGCCGCCGTGCTGGACGACCGCCGCCGTCTGCTCGCCCAGGTGGACCGCTATCGCCGCGACGCCGATGGGAGCGGGCAGCTCACCGGCACCGACCATTTCCGCCAACGCGCATTCCAGATGCTCACCAGCCCGGAGGCAGCCGCGGCGTTTGACCTGTCCAAGGAAAAGGACTCGCTCCGCGACCGCTACGGCCGGCACTTGTGGGGGCAAGGGTGCCTGCTCGCCCGCCGCCTCGCCGAAGCGGGGACAGCCGTCATCAGCCTCACCATTAACACTCCCAAGAACGGGCCGGAATTCACCAACTGGGACGACCACATCCAGAACGCCGGCCGCCCCGGCCACTTTGGCGATTTCATGAAACGCCGGCTGCCGTACATGGATGAGGCCCTGTCGACGCTCATCGAAGACATCTTCGAGCGCGGGCTCGACCGCCGCATCCTGGTGGTGGTGGTCGGAGAGTTCGGCCGCACGCCCCGGCTGAGCCACAACGCCAACGGCACCGGCCGCGACCACTGGCCGCAAGCCTACTCGGCCCTGCTCTCCGGCGGCGGCTTGAAGATGGGTCAGGTAGTCGGGGCGACCAACAGCAAAGCAGAATATCCCACCGAGCGCCCCTATTCACCGCAGGACTTGCTCCACACCGTCTATCGCCACCTCGGCATCGACCCGCAGCAGGCGTTTCCGGATTTGACGGGAAGGCCGATCAGGATTTTGGAAGAGGGGCGGGGAATCAGGGAATTGGCGTGAGCGAGTGCCGGCCTGGTACTTACTTAGTACTAAGTACCGAATACTTTACTTATCTGGCGGCGCCCAAAGTCTAATCCTCGCGCAAGCGCAACGCCAGCATGCTGGCTTCCAACAGCAAAGGGCCGCTCGTGACTCTGCTTGCTCAAGATGGCGGCCTGATCACCATGATCGTCACCGTCGCGGTGGTGGTTCTCATCGCCATGGCCGTCATCGCGGCTGCCAATGCGGCGCACAAGCGGGACGCTTCCCTCGATCGTTTAGCGCGCCGGCTGGGAGGAAAGGTGCAGCCGGGCGGCCTGATCGCGTATCCGGAGCTTCGCTTTCCGCACGGTGGCCGGACGGCAACGTTGAAATACACCGCCGGCGGTGAAAACGAAAGCCCCAGGACGTACCTGACGATTCCCTGGCCCCATGGCCGCCTCCGCTCGGAGATCTTTATGGAGGGACCGCTGTCCCCCCTGCGGAAGCTGATCGGCATGCAGGACATCGAGATCGGCTCCCCGCAGTTCGATCGCCAGTTCATCATCACCGGCAACGACGAAGCGGCTATTAAAGCTTTCCTCACCCCTGATGCCCAGGACCGGTTGTTTGATCTCCTTCGGCTGGACAGCGGCACCACGTTTTCCGCCCCGGGCCTGTATTTGCAAATCGCCGGCGGAATGCTAACGGTGACGAAGGCCAGCTATTTGTCCGAAGGCGTTATCCTCGAACGCTTCATCCGGTTGTTTCTGCAGTTTTTTGACGCGGCAACTTCCGTCCCGAGCGCGGGAATTGAGTTTCTCGGTCCGGCTATTGCCTCGCACTCCCCGGGTGAGGCCGCGCCTCACTGTGTCGTCTGCGGAGAGCCCCTCGCCACCGACCTCGTCTCCTGCCGCAGTTGCCGCACTCCGCACCACCGCGAATGCTGGCAATACTTCGGCGGCTGCGCGACGTATGCCTGCGGCGGGAAGCAGCATGTGCCCGCCAAGGCGAGCGGCCGGCGTTAGCTGGCCGGTGAGTCCGCACACCGGGGCACTCCCTATTCGCGGCGCCACGTGACCAGCCAGCTTACGCTGGCCGCTCGCCTTGCTGCATCGCCTTCATGAGCCCCTCCACGAAGAAATACTCCCCCCACATCACCGATTCATCCACGCCCAGGTTCTTCGCGGTGTGGTAAACGCCATGTTTCAAGATTCCCTCCCAGCCCGGCGTGTGGGCGGCGAGGTATTCCGGCCCCGCGAGGGAGTCGAGCATGGTGAGCGCGGTAGCCTGATACTTTTGGGCCTTGTGGGGAGATTTGGTCTGCTTCGCCAGGTCGAAGAGGCCGCTGGCGGCAATCGCGCCGGCGCTCGATTCCTTTTGAGCCCCCCACGGCGGCAGCAGCGAGAGGTCGGCGTGGAAATCCCAGTAGGGAACATGGTCCGCCGGCAAGTGGCTGACCCAGTAGTCGGCGTTTCTCTCGGCGACTTGCAGCCATTCTTCGTTTCCGGTCAGCGCGTAGCACTTGCTATAGCCATACAGCGACCAGGCCAGCCCCCGCGCCCAGGCACTGTCGCCGCGGAGCCCCTGATGCGTCGTCTGCCGCACGAAGTTGCCCGTTTCCAAATCGAAAATCCCCTCATGAGCGGTGCTGCCGTCGGCGCGAACGAGCTTGTCTCGCGTCGTGCGGCAGTGGGCGGATGCGATGCGGAGGAGATTTTCGTCCTCGGTTTCCTTGGCTGCATAGAAGATGATCGGGACATTCATCATGATGTCGATGAACAGCGACTCCGGCGCGACGAAAGAGCGCAGATACTGCCCCTTCTCCATGAACCGCATCGCCAGAGTCCGTCCCGCCTGGACAAGCACGGCCTTAATATCCGGACGTCCGGTCTGCTCGAACCACGGAACGTAGGTGCTGAGGAAGATGAATCCCAGGTCATGCACATTCCGGTCGTGTTGCCGGTGCTCGAGCAGCTTGGAGTAATGCTCTGCCCGCTTCCGCCACGGCGACTCGTGCGGTGCCGCCAGGCCGCGGCCAGTTTCCCGCCGGTGAAACTGCCACATCATTCCCGCCAGGAATCCACCGGTCCAATCGGTCCACAGTTCGCCGCCGTGATGCCACTTGCCGCGGGTGGTATAGATGGGAAAGAAGTCCGGATGCTTGTCGATCAGCGCGGCGACTTGCTTCTCGGCGAAATCCAGCGCGGCGGAATAAGCGGCATGACGAGGGGAGGTCATGTCCCTCATGTTAAAAGGGACGGTGTGCCGCGTGAATACCCGGCGAATTCGCCCGCATTGTGGGTAGTCTGCCGCAAATAGGCAATAATCCAGGGTCGGTTGCGAATCAATCTGCGTGGCGCAACCTGTGCGGGCTCAACGATTTACCGGAACCGATTCGCGGCGCGCTGCCCGCCGCCGAACTGTTGCGTATAATTGAGCAGTCAACAGAATCGACTGCCGAGGCTGCGTCGGCGAGGATGAAAGGTAGATAGAGGGCTGTGCGTATGGTCGGCATGAAGATGGCCCACAAGCGGCGCGTAATTCGATTCACCGGGCTGACGGCAATGGCCCTGCTCGCCTGCGGTATCGGCGGACTGGCTCAAGACAACGCAAAGAAGGTTGCTCCCCAGCCGGCTGCCGGGGTTAAGGCGCCGCCCGCTCCCCGAGCTTTTCTCATTCAGGTTCCCCTGCCGATTGACGGGAACGTGGATGGCCAGGTGAAGAGCCGCATCCAGCAGATTTTGAAGTCGTTGAAGAAAATGGGCCTCCCCAAGGAAGGTCCGCGGCCGGCGCTGGTGCTGGAGTTCACGGCAGCGGATGGGAGTGCGGGGGAGCAGAGCAACTTTGGCCGCTCGCTGGAGCTGGCGCAGTTCCTGACCAGCGAGCAGGTGAGCCCGGTCCGCACCGTGGCCTTCCTGCCGCGGAGCGTGAAGGGACATGCCGTTCTGCCCGTGCTGGCCTGCGAGCAGATCATCGTGGCCAAGGAGATGGAGCTTGGCCCAGCCGGTGTGCAGGCCGACACGGTGGACGAAGCGGTCATGGCGAATTATGCCAGCATCGCCAAGCGCCGGCGGACTGTGCCCGAAGCCGTCGTCCGCGGCCTCATCGATGACCGGGCCGCGGTCTATCAAATCACCACGCCCGACGGCGTTCGCTTCGAAACGGCGGAAGGCCGCGACACGCTGCAGCAGGAAGGCAAGATCATCAAGGAAGAAACCCTCTTTCAGCCGGGCGAGCAGCACCTGCTTTCCGGCCTCGAATTGCGGGACAAGTTCAGCTTCGCCAGCCATCGGGCGAACAACCGCACCGAGCTGGCGGCAGTTCTCGACGTGCCGGCGGCGAGCCTCTCCGAGCGTCTCGCTCCGGAAACGGGCTGGAAGCCGATTCTGGTGAAGCTGGAAGGGCCGGTCACGCAGCGAGGAGTGAACTGGATCATCAAGAGCATTGAAGGGCACGTCGAGCGCGACGATTTCAATCTCCTGGTCGTGCAAATCACCAGCAGCGGCGGCAATCCCGCGCAGAGCCTGCGCCTAGCCCAAAAGGTGGCGGAGATTGATCCGAAGTACCACACCCTGGCGGTGGTGCAGAACCGGGCGCTCGGCGATTCCGCCATCATTGCCTGGGCTGCCGACGAGCTGCTGGTGGCGGACGATGCCGACCTGGGAGGGGCGGGCGAATCCACGATTGATGATCGGGTCATCCAGTCGCTCCGCGATCCGCTGCGGCAAATGGCGGTCAGGCTGGGACGGAATTGGTCGTTGCCGCTGGCATTGACGGACCCCCGCGTGCAAATTGCCCCCTATGTGCGGGCCGCCAGCGACGAAACCCGCTATCTCTCCACCGAGGAGCACCGCGAGCTCAAGGATGCCGACGACTGGGTGCGCCAGGGGGACGCCATCGATATGTCGCGCGGGCTCAAGGGCGCGAGAGCCGTCGAAATCGGGCTCGCCCAGGGCTCCATCAGCAGCCTGGAGGAGCTGAAGTCGCGCTATTCGCTGGACGACTTGCGGCCCATCCGGCCGAATTGGGCCCTGGAGGTGGTGGAGTGGCTGGCCGACCCGCGCCTGGCGGGCTTGCTTCTGTTCATCGGCTGGTTTGCCTTGATGATTGAGCTTTCGTCCCCCGGCGTGGGAGTGCCGGGGTTCATCTCGGCCGTCTGCTTCGTCCTATATTTCTGGTCGCAATTCCTGCACGGCACGGCGGGCTGGCTGGAGATTCTGCTGTTTGCCACGGGGGTTGCCTTCCTGTGCGTCGAGCTGTTCGTGGTGCCAGGAACGGGCATCTTCGGCATTGGCGGGGGAGTGATGATTGTGATTTCCATCCTGCTCGCCAGCCAGACGTTCATCTTTCCCAATAACGCCTACCAGATGCGGCAGCTGCCGGTGTCGCTGCTGATGGTTGCGGCCGGGGCGGCGGGAGGGGTCATTTCCATCGGGGTCATTCGCCGCTTCCTCCCCCACACTCCCTATTTCAACCGCATGCTCCTGCCGCCGCCGGAAGGGGAGCAGCTCGAGGAAATCCAGCGGAAAGAAGCACTGGTGGCCTGGGGACACCTCTCCGGCAAGCGCGGCATCACCACCACGCAGCTCACCCCCTCGGGCAAGGCTCGCTTCGGCGACGAAGTAGTGGACGTCATCAGCGATGGGGATTTGATTCCCAAGGGGGCGGCAGTGTATGTTGCGGAGGTGCTTGGCAGCCGCGTGCTGGTAAGAACCGCCGAATGAGAGCGGAGCGGTTAGAGGGCAGACGACGACGAAGCGGATCTTTCCGCTTTCCGCTTTCCGCTGTCCCCAATCCCCTGACTCCTGACCTATGTCCTTCCTCCTCTGGGCTCTCGTCCTCCTCCTCGCCGGCTGCATTTTCCTGGCGCTGGAATTCTTCGTCCCTTCCAGCGGCACGCTAGGGGTGCTGGCGGCTTTGTCGTTTGTGGGCGCCATCGTGCTGGCGTTCATGGCGGGGCCGGTCTACGGCATCGCCACCTTCATCGCGGTGCTGGTGATCGTTCCCACGGCTTGCATCCTGGCGGTCAAATACTGGCCCGAGACGCCGATTGGCCGGATGATCCTCATCCAGCGCCCCGAAAGCCCCGACGAAGTGCTGCCGGAAACCGAGGCCTACCGCGGCATGCAGCACCTCGTGGGCAGACACGGCCTGGCCAAGAGCCTGATGATGCCCGGCGGCGTGGTGGAGGTGGACCGCAAGAGCTACGACGCCGTCAGCGACGGAATGGCCATCGAACCCGGCACCCGGATCGTCGTCGTCGCCATCTCCACCCAGCGCATCGTCGTCCGGCCCGATGACTCCATCTCGACCGACGAGTTCACATCCGAGCCACTTGCCGCCCACGTCCTTCCCGAAGAGACGGACATCCCTGTCGCCCCTTCCAGCGCAACCCCGCCGCTGGAAACCGTGATGAAGGACTTTGAAAATCCGTTTGGTGAGACGACCGCACGGTAGCCGCCTGCCCGGCTCGGGGTACTGAGTGCCGAGTACTGAGTACTGCGTACATCGTACGTATTACAAAGGCCGTACGACGATGATTAAATACTTACCGACTGAGGTTCAGCAGTTCATCCAGCAGTTGTTGCACGGCGGTGATGACGCGGGCGTTTCCCCGGTACTGGGTGGTGGCCAGGACGAGGTCAATGAGGTTCTTGCCGATGTCGGTGTTGGAGAGCTCGACCGCACCGGCCACGATGGACCCCATGCCGCTCTCGCCTGGGTCCCCTTCGATGGGAAGTCCGCTATTCACGCCTTGGCCAAAGTTGTTATTGCCGCGCTGCACCAGGCCGACCGGATTGGAGAAGCGGGCCATGCGGACCTTGCCCAAGTCGCGCGTCACGCCGTTGGTAAAAACGCCCCGGATGGTGCCATCCTCCCCGATGATAAAGCTCGTCAATGTTCCGGCGCTCGAACCGTCCTGCCGCGACACCGCCAGGGTCGCCGTGTCCTGGGAGAGGCCGGAAATGGCCGTGAAATCCAGGGTGAATTGCAGGGGGTCCGTGGACGGGATGTTTCGCCGCTCGATCGTCACCTGGTCGTTCGTGCTGGAGACGAAGTTGCCCTGCCCGTCGAACGTAATCAGACCCGTGCCCACGGAGATATCGGCTCCGCTGAGCGGGCTGTTGTCCGTGGAATCGGCGAACCAGCGGTAGATGGTGGCCGAGTCCGTGGTTTCCTGCAGCACCGTCGTCAGTCGCACGTTGAGGGGGATGCCCAGGGTGTCGTAGGCGATGAAGTCGGCGACGGCGCTCTGTCCCTGCGCCTCTTGCAACTCGCCAAAGCCAAGGTTGGGATTCGTCACCGTCCCGGTGGCGTCAGTCATGCGGAAGGCGGAGAGGTCGACCTCGACGGCATTATGCACGCCGTTGTTGGAAACGAAACGAATCTTTCCGCTATTGATTGCGCCGCCGGGACTGAGCGTGCCCGTTTCTCCGGTGATGTTGTTCACCGAGCCGGGGAGGGGGTTTTGCGGGTCGTCGAGCGTCGTTTGAATTCCCAGCGATTCCTGCATGAAGTCCATCAGATCCTGCACGGTGGACGTGGCTGAAACGGTCATCGTCTGCGTGCCGAGTGCCCGCTCCCCTTTGCGGCCGGTGAATTCGAGCGTGCCGAGCTGAAAGAGCTGCTCGTAATCCAGGCCGCTCCGTTTGATGACGTTGGTCAGCAGCGTGGTGGAAGCGAGCTTGGGACCATCCAGATCGATCTGCTGGTTGCCTGGCACGGCGAGATCGGAAATCTGGATATCGGAGCGGGAGTCGGTGTAGGAATCGCCCGGGTTGACTTGGGCCACGAGGTAGAACTGGCTAGCGTCGGATGCCAGGTTGCGATAAATGCGAATCTGGTCATAGGCGGGATAACCCGCGCCGGGGGGCGGCACCGGCGGCGTCGGCAGGTTTTGCAGATGAATGCGGCCGTTGATGACGTTCTGCGGGCCGAGCAGGATGCTGGGGCGGCTTTCCTGTTCGCCCGTTCTGGCGTAGGTGACCAGGTAGCTGTAGTTGCCATTGAGAACGGTGGTATCCAGGGGCGTGGCGGAGAGCGGCGTATTGGTGTCCGTGTAGCTACCGCCGGCGGCCGCGGTGGCCAGTCGGAAGAACGCCGAGCCGCCTGCCGCGGTACGATAGATGTTGATTTGCGAGTACTCGCCGCCGCCCCCAGGCAAGTTGTTCACCACGATCGAGTTGTTGGCCAGCGTGTCCCCCGCCGGGACCGTGAGGGAGAGCTCGGTGGACGGCGGTCCTTCCGTGCCGCTGGCATCGACAAAGGCAAAACGATAGCGATAGACCGCCCCTTCCGCATGGGTGCCGCCGGCTCCTTCGGCAGTGCCGAAGGTGATGGCGGAGGGATCGAGAGTCGCAGCCGCGCCGATCGTGACCCCCGACACATCCGCGCGGGGCACCACGGAATCGCCGAGTGTGTCGCTTTCAATCACGCCGGCGGTGTCGGCGACGTCGCCGGAAGGCGTCAGCACCCCTTGCAACAACACATTTTGCGTGGCCTGGGCCGTGGCCGCCGTGCCGAGCGGAATCTGCAGCGCGGTGAGCGTGGTCGTCTGCAGCTCGAAATCGTCGTTGATGCCGTAGCCCAGCAGGCGGTTTCCGGTGACGGTCACCAGCTCGTTATCGGCATTGGTTTTGAACTGGCCGTTACGCGTGAAGAGACGGGCCCCGCTGGAATCCTCCACCATGAAAAAGCCATCCCCCTGGATGGCGAGGTCGGACGGACTGGAGCTGATTTCCACCGTCCCCTGATTGAACTTCTGCGTGATTTCCGCCACGCGGGTACCCAGTCCCGTCTGCCGCGGGTTGGTGCCGCCGCTGGCGGCCGTTGGGCCGGAGCCAATGCTGTACGTCTGCAAGAATTGCGTGGCGAAGACGCTACGCGATTCCTTGAAGCCGACGGTCTGCGAATTGGCCAGGTTATTGCCGACGACGTCGACCTGCGTTTCCGCGGCGGACATCCCGGTCAAAGCGGTGGTGAGGGAAGAGGCGAGGCCCATGATTCATTCCTTGAAAGTTGCGGGTGGGAAAAAGGCGGGAGTGTGGGGTTCTAAAGGGATGGCACGCCCACGGCTTTGCGTGGGCGTGTTTTCCGTGGACGTGTCTTACAGCGGTATTACGGCTGGACCTCGCGGACGT
The DNA here is from genome assembly GCA_051004015.1 of Pirellulaceae bacterium. GTDB lineage: Bacteria > Planctomycetota > Planctomycetia > Pirellulales > Pirellulaceae > SXOA01. The sequence goes on along the minus strand of JBPCKT010000094.1, from coordinate 24,792 downwards.
TTTTGAGGGCCACGCTTTTGTCGCCGATGTGGACGTTGTAAGTTCGCTTGTCGGCGTTTTTTGGATCGACGTCGACGGTGACTTTGTCGACCACGCCAACCACATTTTGATTGTCAGCGGTGAGCGCAGTAACCTTCTTGCCGATCAGGGAGCTGGCCGTGGTGAGGGATTGCCCGGCCTGCACGGACAGCAAGGATTCGGAGAGCTGGGTCGTGGCCGAAATTTGCCGGATTTCGCCGATCTGCTGGACCAGCTGCGTATTGTCCATCGGATTGAGCGGGTCCTGGTTCGTCAGCTCGGCAATCATGAGTTGCAGAAACTGGTCGATCTCCAGGTCCTTCAGGTCGTTCGGCTTATTCTTGCCACTGGTCGAGCTCGCGGGCAAGCCGCTGCTAACGGGAGAGACGGTAGCCATGTCACTTCCTTGTGTTGGTATTCGTTGGATGGGCTTCCCAGCCCCTCCGTCATGTTCCAATTAAATAATCACGTTCAGCCGGCCCTGGCCATTCCAGTTGTTGGCCGGCGCTGCAGTCTTGGGTACTTCCGAGACCGCGCTTTGCGTCCGCAACAAGCGCAGCGGCTCCGGCTCGTGCTGCTGCTGGGGGTCGCTGGGACGGTCCGGGGTGCCGGTGGGCGGGCGCTGCATCAGGTCGATGTCAAAACGCTCGATGCGGACGCCTTGTTCCGCCAGCCGTTCCCGGAGCGCCGGCAGATTGTTCACGAGCGACGATCTGGCTGCCTCCGTCTCCGTTTCCATGCGGGCCACCATCACGCCATCTTGCACGCTGATTTGCAAACGTAGCGAGCCGAGTTCCGGCGGGCTGAGCCGCAGGCGGACTTCCCCGTCCCGCTGCTGGGCGGACAGGAAGGCCTTAGCCACGCGACTGAGAAAGCGGGCGCTATCCACCGGCACCGGAGCTGGATTGTGTCCCTGATGAGCTTCGGACCGGGTGAGGACATGTTGCGGCAGCCGATTCGGGGACGGCTGCACTCCGGTTGTCGGCTGCGAGGTGGCTTGTGGCGTCGGTGGGGCGTCCTTCGGGGACGAAGGAGCATCGGTCGTCGGGGACGAAGGAGCATCGGTCGGCGGTGGCGGAGCGGTGGCCGCGTTTTGTACTTCCTGGCTCCTATGTGCTTCGATGTCGGGAAGTGCTGGAGGCGCTACGTCTTCCAACTTTCGTGGCGGTTCTTCGTTCTCACGGGAGCCGTCCTGTTTTTCGCCGCTATTGCCAACAGGCTCCGCCGGCTGGATTTCCTCAGTCGCCATTTGGCCGTCGATGAGGGTGACGGGATCTGCGGCAGCGGGAGAATCCTGTCCGGGTTCCGCCCGGGAAAGCGGGCCGTTTCCAGGAATCGGGGCAGCGTACTCGCTGGGGGGAATTGCCTCGTCACGCAAGAGCGCTGGCTGAGTCGGATTCAATTCCGCCTTGGTGACCTGCTGGGTGCCTTCGTCACGGGGCCCGGCGCTGGCAGGGGGATGCGTTTCGCCTGGCGAAATCGGCGGCAGCGGCGCGATGAGAATTTGCTCGGCAATGGACACGATCTGCGGAGCAGCATCGCCTTGGTCGATCAAACCTTCCGCACTGGTGGGGTCTACTTGCGTTCCTGCTTCCCCGGTCTCGTCTTGAGCTTCCGGCGCCTCTTGCGGTTGCGGGGTACTCTGGGACGAGTCGCTTGCCGGCGGGGCAGTCGGCGAATCCTCGCGCGATTCGTCAGTCGACTTCTCGTCAGCGGCCTTTCGGTGCGGCCCACTCGATGGGGCCGCTTTGGCCTGCTGCTTTTTTCGAGCCGCGCCAGTAGATTTTTCCGCGGCGCTGTCAGCGTGAGCGTCCGGCTCTTTTGCCGGCCGCTCGGCGGAGGTTCGTTCCGCCGGCTGCCGGTGAAACGCTGTCTTACCTGGCATGGTCGCGTTGTTCAGCACGGCCTCAAAGGCCTGCAACGGCTGGGCGGCTGGCATCGGCGGATGCGGCACCAGGCCGAAGATGTCGAGCGGCGACATCGTGCGAGCGCGGTCGGAACTACTGGGAGTCATAAGTGTCTTCCTGACTTCCGCACCTGGTGCGGCTTACCGTTTGGTTTCGTTCCCTTCGAGCTGATTCGGTGAATCCCGCAGCGTTTCCACCACCGGGCTCAGCCGAATCTCGCGGAGGATGTCGGCCAGCTTCTCGCTCTCTTGTGCGGACTTGAACTCCGCCAGGATTTTCTTTCGCTTATCCAGCGGCATCGCCTTCAGCATGCGGACCACGTCATTCATGGCTCGCGTGTCCCCCACGGCCTGCGTCCCCTCACTCGCCGGTATGGTCTCCAGCATCTTGAGAATCTGCTCCTTCGCCTGCTTGGGGCTGATGGCCATCAGCGTCTGCTGCAATTCCAGCAGCGACGAATCGAGCACGGTGGTCACAGCCCGTTCGATTCTCTTATCCATCCCCTCCTGCCAATGCTTCAACCGTTCATTCTCGGTGGCGATTTGCTGCTCCAGCGTTCTGAGGTCCATCAGCGATTTCTCCAGCGTCGTCTCCCGCAGGCTCAAATCCAGGCTCGCCAAGAGCCGCTCTTTGGAGATCTCCGCGAGCGACGGCTGCTCGTGGAGGTGCCCGTCCTTCGCGGTTGCCGGGGAAGCAGCGCCAGGTGTTTCCGGATGGATGCCGTGCAGGGCGGCGAACATGGCGACCAAACGGTCATCGCTGAAAGTGCCTTTCCACCACAGCATGGCCACAACCACTACTTGCGCCAGCACCGTGGCCACGCAGAAGCAGAGCAGGCCGATTCCCAGCATGCGGACGATTTTCATGGCGCGGCCTCCTCGTGCTGTTCGCTCCGCCGGCGAATGAACGCCACCGCCGCGACTTCATCCAGTTGTTTCATTTCCTGTCGCAGCTCGCCGCGAACATGCTCTTCGCGTTTCCGCTCTTCGAGCTTTTCCAGGACTCGCACCTGGCGGTCCGCCTCCGTCAGCGCCTGCCGGCGGCGGTCGACTTCCGCGGCGACCTGTTTTTCTTGCGTCACGAGCTGCGCCAGCGTCCCTTTCAAAATCGCTTCGTATCGGTGGGTCTGTAGGATGCGGTCAATGTTTGCCTTGCCTGGCTCCGCCAGTTTGCGGGCCAACTCCTGGTTGTCTTTCATGTCCTCCAGGAGTTGCTGCCGCCGCTCTTGCAGGATCTCCGCCGCCCGCAAAGCTTTCGCAAGCTCGCCACGCCGCTCATCGCGCTCGGCGATGCGAAGTCGAAGGACGGTTTGGAGGCGGAAGCGGAACATAGGGGGTGGAGAAATTCGAATGACGAATTCCGAATGGCGAGTGAATGAGGGACACGAGTCCTTCATTCGCCATTCGTCATTCGAGTTTCGTCATTCAAGGTTACCTTTTTGCTACTGGAGTTACAGGAATCGGTTTTCGCGACGCCACACATCGTTGTGCCAGCGCCACCAGCTCTTTCCTCGCGGATTCAACCGTGCAACCGTCGGTGACATTTTGGCGCAGGAACTTATTGATTTCGTCGCGCATGGCAATCGCCATGTCGACCGTGGGATTAGCGCCACTGCGGTAGGCCCCGATCGAGATCAGGTCTTCGTGGTCCTTGTAGGCCGCCAACAATTCGCGGACGGTCTGGGCCGCGGTTCGTTGCTCGGTCGGCACAATGTCTTGAAACAGACGGCTGATGCTCTCCAGCACGTCGATGGCGGGGTAATGCGACTGGGCCGCCAGCTTCCGGGAGAGGATGATGTGGCCGTCGAGCAGGCCGCGGACCGTATCGGCGACCGGCTCGGTGGTGTCGTCCCCTTCCACCAGCACCGAGTACAGCGCCGTGATGCTGCCGCGCGAACTTCTCCCTGCCCGCTCCACCAGCCGAGGCAACATGGCGAAGACGCTGGGGGGATAGCCGCGGGTCGTCGGCGGCTCGCCGGCAGCCAGGCCGATTTCCCGCTGGGCCAGGGCGAACCGCGTGAGCGAATCCATAATCAGCAGCACATTCTTGCCGGCATCGCGGAAGTACTCCGCCACCGCCGTCGCCGTCTGCGCCGCCTGCACTCGCACCAGAGCCGGCTCATCGCTGGTGGCGACGATCACCACGCTGCGTGCCAGACCTTGCGGCCCCAAGTCCCGCTCGATGAATTCGTTCACCTCGCGGCCGCGCTCGCCAATCAGGCCGATCACAATCACATCGGCCGACGTGTAGCGAGTCATCATTCCCAGCGTCACGCTTTTTCCCACTCCCGCGCCCGAAAAGATCCCCAGCCGCTGGCCGACGCCGCAGGTCAGCAGGCTATCGATGGCCCGCACGCCGGTCGAAAGAGCCCGGTCGATTCGCGGCCGGTCAATAGCTGCTGGCGGCTTGCGGGTGAGCGGGACTCGCTCGGTCAGCAGCGGCTCCGGCTTGCCGTCGATGGCTTTGCCCCGGGCGTCGATGACGCGGCCCAGCAGTTCCGTGCCGACGCGAAGCGTGCGCGAAGTCCGTGTGAGACGCACGCGATTGCCATGCCGCACACCGGTCATTTCGCCGAGCGGGTAAACCAGCGTCGTCGAGTCACGAAAGCCGATGACCTCCGCCTCGATAGGCCGACCCGCTTGCCGCTCAATCTCGACGAGCGCTCCGACCGGCGCGGGAAAGCCCGCCACCGCGGCGGTCAGCCCTTCCGTGCGGACGATGCTGCCGGTCAGGCCGGTCGGCATGATGGTCGCGAGTTGGGAAGCAGGGTCGTACATGGCATGGACTTACGCGAGCAGTTCCTCGGTGATCCGGGCGAGTTGGGCTTCCAGCTGCTGGTCGATAGAGCCGAACTCCGTATCCACGCGGCAGCCGCCGGCGGTGATGGCGGGGTCGGCGATGACCCGCGTTTCCGCCAGCGAGTTCATTTCCGCCGTCAATTTGGTAATGTGGTCTTGCAGCGTTGCATGGTCGGTGGGATGGAGTCGCAGCGTGATCCGCTCGTTGCCGGCGGCAAGCTGCAGCGCCTCGCGAACCAATTCCACGGTGATCAGCGGCACGCGCTGCACCTCCCGGCGGACGATGCGGCTGGCGATGGCGGTGGAGAGCTTCAGGGCGTGCTGCTCCCAGTGCCGCTGCCAGGCCTGGCGAGCGTCGAGGACGGATTGCACCGCCTGCTTAAGCGCCGGCACAATGGTTTGCAGTTGCTGCTCCACTTTGCCGCGGAGCGTCGCTTCCACCGCTTGCATCGCGGCGCGGCGCCCCTCTTCGGCGGCCTCTTTGCGAATCTTCACGGCCTCGGTCCGGGCCTCTTCGATAATCTTGTTGGCCTCGCCCTGCACCTTGGTCAGGTACGTGCTCCCCATGTCGGCAAAGTTGAACGCCACGCCACCCGCCTGATGCGAGGTCGTTCGTGGACTGCCGGCTTTGATGATTCCTGCCATGGAGGACGGTTCTGGTGGTTCGGGCTTGGGTTAGACTGCCGCGGCAAAGGTGCGACTCGTGAGGTTGATTTCGCCGCGGCCGGCCAGCATGTGGGCCAGTCGCACGATTTCCTGCTGGGCGGATTCGATGTCCCGCAAACGCAGCGGACCGGGATGAGTCAAGCGTTGTTTCAGGACGTCGGCTTCCCGCGGCGACAGTTGGCCCAGGATGCGAAGCGTGAATTTCTCGTCCGCGCCCGTCAGAGCCAGTACCAGCACCGGTATCGCTGCCGCGGCAAAGACTCGCCGCAAGTCGCGGTCGTCGAGAGAAAACAACTCTTCAAACTCCTCGGCTGCCGTCTCATCTTGGGTGGAGGCATTTGTTTCCAGCAGCGGCGGCGGCTCCAGCCGATACTGGAATGGGCTCACTTCCGGCCGCCCGCCGTATCCGAGTTGCCGTACCAGTTGCTGGTCCTGTTCCGCCAGCCGGCCCAGAAGTTCGCCACGCAGAGAGCCTCCAACGGCGGAAAGAACTGCATGGACGCTGGCGAGGCCGGCCCGGCGCTTCTCCGGCCGTCGCATCTTCGGCAGCAGAGCGGCTTGGATCTCGCGTTCCACGTCCCGAACTATCTCCGGCGACAGCTCATCCAGCCATGCCATCCTCCGCAGCGCTTCCGTGCTGACTTCGGGCGGCATTTGTTCGAGTACCTGAGCCGCTTGTTCCGGGGCCAGATGCGAAATCACCACGGCTGCGGTCTGCGGATGCTCTTTCTCCAGATACGCCGCCAACAGCGAAGGCTCCGCGTCGCGCAGAAACTGAAACGGCGGTTCATTCGCTTGGAATGCCTGCGGCAATTCCTCCTCCAGCCGCCGGGCCAGCGCGGGATCAAACTCCACGCCACTGTCTTCACCCCCCGAGCCGCGCCTCATAAAGTCCGCGATCACCTGCTGCTGCTCCCCTTCGGGAATTTCCTCCAGCTCCATCAGCGCATTGCGGACCCGCTGAGCCACCTCCGGGTCCATCTGCTCCAGCAGGGCATCGCCGCTCGCGTTATCGAGCGTGGAAATGAGGATCGCCGCTTTGCGAATCGCGATGTTCGTCACGCCGCATCTCCAATCCAGTTACGCAGGATCGCCGCTGCTGCATCCGGGTCTTCTTTCACCAGCAGCTGCAGCTCTTGTTTCAGATTCGGGCCACTGGCATCAAACTTCCGCCGCAGCACGCTCGCCACTTGCGGTTCTTCTTCGTCCTCTTCCTCGGCCGCGATCCGCGGCGCTACCACCGTCTCCGACGCGGGAATGGGCGCGGGAGCAGCGCCGCGAATCATCCCCCGCAGCATCACCAGCGAAACCAGGCCCACCGCGATCATCCCGATGGTCCGCCAGCTTTCGCCGAGGTAATCGATCGCCTGGGCCATGAACGTGGGAGCCACAATCGGAGCGGCTGGAATATCTTCGTAAGTGTCAACCGTGATATGCGGATACTGGTTGGTCCCTTGCACGACCGAGGGCAGGAGATTGCGAACCGTTTCCTGAATCCCCTTCAGTTGGCTCTGCTTGATTTGATCGATCTGGGCCGCATCCGGCTCCTTCGCCGGCTGACCGGCGACGACGGGATTGAGCTTTTTCCAGACGTTGACGAAATGGCTGGCTGGAATGTAGATGGCGGCGGTAACTTTCGTGGGAACCAGGCCGGGCGTGGTGCTGCCAGTGACGGTGAAGCCGGGCTGATTGCGGCTTTTCTCCGTGGTTTCATTCGTTGTTGACTCGGAGCCAGTCGTTTCCTGCGTCAGTGCCAGCGGCGAGTTGCCCTGTCCCGTCACGCCGTTTGGCGCAGCGCCAGGTCGCCCTCCCGTGCCGCCATTTTTCGTCGTCGTCTCCTTGTTCGTGGCGGAGCTTTCGACGGCCACCGGCTTGGTGTCGAGCTTGACCTCTTGCGTTGTCGTTTCCAGTTCCGGGCTGAGCTCGACGTTCACGTTCACGATCGCGCTCTGAATCCACCGCAACTGGTCGTGAATCTTCTGTTTCCACGTTGCCTCGAACCTCGCCTTGGAAGCCGCATACAAGCTTTCGCCATCGGCGGATTTCCCGTCCGCTCCCACTCCGCCATACGTATGCCCGCTTTCCGTATCCGTGATGCTGATGCTGTTCTTGTCGAGCCCCGCGTAGGCGCTCGCCACAATGCTGCGAATGGCCTTCACCTGGTTCTCATCGAGCTCCCCCGCCATAGGCTTGATGGCGACCATCGCGGTCTTGAATTTCTCTCCCCGTGGCCCTCCCTTCACCGCCTCGTCGTACTGCACTGTCGCGGAAGCAACTCCCTTCATGCGGCTGATGATCAGGGCCAACTCCTTCTGCTTGGCGTTGGAGCGTTTGAAATCGAGAGACTTGCTGGACGAGAACGGATTGTCGCTGGCCGCGGCTTCGTCGAGATACTTGTAGAAGTCGGCGGGCAGGGCGTTGCTTTCCCCCAGAGCCGCCAAATACAGGTCCTTCTTGCCATGCGGGATGCGGATTCGGCCCCCTTCCACCACTTCCGATTGTTTCAGACCCGCCTTGGCGAAAGCCGCCTCCGCCTTGGTCAACTCTTCGCCCACGAACGGCCGGCCGCCGAGCAGAAACTCATTGCCGCCAGCCGCTTGGTACTGGAAGAGATAGAACAGGCCTACGACAATCCCCGCCGCGAGCAGTCCCGCCGCAATGCGGGTTCCCGGCGTGAGGCCCTTGAAGACGTCGGCAATCTGCGTCCAGGCTTTGTTGATGAAGTCCATCCGTGGAATCCCGTCATATCGCTAAGGGGGTCGGGAGGGGTTTTCGCCGCGAAAACTACTCCCGACCCCTTTCTTGCGCTAAATCCTGATGTTGTTCACTTCCTGGAAGGCCGCTACCAGTTTGTTGCGAATCTGCAGCATCATCCGGAACGACATGTCCGCCTTTTGCACGGTCGTCAACACCTCCGCCGGATTGACGTCCCCGCCGGTAATGAGCTGCTGCACCGCTTTGTCCGCATCCTGCTGCATGGAGTTCACCTGGCCGAGCGACTCCATCAAAAAGCTCTTGAATGGCTGCTGGCCAATTGCCGGCTGAGCGAGGTTGAGCGGCCCGCTCGGAGGAGTAATCGGCAGTGGTGTTTGCAGGCTGGTGATGGGGGTCATGGGCTTTCTCCTCGTAGCGACACGCGGCCCGCGTGTCCGCTTCTTCAGCCGGCACGCGAGACCGCGTGCGGCTACGTTTATGCCAGAATCCTCAGTGACTGCGTGGCCATGTTCTTGGTAATCTCCATCGCCCCGATGTTTGCCTCATAGGCCCGCGAGGCAACGAGGGCATCCACCATCTCGGCCATCATGTTCACCTTGGGGTACGCCACGTATCCCTTTTTCGGCCCTTCCTTGATCGCGTACGGATGGTCCGGCTGCCAACGGTAGAGGGGCTCGACCTTCTCGGTCTCAATCGAGGCGACCTTCACCCCCGTGGCTCCCTGCGAGGTGGCAATCGTCTCGTCCGTCTGAAAAATCGGATACTTCGCCTGGTACGGCTCCATCTCGCCGTTCGCGTTTCGCGTCAGCGACGACATGTTCGCCAGATTGCTGGAAACCGTATCCATCCGCACCCGCTGCGCGACGAGGGCACTGGTGCTGATATCGAGGGCGGACATCATGGTTTAGGTTCCTTCCTATTCCTCGTTCCCACGCTCTGCGTGGGAACGCACGTCTTGGACGCTCCGCGTCCCGTATTTATCCCACGCTTAAACTCGCTCGCTGATGGCCGTTTGCAACAGCGTCATCTGGTCGGTCATCACAGTCAGGGCAAAGTTGTGCAGGAACTGGTTCTTCGTAATCTCGGCGGTTTGCTTTTCCAGGTCGATGTTCGTGTCGTCGTGGTACAGTACGTTGGTCAGTGTCTCACGCACCTGCCGCATCGGGTCCCCCGGCTCCGACTGTGAAATCCCGGGGGAGATTGGCTCGCCTGGAGACCGCGACGGACTCATCGCCTCCTTGAGTTTCTGCTGGAACGTCTCCACCGACAAATCGCGCACGTGATAACCGGGCGTGTTGATGTTCGCCAGGTTTCCGACCAGCACGCCATGCCGGGCCTGCGCGAAGTTCAGCACTTCGCCCAGGGCGGGGATGTTCGTGGAAGTGAAGAGGTTAGGCAACATCAGAAAACCGGGGCTGGGGGCTAGGGACTGGGGGCTGGGGCAGAGGCATTTGCAAGTAGTGTGCCTGGATTCTCCAACTTGTCGCGTTCAGTGATGTGAATAAATTGCTGCTGGCAGTCGTAAATACCGTGTAATACGCGAAATGGGTAGCGTTGGCTGTTTCGATCATCGAGTTAAGCTCGCGAACGTGACTCCTTCATATCTTTGCCGTTCGGCCAATTCTGCCAGACCAATCGGCAATTCCTGCCGCTTCCTCCCGAGTCCCGAGTTCCCAGCCCCCAGCCCCCAGCCCCCTCTCCCCTCACGCTGCTTTCGCAAACGCTCTCGTCCGCGGTGCATAGCCGTACTGCCGCAGTTTGTTGGAAAGGGTGCGGATGCCGATGCCCAAAGCCTGGGCCGCTTTGGCCCGATGACCTTCATATCGCTCCAAGGTTGCTTCAATCAGCCGCCGCTCCATGTCTTCCAGCTTCATACCGGCCGTGAGCGATGGAGCGGGCGAAGAGTCCGTGAGTTGCGACAGGGAACCATCGGGGTCAATCAGCCAGTGCCGCAGGTCGTCCGCTTGAACCGGCCGCCCGGCGGACAGGACGCTGGCCCGCGTTACCAGGTTTTCCAGCTCGCGGACGTTTCCGGGCCAGTTGTACTGACACAGCAAATCCAGCGCGGCGGGTTCCAGCTCGCAGGGGCTCTTCTGCATCCGCCCGGCCGAAACGCCGAGAAAATGCTCGATGAGCAGCGGCACGTCTTCCTTCCGCTCCCGTAGCGGCGGCACCGTGACCGGCACCACGGCCAAACGATAGTACAAGTCCTGTCGGAACCGACCTTCAGCCACTTCCTTGCGAATGTCTCGGTTCGTCGTCGCCACCACCCGCACGTCGGTCCGCTTCGATTCGCTGGAGCCGACCCGCTCATAGGTCCGCTCCTGCAATACTCGCAACAATTTCGCCTGTAGCGGCTGGGCGATCTCGGTGATTTCGTCCAGCAGGATGGTGCCCCCTTCAGCCAGCTCGAACCGTCCGACGCGGGGAGCGTCCGCGCTGGTGAACGCTCCCTTTTCATGCCCGAACAGCTCGCTTTCCATGAGTTGCGGCGAAAGTGCGGGGCAATTAAGGCTGACGAGCGCCCGCCCGCTTCGCCGGCTGGCGGCATGGAGGCAGCGGGCGACGAGCTCCTTCCCGGTGCCGCTCTCGCCAATGATCAAGACCGTCTCGTCGGTCGGCGCGGCCTGGGCGATGCGCTCCCGCAGCGTCCGCATCCCGCGGCTCTCGCCAATCATCATTCCTTGCCAGGCGGCGCTCACGGCGGGAACGCTGGAACGCTTCCCTTCCTGCTCCGCCTGCCGCAGCGCCCGCTCGACGAGCTGTTCCAATTGCTCCACGTCGAACGGCTTTTCGATGTAATCAAAGGCCCCGTGCCGCATCGCCTCCACCGCGGAGCTGACCGAGGCAAACGCCGTGACCATCACCACCTGCGAATCCACTTTCCGCTCTTCAATCGCCCGGATGAACTCCAGCCCGTTCATCCCCGGCATCTGCAAGTCCGTGATGATCACATCAAAGCTGTTCTTTTCCAGTTGCTTCAGGGCTTCCATCGCGCTGGCGCAGGCCTGCACTTCGTGCCCGGCCGCTCGCAGCACGTCCGCCATCGACTGGCGGGCTCGCGTGTTGTCGTCCACCACCAGAACATGTCCGGTCAAAGGAGTTCGCTTGGAGTGATTCATACGGTAGCCCTCAGTAGCGAGGCGGTGATTTTATTTGGCAGACAGAGTGTGAACGCGGCGCCCCCTTCGGGACAATTGGCGGCATAGACGATGCCCCCGTGAGCAGCGGCGATGCGTTCGACAATCGCCAGGCCCAGTCCGGTGCCGGCTCCCTTCGTCGTGAAGAACGGCTCAAACAGCCGCGGCAAAGCGCCAACCGTGATTCCCGGCCCGCTGTCGGCGACCTCAATTTCCAATCCACGGCGGGTTTGACAGGCGGTCATCACCAGTTCGCCGCCGCCGGGCATCACGTCCAGGGCGTTGAGCACCAGGTTGACAATGGCCCGCCGCAGCATGTCCGGGTCGGCGATGATCAAAGCTTCCGGATCGACATCGATATGCGTGACGATGCTCTGAGCGTCGAGTTGCGGGGCGAACGTTTCAAAGACTTCGTTCAGCAGCGATTCCACGTCCACCGGCCGCCGCTGCGGGTCTCGCTCGGCGGAGAAGTTCAGCAGGTCGCTGACGGTCGCTTCCAGGGCGACAAAGCCGGCGGTGACCTTTTCGAAAATGTCCTGGCTCCCGGAGTCGTCCGCCAGTCGCCGGCTGAGGAGGCTGAGGTACAGCTTCATGGGGACGAGGCTGTTGCGGACTTCGTGGGCCACGTGCGAGGCCATCTGCCCCAGGTCGGCCAGCCGATTTTTGCGCGCCAATTCGCGGTTCTTGATTTCCAGCTCGTCGGTCAGGCGGCGGACTTCTTCCCGAAGCGTCTCGTGCGTTTGGCGGAGCCGGTCCGTGGCCTCATTCCACGCCGACAGAATTGTCTGCATGTCCGCGTCGGCGAGTCGGTTGTCAATGACGGTCATCTTAACCCTCCGTGCTCAAATCCAGACCCGTGGCGGCAGCCGCGGCGACATAGGCGTGGCGGGCCTCGCTCGCCCCATGCATTCCATCCAGGCGCAGGGACGCATCGTCCCGGCGACGCACCATCTCCATCTCCCCTTGCTTCTCCAGCCGCATGATTTCGCTCAGCAGCTCGTTGCAGGCTTCCACGTTCTGCTGGCACGACTCGCGGGCGGCAGTGGAGGGCCAGTCGCGGGTCTCCGGGTCCTGTCCGCGAAACGGGTCGAGCTGCTGCTCCACCTTGGCTAACTGGTCCATCACCGACTGCTTGGCGGCAAGTAACTTGAGGAGATTGCTCAAATCGCCCCCCGTGATGACTTCCAGTTGCTGCGCAGCCAGTCGCCGCAAGAGCTGCAGGACTTGCAGCTTGCAAAGGGCGAGTTGGGCAAGGCGCTGGGATTCCATGGTAAGTTGCATCTATAAGGCGCTGAGCCAGGTCAACAGCCGCGTCCATTCGTCGCGTGTGTAAGGAGTGGTCTGGGTGAAGTTCGCCGTGGGCTTCATACGGGCCAGCACCACGCGGGCCTGCTCCAGCGTGCCGCGAGCTTCGTCCATCCGGCCCAGGCGGCGGAAGCAGGCCGCGATTTGCACATACGCTTCCAGCGCCTCTGGCTCATGCTGATAGCGGCTGGTGGCGGCTGAGTAAGCGGCCAGGGCCTCATCGAGCTTTCCCTGGTCGAACAGGACATCGGCCCGGGCAAAGTAACTGTTGCGCAAAATGGCCCGCTCGTCTTCTTTCCCGGCGGCGCCCTCATGGTCCACGCTCAGTTTCTCAATCAGCAGCGTAAACTCCTTGAGAGCGGAGGAGAGATCCGCTTGCATCTCGCGGGTGAGCGCGGCGCGAGTTGCTTCAACGGCCGTCTCTTCCAGGCGCTTCCGTGGCCAGCGAGCGGCCTGACGATGGGCATCCGCGAGGAAGTAGCGGGCCTCCATGGCTTGCGGAGCGGACGGATAACGCTCGATGGCCTCGTCCAGGATGCGGGCGGCTTCCTGAAATAGCCCTGCCGCGGTTGCCAGTTCTGTTAGCCCCGGTTTTCGCAGCTCAGGATTTGCCAGATTAACCCCCAGGTCGCGGCACTTGGCTTCGTGGGCCAAGGCTTGGTGATAAACCAGCCGCCCGAGCAGGAAGATGGAATCACGCCAGTCGTTGCTGCTCGGCGTGAGGGAGAAATTGTAAAGATTGTCGCTGAGTTGCTGTCGGGCCTGCGTAACTTTACCCGCCTCTTCATAGCCCAGGCTGGCCAGATAGCGGGCCCGGTACGTGGCCGGATGGCGCGGCGCGGCCGTGATGGCCTCGTCCAGAGTCTTCAGTCCCTCGTCCGTCTGGCCGGCGGCGAGTAATGCCTCCCCCAAACCGACGCGTGCCTCCTCCTGGCCATTGCTGGGGTCCTCGTTCAGGAACCTGCGGAACACGAGGATGGCCCGCGTATAGGACTGACCGGCCAGATAGTCCCGCGCGCTGTCCATCAGGTCGTCCAGGTAAAAGCGCGTGGCGATGCGCAGCTCGGCGAGCCGTTCAAAGTGTGCTCCCGCTTTGCGGAAGTGGTTGCGGGCCTGGCGCTCAGCGCTCAGGGGCGGGTGATGTGGCGTTGCCTCGCTGCCGGAATAGGCGACTGCCTGCGAATGGCCATTGCTCCCTTCGGCCAGCAGATGTGTTCCCCATTCATGCTCCACCTTAGCGCGCCAGAAATAGGACTGCTCCTCAGGGAAGAGAGGAGTGAGGGAAGCAGCCAGCGACTCCGCCGCGGCAAAGTGGTCCGAGGCGAGCAATGAGGCGAGTACTTGTTTCAGCCGGATCTCCAGGCCCTCCTTCGGCAGCCAATCGTTGTAGTAGGTTTCCGCAGTTCCGGCTTCGGCGAGCCCCTGTTTGAAGAGCGCAACCGCATCCTCGGTTTTGCCGCCATGCAGCAGCGCGTCTGCTTCATGGAAAATGGCGGCAATGGCTTCCGGGGAACCGAAGCGGATCTTGCGGACGTGAGCATAGGCGGCGCTGGTCTCCGGTGTTTTGCCAAGTAACTCCAGACAGACGGCGGTGAGGAACTCGGCTTGAGTTCGTGTCTCAGAAGTGACGCTGCTCCGGTTGCCAAGATCGGCGAGAACCTGCAGGCTGCTCTCGAGCGCGGCGCGGTCCTGAGGGTCGGGCTTGGCTTCGGCGGCCCGCAGTTGCTCACACAACAGCCGGACTGAAAGCAGCCTGCCGGCGGTGTGCATGCTTGATTTCGGGCTGATTTTTTCGAGCGCCTGCCGTCCCTCGGCAAATTTCTTCTGGGCCAGGGCAATCTTCCCTTGCAGGAGCAGCCCGTTGTCGCGATCGGCCTGCGGCAGATGCTTTTCGGCCAACAGACGACGGGCCTGGGCGGACGCTTGCTCCAGTTTGGGGGGACTCAGATGGAGATACCCATCGGCGAGAAGATACAGAATCTCCCCCTTCGCGGTTGGATTCTGCGCCAGGGCTTCCTTGAGAACCGGGATGCTTGCGGGAAAGCGGCCGCCGTGATGCAGCGACCGGCCGAGCAACAGGATCCCCTCTTTTTCATGCCCCGGCGGAATGCCCCGTATGCGGGCTTCCTCCAGATATCGCGACGCAATGAGATGCAGCGTCTGCCGTTCCCGTGCGTTTTCATGCTCCTTGGCATCGTGGGCCATCACACAGCCGAGGACAAAAAATGCTCCGCCGACATGGGCGAAGCTCTCGTCCTTTCCGATTCGCACCTCAGCGGCGATGCGACGGGCGTCCGCATACTCATGGGCCTGGAGTTGCTCGAGCGCCCGCTCCAGCGTCGCTTTCTCGGCACTCTTGCCGGAAAAAACTGAATACCACAGCAGCAGCCCGCCGATAAGGGCGACCGGCACCCCGACGAGCGCGGCGCGCAACGGCTGCTGGCGCAGAGTCATCAGCGGCGCAAGCACTCGCCCCAGCAGCGACGATTTGGCGACCGTCGGAGTTGCCGGAGCGGGAGTCGAGTTGGCTGGCGCCTTTGCCACGCGGAACCGTCCTTGATTCGTGCTTCCCCTTCGCCGCGCCCTCCTGGCGCATGCGCAGCCTCTCTCGGCCGAAAGAAAACCGGGGACTTGTACCTGAATGGCGCGTGCGGCGTCAAGAGATTAATAGTAGTCCGCTCACTCCGTGAGCGCTGCATTTCCGAAAAACGCGCGCCGGCTACTTTTGGGAGCAGGCTGGAAGCCTACCCCATCTGCTAATTCCACTGTCCGCGGCTGACCGTGGCGGATTCTTCGCTGTGGCTGGGGACGCCGGTCACGCGCTCCATCATCCAGGCGTCCATGTCGGCGAGCATTTGCGTGGTCAGCTCGTCGCCGCAAGGGTACTGGCGGATGGCGACCTTGAGGGCGGCGGCGTGAAAGAGGGGCAACTCGTCGCAGAGGTCCCCCTCCGTGTAGGTTTCGCTATCGCGGCAGTAGGCGAGGAACAGCGGCAGGTCGCGAAGGCTGTGCAGGTTCAAGAGCGGCATCTGGCCGAGGGGGAATCGCCCGCCGACGGACAGGGCCCCGGCATAATTCCGCGGGCTGCGAAGAGCTAGACGAAAGGCCATCGTTCCACCGGCTTCGTGCCCGGCCAGAAAAATGCGGTCGGAATTGACGTTGAATTTTGCCTGGGCGGCCGCAATCGCTTCCTGCACTCGGTTTTCGGCGGTGATGATGCTCGCCGGCGACTGCTGCCACTGGTAGCCGCGGCGACCTTCGCAAGGAAGGCTCCCCCGCACACCCAGCCCCACATAATTCCGCATGCTGATGTGCTGCATCACTCGCAAAAGCTGCTTCTCATCGCCGCCATCGCTGTGCAGCCAGACCACCACGGGATAGGCGTAATTCGCCTCGTAGTGCAGCGGCGCCAGCAAGCTGTAGGTGGAATGGCCGCGGGGAGCGGTCATGACCGCCTGGTCCACGCGAGTACGGCTGACAGAGGACTTCTTCGGCGGGGCGAAAAGTCGATTCATGATTTGGCGGCGGGTGAGGGGGCGGGATGGGAACGATTTTCCCCTGCAAGGACCGTGCTATCACTTCCTGGGACTGGAATAGGGACAGCGTGCGGAGTTTTAGGCCAGAGGATGGGAGCCTGTCAACGGCAACAATTACGCGGCCTTCGCCATCAGTTCGCCCATCGTCTTCACGAGCGATTTGACCGCGATGACGCTGTTCTCAAACGCCGCTTTCTCCTGCGGATCGAGCTGCAGCTCGATGACCTTCTCGACTCCCTTCGCACCCAAAATGACCGGCACGCCGACGTAGTATCCGCCGACGCCGTATTCCTTGTCACAGTACGCGGCACACGGAATCAGCCGCTTCTTGTCCCGCACAATTGCTTCCACCATCTGCGCGGTCGCGGCAGCCGGGGCGTAGTATGCGCTGCCAGTTTTGAGCAGCGCGACAATCTCCGCCCCTCCGTTGCGGGCGCGATCCACAATCGCGTTCAGCTTCTCTTCGGAGAGCAGCCGGCGGATCGGAATGCCGCCGACGCTGGTGCAGCTCGGCATGGGGACCATCGTATCTCCGTGCCCGCCCATCAGCAGGGCCGAAACATCCTCCACGCTCACGCCCAGCTCCATCGCCAGGAACGTCCGATAGCGGGCCGTGTCGAGCACGCCCGCCTGACCAATCACCTTTTGCGGCGCAAAGCCGGTCACCTGAAACGCCCGCTGCACCATCGCATCCAGCGGATTGCTGACGACAATGACGACGGCATTGGGGCTCGTCGCTTTCACCTGCTCGCTGACCGCGGTCACAATCTTGGCGTTGGTGGCGAGAAGATCGTCGCGGCTCATGCCGGGCTTGCGGGCGATGCCGGCGGTGATGACGACTACGTCGCTGCCGGCAGAAGGTCCGTAATCGGTGGCTCCGGTGATATTCGCGTCAAAGCCGGCAATCGGCGAAGACTGCATCAGATCGAGGGCTTTGCCCATCGGCATCTTTTCGGTCTGGGGGACGTCCAAGAGGACGATATCCCCCAGCTCGGCGGCGGCACACCAGTGGGCGCAGGTCGCCCCCACGTTGCCCGCCCCCACGATCGTTATCTTCGCGCGACCCATGTGCGGCTCCTATGCGGATGCAAGATGCAGTTCAACACGGTTGCTAGCGAAACCGCCAATTTCGCTCACGGCCGGTTCAACCAAAGAATCGAATATCGCCGTCCTCGCCGGAGCGTCAAGCGGGGGGGCGAAAAGGGTGACACGCGCCCCCTTGACCTCATGCTTCACAACTCCCGGCGGCGCGCCCGCTGCTCATTTCCCCGCCACCGCACCAATCACTCCCAGGCACAGCAGGAGGCCCAGCAACCCAAGAATCACGAGGCCGATGACCGCAGCAATCTTCTTGTAGCTGATCGGCGCAGTGCCGCTATGCCGGCCGGTCTGCCCATTGACGAGAAAGCGATAAACCTTCTGCCGATACTGGTACGCCATGATGTAGACCGGCAGCAGCACCGGCTCCGCGGCCAGATTTTCCACACGCACGTTGACCTTCATGTTGCGGCAGTTGCCGGGAACGTACTGATGGCAAGCCTGGGCCTCGAGCGATTCAAGCCCCTGCTGGGCGAGCGGGCGGGCGTATTTCCGCTGCACGCGAAACTGCTCGTAGACCACGTTGTTCAAGTCCACCTGCTCGGGCGGCACTCCCGTGGAGAGCTCGAACGGACAGAGAGAAAGCGTCTCCCCCGGCGTCAGCACGCCGCTGGCCCCGATGAGCACGCCGCTGTAGTTGCCACGGTGCTCGCCCGACACGGGATACCAACTTGCCCGTGCGCCGAACGGCACCTGGCTGCTGTCGGCAGTCCAGTAGGTGAAGGTTTGCCCGCTGAAGACCCAGTAGGGCACATAGACCCCGGTCATCCCGGTCACCACGGCCTGCTCCGCTAAGTCACTCGGCCGCCAGAAGCTGCTGGGAAGCCACTTGCGGAGCGCGGCCAACGCCTGGTCTTGCGAAACTTCGAACTTGACGACCCGCTCCGGCGCCAGCACCTTCGCGTTCTTCTCCTCATGCAGCTTCTCCGAGCCGCAGAACGGGCAGCGGAGCGTCTGAGCCGAGGCATCGTAACTCATCGAGGCCCCGCACCCTTCGCAGGCAAAGTTGTGCGTCGCGAGCTGCGTGTGCGACTTCTCCTTCTCTCCTTCCGGCTGCGGGGCTTCGGTCCCGCAGTTGGCGCAGAACAGGTCCTCCTCATCGAGAATCCCGCCGCAGACGGTGCATTTTTGCAGGGTGGTTGCCATGAGGCGTTAATTCCCGAAGGCCGCTGACAACGCCATGATGAGTAACACAATCAAAAGCACAACTAACAATCCGCCGACGATGGCGATGGTGATTCGCTGCCAGGAGAGAGGCTTGTCGCCTGCCGATTTGCCAGTCTGCCCATTGAGCAAGTAGCGATAAAGCTTGCCATTGTATTTGTAGGAGAGGACATACACCGGCAACAGGCAGAGGTCGCTGTTGATGTCGCTGAACTGGGTGTTTGCCACGATGTTGCGATGCGTGTCCCCGGGCAAGTGCGTGCCGATGTTGCCCGTCTCCCATTGCCGGAAGACTTGCTGGCAACGGTTTAGCGCCTCTTCCCGTTCTACGGAGTATTGCTCGGAGAGCCACCCCGCCAGAAAGTAGGCCTCGTATCGCTTCAGAGCCGGCAAGTTAAACGGCTTGATCCGTTCGGCGTCCGCCTGCGTCAGCCCTTTGCTGCCGGAGACCAGGTAGCCGCTGTAGTACTTGTGATGGCGGCCAGAGAGGGGCCACCACTCGGTTTCCTGTACCTGCCGAGTGTGCGTGGTGACGTTCCCTTTGGCGTCGGTCGTCGTGTAGGTCTCCGTCCGATACCAGTGCTCGCCAATGCTGGCGGTATAGTTGCTCTGGGCGAGCATCGAGAACGACCAGAACGGCAGATAGACTCCCTTCAACTTGTCGGCGACGGAGGCCACGGCCAGGTCGCCGGGGCGAAACCAGTTGTTCCCCTTGAGCCACACGCGGAACTTTTCCAGGGCCTGCTCCGGCGTCACCGCAAAGCCGATGATGAACTCCGCCAGTTGGCGGCCGGACTGGGCGGCGGGGACTTCGGTGACATAGTTGGAGTCGCAGAACGGACAGGTGTAACTGAGCTGGCTGGGATCCGTCGCCACCTCCGCCCCGCAGGTCTGACACTGGAAGTGCTTTTGCTTGGACTCCTCCGCGGCCTGAGCGCTCACTAGCTGCGGCGTTGCATAAGCCGGGTTCGCAGTGCCGCAAGCTGGGCAGAATTTATCGAGCGGCTCCACCGGGCTGCCGCACGACTCGCACGGCTTTCCCTGCGGAGCCGCGGCCTCGCTATCGACGGCTTCGGTGAGGTATTCGATTTCCGGCATGATGAATGACTTTAGCTGTGCATCCTGGGTACGGCTTCCCCTTCGGCAATGATGGCCGCTTCCGCGTCGCCAAGCTCCTCCAGCCGCAGGCGTATTTCGTCCTCCGAGCCGAAAGATTTGGCCAGGCGGACGTAGGTGCTGTGATGGCGGGCTTCCGACTCGAACAGTCCGCCGAAGAACTCCGCCAGTTGCTTGTCAGGCAGATGGTCGCGGAGCAGACCGAATCGCTCGCAGGAGCGGGCCTCAATCAGTCCCGCCACCAGCAGTCGGTCGATCGCCCGGCGGGGCTCTTGCTTGCTCACCAGGTCGTTGAGCTTGCGGCCGTAACTGCTGGGGCTGAGCTTGCGGAAGGGGATGCCGCGAGCGGCCAGGATATCGAGAACCATGTGAAAGTGAGCCAACTCCTCCTGGACGATCTCAGTCATCGCCCGGCAGAGGTCCACGTTCTCCACATACGCAAACAGCAGGTTCATCGCCGTCCCCGCCGCCTTCTTCTCGCAATGGGCATGGTCAATCAAAAGCTCCGGCACATTCGCCGCCGCCTGGTCGAGCCAGCGCTGGGAGGACGTTGTTTTCAGGCTCAGCATGGCTCAAGTGTAGAGACTGCCGCGCGGCTGTGGCAAGCGTCATCACTAACCCGAAGCGCCAGCGAGGGAGAGCTGTGTCCTCCCTCGCTGGCGCGTCGGTTTAGTGGATTCTCATGGTAGAATCGAGCAAATCCTGAAGTGAAACGTATTGGGAGCACATCCTCATGGCGGCTGACGATCCCCTTCGTTACCGCCGTCTCCGCGCGCCGGCCGAGGACCAGTCGGCCCTCATCGAACCGCCGCTGGCGGAGATTCCGGCGCTCGTCGCCCGCAATCAGGAATTGGCGAAGGATTGGGACCGACTCTCCGGCTGCGCATTTTCATTTCTGCGGGAACATGGACGTTGGGACTGGCTGCTCTGGCATGGTAGCGACGAGTTGTTATCCAAGCCGTTCATCGCAACAGGACATCAACCCACGCTGTACCATCCCGGCGTTTGGTTCAAGAACTTTCTCGTATCGCGAATAGCCAGCGAAGTACAAGGAGAGGCGCTCCATCTCATCGTGGACAATGACACGGTGGGCACGACCAACATTCGCGTGCCAGGTGGCTCGTTAGATTCGCCTCGGATCGAGGAAATTCCGTTTGACGCCGCGGGAGAGCCGATTCCCTGGGAGGAGCGGAAAGTTCTTGACCGGCAGGTTTTGAATACCTTCGACTCGCGCGTGTTGGCTGCGTACGCTCCACTCCAGAACGCATGCACAACGCCGTCGTCTCCACTTCTGATCGAGAAGCTGTGGACGCACGCCCGAGAGATTGACACTTCACTCGGTCTAGACGCCGTGCTGTCATGCGCATGCGGCGAACTGGAAATCGAGCTAGGGCTGACGAACATTCTGGAGAATGGCGTGCGCTGCGTCTGCCGCTCCGCGGCCTGGTTTCAATTCTTGAAAGTATTGTTGTCACAAACAGCGGAGTTTCATTCAATCTACAACCAGTCGCTCGCGGAATATCGCGCGGTCAACCATATCGGCAGCAAGTCCCACCCGGTGCCAGACCTCGCTGAAGACGGTGACTGGCTGGAAATGCCCTTCTGGATCTGGGATGCGCCTCGACCGCAACGCCGGCGGCTGTTTGCGCGAAGCTTGGGTGATACTTGGGAGGTGACTGACCGAGCGGGGCTCCGGCTCACGAAGGATCAGGTCTGGGAGAGAGCCATCTCGTCGCCGGAAATTCGCATCCGACCCCGCGCCCTCATCACCACCATGTACGCCCGGCTGGTCCTCTCCGACCTGTTCATCCACGGCGTTGGCGGGGCGAAGTACGACGAAGTCACCGACGCCATCATCCGCCGCTTCTTCGGCATCGAGCCGCCGGCCTTTGTTACCGCTACCGCTACCGTCCGCTTGCCGCTGGAAAGGCCGCAAGTGATGCCGGAGGACCTAGCCGCGCTGGACCAAAAGTATCGCGACTCCGTCCACCATCCCGAGGAGTTTCTCGAGGACTATTCCGGTCATCATGGGGCCGAATTCGCTTCGCTTGTAAAGCAGAAGCAGGAGCTGATCGCACATCGCTGGCAGGAGAAGCAGAAGAAGTCCTGGCACGACCAGGTCGCCCAAGCGAACGAGCGCATGTCCTCCCTTCTGGAGCCGCTCCGCGAACGACTGCGCAAAGAGCGTGAACAGATCCTCGCCGACCTGTACCGCGCCCGCATCCTCGGCTCGCGCGAGTATTCGTTTTGCCTGTTTCCCGAAGCGATGCTGGTGCCGCTGCTGAAGAAGCTGGCGGGGATTCAAAGTTGACCCGGCCTTCGCCTCGCGGTAACGTAGTACTAGGGAATGATTATCGTGGCCAGCGCAACTATCCTACCTCCGACGTTTCGACTTGATCCGGACGCTGCCGACATCTCGGTGGAGTCGCTCATGCGGATTAGTGTTCCGCAATACCACAAGATGCTTCGCCAGGGGATTCTCGCTGCGAATGATCCCATCGAGCTTTTGGAGGGGCTACTGGTCTACAAGATGTCCATTAATCCTCCTCACTGGATTGTTTCCGAGAGTCTGCGAGAATACTTGCTTTCCCTCAAAATTCCCGGCTGCTTCATTCATGGACAAAGCCCCTTTACAACCAAGGACAGCGAGCCGGAGCCGGATGTGGCGATTGTTCATGGCACGCGGCGGAAGTTTGCCAAAGGCAATCCCCAGCCCGCGGATATGGCGCTAGTCGTTGAGGTTTCCGATTCTTCGCTCCGAATCGACAGAGGGCTGAAGAAACGAATCTACGCTCGGGCCAAAGTCCCGCTGTATTGGATTATCAATCTGGTTGACTTGCGGATCGAAGAATACTCGGACCCGAGTGGATCCAAGAAAACTCCTGACTATGCGAACTGCCGCATTCATGGCCCCAAGGAAAAGATCAAGGTCGTGGTGAGTGGCAAGGAGTATGGAGAGTTTCAGCTCAAGAGGTTCCTGGACGAAGCGGAGTTAACCTAACCAAAGCAGACTGTCCACGATGTTTTCCCTCCTCACTTCCCCCGCCCGACTTTGCAGCGGCTTCTCGCGGCGGGAGTTGCTGCGCGTGGGGGGATTGTCGGCGCTCGGGCTGTCGTTGCCGCAGGTGATGGCGGGGAATGTGTGGGGGAGTCCGACGGTTGCCCCGGGGATTCTGCCGACGGATAAGTCGTTTGGAAAGGCCAAGAGCGTGATCTTCCTCTGGCTGGCCGGCGGGCCGCCGCAGCATGAGACGTTTGATCCCAAGCCCGATGCGCCGCTGGAAGTCCGCGGGCCGTTCAAGCCGATCAGCACCAACGTCCCGGGGATTCAGTTCTGCGAGCTGTTGCCGCGGACGGCGGCTCATGCGGATAAGCTGGCGATCATCCGCTCGCTCTCCACGAACGACAACACGCACGATTCCAGCGGCTACTGGCTCTGGACCGGCTACAAGTATACGGGGCCGAACAGCCGCACCATCCAGCCGACGGACTGGCCGTACTGGGGGAGCCTGGTCAAGAAGTTCAAGCCGAGCGACACGCTACCGCCGCTTTCCACCGTCTGGCTGCCGGATATCGCCCGGCTGAACGACAGCGTCACGCCGGCGGGACAGACCGGCGGCATCATGGGGAGCGAATGGGACGTGGACCGCTTTGTCGGCGATCCTGCCCGCCCCGATTACCAGGTGGAAGGGCTGCGGCTCTCGGATCTGCCGCCGCTCCGCCTCAAGCGGCGCGAGCAGCTCCTCAAGCAAGTGGAAAAACACTTCGCCCAGCAAGAACGCGGCCCCGCGGTTAATCTCTACGGCGGCTTTCAGCGGCAGGCGTTTGATCTGCTCACTTCCGGCAAGGCCCGCGAAGCTTTCGCCATCGAGAAAGAGCCGGACAAAGTCCGCGATCGTTACGGCCGCAATCGTTTTGGCCAATGCACCCTGCTCGCCCGCCGCCTGGTGGAAGCCGGCGTCCGCCTCGTCCACGTCCAGTGGCCGCGCGAGCCGGGGGACAGCTCGGTGGACAACCCATTGTGGGACACCCACGCCCAGAACGCGGAGCGGGTGGAGGACGTGCTCTGTCCGCAGTTCGACGTCGGCTTCTCGGCGCTCCTGGAAGACCTCGCCGAGCGGGGGCTGCTCGAAACGACGCTGGTCGTCGCCGTCGGTGAGTTCGGCCGCACGCCCAAGGTCAATCCCAACGGCGGGCGGGACCACTGGGGCCCGGTCTTCTCCTGCGCTCTGGCCGGCGGCGGCATCTCGGGTGGCCAGGTCTATGGCAGCAGCGACAAGCAGGGGGGCTATCCCGCCACGGAAAAGGTCGAGCCGCACGACTATGTCGCCACGCTGTTCCACCTCGTCGGCATCAACCCCACCAGCACTTTCCAGGACCGCGAAGGGCGCGAGCACAAGCTGACCATCGGCACTCCGCTCCACAAGCTCCTGGGCATCGTGCCCGCCACCCTCGACCGCTGTACCTGCACGGGCGACCCCAGCCGCGTCCCCGCCTTCGACGAAAACCAGATGCTGCTCGACAGCGACTTCACGGGCGCTGCTAAGCTCTCGCCCGCGGAAGGGGCGGCCCGCCCTCGCGGTTGGAAGGCTTCCCCAATCGCCACGCCGGATACGAGCAGCTCACTCGCGGTGCTCAAACTCCCTGGCAAATTACAGATCGGCTTCGGCCTCGAAGGGGCTCTCCCGATCAACATCCCCAAAGGAGCCACCGCGCTGCTCGCTCAGGAAGTCCGCAGCCCGTTCGCCGGAACCTACAAAGTCGCCATCACCGCCTGCGGCTTCGGGCCGGACAAGGATTTCTACGACGCCAACTTCCTCAAGCATTTTTCCTGCAAGCTTCTCTTGTTCCAGTACACCGAAGCGTCCAAGAAGGCCACCGCGCGGAAGGAACACATCAGCATCCCCTTCATTCCGCAATTCACGCCCGATGGTATGCCACGGATGGACCGCTTCGAGCTCTCCAAGGAGTTCGTGAACGCGACGCCCGGCTCGAACTTCTCCTTCGGCCTCGGCCTGGGCGTCGCCATCCTCATTGAAAAGACCAGCGATGGCCCCCTCGCTCTCCCCGCCAGCAAACCAGCCGGCATCCGCCTGGGCTCGGTCGAGCTCTCCTTCACCGGCAAGGTGAGGAACGAGGACGTGAAGGTGTAGCCGGCATTTCGCCCTGGCGAGCGGCCAGCGTGAGCTGGCCGGTGAGACCGCGCGCTGTGTCGGTCCTTTTCGCCGGTTCAACATTACCGGGCAGCTTGCGCTGGGCGATCGCCGTTACTGTCCCCGTTGTTGGGGGGGGGGGATCAGGGCGGAAAAGTAGAGCGGGGACTTGGCAG
>JBPCKT010000093.1:0-43595 GCA_051004015.1 Pirellulaceae bacterium | reverse complement strand
CGGTGCTGGAGGAGCATAACCTGACCGACCTCCGGAAACTTGCCAAGCAAGTTCTCTCGCTCCCTCGCGCCGGTCCGAACGCAGATAGCTAATTCGTGTAGATACCGATGGCGCGAGCCGTGGGCTGTGGTTCTGACGTCGCTTCCGCGGCTGAAGTCCGGTGCTAAATGCCACGCCCCCCCTCCACTCCCAACGGGGGGATATGTGTAGGTATTATTGACGAATTATTGTCAACTTTCTTGGCTCTGAGGGCTTGCCGGTGTCACCTGGGTATGTGGACAATTGGATATAATGACGAAGCCAGCAGCTCGCGTGACGACGCGGAGCGTGGGAACGAGGTATTCCACTCGCCACTCACCACTCACCCCGGAGCAGAGCCATGTCCACCAGCGCGAAAACAGGCACCCAGAAATCCGCCAAGAAAACCGGCTGCCGGTATGTCCGGTGATTTGCAACGACCGGGCGGATTCCTTTTTGGGTGTGCAGGCCGAGGTTTGCCCCCGGCATTCCGAGGTCCCGTGCGCGCGGGATAAGCGGGCCCATGACTTGATGTGCAAGGGCTGGAACCAGCGGCGGATTGCCGCCAAATTGGGCTGCTCGCAGCCGACGGTGCAGCGGGGGATTAGAAAATATCGCCTCTGGTTCGGGACGACACTGCCAGAAGACCGCGAGGAGATCACGGGCTTCGCGAAGTATCGCATCGCCGTCGAGGAGCACCGGAGTTTTCTCGAACATCAGAAACAGTTGGCGATGCAGGAATGGAGGCGGAGCCGCCAGTCGGTGCGCAAGCCCGGCGGCAAGAAGGCTGCGGATCAGGCCGACCAGCCTGTGCGGAGGCGGAACGCCAACGTCTCGCACTTCAACGCCACCACGCGGCTGTCGCTGCAACTGACCATGTTGCAGTCGGGTTATCTGGGCGTCCACCTACTGGCGTGCGACATGGCGCTGGACATCGATGAGCGGGACCGCTGGGACCGGAACCAAAAGAGCCGCGACCGCGTGATTGAAGAGCTGACGCGGGAGGTGGCGGAGTTGAAAGAGAAGTTGCAAAGTACTCTTCACGCTCCGCGTGAGGAGATGTTGGGCGCGGGTCTCCGGACCCCGCCCACGGGATGGACCGTAGGTCTCCAGGGTGCCAGCGGGGGAGACCTGCGGTCGGGCGTTTCGACGGGGTCGGAGACCCGCGCCGAACCTGGCGAAGTCCTCTCGCGGAGCGAGAAGAGTACTATTCTTGCCGATGAATTAAGAACGGCCGTTGCGACCCCTGTTTTGAATCAAGTCTCGCCCGCGCCGCAGGTCGTAAGTCCAGGCCCGAAGGCTCCTTGCGACGACAGCCTTGATTCACAAAAGACGGTTTCGCGAGAGACTGAATCCGTGAATCAAAGTACTCTTCACGCTCGGCGTGAAGAAGTTCTCACGCGGAGCGTGAGGAGTACCATTCTTGACCCGCCAGCGGACGAAGGGGGTCGGGAGGAGTTTTTGCCGCGAAAACCCCTCCCAACCCCATCGCCGCCGGGACCCCAGGAGAAACGGCCGCGGTGGGACAACGCGGCTCGCCAGGAGGCCCTCGACTATCACTGCATGATCCACGGAATTCCCCCGCTGGAGCTGCAGCAGGTGACCGGCATCCCCGATCCCAAGACCATCAGCCCCAAGATGTGGATGCAGCGCGGCTATCCCTACATGATTTATTCCGACCGCAGCATCCCGAGCAAACGCGAGCCGGTGCGGGATACGCGGAAGGTGATTACGGTGTGGTGAGAGGGAGAGGGCAGAGGGCAAAGTACTGTGCAGAACGGAGCAGTGCTCGGTCCCACGAATACCCCTCCCCTACACCGCTATTCCTCTCCCTCCGGCTCTTCCCCTGTCTCTTCCCCCCGAGCCTCGCTCACCGCCTGCATCCGCCGGACGATGACTTCTTCGTCGAGGCGCTCGACCTCGATTTTGGGGGCGTCGTCGTGGCCAAGGTTGGATTTGTCCTTGCGGGCTTTGTCCTTGAGCTGAAAACGAATGACGAAAGCTCCAATCTCCAGGCCCTGGCCGCTGTAGACCGGAGGCCAGAGTTTTTCCGCGCAGCGATCCAGATGCTGGGCCAGCAGGCGGCTGGCGCGGCCGGAGTAGCCGCCCAGGGCCATTTCGAGAATCCCTTGTGAGGGGCGGTTGACATAAAAAACGAAGGCCGCGTCGTGCTTTTTGTCGTCGCAGGGGCAGCAGTTCCACTTGCCGCTTTTGGTCTCGAAATAAATGCCCGGCTTGTCGGCGGAATGCCCTTCCGCCAGTTGCCACCCGCCGCAGCAAGATGCGAGGTAGTGGGGATCATTGTCACGGTAACGGAGGAAAAACGGCACGCTCCGCTGGGTCGCGCTGGCAACCTTGTCCTGCGACTGAAATGCCGGGCAACCAAATGCGCTAGCGATGATGCGCTCGACGACCGGGTTGCTCTTCACGCTGCCGATGCAGACCAAAGCTTTGTCATCTTCTTCCTGTTTCCCGAATTCCTCGTGGATTTTTTCCGACGCGGACTTGTATTCTTGCTCATTTTTCCCAGGACTCCAGACCAGCGTCTGGCGGAGCACTTCCGGCAACAGCGGAGTGGCGACGGCAGCCTCTTGTTTCTGTCCATTGTGATGAATGACCGTAGCGCCGTTATCGCCGTTATCGCCATTTTTTTTCTCGCTCGCGTCAGCCGGCGGCTCCGTGGGAAAGAGCAGTGCCGCATCGGCGGCGGCTTTGGGCGCCCACAAGCGAAAGTCGGTGATGCCGCGGAGCAATTCGCCGAACATGACGGAATCGGAGGCGACAATCCAAGCGTCGTCCAGCGTGTCGTCGGCCCCGTCCTTCCGCACCCCCATGCAGACCTCCACCCACTGCCGCCGGGCAATCAGCTCCCAGAAGTTCTCCGGCTCCAGGGCGAACAGAATGCCCGGCAGGTCCTGGGGCTTGGCCAGCCGCTTGGCCAGGAGGTAGTCACAGAGCTTGCCGATGGCCTCCAGCGGGATGTACTTGACCTCGCTCTTGAGGAGAGCCGCCACCTGATGGCGGTCGAGATTGCTGAACTCGCAGATTTGCTTGATGGTCCCAGGCCGTTTGCGCGGGTCCGGGGTGTGGCCAACGAGTTTTGCCAGCCGAAAGGAATAACGCATCTTGGTCTCTCCCGCACTTGGGACTTCCGTCGCGGTTTTTGCCGGCGGATAACGGGAACAAATTTCCCATAACTAGCCGTTGCAAGTGCCTAATGAGGAAATAACGCCATTACCGACTGCCGGTCAGTATAGGGAGTCGCGCCGCTACTGGCAATCAACCAGGGGCGTTACGGCAGAATTTTTGCCATTAAATTGCGGAGGCATCTTTGCCGTTTGCGGTCACTGCTTGCTGGCGGCCCAGGCGCGGCGCATGATAGGCACTGATTCGGGGGCCTTGATTCTGCATCCACTTGTTTACTGCCGGAGGGGAAAATGCCGACCTTTACTCGCACTGTGCCAACCTCGCTCTTTGCTGCCGCGATGATTTGCGTCGCGCTCTCCGGAGTGACCGCCCAAGAAGCTCCGGCAATTGCCAAGCACACCCGCTGGGTCACGTCACTGGTCTTTTCTAATGATGGGGCGATTCTGGCGTCTGTCGGCGGCGAAAGTCTGCAATACCGCCCCGGCGACGTGAAGCTCTGGGACCCCAAAACCGGGGCGCTCGTCGCCAGCCTGGAAGGGGGCCACCCGACCAACGTCTGGTCGGTCGCCATTTCCACCGATGCCAAGACCCTGATTACGAGCGGCTATGACGGCAAGGTCGTCGTTTGGGATTTGGCCGAAAAGAAACCGAAGGCGACGCTCGATAAGCACAAGAGCTGGTGCCGCAGCGTGGCCATC
The DNA here is from genome assembly GCA_051004015.1 of Pirellulaceae bacterium. GTDB lineage: Bacteria > Planctomycetota > Planctomycetia > Pirellulales > Pirellulaceae > SXOA01. The sequence continues at coordinate 39,732 of JBPCKT010000093.1, read as the reverse complement.
ACGGCCGATGGCAAATACTTCGCCACCGCCGGGGAAGACGGCAACGTGGTCATTTGGGAAACCGAAGGGACCAAGGAATTCAAAACCATCAAAGCCCACGAAGCGGCTGTCTATGATCTGGCGTTCTCGCCCGACGGGACCACGCTGGCGACTTGCTCCACCGACAAGTTCGGCAAGCTCTGGAACGTCGCCGACGGCGCGGAGAAGGGAAAGCTGGAGGGGCACGGCGACGCGGTTTGGGCCATCACGTATGCCAAAGACGGCAGCAAGTTGGCCACCTGCGGAGCCGACCGCAAAGTCCGGGTCTTCGACGCGGCCGGCAAAGAACAACTCGCCATGGAAGGCCATAAGGATTGGGTGAGCAACGTCGCCTTCTCCCCCGACGGCGCATGGCTCGCCACCAGCAGCCACGACCGGACCGTCAAGCTTTGGAACCTGGCCGAAAAGAAAGAAGCCCACTCCTTCGGCCCCTACAAGAGCACCGTCTGGGCAATCGCCTTCTCCCCCGACGGCACGCTCCTCGCCACCGGCAGCCATAGCGACTCTCTTAAACTCTGGAACGTCGCCACCAAAATGGAAGTCTTCCCCGCGCCGGCCGCGCCCGCTGCCGCGGAGGTGAAGAAGGAAGAGTCGAAGAAGGAAGAGAAGAAATAGCTGGCCGCCCCCAAAACTTTCGTCGGATCGCCGAAATGCGACGGCTAGTCCCGCTGCTAGCTCCGCGAATTCGGCGTTGCTCCGAAGTGATAGCGGGACCTATGCTACGGGCCGGACAATAGTCTTTTCTGGCAGGGATGCACGTTATGGCGGAAGGCTTCGCCTCCATTCAGCGGCCGCAGCGGTGGGATATCCCTTTCGGTGAGAAAATGACCGATGGGGACGCCCAGTGGCTGCTTGCGCAAGAGCCGTTCCGCCGAATGGACCCGGCCCGCTTTCCGCCGGCGTCGCCGCTGGCGGGCATACTGCGCAATGACTGCCGCATCGTTCATCACCAGCCCGGGGATCTGGTCATCCGCGAGGGGGATTATGGCAACAGCGCGTTTCTGGTGCTCAGCGGCCTTTTGCGAGTCGTGCTGGAAAAGATGCCCGCCGAACTGCTGGGGCGGGAGCGGCCGAAGAAGCGGACGTTCTTTCAGACGATTGCCCAGCTTTGGGCGAACCCCGCCTGGCAGGAAGTAAGAGATTATTCAATGGAAGCAACCGGGAACGGACCGGCAGCGAGAAGTGGGCGGGTTGCTTCCACCGGAACTCGCACGAATGAAGCGGGCACGTGCGTCTTCCTGCAGGATGTTCCCGGCGTGCTCGACCGGCATAACACAGTACGGCTGGGGCAGGGAGAGATGTTCGGGGAAATGGCCGCGATGAGCCGGACGCCGCGGACGGCAACGGTGTTCGCGGAAGAAGCCTGCACGTTGCTCGAAATCCGCTGGCAGGGGCTGCGGCTGCTCAGGCGTGACAAGCGGCTGCAGGAACATCTGGACCGGCTGTACCGGGAGAACAGCTTGCGGGTTCATCTGCGGGAGACGCCCCTCTTCCGCCGGCTGCCGGAGGCGTCGCTGGCCGCGATTGCCGATGCGACGATTTTTGAGACCTACGGCAACTTCGAATGGATGTCCGAATACAAACAGCTTGCTGGGGCAGCCCCCGCCACGCGGATTGAGGCTGAGCCGCTCATCGCCCAGGAGGGGCATTACGCCAACGACCTCTGGATGATTCGTAGCGGCTTCGCCCGCGTCTGCCGGCGGCATGGAGACGGGCACAAGACGATGTCGTACATCGGGAAAGGGCGGATGTTTGGCTTGCGGGAGATTGTGCATAATGCCAAAGCCGCGAGCGGCCAGGTGGTCCCCTATCAGGATTCGTTGCGCGCGACCGGCTATGTGGACGTGCTGCGAATCCCGGCCGGCATTGCGGTCAAGCACATCCTGCCACATCTGCCTGCCGCGGAGCTGTCGCGGGAATCGCCGACCAGTTTGAATCCGATCGCCAGAGATGAAAGCCGCGTTCCCGGCAAGCTCCCCGACCGACGCCAGCCGCTGCCAACGGCATTGATGGAATTCCTCGTCGAGCGTCGCTTGGCGAACGGGACCCAGGCGATGGTCGTGGACCTGGACCGCTGCACGCGCTGCGATGACTGCGTGCGGGCCTGTGCCAATGCTCACGAAGGGAACCCGCGGTTCTTGCGCGAAGGGCCGCGGCATGGCAAGTACCTATTTGCCAGCGCTTGCATGCACTGCGCCGACCCCGTCTGCATGATTGGCTGCCCTACGGGAGCAATTTCCCGCGAGGAGAGGTCCGGGAACGTGACCATTAACGACCGCACCTGCATCGGCTGCGCGACCTGTGCCAACAGTTGCCCGTATCAGAACATCCGGATGGTCGAGATTCTCGACCCCTCCGGCAACCGCCTGCAAGACCATGTGACGGAGCTGCCGATCTTCAAGGCGACTAAGTGCGACATGTGCCACGAGCAACGGACCGGCCCGGCTTGCCAGAACGCCTGCCCGCACGACGCCCTCATCCGCATCGACCTGACCGAGACCACGCCGCTGAGTGACTGGCGGGAAGGGAACTGGCGAGGAGAAGCCGCATGACTTCGCTCAGCCTCTCCGCGCTGGTCCGCAGCGCCTTCGTCCGCCGCCGGCTGCGGAGCTTGTTATTGATGGTGGCGGCCCTGGCCGGCGTGACGGCGTGGTGGCGGATGGAGGTGGTGACGCTACGGCCCCACGCGTTTACCAGCGGCGCATTGCTACTGGCAGCCATCGTTTTTCTGGCATTGTACAACGTCCGCAAGAAGCTCACGTTTCTGCCGCTGGGGACTTCCACCTCCTGGCTGCAGCTCCATATCTATGTCGGGCTGGGAGCCGTGTGGGTGTTCCTGCTCCATACTAGTTTTCGGATTCCCACCGGCATCTTCGAATCGTCGCTGGCGGGACTCTATCTGCTGGTAACGGCGAGCGGCTTCTATGGGCTGTACCTCACGCGAACCATTCCACCCCGCCTGGCCGCGCTGGGGGAGGAAGTCATTTGGGAACGCATTCCTGGTATGCGGAGACAGGTGGCCGAACGTGCCCACGAGCTGGTGCTCGCCGCAAGCTCTGACTCCAGCGCCGCCGTGGTCACGGATGTTTATGCGCGCCGCCTCTTCCGCTTCCTAGAAGGTGCTCGCGGCTGGAGATACTATCTGCGGCCGACCAGCACGCTCCGGCGACAACTGCTGGCGGAGCTCACCGAATTGAAACGATACCTGGGCGAGCCCCAGCAGCAGCTCGTGGAGGAACTGGCGGCGCTGACCGCCCGCAAGGACGACCTCGACTATCACGAAGCCTTGCAAGGCTGGCTCAAGTGCTGGCTGTTCGCCCACATCGGCGGCACCTACGCCCTGCTGCTCTTCGCCGGCTTTCACGCGATGCTGGCCCACGCATTCCACGGAGGGATGCGATGACGACCCTTCCCAATCTTCGCCCGTCGCCAGACGACTTCAGCCGTTACGAGCGCCCCAGTGCCTGGGTCTGCGGCCGCGCCTGCAAAGGCCGCCGCTGCGTACGCGGGCCGTCGCCTTCTGGCCGCTGCCTGGAACCTGATAAGTCGTGCGTCCCGCGGCGGAGTCTGCGCTCGCGACGGCGGATTTTCGTGTTCGCCTGCACTGTGCTCAGCCTGGCGGCCCTCTTGGTGTTGCTGTCCAACGCTTGTTGGAAGGAAGCCTTCGCCCCCGGCCCGCTGACGCTCCACCATGCTCAAATCCTGAGCAGCAGCAGCACTTCCAACCGCTGCGCCGCTTGCCACGAAGCGGGCGACAAGACGGTCGGCGACTGGGCGCTGCATCTGGCTGGGGGTAACTCGCTGCAAACGCCGCAAAGCACGCTGTGTCTCAAGTGCCATGACAAGGGCCTCGACTCGGTCCACGCCCTGCTGCCACACGGAGTTACGCCCGAGCGCCTGGCGAAACACACCGCGGAGGTGACCGGCGGAAGTGACAAAAACAGCAACAGAAGCTGGACCAGAACCGTATCGATTTCAAAAAACGACCGGGGCGAAATCGGCTGCGCGGCTTGTCACCGGGAACATCATGGCCAGGACCACGACCTGGCGGCGCTCAGCAACTCGCAGTGCCAGGCGTGCCACGCCAAGACCTTTCCAAGCCTTGCCAGCGGACACCCCGAGTTCACGAGTTGGCCCTTCGAGAAGCCCAGCCCGATTGCCTTCGATCACGCCGGGCACCAGGCCAAACACTTTCCCGCCGGCAAGCAGGCGTTTCGCTGCGAGACTTGCCACGTCGACGACGCCCGGAGGGATACCAAGCTGCTGGCCGGCTTTCAGACTGCTTGTGCCTCGTGCCACGAGCCGAAAATCAAGCAGAGCGGCGAAGCAGGCTTCCAACTTTTCGCTCTGCCCGGCATGAACATCGCCGCGCTCACGGATGCCGGCCTCAACATCGGCGAATGGCCCGAGGGCATCAGTAACGACTTCGACGGCGTCATTCCACCGGCGATGGCGCTGCTGCTTTCCACCGATGAGCAGACGGCAAAAGCGTTGGCGAAGATTCCGAAGGGCGATTTATCAGCGGTGGATGCGGCGAACAAAGACCAGCTTTCCGCTGCGGCCGACGTGGCGTTTGCCAGCAAGAGGCTGTTGCATGAATTGGCGACCGAGGGTGAGGCGGCGTTTGCGCGCCGCCTAAGTATCAAAGAATCGTCGCAATTCTGGGCTCAATTGCCGCCAGACGTACTGCGGGCCGCGCAAACCGCCTGGCTGCCGAAGCTGGCTGAAGAAATGGCTCTGCTCCGTGCAGGCCAGCCGTTGCCGCCGCATCGCGCCGCTTCAGCGCCGTCAACCGTTATCCAGGAGCCGAAGTCCACTGTCACGCAGCCGGCAGAAGGCGACGACAACCTGTTGGGCGGCGCATCCGAACCTAAGCCGACAGAAGCTTCGGCTCGCTCCTCCTCGCAGCCAACTCCGAGTAGCTCCTCTCCCGGCTGGCGGCGGATTGACGCCAGCTACTCGATTGCCTGGCGTCCCTCCGGCCATGCCGATCCGTTGCTCAAGGCGTGGATAGAGCTGTCTCTGACGAACAAGATCAAAGGCTCGTCCGCGACTACCGCTCTCCGCGACAGCCTCACCAAACCAAACTCCATCGGCTACTGCGTCCAGTGCCATAGCATCGACCGAGACGATCTTTCCGCGAGGCAGACGATTCACTGGCATTCCACCAACCGCGAGCCCGCTTTCAAAACCTTCACCAAATTCTCGCACCGTCCCCATCTCATCCAGCCAGAGCTCGCGGACTGCACCCACTGCCACGCGCTGTCTTCTGCCGGCTTTGCCCCGCTCTCCAAATCCGCCTGCGCGTCCTGCCACACCGCTGCCGCCGCCGGGGACCAGTGCCTCAAGTGCCACAACTACCACGTCTCGCAGCGGTAGCCTCGCCCACTAATCCAGTAGCATCCCACGCCCCCCAGCCGATAAGATAAACAGGCGTAGATGCGTTCCCCTTCGTAGCCTGCACACTCCGTATGCACGCTGTCCGCTCACGGAGTAAGCGGACTACTATGCGAGACCCTCCCATGTTTTCCCGTCGCGACTGCCTTAAGCTCGGCCTCGGCTCCCTCCTCGGCGGCGGCCTGGTCAGTGCCCTCCGCCTCCGGGCTCAGGCTGCTGATTCCGCCGTGAAGGCCGGAAAGGACGGCATCAAGGCCAAGGCCAAGAGTTGCATCCTGATTTGGATGGACGGCGGCCCCAGCCATTTCGAGACCTTTGACCCCAAGCCCGACGCCCCCGCCGAAATCCGCGGCGACTTCTCCGCCATCCCGACGAAAGTTTCCGGCGTCGAGTTCAGCCAGCACATGACCCGCCTGGCGAGCAGCCTGGACAAGTTCTCCATCATCCGCTCCATCCGCCACGACCAGGGGAATCACGGGGCCGGCAACCATTACATGATGACCGGGGCCCCGCCCCGCATCCCCGTCGGCTGCGGGGCGTTCGTCAGTTTTCATCCCAGCATGGGGAGCGTCGCCGCTCACCAGCTCGGTCAGGACAACGGCCTCCCCGCGTATTTCTCGATCCCCTCGATGTCCCGCTCCGGCGGCCCGAATTTCCTGGGGGCCAAGTACGCCCCCTTCGTCGTCGACGGCGACCCGAACAACCAGAACTTCCGCGTCCGCGACGTCGCCCTTCCCCGCGGCCTCACCGAGGGCCGCTTCAGCAGTCGCACCGACCTCAAAAGGCTCGTCGACAAAATCGAGCGCTACAACGACCCCTCCACCGGCGACCCCGTCAGCGGCTTTGACGAGTACTACCGCCAGGGATTCGACCTGGTTACCTCCAAACAGGCCCAGGCCGCGTTCGATATCCACAGCGAGCCGGAAAACGTCCGCGCCGCCTACGGGCGCAACGGCCTGGGCCAGCGGGCTCTCCTCGCCCGTCGCCTCGTCCAGGCCGGCGTCCCCTTCATCACTCTGTATGACGGCGGCTGGGACCATCACTCCGACATCTTCGGCGCCTGCCGCAAACGGCTGCCGGAGTGGGACAACACGGTGGCCACCCTCATCAGCGATCTGGCGGACCACGGCCTGCTGGAAAGCACGCTCGTCGTCGCCCTGGGCGAATTCGGCCGCACCCCCGCCATCAGCAAGCTCTCCGGCGAAAATAAACCGGGCCGCGATCACTGGGCTAACGCCATGTCCGTCCTCATGGCCGGCGGCGGCACCCCCGGCGGAGTCGTCGTCGGCTCCACCGACCGCAAAGGCTACGCCGCCGACACTCGCGTCCTCTCCCCCGAAAACTTCGTCAGCACCATCTACACCAAGCTCGGCATCAACCCCGACAAAATGCTCTACACCCCCCAGGGCCGGCCGACCCACCTCGTCAGCGATCCGGCACCGATTCGGGAATTGATGTAGCCAAAGTAACCCGCTTACTCCGTGAGCGCGGCATTCTTCGCCCCTCGAGAGAGGCTGTTTCTAGCCGGGTACGCGAGCCGGTTCCTGCTCATTTTGGAAAATCTGCATTTTTGGCGCTCCCTCGGCTAGCGGCTGGCGTCCATTTCTCTAGCAGCCCATTTGAGCCGGCTGATCCGCCAGTGTCCCCTCGATGCCGTTTTCCAAGGAATGAACCATGGTCGCATCCCCCTACGCAGTTCCTACAGGTTTTGATTTTCATTTGTCGCTCGGCGAGCTATCGCCGGTGAACGACCAGGCCATGGTTCATCCAGGCACATCGGCGTCAACCGTGGCGGATTTCGACTTGGAGATTGAAGAGCAGGCGTTTTACAGGCAGGATGAGGATCGAGTCTGGTGCTCCCTGGGGGCTTGGGACATGTAATTGGCGGTGGCACCAACACTGCGAAATCTCAGTCTCACCCTGAGTTTTCGCTGGCTTTGAGGCGGCTTCAACCTTCATAATGAAACGACTTCGTGGAGCAGGAATCCCTGCAAGGGCAGGCCGGAATGGAAACACTTTCGACCCCTTCTTCGCCGCTGGATTTGCAGCGCTACCGAACGTACCTGCTGCTGCTGGCACGGTCGCACGACAAGATGGGGGGCGACGAGGCTTCGGACCTGGTGCAGAAGACGATGCTGGCGGCCCATGCCCAGCGGGCCGATTTTCGCGGGCAATCGCCGGCGGAGCTGGCGGCCTGGCTCAAGCAAATCTTGCGGCGGGAGGTGATTGACGCCTATCGCCATCGGCGGCGGCTCAAACGGGATGTGCATCGCGAAGTGCCGCTGGAGGCGGAGGTGGACGGCTCGTTCTCACGGGCCCAGGTCTGTTTGGCCGCGGTTCAAACCAGTCCCAGCCAGCAGGTTTCGCGGGAGGAAGAACTGGTCGGCATGGCCGACGCACTGGCGCAACTTCCCGACGCCCAGCGAGAGGCAGTGGTCCTGCACCATCTGCAAGGAGCCACCCTGGCGGAAGTCGCCGCCCAACTGCAGCGGACGGAGGCGGCTGTCGCGGGACTGCTGCATCGAGGGATGAAACGACTGAGAGAGCTGCTCGAAGAGCCGAGCAGCGGGCGATAACAAAGCTCCTGAAAAGATTTATGTCCGACGAAACCCAAGCCCACATTCCTTCCGAACTCTCCCGCAACGAGCGTCTGGAGCAGGTACTGGCGAAGTATCTGCGCCAGGCGGAGCAGGGCGCGCCAGTGGATCAACAGGCCTTGCTCGCGGCCCATCCAGACCTGGCGGATGACCTGCGTGAGTTCTTCGGCAACCAGATACGGATGCAGCGGCTGGTGGGAGTGGCGGCGATCCCGACATCTCGCAATGGAACTCCCAGCAAGCTGCGCTACTTCGGCGACTACGAGATTCTGGAAGAGATCGCCCACGGCGGCATGGGAGTCGTCTACAAGGCTAGGCAGACCTCGCTCAATCGCATTGTCGCTGTGAAGATGATTCTGGCCGGACAGCTTGCCAATGAGTCCGACGTCAAGCGATTTCAGGCGGAAGCCGAAGCGGCGGCAAATCTGCATCATCCGGGAGTGGTGGGGATTTATGAGGTCGGCGTGCAGGACGGGCAGCATTACTACTCGATGGAGTACATCGATGGCCAAAATCTGGCCCAGGCCGTGCGCGAGAAGCCGCTGCCCATGGCCCAAGCCGCGGAATACGTGCGGGATATGGCGCTGGTCCTGGAATATGCCCACGGGAGAAAAGTTCTTCACCGGGACATGAAGCCATCCAACGTCCTGATTGATGCCAGCGGACGGGTGCGAATCACGGACTTCGGCCTGGCCAAACGAGTGGAAGGGGAAAGCGACCTGACGATGACCGGCCAGGTGTTGGGGACGCCGAGCTACATGTCCCCCGAACAAGCCGCCGCCCAGCACGCGATCATCGGCCCGGCCACCGACATCTATGCCCTGGGAGCCATCCTCTACGAACTCGTCACCGGCCGCCCACCGTTCCGCAGCGAGAACGTCGCCGAAACCCTCCGCCAGGTCCAGCACGACGAGCCGGTCCGCCCCCGTCTGCTCAATCCCAGGCTGCCCCGGGACCTGGAAACGATCTGTCTGAAGTGCCTCGAAAAAGAACCTCGGCGGCGGTACGGCTCCGCGCAACTACTGGCCGACGATCTGGGACGCTACCTGCGCGGCGAGCCCATTCTGGCGCGTCCTATCAGCCGGCCAGCACGAGTCTGGCGGTGGTGCCGGCGAAAACCCGTGGTGGCATCGCTCGCGGCCATCACGTCGCTGGCACTCGCCCTGGCAATTGCCGTCCTGATTGTCAGTAATGTTCTGGTCAACGACGCGTTGAGCGCGCGGACCCAGGCGCTATCGGACCTGAGCGTGCAACAAAACCAGACTAAAGAGGCACTCACGGCAAAGACAACCGCTCTTACCGATCTCGACGGGTCCAATCGGAAACTGCGGGATTCGCTTACGAAAGAACAACAGGTCCAATCCAGGCTGACAGCGACCAATGCCACTCTGCGGGAATCAATTGTCCGCGAGCAGGGCGCGACCTATGCTAGAGGCGTCAACCTCGTCTTTCAGCATCTGGCAGCCAATGACTTGCCTCAGGCCAATGCTATTCTGGAGGAGTGCGGACCCGGCAAGCTACGCGGCTGGGAATGGCGATACCTGAAGCGCCAGTGCAATCCGGCGGGATTGTTCTTCACTCGCGGCTATGTGGGTCAAGGGTCGGTCTCGCCGTTTTCGCCCGACGGGCGAACCCTGGCAGTCTTTCCTGACGACGGGACGATCCGACTTGTCGAACTGCCGAGCGGCAATGATGTGGCCATTTTGCGGGGGCACAACGCCAATGTTACTGCGCTGGCGTTCAGCCCGGATGGAACTCGCGTCGCGGCGGCCGGCTCGCATTGGGACCGAGGCCAAGGAATTGTGCATGGCCAGGTTTCGGTGTGGGACGCGAAAGATGGCCGCCAGCTCTTTGCCGCGATGAAAGCCGCCAGCAAGTTGGCATTTAGCCCGGACAGCAAGAGTCTGGCCGTCGGCGTCACGGCCGATCCCAAGCAAGTGCATATCGAGCTGTTGGATATCGAGTCGGGGCGCCCCCTAAAGTCGTTTCCGTCAGAAACTGGAACGCTGGAGGACATCGCTTTCACTCCCGATGGAAAATTCGTCGTGGCCGCGGGAGCTGGCGGGGCTTTCCATGTCGAAACGGGCGAGCCGGCATTCCCGATGTCGCCGCCCCCCACCGCGAGCAACCAATGCCTGGCGTTTAGCTCCGACGGAAAATGGCTTGCGCTGGGTAATCTCCAAGGAGTCATCACGATCTGGGACATGCAGCAGAAGGTGATTGCCCGCACGATTCAGGCCCATGCTGAATACGTTCACAGCCTTTCTTTCCATCGCGATTCTCGCACTCTCGCATCCGCCAGCAACGACCGCTCCGTCAAGGTCTGGGACGCGCCAAGTGGGCGAGAGCTCTATTCGGTCCGGCACGCCAGCCTGGGTTTTTGTGCCGCGGCATTCAGTCCGGATGGCGAATACTTGCTCACCGCCACATGGGGTTCAGGACAATTCAATCACTTTGGTTTTGCCGTCATGACCAGGGGCAAGGGGGTGACTTCTGGCGAAGTGCGGGTCTGGCATGCATCCTCCGGCCCAGCCGCGCGGCTGCTCTCCGGCCATAATAAAAGTGTTTGGGGAATTCAGCACAGTGGCGACGGCAAGCTCATTGCGACGGCGAGCGAAGACAAGTCGATCATCCTCTGGGAGGCCGCCACGGGCAAAGAGCTCCTGGCATTGCCAGGGCACGAGGATTTTGTCTGCGGGCTGGCGTTTGGCCGCCAAGACAAGATCCTCGCCTCCGCGAGCCGGGACAAGACAGTGCGCCTTTGGGATTCAGCCACCGGACGCGAGTTGCAAGTACTCCGGCACAGGGCGGAGGCTCATGCGGTGGCTTTCAGCCAGGACGGAAAATGGGTGGCCTCAACCTCATCCGATGGGACGGTGACTATCTGGAATGTCGAAACGGGGGACGAGGTTTACTCCTGGACGGCGCATCAGGGCCGGGCCACTTCCGTCGCGTTCCGCGCGGATGGCCGTCAGGTTGTCACCGCGGGAACTGACAAGGCCGTGCGTATCTGGGACACGAACAACTGGCAGCAAGTCGGCGACGATCTTACCCAAAGCGGCATCGTATTCCAAATCGCTTTGACCCCCGACGGCAAACGTCTGGGAGTTGTGGGCACCAACGGCCAGTTGCCCTGCGGATTCGGCTTCATGAATTCGCCGGAAGGATACTTGCAATTACATCGCGAACGCAGGGACGGCTTTGTGCGGGTGTGGGATCTAACAACGAACCAGGATGCGTTCCGCATTCCCGACCAGCCGCATGCTGTCTATGGCATTGCATTTACACCGGACAGTTCCCGCATGGCCGTTACCACGGATCGGGGGCTGCGGTTCTGGGATCTGGCCCTCGGCCAGGAGCTGCTCACGCTTCCCTTGGGTCGCGGTACCACGCACGGTGTTTCGATCAGCCGCGATGGCCATGAGATTGCCGTCACCGATGGTAGCGGAAATGTATCGCTCTTGAATGCAGAACCTCGGCCCCACGAGCTGTGGCGAGATCTGGCTTTCCGCCGCCAGGACGAAGGACGACTGCTCCTGAGCGCGAACGACCGGCCGGCCGCTCGGAAGGCGCTGCAGGAGGCACTCCACTTGCGCGAGCAAATCGTTGGCGCGGAGCCCAAGAACCTCCGCTATCAAGTCGAGTTGGCCGCTGCTCACGAAGACTGGGAACAGTTTCAGCGGAATAATGGACAGCCCCCGCGCGCCGCCGAAGCCCGAAAACTGTCGACGGAGCTGCGCCAGCGGCTGGCGTCGGAATCGCCGAATCTCCGGACCCTTTCGGATGACCTGGCGTGGACGCTCCTCAACCAATCGCTGAACGCCCCCTCTGCTCCCGGCCAGAACTCCGCCGAGGAGATCGGCCGGCGAGGACTTGCTGTCCTCGAACAATTGCAGAAGGAGACGCCGGACTCTCCGGCCGGCGCTCTGAATCTGACGACGGGACAAATCCAGCTCGCCCGGCTGATGCGCCGAACCCGGCCGGACGCCGCGCCGGTCCTTTTCCAGCAGGCGATTGATGTACTGATGCCGCTGATCGAGAAGCACCCGCAGCTCGCCACGCTGCGCACTCAGCTCATTTCCATCCGGGCGGAGTTGGCGGACACGCACCAACAACTTGGCAAACGCGACGACGCGCTGGCGGCCCAACAGCGGACCGTCGCGCAGACCGAACAGCTCGCGCAGCTCTTTCCATGGGCGCCAGCCTATCGACATGAACTGGCGCGTCAGACCGGGCGGCTAGGCAAATACCTCGCCGGAGTTGCCCAAGGCGCGGAAGCTGACGCGGCGATTGCTCGGACGCAGGCGATCCTCGAGCAGCTAATCCTGGAAGCGCCCCAAAACTCTTATTACCAGCGCGACCTGGGCCGGCATTACATGGAACAGGCGCAGCGCCATAAATCGCTATCGCAGCATGACCAGGCCGAAGCTGCCTTCCAAAAGGCTTTGCCGCTTTTCGAGCAACTGGCGGGGCCGCGAGCCTCCGTCGCGGAGCAGCGTGAATATGGCGTCGCCGTCAACGAGCTGGGCATTTTCTATTTGAATCGTGGCCGGTACGACGAGACACAGCCCCTCTATGAAAAGGCCACGACCCTTCGCGAAAAGCTTGCCGCTCAGAACAAAAATGATGCGGTGTATGCCGTGGACTTGGGAGGGAGCTACTGCAATATGGGGCATTTATTCTTTATCGGAAGGAAGGAGCCGGAAAAGGGGCTGCCGTGGTATGAGAAATCAATCCAGACTCTCCAGCCGCTGGCTGCAAAGAATCCCACCGCCAGCCGCTACCTCTTCAACGCCTATCAAGGACGGGCCGAATCGCTTTTTCAGCTATCGCGATATGCCGAGGCGGGTCGCGAGTTTGAGCTGGGAATGGGGTTAGGAATTGAGCCCGGCGCTACGGCTCTGCGTTGGCGCAGGGCGCTCGCCTGGGCTTGCGCCGGAGAGCACGACAAAGCCGCCCAGGAAGCCGAAGCTCTCTCAGCCGCCAAATTGCCGGCTCGTTCTCTTGTCGATCTGGCCGAAGTTTGGTCCCGCGCCGCCGAAGCTGCCAAAACCGATCCCGCCCTGGCCGACAGTTATGGACAAAAGGGGTTGACCGCCGTAAAAGATGCTCTCGCGCTCGGTTACAAGGACGGCAACCATCTGAAAACATCGGTCCATTTGGAAACCCTGCGGACGCGCAGCGAATTCCATGAAATCTTGCGGCAAGCGGGACTCGAGGACGAGGGACTATGACATTCGGTAAACTTCCGTCGCTTCTTGGAAGATTTTGGCCTTCCAGCGCGCTGTCCCGCCGCGTGATTGCCGTCTCTACTTCCAGGTGAAGCACGCTGCTTCCCAAAACCTCATTTTTCTGGGAGGGATCTGTTATGGCGCTTCCAATTTTGTGGTTCCCAGGCGTTTCGGTAAGGTTGGGACTGCTGGTTGTTGCGAGTGTCCTTTGCAGACCTGGCGGAGCAGGTTTTGCCGAGGAGCAAGCGGCCAAAGCCGAGGTAATTACCAAGGGTCCAGCCGTCGGCGATGCTTTACCGGAGTTGGAAGCTGTGGATGAGCAGGGAAATGCCTGGAAATCGACGGGCCGCGCCGGCAAGGGGCCGCTGGTTATCTATTTCTATCCCGGCGACTTTACTGGCGGCTGCATCAAGCAGGCGCAGAAGTTCCAGGAGCTGGTGGAGAAGTTCCGCGAAGCGGGCGCGGAGGTGGTTGGCGTGAGCGGTGATGACGTAGCTACTCACAAGCTCTTCAAGGAGACTTTCAAGCTGCCGCAGACCTTGTTGGCGGATCCGAACGGGAAGCTGGCCAGCTCGCTGGGAGTTCCTGTTGCGGCGGGGCAAAAGGTTCGCACGCGCGGCGCCGACGGCAAGGCCCTCATGGATGAGCGAGGCAAGTCCGTGATCATCACCCGCCCCGCGACGCTCGCCCGCTGGACCTTCATTATCGGGAGCGATGGCAAAGTCCTGGCCTGCCGGGAAAATGTCGATCCTCTCCGCGACGCGGAGGAAGTCCTGAAGCTTGTCCTGGATGCGAAGTAACGCAATCCTGCTTCCGCGCGGGGCCTACCCGGCCGAGTGATCTTGTTGTTAGTGTAACGGGACCAGCCCGGGCCCAGCCTTTCCGGCGACGGCTCGCGCGTGCGAGTGACGCCGCAAATCCCCTCGCCAATCAGCTCCTCTCGCCTATGCGATTACTTCTTCTCTTCCTTCGTTTCGGCCTTCGTGTGCTTGGCGATCACCTCTTCCAGCCCCTTGTCGTCCAGTTTGGCCCAAGCGTCGTATTCGGCGATTGAGTCGACTTGCTTGTCTTTGAGCAGTCGGCCATAGACTGCCAGGAGCATTTTCAGGCCTGCCAGGGAGTGGTTCTTCTGCGTGGTTTTGCCGACCACTTGGGGGCGGACATTGCCGATGATGAAGGCGGCGAGCAGAACGTCGTCGTTTTTTCCTTTGCGTGCCAGGTAGGGGTGCAGGGACAGGTTCACCTCCACGAAGACATCCTGGCTCTTCTCGCCAAAGTCCAAAACCAATCCCGCAATGCCATCCGTTTTGGCCTTGAGTGGATCGTCCTCAAATTGCTTGATGAGGCTCAGAATTTTTTCCGGCGGGACTTTGCTCCAGTCCACCTGGAGATCTACCCTCTCCTTTTTCTCGGGGGGCGACTTTTTCTCCTCGGGCTCCGAGGCCAACAAGGGTAACGGCAAGAGGCAAGCGAGCAGCGCAACTTTCAGCGACATGAGTTGGCTCCTGGAAAGAAGGGATTGACTATTGCAAGTGTAATGGGTGCCGGGCGAGCATGCTTCCGCCCACCTGCGTGCGGGCCGGCAGTTTGGCAAATTTTTTTCCGGGGGGCTTGGAAACGGGGAGCCTATAGTGTACAATTAGTTCTACTCGGGCCGGCGAGAATCCGGCGGGTCTTTGACAACTTGGGGTGGAGGGATGTGACGGGCGAGGCGGGGCTGCGCGCGGGGGGAGGGACGGCAGCAAATCGATTTGGGATTTGGGATTTGGGATTTGGGGCAGAAGGTGAGACGCTCACCCGGCCTCTTCCATGGGAAGAAGGGATGGGTGGCGCCCGGACCGGCGCTCTTTGGCAATTTGGTAGACCGTCGGTGGAATTTTCCCGTGCTGAGGAACTGGGCAGCGATCTGCTCGGCGGCTGGGCAGGGTGGAAAGGGGCGATTGGCCGGGCATTCGCTTTCGCGCTCTCAAAATGTGCATAACGGTTTTGCCCCGCGCATGGGGATTTGGGCGAAAATGAATTACGGAACATATGTATACATAACGAGTTCCGTTCAAAGTGAATACTCAAAAGTCGCCAAAAAACAGCTCGAAAAAGTGAATAATTTGGCCTCCTAATGGGGGGCGGAGTGACCGGCGGTTGATGCAGGGGAGTGCAGCGGCAGGAATTGGGCGGATGCCTGAGGATGTGGCAGGGGTCAGGGACGTGAGAGGTGAAGCTCGTCGCCAACGCGCTGGGCGCGGATGCCGCCGGGAAGAGTGCAGGGAGAGGCGAGGTTGGCCGCCTGCCGCACGAGGGTGGCGAGCTGGTCCCATTTTTCCAGGGTCATGTCCTGCTGGGGCCAGTGGTGGAGGGTCCAGATGCGGAGGAAGAGCTCGCGGAGGAGATGGCGATGGAGCCGAGCGAGGGGAATGCAGTCGAGAGTCAGGGAGTCGCCTCGCGAATGCACGTGCGCCGCCAGCAGCGGCTCCAGCGCACCCGTCAGATAGTCCTGGTTCTCTTCCGCCAATTTGCTCAGCCGGAGGAGGGAAGCGCGGAGGGCGGGGGCGTAGTTGGTCTCCAGGAGCGGCAACAGTTCGTGGCGGATGCGGTTGCGGGTGAAGGCGGAGGAGGCGTTGCTGGAGTCTTCGCGGAAAGGTTGAGAGAGCGAGGTAAGGTAGGCGAGGACCTCTGCTCGCGTGATGGCGAGAAGCGGGCGGACGAGCGCGACGGCAGGGGAGAGTTCCCGGGCTCGCGGAATTCCGGCCAGGCCACTGATGCCGGTTCCGCGAAGGATGCGGTGCAGCACCGTCTCGACCTGGTCGTCGGCGGTATGGGCGGTCACAACATAGCGGGCGCCGACGCGATGGGCCGTTTCAGTCAGAAAGGAATATCTGGCGGCGCGGGCAGCGGCTTCGATACCGTCGCCGGTGGAATCCGTAGGGGCATCGCTGCTGCCGACTTCGAGCGGGATGTTCAGGCCACTCGCTAACTGCCGCACAAAGGCTTCGTCGGCGTCGGACTCCGCGCCCCGCAACCGATGGTTGAAATGAGCGGCGATGATGCGCCCGTCGCCGGTACTTCCCTTCAGATGCGCCAGGCCGCGGAGGAGGGCCACGCTATCCGCACCGCCGGAGACGGCGACGAGGGTCGTCACGTCTTGCCAGGACGATGGTGGGAAGGCGGCGGTGAGCTTGGGGACGAAGGCGTTCACGGGAGGGCAGAGGTCAGAAGTCGGAGGTTAGAGGTCAGTGTGTAGAGGGTAGGGTTAGACCTGATGAGGCGGCATTGGCCCACGAATCGACCTCTAACCTCCGCCCTCTAACCTCTCCCCTGTCCCCTGTCCCCTCAATCCGGTTGCAGTTGCGGCAGGCTCTGTTACCATACAGAGTACCGCGGGGGAGGCAACGTCGCTTGTCCCCGCTGGGTAGAGTACACGTTTTAGAAAACTATGAGGTTCGTGCCGGCCGCCTAGAAGAATAGCTCCGGCAACAGAACGGTTTGACGCACGCTTGATGTCGTAATGTCCGCTGCCGCAAAGTCTTGCGCGAGCGGTCATGTTGGGAACTGGATTTCAGCACTGGATTTCCACTGTGGGCACGCCTTTTCAACCCTGGCCGCGGAGGTAGCGATGAATCTCATCCTGCTCATTTGGCGGCTGCTGTTTGGCCGTCCTGGCGACGGCTCCGCCAGACTGATGCCGATGGCGGTGCGCTCGGACGGCCGGACGCACACCTTCCGCGGCAAGTCCTGGCCGGGAAACTGGTGGGCCGCATGTGTGGAATGGCTGAAGCGATTCTTCCGTTGGGATCCGCCGCCCCGCAAGAGGGGCCCGTGGGGTCTGACACCTGGCTGGGCGGATGGCCCGCGCCGGGACGAATAGCTCGTTCAGTTTCCAAACGCCTGGCGTGACTAGCGGCCCTTCGAGTGGGAGCCGCCGGCGTCATTTCTGTTGCTTGTCCGTACCCGCGCCGATTCCTCGCGCGAGACAGGCTCACTTCTTTGCCCAGCCGGTGCGGCCCAGCCGATAAGGACGCTGCCGTGCCTGATGTGCCGATGTGGATTTTGCTGGTGTGCCTGGCGATAACCGCGGTTGCCACGTTCGGAGCCATCAAGTTTCTCGACAACCTGCGGAAGCTCGACGCCGAGAATGAGGCCAAACGGATCGTCGGCGAAGCCGAGCGGCAGGCCGTCACCAAGCTCAAGGAGGCGGAGCTTTCCATCAAGGAAAAGGACCTGGCTCAGAAGCAGGAGACGGAAAAACTATTCAACAAGACCCGCGACGAGCTGCGGGAGAAGGAGCGGTCGCTAGACAAGCGGCAAGAAACCGTAGGCCAACAGACGGACGACCTGCGGAAGCAAGAGAAGATCGTCGAGACCACCCAGCGGCGGCTGGCCGAGAAGCTGGAAGAGGCCAAGGGGCGGAACGAGGAGTTGAATAAGGTGCTGGACCACCAGCGGCAGACGCTGCAAAACCTGAGCGGTCTGACGACGACGGAGGCGACCAGGAGATTGATGGAACGCCTGGAGAACGAGCTCCAGCAGGACATGGGAAATGCCATTGTCAAGCACGAGCGCCGCATGGCCGAAGTGATCGAGCAGAAGTCGCGGGAGATGCTGCTGATCGGCATCCAGCGGTATGCAGCCGCCCAGACCGCGGAGAGCACGACCAGCACGGTCGATATCCCCAGCGATGAAATGAAGGGGCGGATCATCGGCCGCGAAGGGCGGAACATCCGGGCCTTCGAGAAAGTGACCGGCGTGGACGTGATCATCGACGATACGCCCGGCGTCGTCATTGTCAGCGGGTTCGATCCTGTCCGCCGTGAGGTTGCCCGCCAGACCCTCAATAAGCTGATCGCCGACGGACGCATCCACCCCACGCGGATTGAAGAGATTTTCGCAGCTACCTCCAAGGAAATCGAAGCCTTCATCCAGAAGAAGGGTGAGGAAGCCGCTCAGGAGGTGAACGTCCACAACGTCCATCCCAAGGTGCTGTACATGCTGGGACGGCTGCACTTTCGCACCAGCTACAGCCAGAACGTGTTGCGGCACAGCGTCGAAGTGGCGTTCCTGACCGGTCTCCTGGCCGAGATGATCGGCATGGATGGTGATATGGGCCGGCGATGCGGCCTGCTGCACGACATCGGCAAAGCGGCCGACCACGAGCTCGAGGGGGGGCATCCGAAAATCGGAGCCGACATCCTCAAGCGGCACAATGAGAAGGCGGAAGTCGTTCACGCGGCCTTCGGCCATCACGACGAAATCGTCACGGAGTATCCCTACACCATGCTCGTTGCCACCGGTGACGCGTGCAGTGCCTCCCGTCCCGGCGCGCGCCGCGAATCCCTGGAGCGGTACATCAAGCGGATGGAAGAGCTGGAATCCATCGCCTGCGGCTTTCCAGGAGTGGAACAAGCCTTCGCCATTCAGGCCGGCCGCGAGCTGCGGGTCATCGCCAGCAGCCGCGACACCGACGACGCCAAAGCGGCCAAAATTTGCCGCGACATCGCCAAAGCGTTCGAAGAACAGCTCACTTATCCAGGCGAAATCAAGGTGACGGTGGTGCGAGAATCACGGTTCATCGAGACGGCGAAGTAAGCCACGCGGATGACGTTGCGAGCTGCGAGGACATCTCCATCTGCCCAGGATTTCACGTCTTGGCAAGCTCTAACGCCTGGTGAATTCCTGCCGTGTCAAACTGTGCCGGTCGGCCAAGGAATGGCGCACTAATTCAACTCTGGCTGGCGGCACTTCCGGCAAGGTTTCACTACCCTCCAGAAGCGGCAATCTTTGCGCAACAGTCGTCGTAAACTACTGCCAGAAAATTGTTTGCGGACGTTCAAGCCGGCTAACAGGCAGGGACGATACGAAAGTTGTCACCGACCGGAGCGAGCGCGCCAGGAAGGCGCATTCACACCGTCGGATGAACCGCAGCGGACTCACCGGACCAACGGAAGGCTCGGCCCGCTGGGGTGTATGACAACTCGACGATGCGGAGTTTTGGCCCACCTCATCACCGCATCAAACCTACCCCACCCATAGCAACCCGCAATGGATTCCGGGCAATTGGATTGCCCGGAACCTGTCCAAACGCGAGCGACCAGCCAGACCCCCAGGGAAGGGCGAAGACGTTCGCGTGATCCGGCCGGACCGGGACATGCGCCAGTTCGTGGTTCCATCGTGTTTAGGAGACGTCGCTCGATGAAATGGAACATTTTTGTTGGATCGTTGGTACTCGCGCTAGCCGCTTGTACCCAGAGCTTTGGATTCGACCTGCTGGACCGCATGCTCGGTTCCAGTGGATGCGGCTGCGAAAGCAGCTGCTGCGAAGCCAATCGCTGCAAAGTCAAATGCGCGAAGGTCCGCTGCGGAAACGGCTGCAATGGCTGCTCCAAAGTGGCTCCCTCGTGCGGAGTGGCCGCCCCTTCCTGCGTGAAGGCGGCCCCCACCTGTGCTGCTGCGGCTCCCACGTGTGCCGCTGCTGCCCCGACCTGTGCCGCCGCTCCCGCCTGCGGGATCGACGCGTGCCACAAGGGTTGCAACAACGGCTGTGGCAAGAGCCATTGCCGCAAGCCTTGCCTGCTGGACCGGCTCTTCAGCTGCAATAGCTGCAACAAGGGTTGCAACAATGGCTGTGGCAACGGGTGCGCGAAAGCCGCCCCGAGCTGCGCCGCTCCGTCCTGCGGAGTTGCCGCTCCGAGCTGCGTGAAGGCTGCTCCCACCTGCGCCGCTGCCGCCCCGACCTGCGCCGCCGCTCCCGCCTGCGGGATCGACGCGTGCCACAAGGGTTGCAACAACGGCTGTGGCAAGAGCAAGTGCCGCAAGCCTTGCCTGCTCGACCGCATCTTCTCTTGCAACAGCTGCAACAAGGGTTGCAACAACGGCTGCACCAAGAGCTGCGGTAACGGCTGTGCGAAGGCCGCTCCGAGCTGCGTGAAGGCTGCTCCCGCCTGTGGCTGCGATGCGAAGGCTCCCGCCGCCGCTCCCGCCGTTGGTGGCGATATGGCCCCCATGCCGCCGGCCCCGGTGGTTGATCCTTCGGCGTTCAATGCCAAGAATAGCGGTCGGGTCGTTCGCTCTGCCAGCCTGGTTCGCTAGGCCAGCAGGAGCTTAAAGGCTACGACAACCCGCGGCCTGCCAAGGTGCAAACTCTGGCAGGCCGCTTTTATTTCTTGGCGGTGCCATCAGGCTCACGACGCTCGCTCGCCAAGATGATTGCTATCGCTCCCTCGCTCCCTGGTGCCAGATTTTCAGGATGACGCTCTTCGATTCTGTCCCCGACAGCGGATATTCGCTGGCGACGCGGAGCTCCAGCTTTTTCATAAGGCCGAGACGCTTGGCTTCGTTGTGCTCCGCGGTCCATTTCGGCCCTTTGATGAGCAGCAGTCGGCCGATGTAGGCCCAGTGGGGGCGGAACCAAGTGAGGATTTTGTCGAGCGGGCCGACAGCCCGGCTGATGACGGCATCGTAGCGGGTTTCTTGGAGTTGCTCTTCCGCACGGGTGGGGAAGACGGTGACGCTCAGCTTCAGATCGCGGGCGATGGCCTCTACAACCTTGGCCTTCTTCTGCACTGAATCGCATAGATGCATCGTCAGGTCCGGCCGCAAAATGGCCAGCAACAACCCTGGCACCCCACCGCCGGTGCCGACGTCTAGCACTTCCTCTTCGGCGTGCAGCAGCTTGGCCAGCGCGATAGTATCCGCCAGGTCGCGGCTGACGAATTTTTCAAAATCGGTGTGCCGGGTGAGGTTGATCTTCTCGTTCCACTCCCAGAGCGTGCGGGTGTACTTATCCACCAATGCCGCCTGCTTGGCAGTGAGTTCAATCTTGTGGCGGGCCAGGGCGGCAGCGAGGGTATCGGGGGGAGGAGCTGATTCTTGAGTTTCTGCAATCGGTGTGGCTATTGATTCCATAAACTGCATCTTACCCGGTCTGGACAGAAAATCTCAGCGGTCGCTCTTGACATCTACTAGCCAACCAGTACTATAGGAGGCGTACTTACTGCTCGACCCGTAGAAAGCCTTGTCCTATGACCGTCACCCCTACCGAACGCGAACTGCAGGCCCTCAAGATTCTCTGGCAATTCGAGGAAGCCACCGTCCGGCAAATTGCCGACGCCCTGGCGGAGCGGGGCGATAACCTGGCCTATACCACGGTCCTCAGCCTGCTTCAGGTAATGGAGCAGAAGGGGCTGGTTGGCCACACTTCCACAGGAAAGACCTATGCCTATCACGCCAAGGTGCAGCGGGAAAGTACATTCCGCTCGCTCGCCAAGGGCTTTTTGGAAAACGTCTTTGACGGGGCGATGGACGAGTACGTCATTCATGCCCTGCAAGGGAAAAGGCTCTCCGCTGCCGAGATTCAACGCCTGGAGGAGCTGATTGCCGAGGCTAAAGAGAAGTCGCCCAACAGAAGTCGCAAAAGTGCGAAGGAGGCCGGCCATGAATGAGATGCTTACTTTCCTCGCGGCGTGGCTGGTGGACGTGCTGGTGCTGGGGACGGCGCTTCTCACCGTGTCGGCATTGCTGCTAGTCATGCTCCGCCAGCCGATGGCACGAATGGCTGTGGCGCGAGGGACGTTGCTGGGCCTGGCCACTCTTTGCGTGCTGACCTCGCTCCCTTGCTGGCCGCGACAGCCGCTGCCGGAGATGTTTTCCGTGGGATCTGTCCAAGACGAAGCTGCCGCTCCTCTGCCGCCGCTGCCGGATTCCGGAGTCGTTTACGCGCAACCGCTCGTCGCGGAAGCGCCGCTTTCATCAGCGGACCCATCGCCGCCTGACTCGCCGGCACCGCAGGCTCTATCCATGACCAGGCTCATCCAACTGCTGCCGCTGTTCTGGCTGGGTGCGGCCGCGTGTGCAGTCGCGTACCTCTTCCTCGGAGCATGGCGCGCATTCCGCTTGGTCCGCAGCGCGGTGAAGGCACCTGAATGGTCACAGCAGGAGTTGCAAAGACTGGTTTCACCAAAGAACCGCGCGCCGCGGCTCAAGACGAGCGAGCGGATTGCCACGGCTGTCGCGCTCCTGGCCTGGCGGCCGCATATTCTCCTGGCCGCACAAAGCGTGTGCGAAGAAAACAAAGCCGCGGTGCGGGCGGCGCTCGCCCATGAGTGGGCGCACATCCGCCACGGCGACTTGTGGCTGCTCGCCCTGGAGCGGCTGCTGCTGCCGGTGTTCTGTCTGCATCCCTTGTTCTGGCTGCTGCGCCGGCAGGTCCGAATTGACCAGGAACTGCTCGCAGATGCCGCTGCCGCCGGAGAGGCCCCGGTCGAATATGCCCAGGCTCTGCTGAGTTGGGCTAAAGCCGAAAACACCTTGGCCGCTCCCGGTTTCGGCATTGCGGCATTGTCCTTATGGGAACATCCTTCGTCACTATCCAGGAGAGTCGAAATGCTGTTGAATCCAGAGCCGTCTGCTTCTGCCGGAGTCTCCCGCCTCTGGAAGTGGCTCGCGCCGCTGTCGTTGCTGTCCGCGGTAATCGGCCTATCGCTCGTCACCCTCCGGCCAGCCGCGGTTGCCCAGGACGACACCCTCACCGATGTCGATGCCCAGCCGCGGCCCCAGAAAATCAAAAAGGCCAAGAAGGAGAAGCCGAAGAAGGTGTCAGCTAAGCACGACGACATAGCGCCCGATAAATCGCCACCGGCAGCGTCTCCCACCGGCGCGCAAGTCTTCCTGGAACTGCTCGTCGGCCAGGTAGACCACGCCGCTTTGGAAAAGGCCGAGTCCTCGTTGGGTGACCTGATTCAAGCTGCTTCGGAAGATCACTGCCGCCTGGAAGGGAACTTGATCGTCGCCGAGCTTTCACCCAAGCAGTATTCCACGCTCACTGTCGAGCTGAAAAGGATGGCTTCCATAACGGTTCTTTCTCAGCCGAAACTAGTCACCCTCGACGGGCAAAAGGCGACACTTCAAATCGGCGGCGAGGTTCCGCTGATACGGCTGGAAGAAACCGTCAACGGTGACCCGCGGCGTCGCGTGGAATACCGGGAAGTAGGAGAGACCATTGTCATTTGCCCGTATGTTAGCGGCAAGGATCCCTCCCGGCTGACGCTGGACATCGACGCCAGGCACACCGAGCTCGATAGGAGGGCCGAGTTGCGGACTGGAGACGACACTCCCCGATTCATCACGAACAAGTTCGAGCTGGAGGTCGAAGCAGTTGTCGGCAAAACGCTTGTGATCACCGAGCGAGAGCCGAAGAAGGGAAGCGGCCGCAACACATCGATATTGTTGGCGGTAGTGCCGCTGAAGATCCTTCCTGCCCCTCCTGCGCCTGCTCCCGCAGCCTCGTACAAGATCGCAAACATTTCATCGCCACCGAGCGGCGACCTGGAGCGCCTACGGGACGAAAACGCGGCTCTTCACAAACAAATCTCGGCTCTGCAAGCCAGGTTGATCGATCTGGAAGCTCAAGTCCGCTGGCTCCGTGCTGCCGCTGCCCCCGGTGGAGAGGAAAAGGTTAGCGACCAAGAGTTCCTGCGACGAGTTTATCTCGATTTGATGGGGCTCCTCCCCACGGCAGAGGAGACCAAGTCCTTTTTGAATGACAAGGACACGCGAAAGCGGGACAGGCTGATCGACGAATTGCTGAAAGGGAGCGCGACGAAGAAGGAGGCATCGAGCGGCCGGATAAAATGGAAGGATGCGACTTCCAGCGACCTCGAAACGATACCGATGGCCATCAAACCCGCGCCCCAGGGCTCACCCCCAGAACAAAAGGATCCGGATGCCCTCCACTTGTTCAGGCTCGCCCACAGCCAGGCGGATGCCGCCGCCCAGGTTCTGGCGAAGGTCCTGCCAGCAGCCGAGGGGCTGGCCGTCGCCGTGGACGAGCGCACGAATTCCCTCATTCTGCGAGGTCCGCCAGCCACGATGCAGCAGGCGAAAGCCCTGCTGGAAGTGCTCGACCGCAAGGTTGATCCCAAGGCGGACCCCAAAGAGCCCGCCCGGCAAGAGAACGGCCATTTCCAGCGCGTCCTGAAGGACGCGGACATGCGCCTCGCGGAAGCCGCGCTCCATGCCGCCAAAGCCCAGTACGAGCGGACGCGAATTCTGCACAAGGAAAAGGCCATCGCCGAAGCGGAGTTGGACCAGGCCGCCTTTCAGCTCAAGCACGCGGAGATAGTTGTGGAAGCCGCGAAGAGCGACAAAGACAGCGTCAAGCTGCGGGAGCTGGAATTTCAGGAAGCGGAAGCCGCTTTTCGCACTGCCGAGCTTTCACTGTCGTACTCGGAGCGGCTTTTGGCGAAGGGGCTTTTGTCTCACCAGCAGCTTGAAGAAGTGCGATTCGCAGTGGCCCAAAAGAAGGTCATCGCCGAAGAGGCCAAGGCGCGAGCCGAGAAAGCCAAAGCCGGCTCGGCAAGCAAGCCTTAAGCGGGCGCTACGTGATCAGTTCAATGCAGCCGCTCGGCATCATGCTACCGCGGGCGGGGACTTGTCTTGAACCTCTCCCCGAACACTTCCTAAATACCGCACCACCAGCCCCGCGAAAATCAGACCGCCGCCGGCAAGCGTCCACCATTTGGGAACGTCTTTACCGGCGGTAACAAAGTAGGCCCAGATGGGGACCAGCAGCGGCTCCAACAGGCAGATGCTGGCGGCTTCGTGGCCGGGGATGGTTTTGAGGCCGCGGGCGAAGAGAATGTAAGGGAGTCCCATTTGTAGGATTCCGAAACCCGCGAGGAGCAGCCACAGCCAGCCGCTGGGCCAATGCTGGCCGGAACTGTAGCTGTCCCAGGCCCAAGGGGAAAGAACGAGCGCCGTCACTAGATGGTTCAGCCCTACCAGCCAAGCGCTCTCGAACTCTCGCAACTGCCGCAGCGAGAGGACGACGCCGGCGTAAAACACTCCGGAGAGCAGGCCGTAGATAACGGCTTCCAGCGATTTACCCTGAGCTTCGAAGGCGAGAATGAACGCAATCCCCAGCCCGCACAGCACCACCAGCAGCCAGTCGCGCAACACCGCCCGCTCGCGAAAAACCAACACTCCCACCAGAAGCACCCACATCTGCGCCGTGCTTTGCAGCCAGATGGCGTTGGCCGCCGTCCCCTTCTCCATCGCGGTGAGGTAGGTGTAGTTCATCGCGGCGAAGGTCGCCGTGGCCGGGATCAGCTTCCAACTCCACTGCGGCCGGCGGATGAGAGGCAGCAGCACGACGCAAGCAAAAGCCGCCCGCCAGAAGGCCCGCAGCGGACCCGGCCAATCGTCAATCAGATGGAACTTGGCAAAGAATCCGCTGCTGCTCCACATCACGGCCGCGGCCAGCACCAACAGACGGGCATTCAGGAGCGAAGGTGCACTTCCAGTGGAGGGAGTTGCCGTGGGTTCCTTGTTGGATGACATGCCCCAGTTGTGACAGGCCAGTTAGCCTTCGTCCAGCGGCATAGTCGCCTTTCGCACCGCGAAAGTAGCGCTCCTTTCGCGGAGCGAAAGGCGACCATGGAAACGCACATGTCTTGCCCAACGTCTTGTATGATAGAAGCAGAGCGCTTAAGCGAGCGGAGGAAATCGATGACCCGAACAGGAATGATCATTCTCGGCGTTTGCGGCATGTTCTTTGGCTGGACACTCATCGCCCTGCTCCTTCTGCTCTACGGCAATGACTGGTGGCTCAGCGGCCTGACCACCCTCACGGTGTTTGCCTGGCTTGTGGGCCTACTGGTCGTCATGTTCCAGCAGGGCCGAGTCCGGGCCGCAGCCACAGGGGCCGTGATTGCCGCCGCGGCTTACTGGCTGCTTGCTCTCGGCCCTTGGTTTTCGACGAACGTCGGCCCCACGCTCCTCACCAGTCGCGGGCTGGCGCACCTGGACGTTCTGCTACATGGCCCACCCCAGCAAATACAAACGCTTGCCTGGTCAGTGCCGCAGGCCACCTACGCAACGTCCCCTGTCATAGTCTCCGGATCGGGAGTCCTCACGACAAACACGATGCCGGCCAGTGTAACCTCCCAGGCGCTCGCCTTCGTCAACACGCCTGTCGTGTCGCCGGGCGGCTCCGTGTTTCAAGTTCTAGGACAATGGCTCATCATTTGGCTCTGCGCCGCTTTGGGGAGCCTCGCGGCGCTGCTCATGCATATGAGGACTCAGCGAATGCAGCCGCCTCTCCCAGGAGCCGCCGCATGAGCCTGAAGTTCTCGCTACGCAGCTTGCTGATTCTCATTGCGGTCATCAGCGTTGCCTGTGCGGCTTTGGCCAACGCGGGCATCTGGTGGCACAGCATCGTGGTCACCGCCACGCTCGCCGGCATGACGGGGCTGCTGCTCTGGGGCACGCTGCACACCGGCTCGCGCCGCGCCTTCGCCTGCGGCTGGCTGCTCTTTGCGGCGGGCTATTTGGCGATCGTGTTCGGACCCTGGACCGCCAATCACCTCGGGGCGAACCTGATGACGACCAAGGGTCTGGCCCAACTTGAATGGAAAGCGCGCGGCAACAATCCTTCACCTCCCGTGCTCAGTTTTCCTAGCGGCCTAGCCTCCGACTACAATTTCAACGGCGCGATTGATCTGGATCTGGTTGCACCCGGCACCTATTCCAACAACGCCGTCTGGACGTCCTATCCATCTCAATCCTATTTCTCGACCGGCGACTTCGGATGGAGCGCGACGGCAAGCATCAGCACCTTTAAATCCACCGGCCACTGGCTGCTCGCCTCCGTCTTCGGCTACTGCGGCGCTCATCTGGCCGCCTTCCTGACACTCCGCCGCCGCGAATCCACTCAAGACTGACAGCCTCCCACATGGCTCGCGCACTCCTCCACGTTTGTTTCGTCGCGCTGGTCCTTCCAGTCATCCCAGCACTTGCGGAGCCACCCTTTCGCGGCGCGCTTCTCACGGCAGAAACCGCGACCACGGACCATCTCGACGTCCTGAAAAAAGACGGTTACACCACCATCGTTTTGCAAATCCGCTCGCCTGCCGCCGAGCAAGTCAAACAGGACTCTTCCGCCGCCAAACGCGTCTCCGCAGCGGGGCTACAGCTCGGCTACTGGCTGGAAATCGCCCACTCGCCTGAGGTGGCGGATGCTCACCCGCTTTGGATGGCCAGCCTGCAGGGTCATCCCGAATGGCGGCGGTTCCACAAGGATTTCCCTTTCCCCAAAGAGGGCGAGACGATCAAGAATTACCCCTGGGTGCCGATTCTGTATGAAGAAGCCTTCGCCGCTCATCTGGACCGTTGCAAAAAGCTGCTCGCCGCTTTACCTCCACCCAAGTTTCTATTCCTCAACGATCTGCAAGGTGCCCCCAGCGCTTGCGGCTGCGGCAATCCCGTCTGCCGCTGGACAGCCGATTATGGGCCGGTGGTCACTGCCACCAAACTTGGCGATGACGCCGCGGCCCGCTTCGTCGCCGCCGTCAAAAAGCTCGTGCTCGCCGAAACCGCTGTCATTCCTATTTGGACCACCGAATGCGAAGAGCACGACAAGGAAAAGGACGCCCTCTGTGCCGGCGTCGGCTGCTTCAAGGGAATTTGTTGGAAGGCCTACATCAAGCAACTCATGCCCGTGGCCGAATCCTCGCCGCGAATTGGCGTTCTGCTCCTCTACAAGGAGTTCGGCCAGGATACCGCCGCCTACAAAGAGCCTGCCGGATGGATCCAGCACGCGCTTGCCGGTTTCGCTGGCCAGCCTCCCAAGCACGGTGGCAAAGCCATCGGCCCGGAGCGCCTCATTGCCGTTCTGCAAGGCACCGGCGTCACCGAACGCCAACTCGCTGATCAGATTGCCCGCGCCCAGGACGCCCTTTGCTCGGGCTATCTCGTTGCCTTCGCCAAAATCGACCAGTCCTGGTCTCCCAAGCTCATCCGCTGGAAGTGACGCAGAAAGTAGCGCAGTCTCGCTCGGCCGATGCGCACTATAATTTGGCGTCTCCGGTCGCCTCGTGTTTGGAGCTCGCCATGCCTGCTGCCGCCCAGGTTCCGTTCCTCAAAACGCCCCTTCCCGGCCCTTTGGCCAAGGCCCTGATTGAAAACGACGAGCGGTTCACCTCTCCGTCGTACACCCGCGTCTATCCGCTGGCCTGCGCCCGCGGCTATGGGGCGGTGATGGAGGACGTGGACGGCAACCGCTTTCTCGATTTCACGGCCGGCATCGCCGTCTGCTCGACGGGACATTGCCACCCGCGGGTCGTCGCCGCCATTCAGGATCAGGCCGCCAAACTTCTGCACATGTCGGGGACCGACTTCTACTATGCCCCGCAGGGGGACCTCGCCAAAAAGCTGGCCGAAATCGCCCCCGGCAGCAAGCCCAAGCGGGTCTTCTTCACCAACTCCGGGGCCGAGTCCGTCGAAGCCGCCTTCAAGCTGGCCCGCCATCATACCCGGCGGCAACACATGATCGCCTTCTTCGGCGCCTTCCACGGCCGCACTATGGGGGCCCTCTCCCTCACCGGCAGCAAGGTCGTGCAGCGGAGCGGCTTCGCCCCGCTCATCCCGCAGGTCAGCCACGTCGACTACCCCAACCCCTACCGGCACGAAAAGGACCATCACGAATCCGCCGTGATGGAATCGCTCAATCAAATCGAGTACCTCTTCCGCCGCACCGTGGACCCGGACGAGGTGGCGGCCATCATCGTCGAACCCATCCAGGGGGAAGGGGGCTACATCGTGCCGCCGCCGGAGTTTCACCGCGAGCTGAAAAAACTCGCAGAGAAGCACGGCATCCTCTACATCGTGGACGAAGTGCAAACCGGCATGGGGCGCACCGGCAAGATGTTCGCCATGGAGCATTTTGGCGTCGAGCCGGACATCATCTGCCTCGCCAAAGGAATCGCCTCCGGCATGCCCCTCGGCGCCATCATCGCCAGCAGCGAAATCATGGACTGGGGCCCCGGCTCCCACGCCAGCACCTTCGGCGGCAACCCGGTCTCTTGCGTCGCCGCGCTCGCAACGATTCAACTTTTGGAAGAAGAATTGATGCAGAACGCCGCCGAAGTCGGCCGTCATCTCAAAAACCGGCTGAGCGAGCTCGCCACCCGCCACAAGCTCATCGGCGACGTCCGAGGAATCGGCCTGATGCTCGGAATGGAGCTCGTCAAGGACCGCGCCACCAAGGAGCACGCCACCGCCGAAAAGGAGCAGATCATTCAGGCCTGCTTCCGCCGCGGCCTCCTGCTCCTGGGCTGCGGCCAAAGCACCGTCCGCTTCTGCCCGCCGCTGGTCATCACCAAGGAACAAGCGGATACCGCAGTTAGTATCCTTGACGAAGTACTGCGAGCCCAAGGCTGACATTAGCCCCCCCAAAGAGCTGCTCTGATTCATGATTCACGCTGTTCTATTTCAGGCCCGGCGAGAATCAACTTGTCGTTGCAAGTCATTGCGGAATAATATCTTATGACTCGACTCGTTGATTCGCAGTCCCGGGATATCGCGATTCTTGATTCACCCCAAGGGCACCGCAAAAAAGGCAGGTGAGCAATGAGGGGGAGCCCACCTTTCTTGCCAGTCAACAACCAAATTGGAAAGGAACAAAGCCCGCCTGGCCAGTTCGCGCAGGACTCCGCCCTGGCTCACCAGTATTATATACTACTGTCCAGTATATTCTGGTGCTTCGCCCTAGAATAGTTCAGAATTCTGGAAAAACTTTTCCCCGGGTTCCGGGCTGGGACTTTTCAGTTCCCGACCTGCGACAGAACTTCCCCTTGCGTTTCCGCGGGGAATTGGCACACCATCAGGCGTGAGCCGGACGCCAGCCAAAAGGCGGCGGCTGCTCGCAGGATCTGCAGGTAGATCCGCCGGTCCTGGCTGCCGGGGGGAAGCGGCAGGTCGCGGTGACGGATTTGAACGTTACCAGCAGGAAGCCACGCGAGATCTCGCAGGCATTCCTCCAAGGCGTCCCAGTTTTGGCCAAAATAGGCGGGAAGTCGAAGCTGGCCGGCAAGGGTGCGGAGCAGCTTTTGCTTGCTGCGAATGCTGGCGGGAATTTCAGCGACGAATGCGTCATTTCTTGGCAGCGCCTCCGGTGGCCCGAAGAAAAAACCGCCCGAAGACTTTTCGCTCGTTGCCGCGTCGCCGCTCATGGCTGATCCAGCCGCAGGAAGGTGCGATAATGGTCGTGGGTATAGTACGTCTCTCCCCCCTTTCCCTTCACGATCCGCTGCGGCCCGGGACCTCCCTGGCCAGCCGTCGGATGAACATACTCGCGATAGTATCCAGCAGTTTTCTTAGGCAGCCGCTGCTCGCGGTTTTCGAACACACTGCCATCATGCGAGAAGCGAAGTTTTTCGCCACGATCAATCCGCTGCAATGTCGGGCCAACGTCGACCGTTCCGCGAAAGACGACCTTGCCACCCTGGCCACGTACCGTCACGTTGGGAATCCGCGTCTGGACTCTCTTGGTGACGCTCGGCGCTGCCGCTGACTCTGCCGAAGGGGTCAGCGATTCCTCGGCGACGTCTGACGCCTGCGGCCCCTCCGGGACTTGCTCCGGCTTGTCCGCCGGCGGCTGGAAACTGCTCCAGGCAACGTAGAGCCCTAAGGCGATGACGATGAGCCCAAAGAGCCATCGCTGGGTATTGAAAGGGCGTTTACCGCCGCTGAATGCTGTCGGCACGATCGCTAATCTCCTCGGTGGCTCTATCGGCATATCGTAATCGGACGGCGCGCCACGTGGGAGACCTGCGCTCCGTCCTTGCGGCCCGCTCGGAGATGCTCGCCGAGCAACGGGTGCAGCCGCTGGTTTCCATACTCCGCGGCTGCATTCCGCGGAGTCGTTGATTCGCCTAGGATCAAGGATGAAAGGAACCGCCTGATGAACCGTCACTATCCCCTTCTCATTGCCGCCACGTTGCTCGTCGTTTCCGTCATGCCTGCTATTGCACGCGAAAGGCCTGCGCCTCCCGAGTCCCGGTATGCGTATACATTCAAAGTCGATGAGAAGTCGCTCCCCAAAGGGGTGAGCGTGCGCGAGATTATGAACGGAAAGACTTCGCGGCACTTCATCAAGAACACCGGCGAGACGCCGCTGGTGATCGGCGAAATCTACTCAAGCGACAAGCTCGTCAGCGGGACAAAGCTCGTGAGCAGCAAGGTGTACGGCTGGTTTCCCAGCGGCGTCCCCATGGAAGGGAAGACGCATCTCAAGGGCTGGCAAGCCCCGTTCGGCGACATCCTGGAAACGACCCTGACGCTCCCCCGCGAGCCGGCCAAAATCATCGAGGGCCGCAAGCCCGGCCTGGGGAAAGATATCCCTGAGCCGGAAGAGGCTTCGATCAAAGTCAGCTATGACGGCAAGCCCTATGAGATCAAAATCAAGATTATCTACCGGCTGAATGAGGCGTATGACAACTAAACTGCCAGCTCAGGATGCGACCTTGCGCTTCATGAACAACACCACGGAGCCATAGACTCCGTCAGCAAGGTCATCGGGAGAATCGTGCTCAATGTCCTCCATTCGGCAAAGCTTGCTGGTCCACTTTCCATTCGGCAATTGCCTAGAGGCATGAGTGTAGAAGGCTGACGTTGCGTAAAGTGCAACCTTTTCGAAGCCGAACTCAGGCGCGCCCGTTTCGCAGACGGCGAACTCTTGGCTCTTCATCGCTTCGGCGAGAGCTGCGATCCCGAATTCAACCTTTGGACCGGCAATCGGCCAAAAGACGCCGGGCTGCCACCAGTGCTCCGTGTCGCCGATTGACCAGGCAACGCAGTTGTAGTCGGGCGTAGACGGACTCGTGATGCGATGATTGGCAGCGGTGAGCCGCGGAAAGTCGGGACTGGCAATCATTTTGGCAGAAAGCCCTCGGACTTTCCCCAATCAATCCAGGCCTGAGCCATGAGTGACACTTTGCCAGCAGCCGCTGGTGGGACAGGGTTTTGCTCGGTGATTGCTTCGAGCGCCCAGAACCACTGATCCGGTTCGCGGGCCAACTCCTGCAAAATGAGTGGCACGACCGGCATCCCCATACCAATAATCCGCTGGTAGGGCCGGAGCATCGCCATCTGTGCGGAGTTAGAGAGAAATCGCGAATCCCGCTTCCATTCCGCGGCTAGACGCGCGAAACGTGCCTCCAAGGGTTCCTTGGTGACGGGTAACATCGGTATCGTGCTAATCGACATCGGGTGAAAGCAGTTCGTGCAGTAGTAGTAGGTAGTGGGCTTCCTCCATCATAGAGTGACTCTGCCTGGCATTTCAACCGATGATCGAGACAATCGAGGTCACACTCCTTCCTTGTCATTTGCATCGACATCTGGAAAGGTGTGAAACACGAATACCTCCTTGTCGATCAGCGCCTGTTTGAAGTACTGCTCGCCCTCGTCGCTTTCTGAGTAATGTCCAGCGTCTACTTGGTGAGCCATCTCCGGTTCATCAACAATCCATCCCTCGGCCTCAACACTTTCGCGCGCCGTATTAATGGCCTCTGCAAGAGATGGACGTTCGATCCAGCAGTTCACAAATGCTCCAGCCGACTCGGGTGCCGTGCGAGCATTCTTGCGGGGTGTTGCCAGGAACTGAACGAAATACATGCGGTTCGTAACTTCCATCATTTGAGTTCCACAATCCTCACCCCACCCGCTGGCACCTCTACCTTCACTTGGCCTCCTTCCACTTTGAGCACCTCGTCAGGGTTCAGCCGGTCGCGGGCGGTGGTGGCGGGGATGTGGAGGGTGATGGTGGCGGGCTTGTTCTGGCGGTAGTCGGTGGGAGTGATGCCTTGCTGCGGCTTGTCCTGGCCGGAGGGGTTGAGGAGCGTGACGGCCCAGCCGGTTTTGGTGCGGTTGACGAGCCATTCGACCTGGCCGGTCACTTCCACCGGCATCAACCCGCGAGAGAGGTGGGCGATGAGGCGGGGGACGGCGGGATGGACCGCTTTGTCCACTCCCAGACCGCGCGGCACTGAGAGATAGATCAGCCGGCCCGCTCCGCGGTCGATGGACGCGCAGAAGCATTTGCCGTCGGGGGTGGTGGCGAGGGAGCGGACGCCGTCACCGGCGATGGGGATTTCTTTGAAGCGGAAGAGCTGCGATTGCTGAATCTCTGCTGAGTTGAGCCAGCGATAGCCGGCTGTCTCACCCGTCGCTCCGGCCGCGGGCAAGTTGAGGGCCGCCGCGCCAGGGCCGGTGAGGTGCGTGTCGGCGACGACGAGTGTGCCACCGGCGTTGATGTAGGCATTCAGCCGAGCCCCTTCAGCCGCGGTGAGGTCGATGTCGCCGGCCGCGATGACGACGGGGTAGGTGTCGATGGTCCGCCACTTGTTGGCGTCGGGGTAGGCAAAGATCACGTCAAAAATGTCGCCGTAGACGCCGGGGACGTTGACCTCGTTGGTGCCGGTGATGGGCTTCTCGCTTTCCGGGCCGATGGGGTGGTAGGCGGTCCAAAAATACTGCTCCAGCATTTTCTCGTGGTCGCTGAAGAGGAATTTCTCCTGGTGTCCATGCCAGTTCTTGAAGCTATTGGGCCAGAACGGGGCGGGCTCCCAGCCGTGGGCGTAGTCGACGAGGAAGGCGATGGGGGTGTAGGGGTCGCCCCGGTCGGGCTCGGCTGCGGTGACGCGGAGGAAGCGGTCCACCAGCTTCCCCTTGGGCGAAAGTTGCACGTCGTGGATGCCGGCCGCGGTGGTGCCGCCGGGCTGCCAGAATTCGTCAAAGCCCTGCTCGTGATAGAACATCGACGAGCCGGCCATGTACTGATACCAGATGTCGAATTTGTACCAGGTCATCCCTGCGCCGCTGAAGACGCTGTAATAGTTGTCGAGGATGTTTTTCGGCGAGTGGTAGCTCTGTTGATCGCTGAAGATGGTGCTGCTGTCGCCGAAGTTGCAACTGCGATACGTCGCGGTCGTCGTTCCCCATTGCCGGGCCGCGCCGCGCATGAACGCCCACCGCATGGGCAGGATGGACGACGTGGCCGTCGACGATTCGTAGCCCACCGTGCGGGCTCCCCAGTCCGCGGTGAGCGGCACGTACACGATATTGCCCACGCTCAGGCAGGAAATGACGTCGGTGTAGGGATTCGGGTCGAGATCCCGCCCAAAGACCTTCTGATACTTCTCTCGATTGCCCCCCAGCGTGAGCGGCGTGAACGCCTCGACGAGTTGTCGGCGGTTCGTCGCCGCGGCCGTGGCGGCTTTCATTTTCTCGGTGTCGGGATAGAAGTAGCCAAGGCTTTCGCCGGCGATGTTGCCGACGTAGCGGTCGCGGTATTTCTGGAATGTGGCGATCCCTTTTTCGCCGATGAGATTGTCCGGGTGATAGTTCATCATCATGGCCCACGGGCGGTCGGGATGCTGGTCGAGCCACGTGGCGAACTTCTTTCCCGGGTCGAGTACCTCGCCGGACTTGGCGTCAGTCGCAAAAATGCCCGGCCCAGAGCCGTGGAAGGCGGGGACAATTCGCGGGTCGGAGAAAATGGGTACGTCGTCCCGCCCAGCATATTTCTTCTCGAAGTTCTCTCGCGTTTCCTTGTCCGCCACCTGATACGGGAACTTCACCTTCACCGGCTTGTCGCTGAGCCAGGTTTCGGCAGCGGTGGCGTGATTCATGTTCCAGAGATAAAGGAATCCTTTGTCCTTGAAGGTGTGCAACTTCCAAGGGGGGGGAATTTCGTAGCTGGCCGGCGTTTTGAAATCTGGGCGGCGGCGGGCGAGAGGTTCCAGGTCTGCGGAAATGCCCTTACGGTAACTATCCAGGATTTGCCAGGCGTGCGATTTCGGCCGGTCCTTAATCAGCGGCCGATACGCGCTGTCGGTGGACAGCACAATCACATCCACCTGGCGCGGTTCGAGCTCCTTCACGGTCGAAACCAGCTTGATGGTGGCCGGCCCCTTTTGCAGATTCGCCGATGCACTCCCCCAACCGAAGGCCCAGGTCCAGTAGAGCTTCATCTCGTTGTCTTCTTCGATGACCGGCTTTTCTCCGAATTTGGCTTCCCACGGCTTCTGCCCCGGCTGCTCGATTTGAATCTGGAACCGTTCGGTCTTCTCACGCCAGTCGCCGTAGCGAACCCAGACGTGATACGTGCCCGCAATAGGAATATCCACGGTCTTCGTCACCACGGCCTTATCGTCGTCCCCCGCCGTGGCAATCGAAAGAAAGCCGCTCTCGCCCCCCTGGTTCCACTCGGCCGCCCACCCCGGCCCCGAAAGCCCCCAGTTCCCCGCCGTCTTCTTCATCTCCGGCTTTCCCATCGGCCAGCAATAGCCGCGAATACCGTCAAAATGCTCCGCTTCGAGCCAGAGGGATTCCTGGGCAAAGGCGGGAATGGCGGCAGTGGTGAGCATCGCGCAGAGGGCGAGAGAGTTAAATCGCATCGGTGGGAGGCTCCAGCGGAGGGTTATGGGCGGGAAGGAGCTTCAATCTTGCCATGCCCCGCGGCGCGATTCAAGCGAGTTCGGGCAAAGTGGTGATACCGTAGGTAGTAGGCACGCTGCGCGCGTCCTCGTAGATTGACGTTGCGCTGAATGCGTCAACTTCCCTCGATTTCTCTGGAGAGCCACCGTGAGCAACTGGCAATCGACCCCCGGCCCCAGCTCCTATCCCACGAACTACGGAGCGCCCCAGGGTGCGCCGCCAACTTCATCGTCCCGCATGCCTTGGCTCTGGATTGCGCTCGGCGTTGGCGGCCTGGCCTGCCTCTGTTGTTGCTGCGGGACGATTGGCGCGGTGATGTTCGGTATGAATATGGGTACAGCCGAAGTGGCCAGCCAGTTGCGCGACAATCCCAAATTCCGCGAGCACATGGGCGAACTGCAGACCATCACTATGGATTGGACCCAGAGCGCCGCCGCGGACGACGACCAAGCATTCCTATACAAGGTCAAGGGTAGCAAAGGCTCCGGGACCATCACCGTAAAACAAATGACCGACGATGACGGCAATGAACTGATTCTCGAGGCCTTACTGCGTCTTTCCGACGGCAAACAAGTGCAGATAGTGCCATGATCAAACTAATCCCGCCCATGCGAGAAGACGAGTTCTCGACCCCGTCGAGAATTTGAACTTTGAAAACTCTGCCCTTGACCCACTTTCCGCCCCTGCCTACTCTCCCGCCGCCATGTTCTACCGATTTGGGCTGGCGGCCCTCCTTGCCGTGATGGTTGCTGCTCCGCTCCGCGGGGCTGAGCCGGCGCTTGCGCCGCGAGATGGGGTGCTGCTGCTAAAGAACGGGCATGTGATGCAAGGGAGCATCACGAAGGCAGGCGATTATTTCGTGCTGACACTCGGCAAAACGGGCGAGGTTCGCCTGCCAGCTGCCGACGTGGAAACGCAGTGCGTGGACTTGGATGATGCTTACCGCTTTCAGGCGGCGCTGCTTTCCAGCAAGAAGGCCGAGCCGCATCTGACGCTGGCCGAGTGGTGTCTCCGCTACGGATTGCGGCAGCAGGCGGAAGACCAGGTGGCGTTTGCCAGACAACTGGAGCCGGAAAATGCCAAAATTGCCCAGCTTGAGCTGCGGCTGAAGACGGCGGCGGCGGTTCCCGCCCCGAGCGGCGCGAGGGCGGAATCGTCATCATCGACCGTCGGCGTCAAGCAGCTTGATGAGACGCTGGCGGAGCTTCCCAAGGGGAGCATGGAGCGTTTCTCCGTCGTCATCCAGCCGATGCTCATCAATCGCTGCGGGGCCAACGGTTGCCATGGTCCGGCGGCGAAATCGAACTTCCACCTGCTCCGGCCTTCGGCGGGGCAGATGATGTCCAAGCGATTCTCGCAGCGGAACCTGTTCACCGTGCTGCAATATCTGGACAAAGACAACCCCGAAGAGAGCCGCCTGGTGACCATGCCGCAAGAGAAGCACGGCAGCACGCTGTCCCCCGTATTTGACAAGCGGTCGCAGCATCAGCTCGACGACTTGATTGCCTGGGCGAAACTGCTGGCCAATGAGCCACCGCACGCGGCGCTCCCAAACAGCATCAGGCCAGCGCAAACGCTGCTCACTCAGTCGGGTTCCGCCGCAAAGACCGGAGGCAAAGTCCCGCCGAACATCGCTCCCATGAATGCCGGCGAGAAGCCCGACAGCGGCAAGCCGCGAGCCCCACGGCCGCCGTCCATCAAGGACATTAAGAGCGAGGGCAGCGGACAGGAACCTGCTGCTCCGCGGGATCCCTTCGATCCCGAAATCTTCAATCGGAAGCATCTATCGCCTGGGAAATAACCCGCCCCGCCAACTTGCGCAAGGCATCAGCAAGGCGTTAGACTAAACGCCATGCGGATTCTTCTCATCGGCGACATTGTCGGCAAGCCGGGCGTGAAAATGGTGACCCAGTCGCTGGCCGGGCTGCGGCAGCGGGAAGGGCTGGACCTGGTCATTGCCAACGCGGAAAACTCCGCCGACGGCAGTGGCATTGCTCCCAGCATCTATAAGAAACTGATTGGAGCCGGCGTGGACTGCATCACTCTGGGCGACCACATCTATCGCCGCAGCGAAATCTGCCCGGTGCTACAAGAGGAGAGCAACATCGTCAAACCGGCCAATTATCCGCCGCAAGCACCGGGAAAGACCTGGGCGGTGGTGAAGTCGGCGACGGGAGTTCCTGTGGCCGTCTTCAGCCTGATGGGGCGGGTCTTCATGCGCCCCGTCGATTGCCCCTTTCTCGCAGCCGATCGCGTGCTGGCGGAAATTCCCGCCGAGGTGAAAGTCCGCATCCTTGACCTCCACGCGGAAGCCACCAGCGACAAGCAGCTCATGGGGCGATACCTCGACGGAAAGGTTTCGGCTGTTTTAGGCACGCATACGCACGTGACCACTGCGGACGAGCAAATTCTGCCTGGGGGCACTGCCTTTCAGTGCGATGTCGGCATGACTGGCCCGCATGACAGCATCCTGGGCCGCCGCATCGACCGCGTCCAGGAAACCACTATAACGTTCCAGCCGACGCAGTTCGACGTGGCTACCGGGGACGTCCGCCTGTGCGGAAGCATCGTTGATATCGACGAATCCACCGGCCGCGCCACCGCCATTCGCCGCCTCGTCGTCAGGGAAAGCGAACTGCCGAGCCTGGCTCCGGCCTCCGTCGCCTTGCCACCGCTGATGTAACTTCAAGCTGCTATGATTCGTCATTCGCCATTCGAATTTCGTCATTCCCCAAATTGCCCTTGCCCGCCCCGCCCCCCCTCGACTATTCTCCGCCCCCGACCGCCGGTAGCTCCGCGGAAGGTAGCGCTCTGCGCGGCCGACCGCTGTGGTTTCCGTTTCTCCTGAAGTGGTATGAACGGCTGCCGCTGGTGTTAGTGGGAGGCGTGCTGGTCACGCTGCTTGGGGTGTCAGCGCGGCTCACGCCTAGTCCGGCGGGGCTGGGAACGCACCAACAGCTTGGCTTGCCGGAATGTTCGGTGCGGCAGCTTGTCGGCATTCGCTGCCCGAGTTGCGGGATGACCACCTCCTGGGCCCACATGGTCCGGGGGCAAGTCCTCTCCTCGGTGAAGGCGAATTCCGGCGGGGCCCTGCTGGCCATTGTGGCGATCGCCGCGGGGCCGTGGATGCTTGTGTGTGGATTGCGAGGCCGCTGGCTGCTCGCCCCGCCTAATGAATGGGTGGTGGTGGGTATCGGGCTGGCGGTGGTGTTCATTACCGTGATGGACTGGATCATTCGGCTGAACTGGCAGCTCTGACGCGGCCGGGGCAGTGGTGCGGCAAGGAAGCCGACGAGTCATTTGAGAATTAGCGCAAAGGATTGCCTATGAGCCAGACTCTTTTTTCCTCGCGGCGTCTCTGCCTTTCGAGGCTGCTGGGACTGGGCGCCCTGACCGGCATCGTCGCCAACTCCGGCGGCTGCACGCTCCTGTCGCAAGTCGTCATGACGATGCAGGACCGCCGTATCGAGGCGAAATTCAAAGGCCTGGAAGGAAAGAAAGTCGCGGTCGTCTGCCTCGATGCCCACACGCTCCGGCAGCCAGGGGGGGAGGCCGATGCGATGGCGCGGGCCTTGTCCAAGGAACTGGCCACCAACGTCAAAGACATCAAGCTGATCTCGGAATCCAAAGTCGCCGACTGGATGGACAACCAGCGGGACGACGTCGTGGACTTCCGCGACGTGGCCAAGGGGGTGAAAGCGGACATGGTCGTCGGCATCGACCTCAAAGCCTTCCGCATCCACGAACCGGGGGGCACAACGCTCCGCGGCCGGGCCACCGTGGAAGCCAAAGTCTACGACTTGTCCAAGCCGCACGACCCCGTCCACACGATTGAGGAAACGCAGATCACCTTCCCGGAACACGGCCAGGTCCACGTCACCGAAAGCGCCGTGAATTTCCGCAAAGTCTTCATCCAGCAAATCGCCCACCGCCTGGCCAAGGAATTCTACGCCTACGACAAGACGCTCGATTTCAACTCGGACGCGAAGTTCATCGAGTAGTCGGGGACGCGAGTCTTGGCGAGGGAATTCCTTCTCGTCACCTCTCCCCCCACCAAGCCGATGCTATAAGCCGTTGATGTACGTGCTTAGCCTGCCAGCACTCATACTTCGGCGGGAAATACAGCAGTTATCGCTCAGCGGCACGGCTTGGGTGGTCCTTTTCGGTTCCTCGACCGTACATCGGAACTCAAAACTACTGGGTTT
>JBPCKT010000092.1:0-21322 GCA_051004015.1 Pirellulaceae bacterium | reverse complement strand
GGCCAATCCCTCCGCTAGCACCAGACCGAGGCTCCACGGCATCCCAGCCGCGACTCACAACCCCGTGCTCGACGGAAGATCATACCGATTCACGACTTCTAACGCAAAATCGGTGCGTAGGCCGTGCATTTTCCCCGATCCAGGCTTGGTTTTGCATTGCCCGTCGTCCCATATGCAATCCACCCTCTGATAGCAATTTGCGAGAGGTTCATTGCAGTTTTTCGTTTCCTGTTCAGTGCAACTTGTTGGGAAGTTTTCCTCAACGTGAAGCCAAATGCCACCAGCATTGCCACAAACCGCCTGAGTCTGTCCTGCACAAATGGCTTCAGGGGAGACAGGTGTATAACACGCCCCAACGCTCCCTGACGCTCCCATATTGTCGCATACCGCGAATCCCACCTTCGCTGCCACAATTAACACCGCCCAACACACGGCCGCGATCGCAAGTTTTCTTGTCGTGGCTTTACTCCTAAAAGTGATGAACTTCCCTTCCCGGGGTGAGAAGGGACAATAACCAGTGGAATGCGCAACACTTGGAAGGTCGTTGGCTCGGCATCGGTCTGAACTTCGATCTGGATTGATCGGTCTTCAACGGCTGCCGAGTCGATTCGGCCGATTCCGAACTCGATCGTCACTTG
Source organism: Pirellulaceae bacterium (assembly GCA_051004015.1). Lineage (GTDB taxonomy): Bacteria > Planctomycetota > Planctomycetia > Pirellulales > Pirellulaceae > SXOA01. The sequence continues at coordinate 20,684 of JBPCKT010000092.1, read as the reverse complement.
ATGACTCTTGGACGGACTGTCAGCCTGAAAGCGTGCCTGGCAATGAGGCGGCAGACTATGAACCGCCATGATCCGTGTTGGCTCGACGGACGTAATCAGGAATGTTGCGGGGGGGGGCGGGGCAGATTCCTGATCGGCCATGAAAACGAGCGATGAAGGAGTGACTGTTAAAGCAGGCCGCACGGTCGCCTGCACGAACAACTCCAGTTTCGGAACGCGGGGAGAGTTGGTGCTGAATCGGATGATGGACCGATATGCGACAGGCTGCAGACTCGCTGGCGGAGTGAATTTGATGGAATACTCTTCGCCTGTCTGTCCGATGGCCGCGCTAAAAAAGGGAGAGTCGGAGCTTGCTGCTAGGATCCGCGCGAGCTTCTTCTGAGAATGAAGTTTCCCCGAGAATTCTTGGGGCTTGTCGTCGGCCACAATACCAAGATTCACGGAGGTAGAATCGAGCCAAACCTCCGGTATCACCTTGGCCCTGAGCCTGACTTCTTCCGACTCGACTTGGCCCAAGGAACGGAAGGACAAAGTTAACCTCGAAACAATATCGTCATCCGAGGCACCCGTGGAAAGCACGCATGGCACGGCGAGTACATCACGGGGCTCCACGACTTTTCCCAAAAGATCGTCCGGAGTCGTCGTGCATTGGCACGAAGTCTCCACGGCGACAATCTGAATCGGTTCCGAGCTTCGGTTTTCAAGGTAAGCAATTCCCTTCAGCCGTTCGTTTTGCCCAACTCGGCCAAAGTTGATTTCGCTCTCCCTGAAACTGACGGTCGATGTCGGACCGTGAGCCCGGGTACGGAGGTACGAAAACAGAGTTCCGGCGTACAGTCCCGCACAGAGGAAACAAAGAACGGCGATCCCGGTCAGTTTGACTTTCGGAGTGACCATTTTCGAGAGTCCTCACCGAATGGAGAAAACTTTCGCGGTTCAAGTCTCGGAACCGAATACGCAGCAGCTATAGGATTAGAATTTCTCAAGTCGAATTATCGTTGTCAAGCCCCGCAGGACGTGCTATTCCAACAGCCTTTTGGGGGGTTATTGCGTGTTTTATGCGGGAATTCTCCGAAAATGCCCAGGTTGAGTCCTCTCCAGCGCAAAGAGAGCACATAAGAGTCTGGGGCGTAAAGTCCTCACCCACGCTCGTGGTAGGACGGAGCAATGCTCCATCCTACGCTCCAGCCGTCTACTTCGCCAGCAAAGCCCGTGGCTCTTCCATGCCCAGCCGTTTCATCTTTTTGTAGAGCGTGGTGCGGTTGATGCCGAGGGCGTCGGCGGTCTGGGTGCGGTTCCAGTTGTTGAGACGCAGGACTTCCAGGATGATGGCCCGCTCGGGGGCTTCCATGGCGTCCTTGAGGGCCTTGCCGGTGAGGGGTTCCAGGTTCATGGCGGAGGCGCCGGAGCACATCTGCGGAGGAAAGTCTTCCGGCGTGACAATGTTGGTGCGGCCGAGCAGGACGGCCCGCTCGACCACGTTCTGCAGCTCGCGGACGTTTCCCGGCCAGCGATAGCGCTGCATGGCGGCCATCGCCTCCTCGCTGAAGCCTTCGCACTTCTTGCCCGTTTCCTCGCGGGTGCGGGCCAGGAAGTGTTCGGCCAACAGCGGGATGTCGGAAATCCGCTCCCGCAGCGGCGGCAGCTCGATGCTGATGACGTTGACCCGGTAGAACAGGTCCTGACGGAATCGACCTTCCGCCACGGCGCGGGTCAAATCCTCGTTCGTGGCCAGGATGACGCGGCTGTCGACGTGGATGGTAGTGGTGCTGCCGACCGGTTCGAATTCGAATTCCTGCAGCACGCGCAGCAGCTTGACTTGCAGGCTGGGAGAGGCCGTGCCGATTTCGTCGAGGAAGATGGTGCCTTTGTCGGCCTTGGTGAACTTGCCGATCTTCTCCCCGACAGCGCCAGTGAACGAGCCGGCCGCATGGCCAAACAGCTCGCTTTCGAGCAATGTCTCGGGCATCGCTCCGCAGGCCACTTCCACAAAAGACTGATCCCGCCGGCTGCTGCGGCGATGGATGGCGCGGGCCAGCAGCGACTTGCCGGTGCCGCTCTCGCCCGTGATGAGGACGGTCGCGCGGGTATCCGCGATGCGGTCAATCGTGTCAAAGACCCGCTGCATCCGATGGTCATGGCCGACAATGTTCTCCAGCCCAAAGCGGAGATCGAGCTGGGCCTTGAGCTGCTGATTCTCCTCGATGACCTTCTTCTGCGAGAGCGCTCGCTCGAGTGCCATCGCCAGCTCTTCATCGATGAGCGGCTTGGTGAGCAGGTCGAAGGCCCCGGCCCGCAGGGCTTCAATGCCGGTCTCCACCGTCCCATAGCCGGTAATCAGCACCACGGTCAACTGCGGATGGTGCTTCCGGCACCAGGCCAGCACCTCGAAGCCGTCCCCGTCATTGAGCCGGACGTCCGCCAGGACCAAATCCAGGGGATGGCTCTCAATTTGTTCCCGTGCTTGCCGGCAGCTTTCGGCGGTAAAGACGGTATAACCCTGCTCGCGGAGCCATGTTGCCATCGAATCGAGCAGGTGGCGGTCGTCGTCCACCAAGAGCAAATTGTGGTTCTTCATGGGGCTGCCAATAGGTCAAAGAAGGTGCGAACGCCGTCGGCGGGAAAACAGAGGCAAGGAGGGTGATGAAGTTTATCTACGTCACAGTTGATAAACGTCAACAAGGGAGCGTCTGAAGCCTCCGCCCAACTCCCCTGCTATCATGTCGAAAGTACTTGACCCGCCTGGACTTGGGGTGATTTTTTCGCGTGCCCCCTTTGCAAACAGGGAAAAGTCGATGGTACATTGACGGCCGGCAGGAGCCGCCATTCTCGTTGGCTTTTTCCCCATAAAAGGTTAGTCTGGAGATGGGGGCTCCCCGGTGTTTCATTCCTCAGTTGAGTGGGTTTCATCCAACGGACCCACCTAGCTGCGACCGCTTCCCCCCAACGCCTCCGGCATTGGACGTGCGAGTGGAATTCGTGAGTTACCACCCGTTTCGAGTAAGTGAGGTATGCGATGTCGATTAGCGTGATCGTCGCGGATGACCATCCCATCATCCGCGCCGGTATCGTATCCATGCTCAAGGATACGGAAATGAGAGTGGTCGCGGAGGCGGCTACCGGGAATCAGGCAATTGAACAGACCGCCAAGCATCACCCCGACGTGGTGCTACTCGATATTCGGATGCCGGAGACGGATGGCCTCGAAGCCCTGGAACGGATTGTGGACCGGTCGCCGCGCACCAAGGTGGTGATGTTTACCGGCCACGATACGCAAACCTTCGTGGCCCGCGCGGTCGCGCTAGGGGCCGCGGACTTCATCATGAAGGGGTCACCCAAGGAAGAGATTTTGACCGCCATTAAGCGGGCCCATACGGGCTTGCCGCCCGATCCGGACAGCCTGATGGGGCGGGTCAAGAATACGATGGTCCGCCGCCGGCCGACCTACGACGAAGACATTCCCCTCACCAACCGCGAGGTCCAGGTGCTGCGGCATGTGGCGATGGGCCTTTCCAATCGGGAAATTGGCAGTTCTCTCGAGATCAGCATCGAGACCGTAAAAGAGCACGTGCAGAACATCCTCCGCAAGCTCGAAGCCGGCGATCGGACGGAAGCTGCCGTTTGGGCGGTAAAGAAGGGACTCGTCTAAGCGGCAAGGTTACTGAGTCACCCAAGGCGGAGGGCGAACGCCCTCCGCGTTTTTTTGCGCCCAGGCAATCCTTCGCGGGAATTTTTTTGCCTCTTCCGCTCTCGTACTCCTAGGCCGCTGGATGGCGGTTATGGTCCCATTGCTTCCCGTAGCTGCCTCCTGGCGGTGGACTTTACGGGCCTGACGGCAAAAACCGGAATTAAGCAGTCGGACTGGCCCGAGGACTGCCGAATTTCAAGTTGTGCGCCCCGCGGGACAAACCTATAATTTCCTGTGGGTAGGGGAACACTAGGAGTACGTAGTGGCTGATAAGCCCAGAGTTCTCTTTGTCGGCGGATCGAACGACAACACTGCCGATTTACCGGCGGGAACGGAGACGTTGTTCGATGTGGTCAAGGTTCAAAACCCCATTCGCGCCCTGGCGAAGTTGACCCACGAAGACTTCGACGGCCTGTTCGTCTCGAAGGAGCATTTTCAGGAAGCTCTCCGCTTCGGACGCTTGCTGGAAAGCAACCGGGTGTTGGAAGGGATGCCCGACGCGGTCGCCGTCGTCGATGCGGGCAGCACCATCCTGTGGACCAACGACCGCCTGCGCTCCTGGGCCAATAAGGGAAACATCATCGGCGAAAGCTTCTTCGCCGCGCTCGGCGGGCCGGCAATCATCGGCGGCGACACCTCCCCTTTTCAAAACGCCCTTAAAAACACCCAGACCTCGGTATCGCTTCTGCGAACCAAGGAAGGCAAGCATTACCAGTTGCACGCCGTGCCGATGCCGGACCTGAAGGACGGCGCAGCGCACCTGGTGGTCACGGTCCGCGACGTCTCGGTGGAAACCGAGCAGCAGCAGAAGTTGGCGGCGATTCAAACGGCCGGACGCGAGCTCGCGGGACTGCGGCCCGAAGACGTCTTCTACATGACCGTCGGCGAACGCAAAGAGTTGCTCAAAAAGAACATCCTGCAATACACCCAGGACCTGCTCCATTTCGACGTCGTCGAAATCCGCCTCCTCGATCCTAAAACCAGCGAGCTCCAGCCGCTGCTGGAACACGGCATGGACCCCGTCGCGGCCGGGCGCGTGCTGTACGCTCAGTACACGGGAAACGGAGTGACCGGGTTTGTGGCCCGCTCGGAGGTGAGTTACCTGTGCGACGACACGACGACCGACCCGCTGTATCTCGAAGGCGTGAAGGGGGCCAAGAGCTCGCTAACCGTGCCGCTGAAGTTCGAGCATCAGACCATCGGCACCTTCAACGTGGAAAGCCCTGTTCCACATGCCTTCACCGAAGCGGACCAGTTGTTCGTCGAGACCTTCTGCCGCGGAGTGGCGGCAGCGCTCAACACGCTCGACCTGCTGAGCGCTCAAAGGGCCAACGCGGCGCAAGATGCCATCGAGGCGATTCACAAGGCGGTCGCTTTGCCCATCGACGCGATCCTCAGCGATGCCTGCGCCTTGGCGGAACGATTTCTGTCCGCCGAGCCGGAGATTGCCATTCGCTTGCGGCGAATTGTCCGGGACGCCCGCAACATCAAGGAAGTGATTCACAAAGTCGGCCGCAACATGGCCCCCACCGAGGCGGTGCCCGTCGACAATGTGTCGTGCAAGCGGCCTAAGCTCCACGGCCGCCGCGTGCTGGTCGTCGACCCGCACGATGAAATTCGCTCGTCCGCCCACTCCCTCCTGGAACCCTACGGCTGCGTGGTGGAGACGGCTCAGAAGGGCTCCGAAGCCGAACTGCTGTACCAGCTCAGCATGCAGAATGATAAGTACGACGTGGTGGTGACCGGCGTCGACTTGCCCGACATGAGCGGAGCCGACCTGCTGATCCGCCTTAAAAAGATGGTGGACCCGGTGCCGATCATCCTCACGCAGGAATTCGGCCACGACCCCGGCCATACGCTGGTCCGCGCCCGCCGCAACGGACTCAACGAGCGGGCCTGGATCATCAAGCCCTTCCGCGCCCCGCAGCTCCTGGACACGATGGAACACATCCTGGACTGGTCGAAGAAGGATCAGACGCAGGCGTAAGGTAACTTCCCTTGCTTCTCGACACCCTCCTTTCTCTCGTCGCCTTCCTGGGCCATTTCTCCCTCTGCGTCTGGCTGTTCAATCGCTTGCATGCCCTCCCGTGGCGGCGGTTCTACATCAAGTGGCTTGGTCGCGCGATACTCGGCTGGGGGGCGGCGATCCTCGTCATCTATGGGTTGCGAGCGGCGCTCACCGGCGTCTGTGTTGCCCGTAGTGCTGAGGTGCTTGACGCGGACGCTGCGTGGCTGATCTATCCGATGTTCTGCGTCCTTGTCTCCCCGCCGATTGCCAAATGGCTGGTTCTCAAACTGTTCTCTCGCGCTCCCGCCGCACTCGCTTCCAACGACACCACTCTCCACGACCTCGCGCAGGAAATCGGACACCCGCCAATTGGCCGCGGGGAGACCGGCCTGCTCGCCAGATTTCCTGGAAACCAGATCTTCCGGCTGGCGGTGCAAAAGAAGACGCTCCGCTTGCCGACGCTTCCGCGGGAGCTGGACGGGCTCACGATCGCTCATCTTTCCGATTTGCACATGACGGGAAAGATCACGTGCGAGTTCTATGACGCCATCGTAGACCACACCAACCGGCTCGAGCCGGATCTGGTCGTCATCACGGGCGACATCGCGGAGAAGGTTGAATGCCTGGACTGGATTGTGCCGGTTCTTAGCCGCCTTAGAGCCCGCGAGGGAAAGTACTTCATCCTCGGCAATCATGAGATGAAGTTGCCGGATGTGGATTTACTGCGACGACTCATGAAGGAAGCAGGTTTCATCGACATCGGCAGTAAAGCGATGCGAGTTAAGCTTCGAGGAGTCGAGATCCTCATGGCCGGCAGCGAGGTCCCATGGTTTGGAACAAATCCACTTCTGACTCCTGACCCCTGTTCCCTGACTCCTGATTTCCGCCTGCTCCTCTCGCACTCCCCCGACCAGCTTCCCTGGGCCAAGGCGAATCAGTTCGACCTGATGCTTGCTGGCCATACCCACGGCGGACAAATCCGCCTGCCGATGATCGGTGCCCTTATCTCCCCCAGCAGATTCGGTTTCCGCTATGCCGGCGGCTTGTATTTTGAAGAGCCGACGCTGCTCCACGTCAGCCGCGGCCTCTGCGGCGATCACCCCATCCGGCTCAATTGCCCACCGGAGCTGCCGCTGCTCAAACTGATCCGGGGAACTGAATCGCTATGCGATGCGTAAGAACTCGAATGGGCGAGTTTGGTCGTGCTGATCGTTCGGTGCGAGACAAATCCTGGCCCGCGGGTTAATGTACGATATGGGTGACTTTGTTGTTTGGGGATCTCGATGACCGTCTGCTACCGATCCGTAATTTTGAGCGCCTCGCTGGGCTTGGCGTGCTGCGCAGTGTCACCGGGGTGTGGCCAACCCGCAACTTCTCCTGCCGCGAAGCCAGTGATTGCTCCCGGGGAACCCTGGTTTGCCGACGTGACAACCGAACTGGGTCTCGACTTTGTCCACGACCCTGGCCCCGTCGACGGCAAGTACTTCATGCCGCAGATCAACGGCTCCGGCGCGGCTCTGCTGGACTGTGACAACGACGGCCGGTTGGACATCTATCTCCTCCAATGCGGAGGTCCAGATTCAAAATCGACCAACGCACTCTTTCGCCAAACGCCCGGCGGCAAGTTTCAAGATATCAGCAAAACATCCGGCCTGGATATCAACGGGTTTAACCTGGGAGTAGCCGTCGGCGATGTCAACAACGATGGTTGGAGCGATGTCCTGGTAACGCAATACCTGGGTATCAAGATGTTTCTGAACCAGGGAAAGGGGGTGTTCGGCGAGGCCACGGCGCAGGCCGGGCTGAAGAATCCCTTTTGGGGCGCCTCGGCCAGCTTTGTCGACTACGACCGGGATGGCTGGCTCGATCTGGTCGTTGTCAACTATCTCGACTATGACGCAACCCGGCACTGCACGAGCCGAGCCGGGAAGCGCGATTATTGCCTCCCCAATATTTTTCCCGCCACTCCGGCCCGTCTGTGGCGAAACCTCGGCTGTGATGCCGCGGGGAAATGGCTCGGCTACGAGGACCGCACCGCAGCCGCTGGACTCGAAGAACAGCCTGGTCCCGGGATGGGAGTACTGTGCGCCGATTTCAGCGGCGACGGCTGGCCCGACATCTTCGTGGCGAATGACCTGGCGGCCAATCATCTCTGGATCAATCAGCGCAACGGCGTCTTCACCGAAGAAGCGGTCCCGCGCGGCGTGGCGTTCGATTCCCGCGGCGCGTCGCTGTCCAACATGGGAGTCGCCTATGGGGATGTTGACGGGAATGGATTTTCCGACCTCTTCGTCACCCATTTCAGCAACGAGCACCACGGACTGTGGATGCAACAGCCCAGAGGGTCATTTGAAGAGCTGACCATTCAAGCGGGGCTGTCGCAGAGCCAATGGCATGGCACGGCTTGGGGCGCGGCGCTGGCCGACTTTGACCAGGACGGAGCTCTAGATCTGACACTGGTGAACGGCTATGTGCAACGTCGCGACGCGCCGTCTCCTTCGTTTTGGGACGATTATAAAGATCGCAACCAGGTCTTCGCCAACGACGGCAGCGGGCACTTTCGAGACATCTCCAGCGATAACCCAGCGCTCTGCGGCGAGCCCAACGTCGGCCGTGGCCTGTGCCTGGGCGACATGGATGGTGACGGTGCGCTGGATTTACTCGTCACCCAAATCGGCGGGCCAGCCCGCATCCTGCGCAACATCGCCCCCGCGCGCGGGCACTGGCTCATGGTGCGGGCCTTGGATCCGGCCCTGCATCGCGAAGCCCTGGGCGCGGAGGTTCGGGTGGTCACCGGCGCACGCCGCTGGCAGAGCATCATTCAGCCCGGCCAGAGCTATCAGTGTGCCAATGATCCGAGAGCGCACTTTGGACTGGGACCCGTGGATCGCATCGATTCGATCGAGGTGCTGTGGCCGGACGGAACCCTGGAACAGTTTCCCTGTCGGGGGGTGGATCGCGTGGTGGAAGTTCAGCATGGCAAAGGGAAGGCGCTCCCAGCGAAAGGGGCGGAAGGGCCGTGAGTGAGTCCCACCAGCCAGTGAGCGAAGACCAAAGTCTCCTGATGCCCGAGGAGGCCACCAGGCTCCCCAAGAGCATCTGGCGTCGCTATCTGTTCTTGGCGGGGATTTTTTTGACCCTGGCCGTCGCTGTAGGTATTTTTTTCTTCCTTCGCCAAGATGGCCCTCCGGAATTGCCGGAAATTCCCACGGTCAATCTGGACGGGGCCGATCCGGAAATCTCAAAGTCTGTTCGCGTCGCACACGATGTCTTGACGCAGGCTCCGCTCTCGGCGATCGCATGGGGCCAATACGCAATGGTCCTGCACGCCCACGGCTTCAGCGATGCCGCCCATGTTTGTTACAGCGCCGCGGCGAGCCTGGAGCCAAAAAACCCTGATTGGCCGTATCTTCAGGGAGACCTCCACCGGCAAGGACCCGGCGGGCCCGCGGCGGCGTTGCCTCATTTCCGACTGGCGGCCGGCCGCGGCCCGCCTCATTCCATGGCTCAGTTGCGACTAGCCGACACGCTGCTCGAGCTGGGCCGCCTGGACGATGCGGAAGTGGAGTACGGCAAGTCACTCGCCGCCAGGCCCAGCGACGAGCTCTCGCAATTGGGCCTGGCGAAGCTGGCTCTGGCCCGCCAGCAGTACGGCGATTCCCTGAAATATCTGAACGCCATTGCCGGAAGTCCTGGCACGCGGAATCAGGCATGCGTCATGAGGGCCCGAGTCTACGACCGGCTGGGGAACGGCCTCGCCGCGGAGCGCGAGCGGCAGATGTTGGCGGAACTGCCCGATGACGCGCTGCGAGTCGACGATCCCATGGTTCAGGTCGCCAGATTGGGGATCGGCGTTGCCGTGGAATTGGCCAAAGCCCGGCAGCACATGGATCAGAACCAGTTCCGGGAAATGTTGGCGATACTGGAAAATGCGGTCCACCGCTATCCTGATTCCTTCGAAGCCTGGGACGCACTCGGCAGTGCCCGCGGCATGGCGAATGATCCCGTCGCCGCCGAGCGAGCCGTGCGAAGGAGCATCCAGCTTTCGCCCAAGAACGCCAAGGGCTGGCTCAACCTCGGCGATGTGCTGATCTGGCAGCAACGATTCCCGGAGGCCGAGGAAGCGATTCAAAAGGTGCTCGCCTTGGACCCCAAGCGCGGCCCGGCCTACTATGCACTGGGCCAATGCCGGGAGGGGCAGGGAGATCTGCCAGGGGCGGTGAAGGCGTATCGCGAGGCACTGCGCTACTTTCCCAATCATCAGCAGGCGCGGGAACGATTGGAAATTCTTGAAAAAGGGCGTTGAGTCCAGCGGCCCGCTCTAGCGCTGTTGCCCCTGACCCGGTTGAAGCCGTTTCCAAAAGCGGCTGGGGGACTGCTGCCGCGTCTGAAAGGTCTCCAGGTAGCGGCGGTGCCGAGGCGAGTCGGGGTACGTTTCTCCCGGCGGGAAGGGATAGCTCGTCATCGCCGCAAACGGCAGCGGCTCGACGGTTTGTCCGAAAACGGTGTTGAGGTCGGCATCTTTATCCCAGCCGACGTTGTGCAGGAGGAAGTCCCGCCTCCAGCCAGGTGGTGGCTCGGAAGCCGCGGCGAATTCCAGGGTCATTTCATCCCCGGAGCCCATCACCGCATGCAGGTCATCGGCCTCCGCGAGTAGCGAGCGCACATCGCCATAGCGGGTGAACTGCCCCGCCATCGGCGGCCAACGCGGCTCGCGAGAGACCTGGTTGTAATCGTAGGTGTCGGGAGCATTGGCCCGCTTGGGAAAAGTGCCGGAGAATCCCCGCTCGTGCAAATCAGCCGCGACGAGCGTCAGCGGGGTCAATTTCGTGGGGGCCGGCTGCTCGTCGACGGTAAAGAAAGCCTCGTCCCAATAAATCTCGGCGCTCGTGACAATTCGGAGGCGATAGTCGTCGGCCGGAAACAGGTTCGAAAGATCCACGGCAATAGTCTTGGTTTTTCCGCCGGGAAACCCCATGTACGGCCGGACCTCCTGCCACTCGCCTCGCTCATTCGGCACCATCAGGTACGGCGGTCGCGGCAGGCCGAGCGCCGGATTCTCGCCCACCGCTACGTTGAGCGACGTATCCGTTGGATAAATCCACCCGGTAAGAAACAGCGTAATTTGCTTGGGATGACCGAGTTTTCCCAGATCAAGCTCCAGAAAATGTTCGTCGGTCAGGCCCTGCAACTGGCGACCGTCAAAGCCGCGAAAGTAGACGCCATCGCGGCTTTTGATCTGGTCAAGAACATCGCGCCCGTGCTTGTCGCGGGCGGCCACCGGTGTCTTCGGCGCTCGCACGGAGTGCACTTTGAATTCGGCAAGTTCCGCGGGGCCGACTTTCTCGTTCGTAAAGATTTCCACGTCTGCCGGGTGGTCAACGGCAATCAGCTCCACTTGGTCGAAGTAGGCGGCCTCCCACAACTCCTCGGTGATTTGCAGGCGATAGCGGCCGCTGTCTAGGGCCAGGCGGTCGCCAGGGATCTTGAGGTATTCCCACGCGCGCGAAGGAGCGAGCTTCCCTTCGCCGAACTGCAAGCCTAGCGGCGCGGCCCACAGCAAATCGGTGAAGAACTCGTACCGCTCGCCGGTCCATGTGTAGAGATAGGGACAGGAACCCTTGAGGATGAGAACTTCTTGCAGCGTTTGATCGCCCCGCGGTCCAACCACTGTTTGCGGCAGCCCGTTCGTCCAGAGGACGCGGGCCACGTCGGCCTGCGGGTTCTTGCCGAGACCAAAGTGCAGAGTCTGTCCCGTGGAGACTTGCGCCTGATAGCTTAGCCCCCCCTTGATTTCGACCAGGCTTCCCACCCCGTTGTGGTTCACGCGGCCGTTGCTCTTTTGCTGGGGATCCTGTCCACCCCGCAGGTGCATGCGGAGCCAGTGATTCTTATGGCCTTCCTGATTGTCGTAAATCGCGACACCGCCCGACGCGGCAGTGACCAGATCGACGTCTCCATCGCCATCGAGGTCTCCCACCGCGCAATCCGCCAGGTTCTTAGGCGCTGCCAACTCCGTGGTCGCGGCCGGGTCAAACTCCCCCCGGTCCCCGCCATGGTGCAACGTCAGCGTCTCACGGTTCCAATGCAGCAAGTCTGGATGGGCATCGTTATCGTAGTCCAAGGCGATGATTCCTTGCCGCGGGGACCCAGACAGAGGTTGGTTGCGCACATGACGGATGACACCGGGAGAGATGGTCGTGGTGAGAGCGATATCTACGCCACTCTCTCCCGCGCCGGCCAGGTCCCACGAGGCATTGCCGTCGGCTTCGCAGAGCGCCAAAGCGCGCGACGAATCGAGGTCGCCATATTCGCTCTCGAGCAACCGCCAGCGGAACTGGCCGTGCCGCAAATTTTCGAGCCAACCCAGCGTCCCCACTCCTGGTCCGCTCGCCACGATGTCAAGGTCTGCGTCGCGATCCCAATCGACGGCGGTGAGAGACGTGAGCTTGACCCCTGGCGGCGGCAGCGAGGAGAACTTGCTGAGGTCGCCCAGCCGCATGTCCCCCTGGTTCGTCCACAGGCACACTCCCTCTTCCGAGGCCAAAACCAGGTCCAAGTCGCCGTCGTGATAGAAATCCACTAGCACCGCTGCCGAAATTGGCTTTGTAGACCTTAATGCGCTGTTCAGCTCGACCGGGGTCAACGATCTCTGGCCGGTCGTGGAATCTCTCTCGTTGCGCAGGAGCATGACCCCACTTGCTCCGTACAGCACCACGTCGACATCGGCAATGGCGTATTTTTCCGAGTTGAGCCTCAGTCTCGCGGGACTCGGCAACTCGCCGGGAAGCCGCCTTTCGACCGAATCGCGGCTTTCGTCTTCATCCAAGTCGGCGACCAGCAGCCGCGAGTACCCGGCCGGAATCTCGACCTTCGCAATCGGCTTCCAGGGGTCGGTGCTTTCCGATCGGCCCAGCACCAGCAGCTCCTTTTCGCGGAGCACGATCAGATCCAGAGTGCCGTTCAGGTCGAAGTCAGCCAGGGCAATGGCTTTGGCGTCGGTCGTGTTGGCGAGCGCGGCGTCGGCCATCGCGAGTTGAAAGGGATTGGCGGCTGGCGCGGGAGCAGAAGACTGCGTCTTGGTAATCCGCTCGCGAAACTCCGGGCTGAACTCGTAATCGGCGAGCTCGAGCAAATGCGGAAACACGAGGCGGCGGTCGCTCTGCAGCACGTCATCCGAATAGATGACATTGCTGACCCTTCGTGCTTGATGCTTGGCCTCGTTCCAATCCCCCTTCAGGGCGGCTGCGGCGGTCTGATCGAGAAACTCCCAAACGTCGTTCGTGCTCCGCCGCAAGACTTGCTCGCGCACCGGTCGCAGCCGCTCTCGGGCCGCCGCAATCGTGCCCTGAATCGCTGGGTCCTCGGCTTGGGCCTGCGCGACCAGCCACTCCTTCATGACCCACAGATTCCCCGGCGCGCGGCGGTAGGCTTCGCCGAGGGCCGGAATTCCTTGGCTCAACCTCAAGGGTTCGGATAGGTTGGTCCGTTCGTAGAGCTCGAATCTCGGCACAGGGTCCTGAGGGGCCAACTCCGCCGCCTTGTGATAGTGGGGGATGGCGCGAGTCAGCCGTTCCACGCTTTCCGCGAGAGAGGCATTCATGTCCAAGCGAAGCTCCCTGCGGGCCATCAGGAGATGGGCCAGGGAGGAGTCTGGCTCGGCCGTGGCCAGCGCTTCCACGGCGTCTTGAACTAGCTGGGGATCGGGCCTCGATTTAGTCGCGTGCCCCAGCCACAACATGCGGCAAATGGCCAGGTCCCGCCGGCCCAGCGATTCGGCTGGAAGTTTCGCCGCGATTTCGGCCAGCCGCCCATCCGCCTCGGCGAACTCTTCGTTTTCCAGGTGAGCCAAGGCGACGTTTTTCAGTGCTTCCAGCCGCAAACACTCCTCGGCAGTCGGAAGTGTCGTGCGGCCGACTCCCCCAAGACCAAAAAAATAGCTCGCGAGGAAGGCCACCAAAGCGATGCCGCCAATCGTCGCCAGCAAGATGGCCAGAGGGCGGCCCTTGCCAGCGCGTGGCGGCGGCGAATCTGATCCAGGCGTCTCACCCATCGAAGGCAATCCTTTTTCTGCTTGGCGTCCGCGGATATTTCCAAAGTGCGACAAGCCGGTGTGGCTCAATTGTCTCTTGCCGCGTTGATCTCGTCGAGCAATCCCTGCACCTTCTGCTCAAGCAGGTCGGTCCATTCGCTGACGGCATTTTTGCTCTCCCGCTCTGGGGGCACTTCCAGCGGCTCGCCGAAGCGGACAACGGCGTGCCGCTCGCCGCGGATGCCGGGATAAACGGCTCGCAGCACGTCCTCCTCAAACTTGTCCAGCGTTTCCGCAATCCGCTCCAGCGTCGGCTTCTCCTGCACGTAGTTCCCCGGATAGCTGAAGAGCTGGATGACGAAGAACAGGTCGTCCATCTGGTGCTCCAGGCGAACTGCTTCGCCGTCCGAAAGCCCCTCCTTCTCGCTGGCCTTGATGATCGCCTTTCGCGCTTCCTTGACGCGCTCGGGAATGATGCCGCCACGATCCCGCAAGGAGTGTTCCTGTTCCAGGTCGGCGAGAATCTTGTTCGACAACGCGGCAATTCGCTCCGGGAGCGTGCCCGACCGCGGCCCGGCCTGATATTCGATTTCCTTGAGCGTCAGCATTCCCTCCGCCAGTTTGTAGATTCGCACGGGCAGCGAGAGATCGGTCCGCGGCCGCCAGTGCAGCGATTCCTCCAGCCGGGCCATCAGTTCGAGCAGCTCTGCTTGCGGGTCCTGCACGTAGAAGCATTTGAGGGCGGCCGGGATGGCGACGATTTTTCGCGGCCCCTTCTTGGCGGCCGACATGGCGATGGCAGCGGCCCCTTCGCGGAACGGAGTGACGCGGTCGTTGTTGTGGTAGATGTCCCCTTCGGGAAAAATGACCAGCGGATGGGGGCTCTCGCGAAGGATGTCCACGGAGGTCTTGAACGCCTGCAAGTCGTTTCCTTCCCGGTTGATGCTGTAGCAGCCGTGCCACTGCAAAACCTTCTGCTCGAAGGGCCGGCTCATGGCGAAGACCTGCCAGGCGGACAGGAAGTGAAAGCAACTGCCGCAGCGATGAGCCGCCTCGATCATCACGTAAGAGTCGTAATGGAACGAGTGGTTGGGAGTGATCAGCGTCCCCGCCCCGTCCTGCACCGCCCCGCGTACGTGCTCCGCCCCCTGCACCTCCACTTGCGTGATCTTCTGGCTCTTCCGCAGCGCCCGGTTGATCAGCGGCCGCCACAGCCGCACCAGCCACGGCGTCATCTGATGGGGCCACGACTTGGGGGGCGTTTGAAACGGTTGGCGGTTCACGGAGTCGACTTCGCGGGCTTGAGCATGGCCGGAAAAGAGGACTTCAATTGAATCCACGCCACCGCGGGGAGCAACTGGGTAGCGAGAAGGGGAATTACTGACGACGCTTAGGGAGCCGGGGCCGGCGCCGGAACCACGGGGGGCGGCAGCAAGGCAGCGGGCACCACCTGGCAGTTGAGCAAATCCACCGTGACCGAGTTGCGGGCCATGCGCCGCAGCAGGTCGCGGACAAAGCGGAAGTCCCCTTGAATGGAGACTGCCTGCGCGGGAGCGAGGACCGCGGCCAGCGAATCCCGCTCGGAGGGAGCAAACGTGAAGCGGAGCGTCCCCGATACCTCCGCGGCCGGCTCGTCGATCCGGGTTTCCATGATGGCGATGTAATTCCCCAGGCCATCCTTTTCGATGCGGCTCACGACGCCGCGAATCTCCACGCGATGGTCCTGCAGCCAAAGGTCGGTGCTGGCGGCGTTGTAGCGGATGGTCTGCACCACCTCGGCGGGGGTCGCCTGAAAAATGGGGGCCCGATCGGCGGAAAGGGACAGGGCCAGAATGGCCAGCGGCGCAAGGGGACTCATGATGCGGCTCCGTGTTCAAGAAGCGAAACAAGATGTTAAGAGCACGAAACATCAATCATCTCCATTGTGGCAATTTGGGTCAACTAGAGAGGTTGCGCTGGCAAAAACCGGCCTCTCCGCCCCCACTTCCCCCCATATTTGGGGGGTGTCTCATGGCGATTGGGAAGTGGGATGATTCGGTTTCTTAACACTGCGTGCCCACTGCCTGGCCGTTCGTGTTCGCAGGGCTTTTTCATGCGCCGCCCGTTAGAATAACCTCATCAAATGGAGAGTGGCGAGCAAAGTGGAGAGTGACCAACAAAGTGGAGAGTGACCCATGAAAGAGCGTTGCGCGAAATGCGACTCGGACAAAATCATTCCTCTGGTGCGAGTCATGGATCAGGGGGAATCCTCGGACGGCCGGCTCAAAGCCCACGTCGGATACACCAATCCAGAAGCCTGGCTGTTCAAAGGGGCGGTCTACGCCCAATTGAGTGCAACCATCTGCGGCGAATGCGGACATACCGAACTGACTGCTGAGAATCCGGCCGCTCTTTACGAGGCGTATCTCGAAGCCAAGTCAAAAGGCTGACAATTCCAACTGCCTCTAGGCCCCATGAAGTTCTCGATCCGCGACCTGCTGCTGGTGACGGTGATTGTGGCCCTGGCCGTGGCCTGGTGGGTCGACCGATCCCGACTGACTGGCGAAATCAGGGATTATGAGAACATCGAAATGCCAACCAGAAGAGGAGAGTCAGGCCCGGGGATGACAGTCAAGGAATGGAGGCAGCAACAAAAGGAATGGAGGGAGTTTGAAGAGAGGTTAGAGAGGGAGTTGAATGCGATGCCGGAGGCAGAGCGCGAACAAAAAATGCGTGAACTTTTTGGCAGCCTGCCCAACTCTCAGGCACCTACCCCGAAGCCGCCTGGCGATTAGGCACTTTTTCAAACGGTGCCACCCTTGCTTGCCTGGAAAGTTTGCCGGTAAAGCCGCGGGCAGTGGTGAGTCGGTGTTTGCATAGCTCCCAACAGGCAAGGTATAACGGGGCACCCGAGGTGCCCGTGATTACTTTCAGTTGTTCGAGCTGCGGCAAGTTGCTGACGGTCAAAGAGGAACTGGCCGGCAAAACAGGGAAGTGTCCTGTTTGTCAGGTGCCGATCACCGTCCCCAAGACATCGATAGCCCCCGCCGCGGCTATCCCCGCGCCCCCATCGCCCCCAGCCGCACGGGTCCGCCCCCCCGCGCCGAGCCAGTCTCCCGCGAGTCCGACAGCTCGCGAGCCCGTGATCCTGCAAGTCGTTTTCCCCGGCAAGTTCTTCTGGATCGACATGGAAGTGCAGGTCAGCCTGGATGGGAAGCTCATCGGAACGGGCTTCCTGAAGAAAGGGGTCAACGTCCAGGTTCAGACAACTCCGGGTTCCCACACTCTGGAAACCGAATTCATGAGCCTCAAGCAGGCGTACCAGGTGAATTTGACCGCGGGCGGGACTTACGTCGCGAATCTGCGCTACAGCGCGCTGGTCGGGAATTTCACCAGCACGCTCGATCTGCGCGCTCCAGGCGGCGCGGCGGTTACGGCCGAGCGTCCCTCCGCAACGGCAGCGGCCGCCGCGCCGACGCTCGGGCGATTGGCCGTTTTCAAGGGAAGCGCGTGCGAGAAATGCGACCTGTGGCACTTTCCCGAAGTCGCGATCTGTTCGAGCTGCCAGGGACAGACGGTGTCCGTTCCCGTCTACGAACGGTTTTGCTGGGAGCGGCTGGCCTTCATCGGTATGTGGTTTTTGATCGGGCTCCCTTTGGCACTCATCCATCCAGGATTTCTGGCCACCGGTCTGGTCGTCGCCTTCCTCTACGGGATGGCGAACTTCTGGCTGCACGTCGGCGGGCTGACCGAGCGATTTGGCCCCAAGCAGATGGAGGACTGGGTGCACCAGGGATTTTCGTGGAAGCGTTTTGGCTTGGAATTCTACTACTCCATCGGAGTCGTCATTGCCGCGGTGATCGCGTTCGTCATCATTTGTCTGGTTGTGGGCTTTGGAAGGCTTTTGGAATAAAGGACGTTCTCGAAACCGCTTCATCGCAGGGCGCGGGCCTCCGACACGCGCTCAACGCAAGAAAAGTAGGCCGCCACTCCCGTGGCGAGCCCAGAGAGTTGACGTAGCTTCCGGAATGACGTGGAGTGGCGATTAAGGATTGCCTCGGACGCCTGGCGGCGATTGCCGCAGTCATCGCGGTCCCGAGACCACCTACGTGGAATGTCTTTGCCACTGCCCGCCGCACTCTGCCGACCCCTCGAGAGGACTCGCGGCCTACTTTGCCGCGGGAATTACGGGTTCCTCTTCTCTGATTTCCAAGCGCGAGCAGAGAAGAGGAACCCGTAAACTCCGCCGGGATATGGAAGGCGCCCTTAGCGGCGTAACGCCCACCCGTCCCTCGGGCCGCCACTACGGGGCTGACCGAATGCCCGTGAGTCGATTTCCGGGGCTGGCTACAAATTGCCGCCGTTAGGCGGCAAAGGAGCTGCGCAATGAATTGTTCCTATGCTCTCCGTCACCTTTGGTTCGGCCTGAAGTTTGATTAGTCGTTTTTTCGCGACTACCAATCCTCTATTTGCGGCCTCAATCGCAGCTTGACGCCACGGCACCGTACGGAATTTCGCCACGAGCTTTTGTCTTCGACCTGGGTTGATCCAGCAAGCAAATTGGACTCTGCCGGCAATTTGGTTCCTAAGGTAGTAAGGTCCATCGAACTGGCGACCATTTCCAAGGTTGATCGCGTCATCGAGTTGTCGTTCAAGTTCTGCGAGATACTCGCGTCGAACATCTGGGTGTCCTCGGCGTATGACGATTTTGGTAATTTGTTCGCCTCTCGCTAACCGTCCAAACCGATTCTTCGACGGATTCATCGCAAGCCCATGCTCAGCCATGATGCGGTGCACAAGGCTGCCAAAGCCGCTATTCTCCAGGTCAAACGGTCCAGAGATGCTTAGGTCATCCACGTATCGGGTGTATGTCAATCCGGCGTTGACGCATGCTGCCCCCAAACGCCGGTCAATGTCGAGGAGGACTTGATCTGCGATCGCCGGACTGGTGACGAGACCAAGCGCCAAATGGTAGTCGTGGGTGCAGAGACGAGTGCAAATATGAGCCACGTCAGGGCTGCACTGGAACTTACCCGCGAATAACCGGTAAACGCGGTTGTGACTTATTGTCGGATAAAAATTGGAAATATCAGCGGTTAGTACAAAGACAGAATCGATATGAGGCATCACATTTGTTTTGACATGCCGGCCTCTTATGCTCCCATGACTAAAATCCGAGGGAGTGAGTTTTGGCAGCAGCACACCGCGTAACAGCCGATTCTGAAACTGGCGCAATTCACCTCGCACATCCAAGACCGGCCGGGGCTTGGCAGGCTTGGCAGGATCAAGCAACATCAGCTCTTCGCAGAATTCCTCAGGATTATCTGCTACTTCTCGGAGACGACTTTCCGATGTCTGTAGTGCCGCAGCTAGGTGCTTCACTTGCCGGATACAGAGCATGGCAAATCATCCTCCTTTCGCCGCTTTAAGACAGACCCCAATTGCTTTTGCCAGGCGCGCGCCAACTCAGCCGCCGGTTTACGAATTGCAGGCGGTAAATTGTCTATTTCGCCGCTCATGCACCACGCCAGCATGTACAAGTCGACTCCCCATAGTTCTTGGTAGCGTGCCACAAGAGCCGGAGACGCAGCCGACTTATTGTTTTCTATGTTGCAAAGATGTACGACGGAAACACCTAGAGCTTCTGCCACTTCGCGCTGTTTCAAGCCGAGTGACTCGCGCAGGTGACGAGCTGTGTTTCCGAGTTTTATGTTCATGGCTCACGGCCAGTCGATTTTGGTTTTGGGAAGTCTCAGTGGTTCAGACGTCCGGCAACTAATAAGATTGCTAAGGCAGTTAAGGATTCCGCGCGACTCATGTCTTGCGGTTCCACCGCCAAGCAATCCGTTACCTCACGTTCCAATCCATCCAAAACTTCCCAAGTGGTTGCGCCAGGATCCTCCGACACCCGAAGCGAATTCCACCAATCAGCTATTCGCTGACCGCGGGACACGAACGAGTCAGTATCACCCGGCGACGAGGCGAGTTGAGTAGTGCGCAATGCACACCTCCTTTCTCTCAATGGTTGCGAACCAGGGATTCACGGCGAATCCCAACACCACTGTGCCGCGACACGGATGTCGCGGGGCAGAGCCCGCCCCCGGCAGGGCTAGGACGCCACACTCGGGGAAATCGGCAGCGTCTTTCGACGCTGTTCACGCCCTTTCGGGCAGTGCATTGCTGCACGCTTGAGAGAACTCGACTTGTCGTAGCGAATTAAACCAGGACTTTAAGTCGTTGTCAAGTGGCGTCCGCCCGAAAACAGAAAGGGGGCGACGTTAAGCTCGAAAGCCCCTACCACCTCAGACAAGTCGGCATCTCTCTAGCTGCTGGCGACTCCAAAATGCGGGCGCCGGAGATGGCGGGGTGGGTGCGGAATTCGTCGAGGGCGGCGGCGGGGGGGTGGCCGTCGAGGTTGAGGACGCCGATCGCGCCGCCGCCGGGGGTGGTGCGGCCGACGGACATCTGGGCAATGTTCACCTTGTGGCTGCCGAAGATGGTGCTGACCGCGTCGATGATGCCGGGGACGTCGTTGGGTTGGGAAAGCAGGCTGGAAGCCTACCCACCGAAAGTACTAGACACTTAGGCAGAAGTGCCATTCTGTATAATAGGAGAACAGGGAGCGGAGCTCCGCGCGAGGGCTAAGGAGGGTGAGGCGGGAGTGTTCAGTTTTCAGTGTTCAGAAGGGACCGCCTGAAGGCGGGACTCCAACGTGTTCTTTGACATCCTGGGTACGCCTTGAAAAGGTGTTTGATGTTTTGCAGGTGCAAGTCCTGTCCGGCAGGGGTCGTTCCAGCCGGTAGCAACTGGAGGGGTGGTGGAGGTGACGAAGCCGCCTGAGTCTCTGGTGTAAGGGTCGCTTATGGCGACTTGGCGAAGTTGCAGGCCGAAACGTGAGTGAATGCTGAGCAAGCCTCGAAACGAATTTGTGCGGAAGCCGACCGTCTCCAAGTTGCGGGAAGGCCGCCGCCGTGAAG
>JBPCKT010000091.1:0-25188 GCA_051004015.1 Pirellulaceae bacterium | reverse complement strand
ACCGGCCGGCTTACGCCAGGCCGCTCGCCGGTGCGTTAAAACCCCAGCACCTGAATCTCCGACAGCCCCATGTACACGTTCGGCTGCCACGGCCCTTTGGCTTGCAGGCGGATGTATCTGCCGCGGGTGAAGGGGACGCTGATCACGCTGCCGTAGTCCGGCGTGTCGGCCGCTCCGGGAGCCATAGGGACGATACCGGCGGCGACGGGCGTAGTTTCGGAGCCGCTATTGCCGACGAAAATCTCAAAATCCTTCCAGCCGCGAAACATACCGGCTGGCTCGTTGAAGTTCCAGATCTTAACGGCGGTCACAGTCTTCTCGCTGCCCAAATCAATCGTGATGGAACCGCGCTTCTCAATGCCGTGCCGCCACATGGTCTTGGGATCAATAGAATTCCATACCCCATCGAGCACAGCGGCTGCGGGGGCTTCCGGGACTTCCGCTTCGACGCGATGAATCTTGAGTCCCGAGAGCGGCTGGGCCGGAATGTACCGCAAGGCGACCGCCAGCGACTGCGCGGCGCGGGCGACATCGGCTGCTCCACTGGCGGCGGGGTCTTTGGGGGCGGCGAGTGCGGCCAAACGCTCGGGGAGCTTGTCGAGCTGTTCTTCCTGCTGCGGAGTCAACTCGCCGTCAAAGCCGCGGCGGGAGACGAGGTCGAACTGGGAATGGGTCATCGCTCCGTGCAGTGCGGCGGCGAGAGCCAGTCGAAGCATGGGGCCATCGGCGTGCAACGTCGGAAGGAGCGCTACGAGCGTCTGCGGCGGCGGGTCGAAAATCTGCGACATGGTTTCGAGCGCGGCCATCTTCTGCTCCACGGGGACTTCCGAGAGCGCCAGCGCCAGCAGCGGCTCACCGGCGCCGGGCTTGCCGATGCGAATAATCTCCTTGGTCGCCACGGCCCAGAGCGGCTGCTGGCTGTCGCGGCGGAGGATTTCCACCAGGATGGCCTGCGCCTGCTGCGGGCGGTCGAGCAGGCCCAGCGTTTCCACGGCGTTGCTGGCCAGCACCGGCTTATCGGTCCGCTGGGAAGCTTCGGCGAGGAGCGAGAGGGACGTTTCCGGGTCCTTAAGCAGCTCGAACTGGGCCGCTTCCACCTCGCGGCGGTTGGCGGAAGCCAGCATGTTCATATACGCTTGCAAATCCCGCTTGGCCCGGCGACGGCGCTCGATTTCGTCCTTGATGGTCGTGGCCTTTTCGTGCTGCTGCGGCGTGGGATTGTGGGCGATAATATCCCCAATGAGCAGTTGGGCCTCCTCGAACTTGCCGAAGTTCATATGCTTCTCGGCCAGGGCCAGATTGCTCTCCCGCTTTTTGTCGAGCACCGTTTTGCGGGCTTCGGCCAACTTCCCCGAAAGCGCCTGAAACTCTTCCGCTTGTTCGGGAGATCGCTTCTCATCCCCCGCAAAGAGCTTGTCGAGCTTTTCAATCCCCTGCTGGGCCTCTTCGAGCTTGCCCGCAGTCAATTGACCGCTCACTTGCCCCGCCAGCGTCGTCCACTCAGCCGCCAAATCCCGCTTCGGCTGCTCGATGACCGGGTCCTCCTTCTTCCCCAGGTCCGACGCTTTCGCGCCCTTCTCCTCCGGCTGCTTCACCGTCTCAGTCGCCCCTTCCTTCTTCTCCACCACCGGCTGCTGACCTCCGCAGCCCGCCAGGCAAAGCACAGCGACCAACCACCACCCGCCGCGTCCGTTCTTCATTATTCTGTCCCCCATTATTCTGTCTCTCTGCCTTTGCCTACTCGCCCAATGATACAATCCCCTCTCACGCTCCGGAATCATCTTAACTCAAGCGACTCCCCGCCATGCAGCGCCTCCCCCTCGGCCCCCTCTACTACGAATTCAGCCGCCACAACGAGCCCCGCCTCCGCATCCAGCCGGGCGAGACGATTCTCGTCGAAACCGAGGACGCCTTCAGCGGCCAGGTCCGGACGAACGCCGACCGCCGCGACAAGTCGAAGAAGCCCTACGGCAATCCGCAGACCGGGCCGATTTGGGTGGAAGGGGCGGAGCCCGGCGATTCGCTGGCGGTGAAGATCGAGGAGATTCGCCCCAGCCTCGGCCAGTGCGCCACGCGGACCAGCGACCCCAAGATGCTCAGCGAATGGCTGGGGACGGAGTGCCCGCATGGCACGCACGTCTGCCCCATCAAGGACGGCCAGATCCACTGGAGCGATTCGCTCACCATCCCCTACACCCCCATGCTCGGCTGCATCGGCACCGCGCCGGACATGGGAGTGCCGACGACGTTCCCCGCCGGCCCGCACGGCGGCAACATGGACATCATCGAAACGGCCCCCGGCAACATCGTCTACCTGCCGGTCTTCGTCCCCGGGGCCTACCTCTACCTCGGCGACGCCCACGCCGCGATGGGGCACGGCGAGCTCTCGGCCACCGGCCTGGAGATGCCCTCGCACACCATCATCACGGTCAACCTCGTCCAAGGGAAAAAAATCGCCGGCCCCCGCATCGAAACCCCCACCGAAATCATGACCATCGTCAGCGGCTGCCCCATGGAGCGGGCCAGCGCCGAAGCCTTCGCCCGCCTCATCCTCTGGATGGAAGCCGACTACGGCTGGAACCGCTGGCGGGCCTACGACATCCTGACCCACGTCGCCCGGACCAGCATGGGCTACTACGGCCTGGGAACGATGGCGGCCAAGATTGAGAAGCGGTATCTGCAGAGTCCTGGCTAGTGTCAGCGGCATGATGCCAACTCTGTGTTTCGCGGTAATTATTCCTGTCATATTGGCCTCTTTTCCGCATGCTGCGAAGCTGGAAGTCCTCTCTCACTAGTGACTTGCGCTCGCAGCACGGCGACATTCAAACAAATCTCTGATTACAACCCATTCAGGGGGAGTTATGCACATATTCGTCAT
Organism: Pirellulaceae bacterium; assembly: GCA_051004015.1. Taxonomy (GTDB): domain Bacteria; phylum Planctomycetota; class Planctomycetia; order Pirellulales; family Pirellulaceae; genus SXOA01. Next base: position 22,310 of record JBPCKT010000091.1, on the reverse strand, counting down.
CAATACTTAACTACGTTCGGCTGCTCAACCGACCCATCCCCGCGCCTGGTGCGCAGCTCGGCCCAAGTTAGGATGCGCGAATAGTCTATTTTGTTCACTATGAACAAAAAATTTTCCGCTTGGCGCGCCTGGTCCCGCCAACGGGGCAGCCTCAACTCCTGGTCTCGTCAATGGGTCCACCTTGATAAGGGGAAGACGTTTCGTTTGACAAGCCAAACGAGCGCTCGGTACTATGTGGATGCGTCCTGGATAAGCAATGCTTGAGCATTCGTGGTGAGCGTAGTGAGATAACCTGTGATCGCGTTGCAGTTGTGGATCGGTGTTATCGTTCTGCTGTCGGGCGGAATCCTGTCGCTGTATCAACTCCGATTGTACGTTTTCGGTCGATACTTTGTTGAAACGCACAGCGAAGGTGCTGAGAAAGGGTTCTGGACATCGCTTCGCTGGCTCTGGGCAATGTTCTATTTTGCGTGCGCAATCCTATTTTTCTTCATCGCACTTTGGTTGATCCGATACATTCTGACTCAGCCACTCGATGCCTAACAAGCGGTTCAGCCCGACATTGGGCCGTGTTGGGAATCGGTTGGTGATGGACGCGTCAAGCCAAAATCGTCGGACACGCCAACCTGGGAACGACGGCGGCGAAGATTGAGAAGCGGTATTTGGCGAAGCCGTAGTGCAGCGCTGGAGTCCCGCCTTCAGGCGGCTCTTCAGCACCGCCTAAAAGGCGGGACTCCAACGGGCAATTAGCTAACCGTTTTGATTGAAGCTTACCGACCAATTCACTCAAATACGGAGAATCCGTGCCGCAGGAATGCGGTGAATCCATTGTCGGCCGTAAGGACAAACCATGCCAATTCCAGGTGCCGGACATGCGCTCGTCACTCGTGAAAAGGTTCACGACTATCTGCTGAATTTTGAACATCCCGATGGTGGGTCAAAGGCAATTTGGTTTCGCAGCCTTGGTTACGAACAGCCACACTGGCAGACGCTCGCCAACGATCTGCTGGAAATCGCCAGGACCTGCGATCGGTAGTGATACCGTTTGAAGATTCCGGGTGCCTAAGAATTAGGCATGATGGCCCGGCGAATAATGAGAATCAGCACGCTAAGCCAAAATAGAATTTGTACGGCGGCGACCGCGATAGCCCAAATTGGGGCATCCATCTCTCGGATCAAAAAGTAGACGCCAGCCAGCGATGGCGGTGCGAGCATCGCCATCAGCAACAGCGACCACAACGGAAACTGAGGCCAGCGTCGTTTTGCGTTCGGCTCCATGCCCGCCATTCTACCCGCGCAGCAAAAAGCCCCGCTAGAGCGACGGGGCTAAACCGGCCTACGCCAGCAGGTCGTTGAACGTCCACAGCCGGGGCGTGATTCCAGCCGCCATTGCAGGCGTGATTCGCATGTCGCCAGGACGCCAGCAGAAATTGAAGTAGGCGACGTGCAGGTTTACCGCCGCTTCCAGGTTCTCAATCTTCTTGGAAAACCCCAGGGCAAGGCGAGTGAACCGCCGCATGAACGTGCGGATCGTCAGATTGTTCCGCTCGACATGCGAGGTGCATATCGTCATCAACTCGCTATCGTCCATGTTCCGGCGGGCGTTGCGCTGGGTGCCCACCATTTCTGACGGGTCGTACTGCATTCCCTCGTTCCGGTATTCCTTGATGATGGTGCCAAACTTGGCGTAGGGACCGAAGGCCAGGTCAACGGCCTCAGGATAGGCCATCCAGCCATCGGTGGAGATTTGCGTAATGGTCTGGTGCTTGGAAGCAAAGTACTGGTGACGGTCGCTGGCGTGAGGCTTGGGCATGTTCAGCCGCCCGGCCAACTGCATCATAAAGCGGCGGGTATTGTCGCCAGAGCGCTTGCCGAGCAAGTGGGAAGCAATCAGGCGGGTGTCCTGGTCCTGCGCGGTGAAGAGATACACGTCGCCAATGTCCGACCGCAGCGCCTTCTCTTCAATTGTGAGGCGAGCCTGCTTTTTTTGGCAGAACGTCCAAATTTCGTCGCATTCCAGGTGCGACAGGTCCAGGCCGCGAAGCTTCTCTTCAAGCAACTGGCCGCAATGCTCGCCTGCCCATTCCAGTTGGCGCAGGACGCTGGGGATATTGGTTCCCATCAGGCGGCAGACGCTACGGATACCGTTGCCTTCAACCAGCAGCCGCAGGATCGTGTTCCGCTTCTCAATGCTCATTCGATTCGCCATTGCAGAGATTCCCCTTTTTTGGGCGACTCTGCGCGGTAGAATGCGAGTGCTAGGTCGGCATTCTGGCGCTAGTCGCCGGATTGTTGATTCGCCCCGTTTCGACCCGCCAAGGTTGAATCGGGGTTTTCTTTCGCTCCGTTATTCGTACAGACACTTATTCGCCGCGTCAAGGGCTTGCTTGGGAAAATATTTGTCTGTACAATCCGAATATGGCTAAAACCAGACGCGGGCGACCCACCGTGCCCGAAAAACATCGGCGGGGAATTCGGTTTCAGGTACGCCTATCGCCAGCGGAATTGGCTATACTGGACAAAGCGGCACCGGGCAAAACCTCAACTTGGGCGAGGGAAACGCTCCTAGATGCCGCTAGGCGACTGATGAGCGGAGAGAAGGGGAATTGAACCCAACGGCGAACCGTACCCTACGGCAGTTTATAAGGCTGCTGCGCCTCCAAGACGCGGGCCGCTCTCCAAAATTTGAGAGTGTCCCGCGCGGGAGTTCCTGCTATCCTGAAAGAATGGGTGCATAAAGGGACGATAGCGGATAATGGCGACAGGTTCGCCAGCAAAAGGCAAATGGCAAAGAAAAAACTTACTATCGCCGAGGTTTGGGACTACAGCGACCCTCGCGACGTTCCGGCCTACTCTGTCGCCGAAGCCGCGCACTATTTGTCTATCCCGACGTCAACCGTTCGGGCTTGGATTGCTGGAATGCAGTCTTTCAAGAGCGTGATCGAACCGCCCAAGCCTGGATTTTCCCTGCTATCGTTTTTCAATCTCGTGGAAGCCCATGCTCTGCGGTCTTTGCGGAATCGTGGAATCGAGTTGCCGCGCATCCGCAAGTCACTTGATTTCGTCAAGAAGGAATTTGGGTGGGAGCGCCCGCTTATCCATCAGGGGTTCATGACGGACGGCGTGAGCCTATTCGTCGAGCACCTAGGGAACATCCTTGACGCGGGAGCAGGCGGCCAAATTGTAATTCGAGAAGTAATGGAACATCTGAAGAGAATCGAGTGGGAAAACAGCATTGCTGCGCGGCTCTATCCGTTTACACGACTGAATAGCACTGACGCACCTCGCAGCGTCTTCATTGATCCACGTTTTTCGTTTGGCAGGCCCATCCTGAAAGAGTCACGGGTAGCTACGGCAGTGATTGCCGAAAGGTACAAAGCCGGGGACTCGATTGACGACCTAGCACAGGACTATGGCTGCTCCCGGCTCGAAATCGAGGAAGGGGTCAGGTGCGAGCTACGACTCGAAGCAGCCGCGTGACCTAGTTCTCTTTGCTGATAAATGCTTGGGCCGAATGGTCGCAAACGCGCTGCGCGCGATGGGCGTTACTGTCGAGTTAATGGCCGACCACTTTCCCCAGGACACTGCCGATGCAGTCTGGCTGGAAGAAGTGGGCAATCGCGGCTGGGTTGTGCTTACAAAAGACAAGAATATCACGCACAACCATATCGAGATCGTCGCACTTCTTAAGTCGAATACGCATTCTTTTGTGCTTACGTCTGGAAGCATTACGGGTGCGGAAATGGCGCACGCTTTCGTGGTAGCACTGCCGCAGATTCGGGGAATTGTCGAGACGACTAAGGCCCCGCTAGTGGCAACTGTATCGCGGGGAGGAAATGTTCGGGTGACCCACACTTACGCAGAACTGCAAAGCAGCCTAGAAGCGGCGTCGCGTCGTGAGTCTCTGCCCAACTCTTCAGCACCCGCCCAAAAGCTGCCTAGCGATTAGGCATTTTCTTCAAACGGTATCACTACCCTGCGATCGCTTCGATACCCAGCGCTCGCCGCATGGTGTAAAATACAAAGCAGCGGGGATGATTTCGCGACCCAATCATCGACCCGGTCGCGTGCTGACAGTCTGGATTGTCGAGGACGATGGCCCCCCACGTTTGGTAACCGCCTATCCGGATGACTCGCAATGATCGCTGAACACTCACTCGTAGTGCTTGATTGTGATCCAGATCACAAGAAGCTCCATCGTGGCGACGTTGGTACGATCGTTCACGTTTACAAGAACGGTGCCGCCTACGAGGTCGAATTTGTTGATGGTGGCGGTGCCACGGTTGCCTTGATTACTGTTGACGCTGGCGACGTTCGGCGGATCATGCCGGGCGAATTACTTCACGCGCGGCCTACCGCCTAGGCCGAAGCCTTCGCCCGCCTTATCCTCTGGATGGAAGCCGACTACGGCTGGAACCGCTGGCGAGCCTACGACATCCTGACCCACGTCGCCCGGACCAGCATGGGCTACTACGGCCTGGGAACGATGGCGGCGAAGATTGAGAAGCGGTATTTAGCGAATCCGGCGTAGCGGCCGGGGTCGGGAGTCTTTGGCGTCCTAGACTATCCATTCGGCATCGTCATCGCCGCCAAAGACTCCCGTCCCCCTGACGTGACATCGCCATCACGGCCGGACTTGTTTGCCGCGACGGGGCATCTTATCGTGATGGTATGTCCCATCTCGCGATTTGAAAGTGAACCTGCCATGTCCCTTCCTGTAGCACGACTTGCCGTAGTCATTTCCAGCTTGCTACTTTTGTCTTCAGTTGGCTTCGCCGATGAAAAAGAGCAGTTGGACGGATTCGTAAAAGGCTGGCTGCGTTGGCGAGACCGTACGGCGAACGCCGAGGTGCGCTATTCCAAGGCCAGCAAGGGAGTCAACACCACGAACAAAGCCTTGACCGAAGATACGCAGTGGTATCTTCGGCAAAAGGGAGATCTATGGAGAGCCGACCGCGACAAACTGAACCCGGCTGGAAAGCGGCAAATAGACAGCTGGGTCATAGGGGCTTCAGAATCCTATTATTTGACAGCGGCGGACGACGCTGGCCCGTGGACGCTCCTTTTCAGAGGAACAGACCCGATTGTCAAGGAACAAATTCTCGATGCGCGCGGATTTGTGGAAATGCCTTGGAGTATATGTGGTTTTGATCTTGCCTCCGTGACGAGTAAACCGCCCTTTAAGATCAAGAAGACAGCGCCTGCGAAGTCACCGTACGGCGACTCGTGGGAGATTGATTTCACTTACCAGCCAGCCGATCCAAAATCGACCGCGATCCGAGGAGGAAAAATGCTTGTTGGAAAGGATGTCGATTTCGGAATTATCCATGGTGATTTTCAAACAGATTGGGGTTCGGTGGTTGTGGACAATGTATTCGCCATACGGCGCGACGGGCCGGTGCTCCTTTCAAGCAAGCAATCGGCTTTGAACAAAGCCGGTGCAGGGTTTATTGTCGAATTTGATTTGAAGAATGTTGAATTAGGAAAGAAACTCGCGGGCGAGGTATTTACGCTCTCAGCGTTTGGCTTGGCTGACGAAACACGACCATTGATCCCCATGAAGTGAATCTGGATTATTGCACGGTCTGCATGACGACGCGTGGGGTGGTAGAATCAAGGGTCTAGATTCGACCTCGCAGGACCGTTCATCGTGCATTGGAATAAGGCTGCCGTTTACTCTTCGGCAACGATGTTCATCGTCGTTTGGTCCGTCACGACGGTTCCAGCGGCGGAGCCGTCGAAGGAAGACCTGGCGTTCTTTGAGAATCGCATTCGCCCGCTACTGGTGGAGCATTGCCAGAAATGCCACGGGGCCAAGAAGCAGGAGTCCGGCCTGCGGCTGGATCATCGAGAGATGATGCTGGCAGGTGGGGACCGGGGGGCGGCGGTCGATCTGGCGGACACGGGGGCCAGCTTGCTGCTGAAGGCGGTGAAGCATGAGGGGGACCTCAAGATGCCGGAGAAGAAGCTCCCCCAGGCGGCGATTGCCGACCTGGCGGAGTGGATTCGCCGCGGAGCGCCATGGCCGGTTGAATCGAAGTCGGCGACGGCGGTAAGGAGCGGGCCGATCACCAAGGAAGAACGGCTCTTCTGGTCGCTTCAGCCACCGAAAGAAGCGCCGCTGCCGGAGGTGAAGGATTCCAGTCGCGTCAGCACACCGATTGACCGATTTATCTCAGCGGCTTGGGAAAAGAATAGTCTCACTCCGTCGATGCCCGCTGACAAACGGACGCTCCTGCGCCGCGCCACTTTCGATCTGACCGGCCTGCCGCCGGAGCTGGAAGACGTGAACGCATTTCTGGCCGATGAGTCGCCCGATGCCTTTGCCAAAACAATCGACCGGTTGCTGGCATCTCCCGCCTACGGAGAGCGCTGGGGCCGACATTGGCTCGATGTCGTCCGCTATGCGGATACCGCCGGAGAAACGGCGGATTATCCCGTAAAGGAAGCCTATCGCTACCGCAACTACGTCATCGAGTCGCTGAATCGCGACAAGCCCTACGATGAGTTCGTCCGCGAGCAGCTTGCCGGCGACATTCTGGCCCGCTCCGCTCCGCGAGAGAAGTATGCGGAGCTCGTTACGGCGACGGGCTACCTCGCCATCTCGCGGCGGTTCGGCTTTGACAGCGAAAACTACCACCACCTCACGATCCAGGACACGATTGATACGCTCGGCCAGTCCTTCCTCGGCCTGACGCTCGGCTGCGCCCGCTGCCACGACCACAAGTTCGATCCGGTCACGACGAGCGACTACTACGCCCTCTACGGCATCTTCGAGAGCAGCCGCTATGCCTTCCCCGGCTCGGAGCAGAAGCAGAAGGTGCGGGCAATGGCCCCGCTATTGCCACCGGAAGAAGCAGCGGCGGCCTGGCGGAAGTACGACGAGCGGTTCGCGGTTCTTGCCAAGCAGCTCGAAACAGCCAAGCAGGGGGTTCCCAGCGTGAAAGTCCGCTCGCTCGATGACATCGACGGTGATTTCGAACTGCAAGGCGTCTCTGCCGGCGGGAGTCGTGGCGTGCTGGTGCCGCCGTGGACGTATGCAGGGGAGCCGCTGATTACGAACGGCGCCCAGAGTCCGCTGAAGAACATCTATCGGGGTGGAGGCGTCGGCGCGTCGCTTCCCGGCGGGGATGGCGAGCATTCCATTGCCCAGTCGATTCCCGCAAATCTGGCAAAGGATGCCAAGTCGCTGTGCATCAGCTTTGATTTCAAGATGGCTCCGGCGCAAGCAGGTTCCAAAGGAGAATACCGCGTCTTCGTGGGAAACGGAGCGAGCTCCCCCGCCGCGGAAATTTTCATTTCCAGCGAGGCGGTATTCGTCCGCAGCGGAGACGAGGTCAAGGAAGTGCGCAAGCTCAAGCCCGGTCAGTGGTATCAGGCGCAGCTCCATTTGGACATAGCAGCCGGAACCTGGCAGGCGAACATCGCCGCGCCGGGAGATACCTTCACCTCGGAGCCGCTCAAGCTGGCGAGCGGCTTTCGCTGGGAAGTGAACCACCTGGCCTTCGACGCTCGCGGCCATTTGCCTGGCCCGCGGCCGATGCTGGAAATCGACAACATCGCCGCCAGCCGCTCGCCGTTTCCTTCGGTGGATTCGCCGCTTCCCGCGCTGCCGATGCCGGAAGGGGAAGTCAAGGTGCCGGAGGTTCTGGCGGAGCTCCATCCTCTGCTGGAGAACGGCCCTTGCGAGTTGGCGTATGCCGTCGTCGAAGGAACGCCGGGCAATACTCGCGTCCACAAGCGCGGCGAGCCGTCCAAACTCGGTGACGAAGTGCCGCGGCGTTGGCTGGATGTGCTCGGCGGCGATGTCTTGGCAAAAGACAATGCCGGCAGCGGGCGACTGGAATTGGCCAGCTGGCTGACACGGCCGGAGAATCCGCTCACCGCCCGCGTCATGGTCAACCGCATCTGGCAGCATCATTTTTCCCACGGGCTCGTCGCCACCGAAAACGATTTCGGCACCCGCGGCGCAAAGCCAACCCATCCCGAACTGCTCGACTACCTCGCCAGCCGCTTTCAAGCCGACGGCTGGTCGATCAAGAAGATGCATCGGCGGATGATGCTTTCCGGCTTCTATCAATTGAGCAGCCACGAGCCGGCGACGACGGCCGATCCTGCTCACCAGTTCCTCTCCCACTACCCCCGCCAACGGCTCGACGCAGAATCGCTTCGGGATTCGTTGCTCATGCTCGGCGGTAATCTCGACCGGAGCGTGGGAAAGGAACAGCCGTTTCCCGCGCTGGCCACCTGGGGCTTCACGCAGCACAATCCATTCACGGCCGTCTACGATTCCCCCCGCCGCAGCATCTACCTGATGACGCAGCGGCTCAAGCGGCACCCATACCTGTCCCTCTTCGACGGAGCGGACACGAACGCCAGCACTCCTCGGCGGCAAGACACCACCGTCCCCACGCAGTCGCTGTTCCTGCTCAATGACCCGTTCGTCCACGAGCAGTCCACCGGCCTCGCCCGCCGCCTCCTTGCCTCCTCCACCGATGAACCAGCCCGCATCCGAGTCGCCTATGAAATCATTCTGACTCGAGAACCCACCACGGACGACCTTTCTGCGGATAAGGAGTTTCTGGCGGAGTACACGAAAATACTCTCCACCAGCAACATTCCCGCCGACCAGCGGGATGTTGCCGCCTGGAGTGCTCTGGTGCGGACACTGGTGACACGGAACGATTTCCTGTTTGTGGATTAGTCCCAACCGGCACTTTAGGTTGCTTTACTATTACTACCCTGCTAACATCCATAAAAGACACTTGATGCGTTTGCCGATACTAGGAACAAGGAGAACGCGATGCTCACAATCTATGGAAATCGAAACGACGGCGGATTTTGCGACCGGCTCGGCCGCCGTGATTTTCTGACCATCGGCGGAATGGCGCTCGGCGGATTGGCGTTGCCGGAGTTGCTCAGGGCGGAGTCGCAACCGGGAGCTCGCAGCCACAAGGCGATCATCAATGTCTTTCTCCCCGGCGGGCCGCCACATATCGACATGTGGGACCTCAAGCCGGACGCTCCGGCGGAGATTCGCGGCGAGTACAGCCCGATCAAGACCAATGTGCCGGGGATGGAGATCTGCGAGTTGTTCCCCAAGCTCGCCAAGATGGCGGACAAGTTTGCGATCATCCGCTCCCTCTCCGATAGCTCGGGAGATCACAGCGCGTACCAGTGCATGACCGGCCACGTCCGCGGCCGCGAACAGCCGCCGCCAGGGGGCTGGCCGTCGTTCGGCGCTTGGCTTGGCAAACTCAAGGGGAATGTGAACCCCGGCGTGCCACCGAACGTCAGCCTGATGTATCGCTGCAGCCACTCGGATTGGGGAAATCCCGCGGATGGAGGATTTCTTGGTATCGGCCATTCGCCGTTCAAGGTTGTGGACCGTGAAGCGAGTGAAAAGCGGAAGACGGAAAGTATGACCCTGCAAGGGATCACGCTGGATCGCCTGCAGGATCGCGACTCTCTCCGGATCTCGCTCGACCGGTTCCATCGCGAGGCCGATGCGGCTGGATCGATGCAAGGGCTCGATGCGTTCGCCCAGAAGGCGATGGGGATTCTCACGTCGAGCAAGCTGGCTGACGCCCTGGACCTCACTTTGGAAGACCCGAAGGTGCTAGCGAAATACGGCGTCGATGACCCGGTCTTTGAGCGGGACGGCGCGCCGCGGATGGTGCGGAACTTCTGCATCGCCCGCCGCCTCGTGGAAGCGGGAGCCCGCTGCATCAGCATGAACTTTATTCGCTGGGACTGGCATGGCGGCGACGGCATGAACTTCATCAACAGCAAGCGGGACTTTCCCCTGCTCGACACTGGCCTCTCCTCGCTGCTGCAAGACCTGCATGAGCGAGGCTTGGACAAAGACGTCAGCATAGTCGTCTGGGGAGAATTCGGCCGCACCCCGCGGCTCAACGGCAACAACAGCCGCGACCACTGGCCGCAGGCGAACGCCGCGGTCATCGCCGGCGGCGGCATGAAGCTCGGCCAGGTCATCGGCCGGACCAACAAATATGCGGAGCATCCCGTCGACCGCCCGGTCAAATTCCAGGAGGTCTTCGCCACCCTCTACGCCAAAGCGGGCCTCAACCTCAACACCCGCGAATTCGACCTCCGCGGCCGGCCGCAATACCTCGTCGAGCCAGGGTGCGAACCGATTCGGGAGTTGATGTAAGATGGGTCGATACTAACCCGAAGCGCTAGGCGAGGGAGATTGCGAGGCGTGCCGTGAGCGACCAGTGGTATTACGTGCAAGGTGGAGAGTCCCGCGGGCCGCTTTCGCGGCGCGAGCTGAAAGGCTTGGCCGAAGCGGGCGAGCTCAAGAGCGCCACGCTGGTCTGGAAGGAAGGGATGGAGGACTGGACGCCCGCTGGTTCGCTGGGGCTATTGTCTGGTCCGCCCCCCGTGAAGCCGCCACTCCAGCCGCCCCCTTTGCAATCACCTGCAAAGAAAGCTCCATCCCTTCCTGCTCCGCCCGCGCATTTGACAGCGCCACCGCCCCGGCCCACCAGCCGACACGTTCCAGATTCTTCTCAGCACACCAGACTCTTCGCGGCCACGGGAATCGCCCTCGTCGCCGGCCTCGCCATCGGCTGGCTGGCGCACGCGATGCTGATGCCGCCGACACAAACCCGACGCGCCAGCGAGGAAGTTGCGGCCGCTCCCACGACAACGCCAACAACAGCGCCGAAAGTTGTCCCGGCCACCAAACCATTCATTGCTCCCAGCGAAACTCCCGCCGCCGTCCCGACTCCGCCGACCTTGAAGCCGCCGGCTCCAATTACCCCGCCAGTGGCCGAAATTCCTGTCGCCGCCGCGCCGGCCGAGCCATCGCCGGCGGCTCCTCCGTTCACCGGCATTACATCGACCCCTCCGGCCGCCGCTCCGAGCAAATCGCCTGATCCGGCTCCCGCGGCCAGTTCAGCGACTTCCAAGTCCTCGCAATCCCAGTCCGCTCCCAAGCTCACTCTCTACCAGGAAATCGACGTGCAGCGGGCGTCGAAGATGCCGATCCTGGAAACCGTCGGTCTGAGCCACTACCAATTCCTGTCGCAGCTCGATGTGAGCGACCCCGACGCGGAAGGAATTCGCACCGTCGGCCAGACCGTGCTCGACACGCGGCTCCTCAAAGCCGACGAGCTGTCGCAGGCACAGCTTGCCGATTCGCTGAAGAAACTCAAGGGGTGGCAGTTCAGTTACACGCTGAGCAAGGACGGCGAAGTGCTGAAGATGATGGCCGGCCCGGCGGACGCCCCGGTGGCGGGCAAAGTGGCGCCGAAGGGAGCCGAGGGATTCATCGTCACCTCCGTGATGGACGAGGCCGGCTGGAAGGAGCTGGCCCAGATTTCATTCTATGTTCCCGACGCGCAGCCCGCCGATAAAAATGCAGGGCAGGCCAGCGGCAACAAACGGCAACTGCGGCAGATGACGCACGACTTTGGCCCGCTCGGCAGCTTCACCGGCGAGACGAGCTTTGTCCGCAAGGGGATGCAGCAGGGGCTCTTGCGGATTGACTACGCCCACAAGCTCACTTACCGCGGCCCACGCAAAGGGGCAGCCTTTGCCGGCTCGCCCCTCACGGTCAGCTCGGCCGATCTGCGGCCGGACGTCGCCGGCGGCAGCATCTGGTACGACCAGAAGGCCAAACGAGTGCGGCAGGCGGAGGACCACTTCCATGTGAAGGGTGAAATTGCGACCAATATTGCTGCTCTCCCGATTGAAGAGCAGCAGGCGATGACCGTCAAACTAACCGACGTGAACCCTTGGAGCCGATGAGTGATGTTTGCTCTGGGCACCACGAGCACGAAGCTTTGCGAAGGGACCACCCGCCGGGAATGGCTCCGGGTCGGAGGACTCTCGTCCGTCGGACTCATGCTCCCGCAACTCCTGGCGGCGCGGGCGAAGGGTGATGAACAGCCGAAGGAGACTGGCGGGAGCTTTGGGCGGGCCAAATCGTGCATCGTCTGCTTCCTGTTCGGTGCGCCCGCTCATCAAGATATTTGGGACCTCAAGCCGGAAGCGTCCGATGATATTCGGGGCGAGTTCGAGCCGATCTCCACGAGCGTCCCCGGCACATTCTTCGGCGAGCACATTCCGCGGACCGCGAAGCTGGCTCACAAGTTCGCCCTGATCCGAAGCATGACGCATCCGGACGCGACCCACACCGTCGCCATGCACTACATGCTCACCGGCCAGCGGCATCGCCGGCCGGCGACGAACCCGACCAACCTGCCGGACGACTTTCCCTGCTTCGGCGCGGCGATGAACAAGGTGCGCCCGAGCAAGTCGCCGCTGCCATCCGGCATCAGCCTCAATTCGCCGGGGAACGAGATTCCCTCCAACCACATCTTTCCTGGGTTCTTTGCCGGCTTTCTGGGGCATGGGTACGATCCCATGTTCATCACCAGCAACCCGGCCAGCGACAAATTCGATCCCTTCCCCACGGCAGGGGGCGCCGCGAAAGAGCGGGTCCGCGAGCGGGAAGACCTGGCCAGACAGCTCGACGGCCTGCGTACCCGGCTGAGTACCGACGACGGTGTCCGCTCGGCGGGGACATTTCAGGACAAGGCCCTGAGCATCATCCGCTCGCCGGAGGCCGTGAAGGCCTTTGACCTGACCAAGGAAAAGCAGACCGTACGGGAAGCTTACGGAATGTCGCCATTCGGGCAAGGTTGCCTGCTCGCCAGGCGATTGGTGGAGGCGGGCGTGCGCCTCGTCACGGTTAATTGGGCCCGCGACTACAAGGCCGGAACCGACGATCTTTGGGACACGCACGCCCAGAACTTCAAGAACCACAAGGAGCGCCTGCTGCCGCCGTTTGATTTGGCATACTCCGCGCTGCTCACGGATTTGGAAGAGCGAGGTCTGCTCGAGGAAACCCTGATCGTCGTCCTGGGAGAATTCGGCCGCACTCCCAAGATCAACAAAGGGGCCGGCCGCGACCATTGGCCCGGCTGCTTCTCGATCACGCTCGCCGGAGCCGGCATTCGCGGCGGCCTGGTCCACGGCGCCTCCGACAAGATTGCCGCTTATCCGTCACGCGATCCCGTCAGCCCGGAAGAAGTCGCGGCCACCATCTACCACTCCCTCGGCATTCCCCTGCGGACCGAGCTGATCGACCACTCCGGCCGCCCCCTGCCGCTCGCCACCGCCAAGCCGCTGCTGGGCTTGTTTGGATAAGGTCACCATGAAGCTACTACAAGATCGCGTGACCCTTGTCACCGGCGCCGGTCGCGGCATCGGCCGGGCGATCGCGCTGGCCTTTGCGGCGGAAGGGGCCAAGGTGGCTCTCACCGCCCGCACCGTCAGCGAACTGGATATCGCGGTGGGCGAAATCCACAAGTCCGGTGGAACGGCTTTGGCGCTACCGGCGGACCTCACAGACCGAATTGTTCCCAGAAACCTCGTCGGCGAGGTGCTTACGAAACTGGGACCGATCGAGATCCTGGTCAACAATGCCGGCATCGGCAGTAGTGCCGGCCCCAAGCCCGTGGTTGATTTCGACGACGACCTCTGGCAGAGGACGCTGCAGCTCAACCTCACCGCCCCCTATCAACTCACCAAGGCGGTGCTGCCGTCCATGCTGGCAAAGAAGTGGGGGCGGATCATTATGATCGCGTCCATCAACGGCAAGATTGGGGCGCTCCACGGTGCGGCTTATGCGGCCAGCAAGCACGGGCTGCTCGGGTTGATGCGCTCTCTGGCTATGGAGGTGACGTCGCAAGGCATCGCCGTCAACGCCATCTGCCCCGGCCCGGTCCACACGGTCATGAACGACCGCCGCGTTGAGTATGACGCCCGCCGCCGCGGCGTGGCATTCGACGAGCAGGCAGCCGGCCTCACTCCGCTCGGCCGCCGCCTGGAGCCGGAGGAAATCGCCCCGCTGGCCGTCTACCTCGCCAGCGACGCTGCCGCCGGCGTTGTCGGCCAGGCGATCAATATCGACGGAGGCGTGTTGATGTCGGGCTAAACCTCGTCGAGGGGCTCCGCGGCGTCCCCAAACTTGCCGGGACGGACTTGCATCTTGTCCATCATCGAGAGGTACAGACGGCAGGCCTGGCGATTGGTCTTGTCTCGATAGTTAAGGGACTTGCCCGTCTGAATCCGCCCGCCCCCGCGGCCGAGCATCACGATGGGAAGCTGCGTCGCGTCGTGGCTGCCGGTCATCATGCTGGAGCAGTACATCAGCATCGAGTTATCGAGCAGCGTCCGCTCCCCTTCCTGAATCGCATCGAGCTTGCGGGCGATGTAGGCCACCTGCTCCAGGAAGAACTGGTTCACCTTCAGCCAGTCCGCCGTATCCGAATGCGACAGCAGATGATGGATCATGTAATCGACGCCCAGGTGCGGGAAGCGGAGCGACGAATGGTCGTTATTGAGCTTGAGCGTGGTGATCCGCGTGGTGTCCGTCTGGAAGCCGAGCACGAGGATATCGCACATGAGACGCATGTGGTCGGCGACGTTTTGAGGAATCCCGTCCGGCGGGCGCTCCATGTTCGGCTTGTCGAGCGTCGGCCGCCAGCCTTGCAATTCTCCCTTCTTGCCGGCGTTCTCGATGCGCTGCTCGACGTCTCGCACGCTGTCCAGGTATTCGTCCAGCTTCCGCTGATCCGTGCTGCTGATCTGGCGGCGGAGATCGCTGGCGTCGGCGATGACTGCATCAAGGACGCTCTTGTCTCCCTTCTGCACTTCGTCCTTGAACAGCCGGTCGAACGCGAGGGCGGGATAAAGCTCCAGCGGAGTCGGGGTCGTTGGTGAAGTCCAAGAAATATGCGAGCTGTAGAGCATCGAATAGTTCTTGTGGACGGATGGATTGGATTTCTCGCATCCCAGCACCAGGCTCGGGACCTTAGTGGAACGGCCGTACGTCTGCGAGAGCAGTTGATCGACGCTGGTGCCCGAACGGATATCTCCCCCCGAAGCGAGCGGAGCGCCCGACAGCAGGTTTCCCGTCTGCGAACTGTGAATGTTTCCCTTGAGCGCCTGCTCATTGTAGAGCCCGCTGATGAAGAGGAGCTTCTCGCGGAAATCCTTGAGCGGAGCGAGCACCTGCCCCAGCTCCATGTTTTTCCCTTCCCCCTTCACCCACCATTCCTTGCTGTGAAAGCCGTTTCCCGAAAACAGCACCGCGAGGCGGACCGGCGCTTCGCTCGATTTCTGGTTCTTCGCCGGTTCGTCTCCCCAGACCGGCAGCGATTCCAGCCACGGCAAGGCCATGGTGACGCCGAGGCCGCGGAGCATGGTGCGACGAGAGAAGTGGTGAGTCAGCATGGACGATTTCGGTTTCGAAATGGTGGAGTCACTCATTATACGCCGTTTCCCGCCCCCGTATCTCGCGGAACTGACGGCTCTGAATGATTAAGTCGACGGCGGCAAGGACGCTGTAATTCTTGGCCTTCAACTCGGTTTGCATTTCGGTCAGCAGTGGCTCGTCGGAGAGCTGCACCGAGCGGCCGAGGGAATAGCCCAGGAGCTTCTTGCAGAACTGGCGGACGAACGCTTCGCGCCGCGTGGTGAGCAGATACTTACGCAGGCCGTCGAGCCCCTCGAACTCCGCGCCGTCCATGGCTTTCACGCGCGTATCAATCGGCCGGTCGCCGAGGTCCTTCTGGCGGAGGCGACCGATGGCGTCAAAACCCTCGAGCGAGAAGCCGAAGGGGTCAATCCGTTTGTGACAGACCGAGCATTTTTCGTCGCTCGTGTGCTTTTCAACAAGCTGCCGCACGGTGAGTCCGGCGGTCGCCGTTTCGTCTTCGGGCAGAACGGGAACTCCTTTGGGCGGACGCGGTAGCCGCTCGCCGAGCAGGACTTCGCTGATCCAGTTGCCGCGGAGAATCGGGCTTGTCCGCGAGGCGCCAGATTGCGTTGCCAGTGTTGTGGCCTGGGCGAGAATTCCGCCGCGGCCGGACTTTTTCACCCCGTCGACGCGCCGCCACTCGGCACCTTGAACGCCCGCGATGCCGTAATGCTTCGCCAGGTCCTCGTTGAGAAATGTGTAATCCGCATCCAGAATTCCCGTCACCGAGCCGTCGTTCTGAAAGAGGTCGGTAAAGAACTGGATTGATTCCTCATACATCGCCCCGCGGAGGCCGACAAACGTGGGGAAGTGCCGCTCGCTCTTCTCGTCCAGATGGTCGAAGTCATGAATGTGCAGCCACTGGCAGGCGAACTCCGTCGCCAGCCGCCGAGTCTTGGCGTCATTGAGCATCCGCCGGGTCTGTGCCCGCAAAACTTCGGGGTCTTTGAGTTGGCCGGAAGCGGCAAGTTGCCGCAGCTCTTCATCCGGTTGAGACGACCAAAGGAAGTAGCTGAGCCGGCTGGCGAGCTCAAAATCGGAAACAGGGCTTTGGCCCGCGCCGGGACCTGGCTTTTCAATGCGATAGAGGAATGCCGGCGAAACGAGAATCCGCGCGAGAGTGAGGCGGAAGGCATCTTCGTGCGGAATCTCCTGCTCGCGCAGTCGCGCGTAAAGACTTCTCAGTTCCTTGGATTCCACTTCCGCGAGCGGCCGGCGATAGGTCTGGCTCGCGAACGCCAGCAGCGACTCCAGGTGCCTCGGCTCGGTGTCGATGAGCCGCTGGCGATAGGAGGCGGCCCGGTCGGCGAAAGGCTCGCGCAGAGGCTCGAATACTTTGGGATCAGCGTCTTGCGTGGCGTACTGAATGAGCTGCTCCAGAGCATCGACCAGCGTCAGCGCATCCTGGCTGATATAGTGCAGCTCTTCCCAGAGCTTATCCAGCCGCTTTTGCTCCGCCTCCGTCAGCATCAGCCGCATCAAGTGGTCGTCTTCACGATAATACAGCGTGAGCGTGACGACCTCATCGACGGGGACGATTTTTGTGTAGCACAGCGCGGCGGGAAACAACTGGCGGAATTCCTCGAAACTGGCTTCGATCCGCGTGCGGGCCTGGCTTCCATCGCTCACGAGAATCGGCGCGGCGAACGAAGTGCGGCGATTGTCCGACGTCCATTGGCCGCCGACTTGGGTCACGTTGACTTCAGCGGGTTTGAGACCACTTCCCACCGGCGCTTTGCCGCTGAGGACTTGCAGTTGAATGCTTCCTTCCGCGCCAGACTTTGGTTCGAGCACGCCAGACGTGACCAGCTCGCAGCCTTCGACGAGGTCGGCGGGAAGGCGGATTTCGAGGACCGACGGTGCCTGGACACAGAGGTTGGCGGCATCTATCTGGCCGCCGGCGGGATGTTTGCCAAAAAGTACTGGGTCGAGACCCCATTCAGTGGCAGCCGCCGCAGTTTTCTCGGCGGGTTCGGGTGCTGTTTCAATCTTACCGCCGGAAAGGGACCGCAGGATTCCCCCCAACAGCGGTCCGCCGCTCGCCCGCAGTTGCTGATAGAGAGATGCATTCGAGGCATCGCTCGCGTCCGGCGTTTTGCCCGTCAACAGCTTCTGAACTTCATCGGCCGCGGCTTTGCGAGCGTCGGCTCCCTTGGCGTTTTGCCATTTGGAAAGGAGCGAGCCGGCGGGAATGACGGCTGAGGTTGCGGTCGGACCTTCAGGCTCGGTATAGAAATGCCACACCTGGGTTCCATAGCGGTCCGCGTGGGGATTGTCGGCGAGAATATCGCCGGAAACATCGGCCGCCAAATCCCAGCTCTTTCGCTCCGATTCTTTCTCCTCGGATGTGGTGAGCCTCAGGTCAATGGCCGTCAGGTCGCAGGCATGATTGCCGTCGCGCGGGCCGATGAGGAGCGAAATCACATCGCCGGTCTGCACCGCCACATTCTCCAGCGGGCCAAACTTGAACTCCTTGTTTCCCTGGGCGGTGCCGGTGGCTAGCCGCTGCCGGGTCGAGCCGCGGCGCAATTCCACCAGCCAGGTGACGCCGTTGCCGCATTCGGGATGGGCATGCGTAACTGCTCCTTCGATCCGCAACTTCGCCGTCATCGGGCTCTTCCAACCCGCGGCCGCTCGCAGAGTGGGGGAAGGATGCACTGCCACGCCATGCGGCTTCATGTTGCCGGGGATGCGGACGTGCTTGTCGGACGAATTGGCTACCAGTTGGGGCGTCTCGTTGACTCCCCAGCCTTTGACAAATTCATAGCCTCCCCCGCTGGTGAGCTTGTTCGTGAAGTGGCCAGTTACCTCGACATTCCCACCCGAGCCGATGCCCAGATAATCGAGCCAGGCCGCGAACGCATCAGCCTCCAAGCCGTGTTTTTTCGCGAGTTCGTCGGCGGAGCCCTTTCCTTGAGCGGCAGCAGCTTCGTCCGCTGCGGTGAGATACTTCGCGGTTGAGCCCAGAATTCGGTCCCGGCGTGCCGTCAACGCGTTTATCACATGGCGCACATTCCGCAGCGGCAAATCCGGCCAGCCGGGGGCGACGATGCGCGGGTTCTGCCAGATGGCGAAGTCATGGTCGTTCCCATCACCGGCGTCGGAAGTGACGAGCGTGATGGTAACTTCACCGGACGGGCTGGGGGGAGGAAACTTGAATCGCACCTCTTGCTGAGCCACCAGCGGGCTGACCGGTTCGAGCCACCGCTTGGGTCCGCCGACTTTGCCGATATGCCCCACGCTGCCGAATTTGAACAGCGATTTTTGCCAGGCTGCGACTTCCACCGTGAGCGCTGGGGCGTCCGCCACCTTGGCCGCTTGCCAGCGGGAGCGAAGCGGAGTGAGAAGCATCGACGGCTCTTTGCTGGTGAGGCTGTTCCAGAGCGTGCCGAGATATTTGGCATTCAGGTTCCGTTCACGGGCCACCACTTCAACATTCTTTATGTCCTTGACCAGCCGCTCCCGCTCGGCGAGCGTGGCCAGCAGATACTTTTCCAGCGGCAGCCGGCCTCCTTCGTTGGTATCGAAGACGATGCCTTGCAGGTTCACTTTGTCGCCGCCGCTGGCGTCGGTGAACGGGCGATAGAAGGCCCGAATCTCCGCGAGCTTGTCGTTCGTCCAGTCGCGCCGGGTGGCATTCGGCGAGAAGACAAAGCCATCCGGCAGTAGGACCGCGTGGTCCGCGATGCCTTTGGCGGCATCAAGGTATTTTGTGACCAGCGCCGGTGACATGACCAGAGCGCTGCCCGTATTCGTGAACCCTTCCCCCGCTGCGCCATCGACCGGGAATTCCTTCGCTGGGTCGAGTGAAGCCACGCCGGTCAAGTCCCGCAGCGTGAAGGTATATTCCGTATTGCTCAGCCGCCGCAGCACCACTCGCCCGGGATCCCCAGCACGAGACTTCGCTTCCATGGTCAGATAGCCGCGGACCCAGTTTTCCAGTTTTTTCCGCTCCGCTGCCGTCGGCTGGCGCTCGTCTTTCGGCGGCATCTGGCCGCTTTCGAGCATCTGGCCGACCTTTTGCCAGGTTTCGGGCTGTTTGCGAACATCGGCCCAGGTTCCAATGGCCGCCAGGTCAACCTCCGCCTCGATGCGGTCCCCCGAATGGCACTTCTGGCAATAACTAACGATCAAAGGACGGATTTCGCCGGCGTAGGTCTTTTCCAGCCCTTTTGCTTCCGGTTCAGCGGCATGAACTTGCGGAGAGGCCGCCACCAGCGCAGCCCACAGAAACGGTCGCAGGACAACTGGCACGGACATTCGCGGTCTCTCCCAATGATGCGGCTTGAGGAGGAATCCTCAGGACACATTATAGCGACAGGGCGAATGCCGTGAGCATGTAGCTGGGACATCAGTCCCAGCAAGGCCATTTGCCGGTAGCCAGGAGCGGTGAGGACTGAAGTCCCCACTACGAAAGCCTTGGATGGAATCGCTTCAGGTTGTTCGCTTAGCGACCCCTAACCGTTCACCGAATCAGCGTGGCTTCTTGGAACCGCCAGAAACAGCGTTTCCGGTCCGATCCCAAGCGTCGCGTACGGCGAGTTTCGCCCGGTCCCAGGTCAAGCTGGAATTTCCGCGGCTCGTTTGCCAGTCTCGCTCCAGATCCGGCTCAACGCTTTCAAAGCTCTCTTCAGCATAACGGCCGCGAGTCTCCCAGCCATATTGATAGGCAGGCCGATACTCGTCATAGCTGGTGCCGGCCTGAAAGTAGGGCCTGGAAGTATGGTTTTGCCGCCAATACGCATCTTCCGCGGTCGGATCGATGGATTCACCGACGGCTTTACCACCATACCCGCCAGCGATTCCCCCGGCGACCGCTCCCACGACGGCGCCGATGGGGCCCGCGACTGCACCCAAGGCAGCACCTGCCGCCAGACCACCCGCGGCCGCGCCCACGCCGGCACCCACGGGGTGCGAACCAGGAGCGCCCGTGATGGGATCGGGGTTACTGTCTCGAGAAGTCTCGGTTTTTCGCATGATCCATTTCCTCCGAAGTGAATTGGGGACTGTGGCAGGTCAAAGCATCTTTACTTGAGCAAGCACCGTGCCAAAACAGTTGGCGAAGACGCTGTCTATCTGCATACTATGGAGGTTCGCCTGGAATGGGCGGACGCGCTGGGTCTGAAGTCCCAGCAAACACTACTAGTGGGCGATGAGGGACTCGAACCCCCGACCCTCTCGGTGTAAACGAGATGCTCTAACCAACTGAGCTAATCGCCCGTACGTTTTGGATTTGAATTTCTAGACGCGAGAGGATGTCACCTGGTTCAGGGGCATTCCTGAACCGACATTAATTGAACAAAGTGCGCCGGCCGCCGCCGCTGTCGCGGGTGACGAGGTCGATGACGATGGCGCTGGACAGGATGAGGACTGGGTCTTCTCCCGTCGGAATATCGACGCCGAACCCTTGGCTGTGCGGCTCTTTGGTGGAGCGGGCCACGATGTCTTCGCCCCGCTTGAAGGCATAGTTGTGGTTGTAAAAGTCCCCATCGGCACAGAGGTCGTCGGGACCAGGAACATCGATGAAAAAACAGCAGCGGCTCTCGACCAGCGTTCGGTGCGAGACTTTGGCCACCAATTTGCCCCCCTGGGTGATCGTGTATTCGGTCCCCCAGGAGAACGTGGTCTGGGCAATGTACGCCAGTTCCCGCTTCTGCATGTCCTGAAAGGAGAGCTGGTTGCGGAGGGCGATGCCGGCCCCATCCACAAAGTATACCTCCTGCCCCTGTTCATCGAAGATGTCGAAATCTTCCCCCCAAGCAAACAGATCCTGTTTCAGGACATAGCGCATGAACGACTCCGGCGGCCTATTTCTTGGGGCGGGTAAGGGCCTGGCTGCACTTCTTGCAGCGGACCTTCTGGTTGTTGACTTTCGCGCCGCATTTGGGGCAGCGGCGGGAATTGACCGCACGGGTGAATTTGGTGCGAGGACGGGTCTTCATGGCGGACCTTGGAAATTGGGGCGCTAGGCGGATTGATTTGCCCCAGTCTACCGGCCAGGGTGCAATCGGACAATTGGGACGGTTTGCCGGTGGTGGTGCTCCAGTTCATCCATTTTCATCCCAGCTCGCCCCCTTTGCGGTCTCTGGGCCTCTGCGTGATTTCTTCTCGATGCGTTACTGGAGAAGGCCCTGCTGGAGTTCGAGCGGGTGGCCAAGGCCGAACATCGCGTCGAGGAGTGCCTGCAGCGCTGCAAGAGCGAAGCCGGGCTGGGCGACTACGAGGTTCGCAACTGGGTGGGTTGGCAACATCATCAAACGCTCTCGTTGGTCGCCACCTGGTTCCACTCCGCGTCGGCGGTTCCACTTCCAGTTCGCGGATGCGAGAATTCGAAGGAACAGCCAGCAGATATTGCTCGCCGCGCTGCTGCAAATCCCGGCGAAACCAGTACGGACGGCCCATTTCGTCGTCGCCGGTGATCCACCGATGCGGCAACTTCCCGCCATGCTGATCGAACACCAGCACGCCGTCGGAGTCTCCCAAGTCACACGCAATCTGTCGCGTCAGTTCCTCTCGCAACGGCTGGTCATCCCACTTCGACACGCCGATAAACCACTGCAACGGCATCCGGTCCTGGCCGAAGCGGTAGGCTATCGACCCCGCGTTCCGATGTTCCACGTCCGACAGCAGCCCGCGCACGAAGGTCTGGGCATGACCGACCTGCTCCATGCGCCAGACTGTTGACGAACGGTTCCATCAACTGCTCCCATCGCAACCCCACGTCCTCAAAGACCTGCGGCGCCAGCTGGCATTCCTCCAGGACCGCAGCCTTGCGCGCCTGAAATTCCCGTTCCTGAAAACTCGCATCCATGCATATACTCCTTCCGCAACTCGTGGTTCCTTCCCGAACTGCGAAAGTGTTGATACCAAATCCGTTACAGCGTGTCACTAGGCTCCGTCGGAAAACTATAAAACCGTCATCAGTTTTAAGTATCGCTGGATAAACGCCATTTTAAGCATGCCGAGGTAGTTCTTGGCCGTCTTTTCGAAACGAGTCAGGATGCGACGGCATTCT
>JBPCKT010000090.1:0-20847 GCA_051004015.1 Pirellulaceae bacterium | reverse complement strand
AAACCTGATACAAAGCCTGCTGGGACATGTCGGTGCTCCAAGAGAAGGTCTGGTAACCCAAACTCTTAGAAAACCCCATGTCCCACTTCTTTTCTATCACCCAGCGCGCGCTTCAGTCGGAAGAGCCCAAATGTTGCAGTCGAAATACCCTGTAGGTCGCTCGGAAGCTGGATGGCGTTCTTTCTTGGATGGACGACGAACGCGCGGTGTCTTGTCAGCTTACCGGCGAATAACCCAAGCTCGAAAATTACATTGTCGCGTGCAATTGGCTTGACTTGGCCCCGCGTATGCAATTCGTCGTCCGGTGTAAACACAAAGATGCCAAAATCATATGACAAGACAGCAACTTCGAGAGCCTCAAGCGTGCCATCCCCCAATCCGAACACGGTCCCTTGATTCCAGACTACAGCCTCTAGATCGTACTCCAGCAACGCCTGGAGTTTGTTGGCTATAGGGAGACCTGCAGTCGAAGAGCCGATAAATGCTGTCGGCCGAGACACAGGGCTCGGCTTTTCAGATGCCATCAACTCACCCGCAAGCTGAAGTAGTGAATCAAGAGCCTCCAACTGGTTTGGAGAGACCGAGCTTCCAGCAGACAGAAGTGCGCGACGACAGTCGTCGCAAAACGAATGTGCTTTCATGCTATCGAGCAGTCGACGTTTATCAATTTTGCGATCAAAGACGCATCGACGATCATCGTCGTGGTTTTTGTGGTCTGGACACGCAAAGCTAAGCGCGTATCGTGCCAAGTAGTAAAGGACATATGCGACCATACGATCGCCTGGGACAATTACGTCTGCAACATTTGAAGTTGTCGCAAGGGCAAGTCCATCCTCAGCGCGGTGACTACCAAAAAGATTACAAAAGCGAGTACCGTCTAATGGCGAATCGATGAAAGTGATCAAGAACGGATGGTAGCCGCGGAGTTCTGTCCGAAAACGAGCCATCGTGTCGAGAAAGTCGCTTGCTTTTAATTGGCGGTATGTGTGCTGGCGAAGTCCGGCACTCTGGTCAAGCGACAGGTGAAAAAACTGGAATTGCCCCTGCTGTGCGTTCGCCTGGGTAATAGCGCGCGCGATGTCCTCGCGGGCTACGTTTCCGATCTCGACTACTTCTATTGGCATGACAGCCATGAATTTCTCCCGCATACGCCTCTGCGGCCGAACCATTGATTATCTAGAACACGTCTGCATAGTACCGAGCGCCAATTGGTCCGTCAAATCAAGACGCCTTCCCCTCATTGATTTTCGCGAAGACTCTTGTGGGCACTACTGAACTTGTTATGCAGGCGCAGCGCGCGGCACGCTCAGGATGCGCTTCTCAGGCCCAAAGGGCCGGCGCTAAGACAGCCCAGGGCAAGCACGGCGAAGCCGTGCGCCGCCCTGGGTAGAGAAAATATGGAATCAGAAGCCCTGAAAGGGCGCGCTAATCGGGGTGCGGTCGGTGCTTGCCGTCCTTAGCGCGCCCTTTCAGGGCTGCCGACATTCCTGCTCACCTACCCAGGGCTGACATAGCTCGCCCGTTCCGGGCTAAGGCAGCAGGACAGGCCGACGAAGGCAAACCGCCCAGCGCTGGCGGGCCGCCGCGCCAAGCGAAAAAGATTCTTTTGTGGATAGTGAACAAACGAGTCTATTCGCGCATCGTACTCTCGGAACTCGCTGCGCGCGGTTTATGGAGGGAGGGGAGCGAGTGACTCGGCTGGAAAAAGTCGTCGCGTGGGTGAATCAATCAGGGTGTTTCCGATGCAAGGAGAATTTCAGGACGTGAATCACCGGAACATGCTGGAGGCAAAGGAGTTGAGGGCCTTGATACAGCCAAACGAGAGAGCGTGAAACCTGTATCAGAATCAGCGGTGTAGCGCGGTGATTCACGGCCTTGCCTGCAACTAAGGTCAATTGAATTAAGGACTTATGCGATTAGACCACAGGAATTATGAATCACGAATGGCCTGATTCAGGCGAAAATGAATCATGAATCATCACGTAATGTGAGAAATGGCAAGAGGTTGCGAAAGGGGATGGTGCCGTGACAAAGTTGCTGGAAAAGGTGAATCATGGGGGCCGGTTGCAGATAGACCGCGACGAGCGAAGGCGAAACCCGGAGGTCGTTGAGCTCCGGCTGCTAGGTTTGGGCAGGCTGGAAGCCTACCCCACGGACGAACCGGCCCGTCACCGATTCTTCACACGCCGCCACTTCTTCCGGCGTCCCTTGCACCACGATCCGGCCGCCGTCGTCGCCGGCACCGGGGCCGAGGTCGATCAAATAGTCGGCGGAGCGCATGAGTTGCAGGTTGTGTTCCACGATGATCAGCGAGTGGCCGACGGAGAGCAAGGCGGCGAAGCAGTCGAGCAGCTTGACGACGTCGGCGAAGTGCAGGCCGGTCGTCGGCTCGTCGAGCAGGAACAGCGTGCGGCTGCGGCTGGCTTCGGAGAGGTAGGCGGCGAGCTTCAGCCGCTGGGCTTCGCCGGTGGAGAGGGTGGGGGCGGGCTGGCCGAGGCGGAGGTAGTCCAGGCCGACGTCCATCAGTTGCTTCAGCCGCCCCTGCACCTTCGGCTGGCCGCGGAAGAAGGAGAAGGCCTCGCGGGCGGTCATCTCCAGCACCTCGGCGATGCTCTTGCCGCGGTAGGTGACGGCCAGAATCTCGCGGCGGTAGCGGGTGCCTGCGCAGACCTTGCACTTCACCAGCACGTCGGGCAAAAACTGCATATCGATCTGTTTGTAGCCGTCCCCCTCGCAGGCATCGCACCGCCCCCCTTCCACGTTGAAGCTGAAATGCCCCGGCCCGTAGTTGTGGGTGCGGGCCTCCACCGTCTCGGCGAAGACCTGGCGAACAGCATCGAACGCCTTGATGTACGTCACCGGGTTAGAGCGGGGGGAGCGGCCGATGGGGCTCTGGTCCATCAGCACCACGTCGTCAATCTGCCCATCGCCGAACACGTCGTCATACGGCAGCGGCTCGTCGCAGTCCTTCTTCTTGCGGCGACAGAGGGCCCCATAGAGCGTCTCCTGCACCAGCGAGCTTTTCCCCGCGCCGCTGACGCCGGTGACGAGACAGAGAACGCCGAGGGGAAAATCGAGCGAAAGATTCTTGAGGTTGTGCCCCCGCGCGCCGGTCAGCTTGATGCGGCCGCGGGTAATCGGCTTTCTTTGCGTGCATGATGTAATGCCGCGGCGACCGGCGAGGTATTCTCCCGTCAGACTCGCGCCGGGAACGAGCATTTCCGTCGGCGTCCCTTGAAAGGCAACCGTACCGCCACTTTCTCCGGCACCAGGGCCGATTTCCACAACGTGGTCCGCCGCGCGGATGAGGGATTCTTCATGCTCCACCACCGCCACCGTGTTGCCGCGGTCTTTCAGCCCCTGCACCGCAGCCACCAGTTTATCGACGTCCCCCGGATGCAGGCCGACCGAAGGCTCGTCGAGGACATACAGCATGTTGACCAGGCTCGAACCGAGAGCCGATGTGAGATTCACTCGCTGGGCCTCTCCGACAGAAAGCGTATTTAGTGGCCGGCTGAAGGCGAGATAGCCGAGGCCGAGCGAGAGGAGGAATCTCAGTCGCGAATCAAGCTGCTCTACGATCGTCTTTGCGATTGACTGCTCGGCAACTGTGAGCGGCAGCGATTGGAGAAACAGCCGGGCTGAATCAATTCGCATTTCCATCATTTCCGCGACATTCTTGCCGCTGATTCGCCATGCCAGGGCATTCTCATTCAGCCGGCGGCCATTGCAAGCATCGCAGACGACTGTCAATTTTTTTCGCTTCGTTGGCCCGTCGGCGACCAGGGTTCCCGCTCCTTCACACTTCGGGCACGCCCCCAGCGGGCTGTTAAAGCTGAACTGCCGCGGTTCAGGGTCGGGATAGTCGATGTTGCATGTCAGGCAGCAGAGGGAGTTGGAATAGGCCCGGCGTTGGTTTCCGTCGTTGGTCTCTAACAGGACCACGCAAACACCATCGCCATGCGAGAATGCCGTCTCGACAGAATCACGAACTCGCTGCACTTGGCTTTGGCCGGCAATCAATCTATCGACAATAATCAAAACCTCTGCGTCCTCCGCGCCTCTGCGTGATGCCCCTTCTGCCGGATTGACGCTAGACAGATCAATGACTTCGCTGGCGATAATCGCCCGGACAAAGCCGGCCTCGCGCAAAGGCGCGGAGATCTCAGAGAAAGGCAAATCCTGCAGCCATTTTTTGGGGAAGGTGATTTGAAACTTTGTCCCCGCCGGCACTTGTGCAATTTTCTCCGCGACCGACTCCGGCGAATCTCTGTCTACCAATCGACCACAGTTGCGGCAGTGGAGCTTCCCGATACGAGCATAGAGCAAGCGGAGATAGTCTGCCGTTTCGGTCGTGGTGCCGATTGTGGAGCGCGGCGAGCGGGCGGCATGGAAGTGTGTGACGGCGAGAGCCGCGGGGAGTCCATCGATTCTTTCCGCTGCGGGCTTCTCCAGCCGTTCGAGAAACTGGCGGGTGTAGACGGAGAAGCTTTCGATGTACCGCCGCTGCCCCTCGGCATAGAGCGTGTCGAGGGCCAGGCTTGTCTTCCCGCTGCCGGAGACGCCGCAGAAGACGATGAGCTTGTGGTGGGGCAAATCCAGTTCAACCTTTTTCAGGTTGTGGACTTCCACGCCTCTTAGCTCGATCCGCCCCGCCGCCACATTGCGTCCTTCCCTAGACAACCAAGGGGATGGCCACGAAGAACACAAAGAGGCACAAAGAGGAAGAGAGGTTTTGCTTTGTGACTTTTCGCGTTTTTCGTGGCCATTCCCATGGCTGGTTAACTCAGTAGCTCCTCAATCGCCCGCCCCCCATGCAGAATCGAAACCGGCCGGCCGCCGCGGTCGGGGACGGTGGTTTCATCGGGGATTCCGAGCGCACGGTAGACCGTGGCACAAATGTCCGACGTGCTGACCGGCTTGTCCTTGACGTAGGCGGCCTGCGAATCGGAGGAGCCGTAGAGGGTGCCGCCGGTGATGCCGCCGCCGAAGAAGACGTTGCTGTAGCAATAGGTCCAGTGATCCCGCCCGGCATTGCCGTTGATTTTCGGCGTGCGCCCCATTTCGCTCTTCACCACGATGAGCGTTTCGTCGAGCAGGCCGCGGCTCGTCAAATCTTCCAGCAAAGCCGAAACGGTCTGGTCGAAGTTCGGCAGCTTGTTGGTCTTGAGGATGGAAAAATTCTTCGTGTGCGTGTCCCAGGCGTCGTAGTCAACTTGCACGCGGTCCCAGAACAGGTCCCAGGTGACGTTGATGAATCGGACGCCGGACTCCACCAGCCGGCGGGCGATGAGCGTGCTGTGGCCGAAGAGCGTCCGACCGTAGCGGTCGAGCGTCTTGGGGTCTTCGCCGGAAAGGTCGAAGGCCTGCCGGGCCTTGGACGAGGTGAGCATGCCATACGCCTTCTCTTTCAAGCGGCTATGCTGATGGACCGAGAAGGCCGATTCCAGCCGGCGCATTTCGCTGTCCATCTGCTCCATCAAGCCGCGGCGCTGGCTCAGGCGGTCGAGCGTGATTTCCTGCGGCAGCGTGCTGTGCGGCAAGAGAGGCATTCCGCGGACGACTTGCGGCGAACCAGGCGCAGGTTTGGCACCTCCTTCGTCGTAGGTCGGTTTGCACTCGGTCGTCAGTGCATCGTACCGATGGCCGAGAAATCCGCCGTACGGCCCAGGCCGGACGATGTTCTGCCCCCAGCCGAGATAGCAGGGCATGTAGACGTAGGCGGGAAGCTCTGTGTTGACCTCGGTGCCGGCCAGCGTCCCGCGCGGACTCGGCCGCGGCATGGCCCCGGTATCTTGCAGGTATTCGCAAACAGAGCCCATGCTCGGCGGATAGCTGTCCTTGGTGCTGGTGTTGTTCGAGATGGGTTCTTCGAGAGCGGTATAGCTCGGCAGCGTGTTGTGGCAGCCCGCCTTGTGATTCACCGAGCGGACGATGGCCGCCTTGTGCATCCATTTGGTCATCTGCGGCATCAGCTCGCAGATATTGATACCCGGCACATTCGTCGCCACCGGCTTGAATTCTCCCCGCACTTCCGCAGGAGCATCCGGCTTCATGTCCCACATGTCCTGCGTCGCCGCCCCGCCGAGCAGGTACAGCACGATGACATTCTTGGCCTTCCCTGGCTTCGACTTCGTTCCCGCCGCTTCTTCCGCGCGCAGTAAGTCCGTCAACGTCAGACCACCGAGCGCCGTGAGCGCCCCGGCCTTCAGCGTCTCCCGCCGGGTCAGGCCATCGCAACACTTCCGCGGGCTGCCGAGCATGGTGAGCATGGGTGGTTCCTCAATGTTGACTTTCGCTCCGCGAAAGTAAATCCTTTCGCGGAGCGAAAGGCGACAATAACGGCAGGCCCGATTATATCAGAGATGGCTTATGTTTCTCAACACTCATCCGCGAATCCGAGCAACAAGCCATTTTCTAACCGGGCGACTGTTTTTCTTTGATGCGATTCAGACACTCGGCAATATATCCTTTCTGGTCGGGCCAGCGGTATGCGGCGCTTTCATAGAGGCCGATCGCGTGTTCCCATTCTCCCAGTTGCTCCAAACTGGAAGCCGCTGCCAAGGCCTCGTCCGCACAGCTGTAGTTTTCATTCAGCCTCTGAACAAGCGTCTTTGCTGGTCTCACAAGGAGCCAAACCAAAACGGCGAGCGGACCGAAGAACAAGAATAAAATCAGAAACAGGCAACCCGCTTGCCCACGTTTTTGTGAGTCGCCTACTCCCCAAGCAAGAATTGCCGCAAAGAACGTGACGAAGCCCACAACCGCCAAGACGGCGATCACTTCGTCCGGCACTTCAATCTTGAAGTCCATACCGCTAAAACCCCAGCCCCGGCCCCGTCAGCACGCTGGTCCCCACAGTCCCGTCGCTGATGGTGAACATCGTTGGGAACCGCTCCTTCCACGCAACGTTTCCGGACGGGCAATACTGCCGGCTGTTGCCTTCGATGCCGGCGATGGTGGGGATGCGGGCGGCGAGGCTGCTGGAGTGGAGGAAGGAGTAGCCGGGGCAGGAGAGGTCCTGCACGCAGAGGAACATTTTGTATTTCTGGGCGGCGGCTCCCATCAGCAGGGCCTCGGTGTGCCCCTTGCAGGCTTTGAGGGCCACGCCGGAATAGCCCTGCTCGCGGGCCAGGTGGAAGCTCTCCAGGTCGATGAGCGATTCGTCGATCACTACCGGCTTGATGGCGGCGGCCCGGTGCATCCGGTTTTCCGGGTGGGCCTTCAGGTCCCGGTGTGTCGGCTGCTCGATATATTGCAGCCGGCCGAGAGCGGCGGGGGCGAGCTCCTTGACCTTGGCGAGAAAATCAAGCAGGTACTCCACGTTCGCGCACCGCTCGTTGAAGTCGCAGGAATAGAACCAGGTGGAAACGCCAAGCATTGGCTGCGTCTCTTCCGCCACACGATTGACAGCCACGACCCGGTCCACGTCCCACGGCAGCTTGTCGCCGTTGAGCTTGATTTTCAGATGCGTCAGCCCGTCCGCCAGGATCCATTCCCCCAGCGTGTTCGGCAGTCCGTCCTCAATCCGCGTCGTCACGTCGCCAGCCGTCAGCGGGTCGAGCGCCCCGACCAGGTGATACAGCGGCATCTTCGCCTTCGGCTCGCGGCTGGTGTAGCGGTCGAGATACTCCCCCGCGAACGCCGGCTCCAGGTAGGCGGCAATATCCTTGCTGACGAACTCCGGCCCGAGCAGGTTGTAGGAATTGACGCCGAGCGCCTTTCCCTGGGCATCATGGACGGCCGCTTCAAAGGGACTCGCCGCAACCAGTTGTGCCAGCTTCGGCATGGGCTGGGGGAGCTTCATTGCAGCGACGACTTCGTCCGCGATCGATTGGTACTTTTCTCCCCAGTCCACCGTGATGTCCAGCGGATGGGCCATTCCCTTGTAAGTCGCGACTTCCTTTTCCAACCGTTGAGCGAATTCCAGCATGGCCGCCTGGGTCTGCTCCGTGGAAATCGCGTCCGTCGGCCAGGCCCAGACGTTCCCCATTGGCATCGAGCCGAAACCTTGCCCACGCTTGCCATCCCGCGTCTCTACATCGAGCGTCACGTTCAGCAGCATGGCGTCGATGACAACCCGGCCACCGAACTTGATGGGCGAGCGATACTTGATCAGCTCCGTGGTGGAAGCAACGGAGAGGATGCGGATGTCGGTCGGTTTGCTCATGGTTTCGTTATAGTAGCGTCCTCAAGCAATTTCGTCACTTCCTCCACTGCCGTCCGCAAACTCATTACCGCCATCTGAAAGTTCGTGTGCGTCGAAACCTGCGGCTGGACTTCGGTGAATTTCTCGGTCGCCTTTTTCAGCTTGCCAAGCTTTTTGCGGGCCAGTTTGAGGTATTCGTCGGCGTTTCCCTCTTTCAGCGGACCGCCCAAGGCCAGCATGTAGTCGTAGAGCTGCCGGTGAACCTCGGCCAGCTCGTCGTCCTCCTGAGCTTCGTCGCTATGCTTCAGGAACGCCCGCACCATCCAGACGTGGGCGAGTTGGGCGTCAACGGCGAGCATCTGGTCGCGGGGGGGCATCCAGGGCAGTCTAGCCAGCCGCGAATGGCCCCACAATCCTGCCGGAAGTTGCCCAGAATCCTGATTGCATTCCAGCGGCAACAGGCGTAGGATGATTAATTCGTTCGTGCGCTAACTATGTGGGCCAGCCGCCATGTTCGACTACGACTTTGAAAACAGCGTCGGCTTCTGGGTAATCACGGCAGCCAACGACTATCAGCGGGCCATCAACGATGAATTGGCGCCGCAGGGGATTACCTATCGCCAGTGCCAGATGCTGGGGTGTCTCGCCTTGGAAGGACCGATTCCCCAATGCCGCCTGGCCGAGCTGATGCGGATCGAGCCCCCCACGCTCGTTGGCATCCTGGACCGGATGGAACGGGACGGCTGGATTTGCCGGGACAGCGACCCGGCCGACGGACGTCGCAAGATCATCCGGCCTCAGGCCGCGGCCAAACCCGTCTGGAACAAAGTGGTGACGGCAGCCAGGCGAGTCCGCAAACGGGCCGCCCACGGACTCTCCTCCAGCGAGATGGCCACGCTCAAGCGGCTGCTCGCGTGCGTTCAGCAGAACCTGAAAACGGCCACGACAGCAAAGGAGGCAGGATAATCATGAAGCGATTTCCGAAACTATCTGGTGCGCTGATGATGGGCGGCTTGCTCATTGGTCTAGGCCAGGCTGCACCCGGCCAAGCCCCCAAAGCCGGCGCTCCGCCGCCAAGCCCCAAAGTCATCGTGGCCACGGCCCGCAGGGACAAAGTCAGCGAGCCGAAGACCTTCGTCGGAACCGTCAAGCCGCTCCGCAAGAGCATCGTCGGCAGTGCGGCTCCCGGGCGGGTGGAGGAATACCTGGTCAACGACGGGGACTTTGTGAAGAAGGGGGATCCCATCGCCCACCTCCGCCGCGGAGTCATTGGAGCCGAGAAAAAGTCTGCCGAAGCCGAGCTGTCGCTGCGCAAGGCGGAGCTCGCAGAACTGGCGGACTCCTGGGAAGATCAGGTGAAGCAAGCCAAGGCGAAGCTCGCCAGCGCGAAGGCGATGCTCGAATTTCGAGAGTCGAAGCGCGAGCGGGGAAAAACGCTGGGGACTTCCGCCGCCCGCGAGGAAACGGAAGAGAACATCGCCCTGGCTTCCCAATCTCATGCGCTCGTGGAGGAGGCTGTGACAACCCTGCGGAAGCTGACGCAGGGACCGAATCAACAGATGGAGCCTGGGCAGAAGAATGAAGCGGACATGACGGCAGCGGCCACCTGGACCTACGCTCTGGGACAGGCGAAAGTCGCCGTTCAAGCAGCCGAGGTCGAGCGGCTGACGGAGCAATACGACCGGCATACGATGTTTGCCCCCTTTGACGGCTTTGTCACCGCCGAGCTCACGGAAGTGGGCCAGTGGGTCATGCAGGGGGATCCCATCGCGGAAATCGCCGAGCTGAGCATGGTGGACGTGGAAATCGGCGTGCTGGAAGATTATGTCGCCCGGCTGGATGTGGCGGTCGTTGGCGACGTGGAAGTGCCGTCGCTCCGTGGCCGGCGGTTTGAAGGACAGATTGCCGTCATCAACCCTCAGGCCGACGCCCGGTCGCGCACATTCCCCGTGAAGGTCCGAGTGCAAAACGAACAACAGGGGAAAGTGCCCTTGCTCAAGGCCGGGATGTTCGCCCGCGTGACGCTCGCCGTCGGAGACCCCGTGGCGGTGCCACTGATTCCCAAAGATGCGGTAGTGCTGAGCGGAAAAACGCCGCTGGTCTACGTCGTGGACACCGACCCCAAGACAAAGAAGTCGGTGGTCCGGCCGGTGCCGATCACACTCGGCGCTTCGCGCGGGCTGTGGGTAAGCGTGGGCAACGGCGAAATCAAGGATGGAGACCAGGTCGTCGTCGAAGGGAACGAACGACTGCGGCCGATGCAGGAGGTGCGGACGGAGCGGCGCGAGATTCCGTACGAGAAAGAGCAGTTGGTGGGGCAAAATCCATGAATTTGATCAAGACGTTCGTTCACAACCCGGTGAAGGTCACCGTCGGCGTCATCCTGCTGGTGATGTTCGGCATCCTGGCGTTGTTCACCATGCCGATGCAGCTCACGCCGGAAGTGCAGGTGCCGACGCTGACCATCGAAACGACCTGGCCCGGGGCGAGCCCGCAGGAGGTGGAGCGGGAAATCATTCAGGAGCAGGAAGAGCACCTGAAGAGCGTGGAGGGAGTCCGCAAGATTTCTTCCGAGAGCATGGACTCGCTGGGACGGGTGACGCTGGAGTTTCCCGTCGGCTCGGACATGCGTGAGGCACTGCTCAAGGTCAACACCAAACTCGCGCAGGTCCCCACTTATCCCGAGGACGCCAACGAGCCGGTCATCAGCACGTCGAACGTCGCCGACCGCCCGATTGCCTGGTTCATCCTGGGACAGCGCGTCCCTCCCGCCGAGGAAGGGAAGGCCTTTGCGGCGGAACACCCCGACCTGGCGGCGGCGATCGAGCTGGCCTATGCCGCCAAGAGCGACGGCCTGAAAATGCATCGGCTGCGGAAACTTGCCGCGACAGATCCGCGAGTTCGCAAATGGATTCCCGAAGAGCAGGACATCTCCAAGTTTCGCAAGTTTGCCGAGGACTACATTGAAGCGGCCCTGGAGCGGGTGGAAGGGGTTTCCAATGCCAACGTCATGGGGGGCCGCGAGGAAGAGCTGCAGCTTTACATCGACCCGGAAAAGTTGGCGGCTCGCAACCTGACCATCAACCAGGTCCGCCTCGCTCTGCGAGCCCAGAATGAGGACACATCAGCCGGCGACTTTTGGGAAGGGAAGCGGCGGTACATCGTCCGCACGCTCGGTCAGTTCCGCAGCCCGGAACAAGTAGAGAACGCCATCGTCGCCCGGCGGGATGGGGGCCCGGTCTATGTCCACGACGTTGGCCGCGTCGTCGAAGGGCACAAGAAGCCGGATGGGTTCGTGAAGCGGTTCGGCACCACCTGCATCGCCATCAACGCCCAGCGGGCGGTCGGGGCCAATGTGCTGGACGTGATGACGGGACTCCGCGGCGCTGCCAAGGAGCTCAACGAGGGGGTGCTCAAGCAGAACCACTTGCAACTTGTGCAAGTCTACGACGAGACCGAATACATCTACTCGGCCGTTAACCTGGTGAGCAACAACCTGTTGTGGGGAAGCCTGTTCACCTTCGCCACGCTGCTCGTTTTTCTGCGGAGCGCCCGCTCCACCATTATCATCTTCGCCCACATTCTGATTAGCACCATCGGAGCTTTTCTGGTCATGGCCCTGCTGGGCCGCTCGCTGAATGTGCCCGCACTCGGGGGACTCGCGTTTGCCGTGGGCATGTTGGTCGATAATGCCATTGTGATGCTGGAAAACATCTACCGGCGGCATCAAATGGGAGAAAGTCCGGAAGCGGCCAGCGTGAATGGCGCCGGCGAGGTCTGGGGGGCGCTGCTCAACGCCACGCTCGCCAACCTGGCGGTATTCATTCCCGTGCTCTTCATTCAAGAAGAAGCTGGCCAGCTCTTCCGCGATATTGCGATTGCCATCAGTGCCGCCGTCGCCTTATCCATGCTGGTAGCCGTAGCGGTAGTGCCGACGGCCGCGATGCGGATTCTCAAGCGGCATCGGCCCGAGGGCGAGGCACATGAAGGCGCATCCGGCCATGAGCAGAACGGCTCATCCCGCCGGCCGCAGGCGAGGTCGGATTTCCAGCAGTTCTTGTACGTAATCTGGACGCCGGTGAGACTCCTGCTAGTTGTGTGCGATGCCGTCGCCCTTTCGCTGGTGGAAATGCTGCTGTCGGCCAATCGCTTTCTACAGCGGGGCATCCTGCCGCGGGTCGTCTTTGTGGGCATTGTCATTGCAGTTTCCTGCCTCGCGACCTGGGCCATGCTGCCGAAGGTGGAATATTTGCCGGGGGGCAATCGCAACCTGGTCATCGCCATCCTGATTCCCCCTCCCGGATACAACCTCGATCAACTTCTGAAGATGGGGAACATCGTGGAAGAGGATCTGCGGCCGAATTGGGACGTCGACCCGAATGATCCCAAGGTCAAGAGCGGCGAAACGCTGGTGATTGAGGACTTTTTCTTTGTGGCCCGCAACCGCCAGGTTTTCGTCGGGGCCCGTGCGGCGGACCCCATGCGAGCCGGGGACCTTGTGCCGGTCATTCAAAAAATCGCCGACAAGCTGCCGGGAACCATCCTCATCGCCAAGCAGGCCAGCCTGTTCGAACAGGGTCTCACCGCCGGCCGCACGGTGGACATCGAAATCACCGGCCCGGACATCAATAAACTGGTGGGGATCGGCGGTGAAATCTTCATGCAGCTCAAGGGGACGCCGGGCAATCCAGGGTTGATGCCGGAAGCCCAAATTCGGCCGAACCCGAGCCTCGATCTTTCCAACCCGGAAGTCCGAATCTACCCCAAGTGGGATCAGGCGGCGGACATGCAGGTTTCCGCAGCCGAGATGGGATACGCCGTGGATGCCCTGGTCGACGGAGCGTATGCCACCGACTACTACAAAGGGGGCGACAAGATCGACCTGCGGATCATCGGTGAGGACAAGTTTGCCAGTAGCGAGCAGAGCCTCCGCTCCATTCCGGTCGCCACTCCCACCGGCCAATTGGTGCCGCTCGAGGCGGTCGCCGATTTGCGGCTCGAGCCGGGGCCGGAGCAAATCAACCACCGCACCCGTCAGCGGGCGATCACGCTCGAAGTCACGCCGCCGGTTGCCATGCCGTTGGAGGCGGCCATGGACTTAATCAGCCAGCAGGTGGTAGCGCCCCGCCTGGCCGGTGACCAGTTGGATGGAGGCTACCGCATCGCCCTGGCCGGCACGGCTGACAAGCTCCGCAGCACGTGGCAATCGCTCAAGTGGAACCTGGCCCTGGCGGTCCTCATCACCTATCTGCTGATGGCGGCGACATTCGAGTCCTGGATTTATCCGCTGGTGGTCATCCTCACGGTACCGCTGGGGGCCGTCGGCGGATTTGCCGGCCTGTGGCTGCTCAATCTCTACGTGCTCCAGCCGCTGGACGTGCTGACCATGCTCGGCTTCATCATGCTGGTGGGGACGGTGGTGAATAACCCGATTCTCATTGTGGAGCAATCGCTCGTGCATTTGCGCGAAGACCACATGCCCATCGGCCAGGCGGTGGTGGAGAGCGTCCGGACCCGCATCCGCCCGATTTTCATGACCACGATCGGCGGCCTCGTCGGCCTGCTGCCGCTGGTCCTCGCCCCAGGAGCCGGCAGCGAGCTTTATCGCGGCATCGGCGCGGTCTTGCTCGGCGGCCTGCTGATTTCCACGGTCATCACGCTGGTCTTCGTCCCGGCGCTCCTCAGCCTGATGCTCGACCTGCAAGACCGCTTCTACGTCCTCATCGGCTGGCAGCGACGGGACCAATACGACCACGACGACGATTTGCCGCTGGAGCCGGAGATCGTGGAAGATTTGCCGCGTCCGCGACTAGCGGCAGGAGCCGATGCGTAGGTGATTTCAATTTGCAACCCCGCGCCCGGCCCGGCACAATAGGGCCATGTCCGACGTCACCCGCATCCTGTCGCAAATCGATTCCGGCGATCCAGCGGCGGCGGAGAAATTGCTGCCGCTCATCTACGACGAGTTGCGGAAGCTGGCGGCCGCGAAGTTGGCCCAGGAGAAGCCGGGGCAGACGCTGCAGGCCACGGCCCTGGTGCATGAAGCGTACGTGCGGCTGGTGGGGAGCGAAACTCACCGGACCTACCGCGACCGCAGCCATTTCTTTGCCTCGGCTGCCACCGCGATGCGCCGCATCCTGGTGGACAGCGCCCGCGCCAAGCGATCCGACAAACGGGGCGGCATCCTCGAGCGGAAACCGCTGGAGGATATCGCGGCCCCGCTGCCCGATGACGAGCTGCTGGCACTGCACGAGGCTCTTGACCAACTCGCGGCCGAAGACCCGCTGAAAGCCCAACTCGTCGAGCTCCGCTACTTTGCCGGGCTCACGGGAGATCAGGCGGCGGAAGTTCTGGGGATTTCTCCCAGCTCGGCCGATCGTCACTGGGTGTTTGCCCGGGCCTGGCTGCAAACCAAGGTCCGCGGCCAGGCCAGAGCCGAAGATTCTTGAAGATTCCTTGGTGCTGGCAGGTCGGGTATCTCGCTTATCCCTGTGGAGGGCCACTCCTGGCCCCGGAGAGAATGTATGAGAGAGGAACAAATCTTCCACCAGGCTCTGGAACAGGCCGCCGATCAGCGCGCCGTCTTCCTCGACTCCGCTTGCGGAGCCGACGTCGAACTGCGCGAGCGGGTGGCAGTGCTCCTGCGGGCTCAGGCAAGCCCGGGCAGCTTTCTCCAGTCCCCCGCGCCGGGCGTTGGCATTTCACCCACCATCGACCAGCCTCTTGCCGAAAAGCCCGGCACCCAGATCGGCCCCTACAAGCTGCTGCAGCAAATTGGCGAAGGGGGGATGGGGGTCGTCTACATGGCCGAGCAGTCCGAGCCCGTCCAGCGCAAGGTCGCTCTCAAGGTGATCAAGCCGGGAATGGACAGCCGCCAGGTGATCGCCCGCTTCGAGGCGGAGCGGCAGGCGCTGGCGATGATGGACCATGTCAATATCGCCAGGGTGCTGGATGCGGGAACAACAGGGGTCAGGTGTCAGGACTCAGGAGTCAGGAATCAGGAATCAGCCGGTCTGACTCCTGACCCCTGTCTCCTGACCCCTGGTTCCGGCCGGCCGTACTTCGTTATGGAGCTCGTCAAGGGCGTTCCAATCACGCAGTACTGCGACGAGCATCACCTCACGCCCCGCCAGCGGCTGGAGCTCCTGCTGCCGGTCTGCCAGGCGATCCAGCATGCCCACCAAAAGGGAATTATCCACCGCGACATCAAGCCTACGAACATTCTCGTCGCCGAATACGACCAGCAGGTAGTGCCTAAGGTAATTGACTTCGGCGTGGCCAAGGCGACCAGCCAGCCGCTGACCGAGAAGACGATGTTCACCGGTTTTGGGCAGCTTGTCGGGACGCTGGAGTACATGTCGCCGGAGCAAGCGAAACTCAACCAGCTCGATATCGACACGCGCAGCGACATCTATTCGCTAGGCGTGCTCATGTATGAGCTGCTCACCGGAGGCACGCCTTTCGACAAAGTGCGGCTGCGCTCCGCGGGCTGGGATGAGATGCTGCGGATCATCCGGGAAGAGGAGCCTCTCAAACCGAGCACGAAGCTGAGCTGCAGCGAAACCCTGCCGTCAGTTGCTGCCAACCGCAGCATGGAACGCTCTCGCCTGAGCCGGACTATCCGCGGCGAACTGGACTGGATCGTGATGAAGGCCCTGGAGAAGGACCGCAACCGCCGCTACGAAACCGCCACCGGTTTCGCCCGTGACCTGCAGCGATACCTGGCCAATGAGCCGGTGCAAGCGTGCCCGCCGTCGGCAGGGTACCGACTGCGGAAATTCGTCAGACGGAACAGGGGCCCGGTGTTAGCCGCGTCTCTGGTTCTCCTGGCGCTCATGGCCGGCATCAGCGGGACGACCTGGGGCATGATCCGGGCGGAGCAGGCGCGGCGGGACGCCGTGGCGGCCCAGGCCGCGGAGGCGGAGCGGGCGGCGGGGGAACGCCGGGCCAAGGAGGAAGCGCAGAGACGGCTGGCGCAGCTTGAGACGGGGACCGAGATTCTGGCCTCGTTATTCCAGGATTTGGATCCGATTGTGGCGGAAAAGGCGGGAGTGACTTCGCGCAATCTACTGTCTCGGCGGCTGGGCGAAGTGGCGCCGCAGCTCGAAGGCGAGGCGGTGGGCGATCCGCTGGTCGTAGCTCGTCTCCAGCACCTGGTGGGGATTTCTCTGCGCGAATTGCGTCACCTGGAGAAGGCCGAGGCGGTACTCGTCAAAGCCTGCCGGACACGGGAGCGGTTGCTGGGGGCCGACGACCTCGATACGGTCGCCACGAAGCACCATTTAGCCGCGCTGTACCGGGAGCAGGGGAAGTACGCTCCGGCCGAGACGCTGTTCAAGGAAGTCCTGGCGATTCGCACCGCCAGGCTCGGGGCCGACGACCTCGAGACCCTTAACACCAAGCACCATTTGGCTTGGCTGTACTACGCCCAGAAAAAGTACACTCTGGTCGAGACTCTGTGCAAGGAGGTGGTGCCGATTCGTACCCTCAAACTGGGAGCTGACAACCTCGAAACAGTCGCCACGAAACACCTTTTGGCTGTGCAATACGGAGAACAGAGCAAGTACGACCTCGCAGAACCGCTGTTTCAGCAAGTCCTGGCGATTCGCACCGCCAAGCTAGGGGCCGATCACCAGGATACGCTTTCCGCCAAGATTCGTTTGGTCAGGCTCTACCGCTCGCAGAGCAAGTACGCCTTGGCCGAGCCGCTGCTTGCGGAGATTGCGGCGATCCACACCGCGAAGCTGGGGGCCGACGACCGCGATACGCTCCACAGCCAGTCCGAACTGGCCGGGCTGTACCGCGATTGGGGTAAGTACGACCTGGCGGAGCCGTTGTACAAACAAATTCTCGCGGTACGGATCACCAAGCAGGGGGGCGACGACATGGGCACCCTCTACAGCCAGTACAACCTGGCGACGGTGTACCGTGACATGAAAAAGCTCGAACAGGCGATTTCCTTGTTGGAGGATACACTCAAACGGTGCAAAGCGACCAAGCACCCCGCGACGCTGGAAGTGCAGGCCGACCTCGGCGCCAGCTATCGCGACGCCCGGCGCTTCGCCGACGCCATTCCGCTGCTCGAAGAAGTCCACCGGGCGGGCCGCAAGGACTTGGCCTGGGTCGGCACTACCTTGCTAACGTCTTACGTCCGGGCCGGGAGGTCGACGGAGGCGGTCGCCCTGGCGAAAGACCAGGAACGGGCCGCGCGCGAGCAGTTTCCCGCCGACAGCCTCGAACTCACGGCCGCCCTGGTGCCGCTTGGTCAAGCGCTGATCGAGGCGGAGGCACATGCCGACGCCGAGCCGCTTTACAAGGAGGTGCTGGCGATCCGCATCGCCAGGCTGGGGGCCAATGACAGCGATACGATCCTGCCCCGGGACGGCTTGGCCCAAATTTACCGGTCCCTGAAGAAGCCCGACCAATCGATTCCGCTATTGGAGGCGAGTCTCGAACTGAGAAGAGCCCAACTCGGCCCAGACCACGGCGAAATATTGGCCAGGCAGGTCACGCTCGGCGCCAGCTACTGCGAAGCCGGACGATTTGGTGAGGGTATTGCGCTGATCGAGGAAGTCCGCCACAAGGGCTCTTCCGATCCGCATCCCGCCTGGGTGCGCAGTCTCTTGCTTACCGCTTATG
Source organism: Pirellulaceae bacterium (assembly GCA_051004015.1). Taxonomy (GTDB): domain Bacteria; phylum Planctomycetota; class Planctomycetia; order Pirellulales; family Pirellulaceae; genus SXOA01. Next base: position 3,059 of record JBPCKT010000090.1, on the reverse strand, counting down.
TGCAGGCCGGCAAGACGGCCGAGGCGACCAGCCTGGTGGCAGAGCGAGTGCAGGAAGCGCGCCAGTCGTATGCCGCCGATTGCCCGCCGCTTGCTGTCGTGCTGGCCGATAACGGCAAGATCCTGCTGGACGCGAAGGCATACGCCGACGCGGAGCGGCTGTTACTGGAGGCCCAAGGGGGGCTGAAGCAAAGTGAGGGCGAAAGCGGACGCCTGCGGAACGTCGTCGAGTGGCTGGTCGAGCTTTACGAGGCTTGGGACAAGCCGGATGAGGCAGCGAAGTGGCGGAAGGAGCTGGAGGCGGCGCTTGCCGAGGAGCGGACGGAAAAGCAGGGACTGGAGGTGCCCTCCGCGGCTCCCCGTCAGCCTGTCTCCGCCAAGTGAATGGGAAGTCCACATACCTCGAACTGTTCTGACTACCGACACCTGACCCTGAAACGAAAGCGGCCGGTGAGGCCCTAACCATCACGTAAGTTCCTCACCGGCCCGGCATTGCCCCAGCGCTCGGTCTGCGCGCCGGGTGCGATGTCTCTCCACTATATCGCAGACCAACGGAGAGAATGACCATGAGAATGAGAAAAGCGAAGCTGATGTTAGCTGGACTCGTCGTCGCGAGCGCTTTCGGTGGAATCGCCATCGGGATCGCTTGGGCGACGTCCGGCTCGGGCATCACCAGCACCACCCTCGTCGGGCCCGTGCTGTTCGACGAGATCGACACCAAGGCGGAAACCGATGACTGGAAGATCGAGCTCAAGACCAAGGGGCTCTCGGACGTCTACGTCACGCACATCAAGATCGTACCGGGGGGGTACAGCGGCTGGCACTCGCACCCCGGCCCGTCCATCATCTCGGTCAAGGCCGGGACGGCCACGTTCTACGACGAATGCGATGGCGCCGTCACGCCGCACCACTACCCCGCGGGCACCGGGTTCGTGGAGGATGCCGGGTGCGTGCACATCCTGAAGAACGAAGGCAACGTCGACCTGGAGGTGATCGTTGTCCAGATCGTTCCGTTCGGCGCGCCGCGGCGAATCGACGAACAGGCACCCTAGGCCCTCTCGGTTCCAGGTTGCCAGAGAAAAAATGGCCGGTGAGGCCCTAACCGCAATCAAGCCCCTCACCGGCCCAGCACCCCCCAGCGCACGGCTGCTTGCCAGACCAGGTCCCTGAAGTTACTATAACGCAGGCCAAAATCACAAAGGAGACTCTCCCATGTTGGCTCGCTCTTGGTTCGACTCTCTGAAATCCCGTTTCACGCGAACACTCAACCGCCAAGAGCGACGAGCTTCGGACCGCCCGGGGCCCGCTGCCCGACCGTTGCGGCTGGAGGCTTTGGAAGACCGCTGCCTGCTCACTTTCAGCCCCGCCGTGCTCTATCCCGCCGGCATTGGCCCCCAACCCGTGGCGACGGCCGACGTCGCCTCGCTGCAGGGGGATCCCGGCGACTATGACAGTACCCGCATCCTCGTCCGCTTCCGCTCGGAAGCCGCCGCGAATCGCTCGCCCATCCTCGACGGCACAACCATCGGCCGGGAATTGCCTCTGGTTTCGGGGCTGCGCGAGGTGCGCCTCGCCCCGGGCATCGACGTGCAGACGGCTCTGGCAGCTTACCAGGCCGACCCGCTGGTCGTGTACGCCCAGCCCAACTACCGCGTCCACGCACAGCTAACGCCGAACGACCCCAATTTTGGGAACCTCTGGGGTCTGCACAATGCCGGCCAGACCGTGGGCACGCCCGACGCCGACATTGACGCCCCGGAGGCCTGGGGCACCTGGACCGGCAACGGCACCACGATCGTCGCCGTCATCGACACCGGCGTCGATTACAACCATCCCGATCTCGCCGGCAACATGTGGACGAACCCGGGCGAGATCCCCGGCAACGGCAACGACGACGACAGAAACGGCATCATCGATGACTACTACGGGGCCAACTTCGTCGGCCTCGGCAACCCGACCGGCAATCCATTCGACGACCACTACCACGGCACGCACGTCGCTGGCACCATCGGCGCCATCGGCAACAACAGCGTGGGCGTGGCCGGCGTGAGTTGGGACGTCCAGATTATGGCCATCAAGTTCCTGGACTCCAGCGGGTCCGGCTACAGCAGCGACGCGATCGACGGCTTGAACTATGCCGTCAGCATGGGCGCCAAGATCTCCAACAACAGTTGGGGCGGCGGGCCCTATGACCAGGGATTGTACGACGCGATCCAGAGCGCCGGCCTCGGGGGCCACCTCTTCGTCGCCGCCGCCGGCAACAGCGGCGTGGACGCCGACTTCAACCCGATGTACCCGGCCGCTTATAATCTCGACAACATCGTCTCGGTCGCCGCCACCGACCACAACGACGCGCGGGCCTCTTTCTCGAATTACGGAGCAATCAGCGTGGACCTGGGCGCTCCAGGCGTGGACATCTACAGCACGATGCCCAACAACGGGTACGGCTACCTCAGCGGCACGTCCATGGCCTCGCCGCACGTCGCCGGCGTGGCGGCCCTGATCCGCGACCTGCACCCGGCCTGGTCCGCACAACAGGTCAAGGACCAGTTGCTGACAACGGTCGATCAGATCTTTGCGCTCGGCGGCATCACGGTCACGGGGGGCCGACTCAACGCCGCCGCCGCCGTCACCGGCACTCCGCCGCCTGACACCACCGGCCCGCGCATTTCTGCCCAGAGCCCCTCCGGCACCAGCATCACGCGGGTGAGCAGCCTCCGCGTCACCTTCAGCGAATCGATCAACCCGGACACGTTCGCCCTGGAGGATATCCGCAGCTTCATGGGGCCGGGCAATGCCCCGATTGTGGCGACGGCCGTCACCCCGGTCTTGGGTTCCAGCAACCGGCAGTTCGACATCACCTTCCCAGAGCAGTCTGGGGAGGGGAGTTACACGATGATCATCGGCCCGGAGATCCAGGACATTGCAACAATTCCGAACCGCATGGATCAGGACCGCGACGGCGTCCAGGGCGAGGTGCCCGGCGACCAGTACACCGCCAACTTCACCATCGACTACTTCCCCGGACCTGACGGTTACGGCTACGAGGCCCACCCGATC
>JBPCKT010000089.1:0-26932 GCA_051004015.1 Pirellulaceae bacterium | reverse complement strand
CTCACGCCACCAACAACTCGGCTCTGGGGGAAAGGGGGCCCTCCGCCCCCACCGTGCGACTACACCCCCACCAACCAACCCGATACCTGTTCAAGCTACCATCATGCGAGCGGTGAATAAGACGGGTTGATTCAGGCCAGACACCGGACGGCTTGGAAGCGTCATCAACACTTTGAAGGCAAGGGGGCGGCGTGCCCCCTCGTTTCAACAACCTGCAAGTGCGCCGCGCTGAATCGAACGACTGCGATCCCCAGCATGCGAGAGCTTGAAACCTGGTTAGAAACAGGTGCATGAGATGGCACCCGGTTTAACACCGCAGCGTGGTTCCGGGGCAAGGCAAATATTGCCAGGAACCATATAACAGGCCGTTCCTATTGTCGGGTCCTTACACTTCTTATCAATCGGACGTGCGTTCGGGTCTTCGATCGGGTCATCGGCGACAGCCAATGAACCGAGGAAGAGTCCTCCGCAAACACAACCAATACCGAGTGTCAGCGTCAACGAGCTCAGGAAACGAAACATGAGAACATCCTTTCAATAACCGGAGGTCAGTTTCCTTCGCACCGCGCGGTGGGAACCAACTCCGTGAATAAGTCAAATGCTCACGAATCATTCAGCGGCAGTATCGACCCGACCGCCGTTCGAGAACTGCCATCAGTCACTTGTCCCGTAATTCGTCCGACAACTCGTGATTGTCGTGAATGAGACAAGTAGTACGAGAATACGTGCGTAAACGGCCCCGTGTCGGCCCGAGCCTTCAGGCGAATATGCAGCACCAGACTTCCTCGCGCCGGCAGTGTGGCGGGAATCGAATCCAGAGTCATACAGCCGCAGGAAATTCCGCCACCGATGATTTTTGCTTCGGTCGTGGACCGATTGACCACGGTCACGGCCAGATCCTTGGTTGTGCCAGTTTCCACCGCTCCACACTGAACCGGGTCCGATTCGATCACGATTGCAGGTGCCCCGCGAGCGATCAGGCGAGCGTGCAAATCCGGGTCGCCAAATACGAAACTAACGCCGCCAGTGAGCAAGACTATTCCGCAGATTGTTCCCAAACGAGCGGATGCGCGAGGCGACCGTATCCAGAGGAGGGCGCTTGCAACGGTTAATTTCGCTGGCTGTGGCCGGAAAATTGCGAGGAGAACAAAGGACTGCGAAATCAACGGCGATCATGACGGCAGGCGTTACTGAGAACGCGCCCATGCAGTCACAGCGGGGCGCCCCGGAATGAGCCAGTACGGTTGCGCCAAGTGTCAAGAGGCTGTAGAGTGAAGTTCCGACCAGCCAAGCACCCTCGGTAAGAGCGCCCCCCCTCCCCCCAAGAAATGGGGCAATCGCCGCAACAAAGAGCCATGCACCGACAAAAATCTCGGCCAAGGAAACCAGAAGCAGGAGTTGTGGAGGCACGACTGCCAGTTCGCGCCAGAATTCATTCATCCAGCTGTCTTGAAGCTTGGCCGCTGCCGCGAACAGGAGGAGGATACCTCCCAGGGTGAAGACGAACGATCTGAGAAATGACCTGGGCATGATTGTGTGCCTAGCCTATCGTCCCAACAAAGGTCGATTAGAAGCAAGCAAGATGGGCGTTGTCAAGCATGGACTTCAAGAAAATCGAACAAACGCGGAGTTTTGCAAGAAGACATGAATTCTTCTTTTTACGTCGTGGAAAGGTTGTCCTTGTTTGCGAGGTCGCTCAAGATGAGTCGAATCCCCTTCGCGCACATTTCGCTAGGCAGAGTCGGCCAGGCCTGCCGCTCACCGAGCACTTGCTGCGGCGCGAGTGGCAGATGGAGGAAGGTGCTCGTCGTTTTCAGCCGGTTTTCAGCGGCCAGATGCAGCGAAAGATAGAGGACGGCGTTGCAGAGATACGTCCCCGCGTGATACGAAACCTGGGCGGGAATTCCGTCTTCGCGCATTTTGGCTGACCAGTGGGCCAGCGGCAGGGAAGTCTGATACGCGGCAGGTCCGCCGGTCACGAGCGGCTGAAAATCGTCCGGTGATTGCGCAGGCTCCCCGCCGACGTTGAGTCCGATGGCCTCGAGTTCGATGCGGCCGATCCGCGATGATTGCCCCAGATGCAAAGCAAAATCGTAGTCCGCCGCCAGATCCTCGCTCAGCCGCTCTTTCGCTTTGGCGAAGTCGACAGGATAGCGCCGCGTCACGACCTTTGGTGACTCCGGCAGGGAGCGGGTGAGTTCCAAGAGCGCCAGCCAACTCGAGTTTTCGCTCCAGCGATCGAAGGGTTCAAAGGCAGTAATCAGGACTCGCTGCATGGAATGCCACTCGCTCGGAGATTTCATCACCAAATCGACATCGCGCCCCGCAAAAGGCACTATAATGTACCTTTGGAATGCGTCCCCTGGTGATGGCGAGTCGAGGAAACTTCCGTGAAGTTCAAGTCCCTCCCCGTATTGCTTCTGTTGCTCTCTGGTTTAGCCAGCGTGGCGCTCGGCGGCAAGTACAACAAAACCCTCTCCCCAGGCGATGCCGCGCCGGACTGGAAGGACGTGCCGGGCATCGACGGCAAGAAGTATTCGCTGGCCGACTTCAAGGATAAGGAGGTCCTCGTCGTCGTCTTCACCTGCAATAGTTGCGACTACGCCCAGGATGTGGAGGACCGCCTGGCGGCACTGGGCAAGAAGTTTGCGAAGGAAGGGAAGTGCGCTCTTGTGGCGGTCTGCCCCAGCCCGGCCAAAGTCGCCGAGGACGCGTCGGAAGAGCTGGTCAAGAAGACCAAGGAAAAGGGATTCAACTTTCCCTATCTCCTCGATCCGACCCAGCAGATTGTCCGGGACTTTGGAGCGGTGCGGACGCCGGAGTTCTTTGTCTTTAACAAGGACCGCAAGCTGGTCTATCAAGGGAACTTTGACGACAGCCCGGAGGGAAAAAAGATTACCAAGCACTATGTCGAAGACGCCGTCGCGGCCGCTCTGGCGGGCAATAAACCGGCGGTGGAAGAGACCGCGCCGATTGGTTGCATGGTCCGGTACATTCGCACGAGGCCCACGGGGAAAAAATGACGATGCCACGAACAGCCTGGTTATTCCATTTCGCACTGGGGGTTTTCCACGCTTCGGCGCTGGGTGTAGTTGCCGAAGCAGAGGCCGCGCCGGAGGAGGGAGCCGCGGCGACGGCATTTTTGAAGGCGAATTGCCTGGAATGCCACAGCGGCGCGGAGCCCAAGGGGGAGCTCCGCCTGGATCAGTTGACCGCCGACTTTGGGAACGACGGCCAGCGAAAAATCTGGCAAGACGTCCAGCGCCGTATTCAAGCCGGAGAAATGCCTCCCAAGGAAAAGCCGCGTCCGCCGAAGGCGGAGGTGACCTCCCTGGCCCAGTGGATTGGTGGGAAGGCCCAAGCGGCTGAGGTTGCGCGTCGCGCCACACAAGGACGAGTCGTGCTCCGCCGGCTCAACCGGGTTGAATACGAGAATACACTCTGCGATCTGCTCGGAATAAAAATCAATCTGCGGGACCAGTTGCCCCAGGATGGCGCGGCTGACGGTTTTGACAATGCGGGCGCGGCCCACCACACCTCCTCCTTCCTGATGGAGAAGTATCTCGAAACAGCCGAGATTGCCCTGAATAAGGCGATTGCCAACCGCCCCCAGCCGCCACCGTCGCTCGTCAAGCGGTACAGCATGAAGGATATGCATCCGGTCAAGTCGAGCACGGAGGATGTCTACCGCTTTCGGGACAAGGGCGAAGTAGTTTGCTTCTGCTCTTCCGAGTGGCACAGTGTGTGGGTTTCCGAATTCTATCCGTCCGACGCCGGCAGTTACCGCTTTCGCATCTCCGCCGCCGCCGCGCAGAGCGAGGACAAGCCGGTGACGTTTCGCGTGACTCAGACCGGGTCGGCACTGACGGGAAAAAATGGTCTCGTCGGCTACTTTGACGCCCAACCGGACAAACCTACGGTGTTTGAGTTTGTGCGACACATGGAGCCGCGAACGACGATTTCGATGCTCCCCTACGGATTGGGCCATGCGAATACGGTGAAAATGGTCGGCGGAGAATACTGGAACGGGCCTGGGCTGGCGATTCAGTACGTCGAGATTGAGGGACCGCTCAATCCCCTCTGGCCGCCGGAAAGCCATCGCCGCATTTTTGGTGAGCTGGCCCAGAAGAATTTCCGGACGAACAATTACCCGGACCGCGTGGAGGTCGTTTCCGACCAGCCGCTGGTTGATGCCGAAAAGGTCCTGCTGAACTTCGCCCGCCGGGCGTTTCGGCGCAGCGTGACGGCCGAAGAGGTGACGCCGTTTGTGGCCATCGCCAAGGCGAAACTCGATGCGGGATACACCTTCGAGCTGGCCATGCGGGCGGCTCTCAAGGGAGTGCTCATTTCGCCGGAGTTTCTGTTCCTGGGCGAGAAGCCGGGGAAGCTCGATGACTTTGCCCTCGCCAGCCGCCTCTCATATTTTCTCTGGAGCACGATGCCGGACGACGAGTTATTCAAGCTTGCCGAAGAGGGAAAACTGAGCCAGCCCGACGTCCTCCGCCAGCAGGTCGAGCGGCTGCTCGCGGACCCCAAGGCGGCGGCTTTTACAGAGAATTTTGTCGGCCAGTGGCTGGGACTGCGGGAAATCGACGCGACCGAACCGAGCCACATTGTGTACCCCGAGTTCGACCACCTGCTCAAGGTGTCGATGATCCGCGAGACGGAATTGTTCTTCGAGGAAGTTCTCAAAAACGACCTCAGCCTGACCAATTTCGTCGCTTCCGACTTCACCATGCTCAATGGCCGGCTGGCGAAACACTACGGCATTCCCGGCGTGAATGGCTGGGAATTCAAGAAGACCCCGCTACCGCCGGAGAGCCACCGGGGAGGCATGTTGACGATGGCCAGCGTGCTCAAGGTGACCTCCAACGGCACGACGACCTCTCCGGTCATGCGCGGGGACTGGGTCCTGGACCGCATCCTTGGAACTCCGCCGCCGCCTCCCCCCGACAATGTCTCGGCCATCGACCCCGACATCCGCGGCGCGACCACCATCCGCGAGCAACTCGCCAAGCACCGCTCGACCGAGTCGTGCGGCGTTTGCCACCGCAAGATCGATCCGCCGGGCTTTGCCCTGGAGAGCTTCGACTGCATCGGCGGCTGGCGGGACTGGTACCGAGTCACCGGAAACGGTGGAGCCGTCGTCGTCGACGGCCGGCACATGCCGTATCACAAGGGAAAGAGTGTCGACCCTTCGGATGTGATGCCGGACGGGGAGAAGTTTGAGAATGTGGACCAGTTCAAGCAGTTGCTGCTGCGAGACAAGCCACAATTGGCCCGAGCTCTGACCACGAAGCTGATCACCTATTCCACGGGACGAGCGCCGCAGTCGTACGACCGGGATGCAGTGGAGGCGATTGTTATGAAGATCGGTGCCAAGGATTATGGTCTGCGGTCACTCATCCATGAGATCGTGCAGAGCGAGACATTTCGAACTAAGTAACTATTCCAAATTTTCAGCCATGAAAGGCTTCCCGATGAACCTTCACCGCCGTACATTCCTCCGCGGCGCAGGCGTAGCCCTGGCGCTGCCACTGTTCGATGCACTGGTTCCGCGGAAGGCTCGCGCGGCCGAGGCTGCCGTCCCCCGCCGCATGGTCTGCATCAATACGCCGCTGGGACTCCATCCGGCGAATTTCTTTCCCAGGAATACGGGACGGGATTATGAGCTGTCGCCGTATTTGGAGGTGGTTAAGGACTTCCGCGACGACTTCACGGTAATCTCGGGGCTGTCCCATCCGGACATCGGACCCAGCCACGATTCCAACCAGAGCTTCCTCACGGCGGCCCCGCATCCGGAACAGCGGGCCGGGTTTAAGAACAGCATTTCGCTGGACCAATTCGCGGCGGACCATCTCTTTGGCCAGACGCGGTTTGCGACGTTGACGCTTTCCTGCGAAGGGACGGGCCTGTCCTGGACGAAGAGCGGCGCGCCGGTGCCGACGGAAGATTGGCCGTCGAGCGTCTTCGCCAAACTGTTTCTGGAAGGAAATCCCGACGAGCTGCAGGCCCAGGCCCGCCGTCTCGCCGACGGGCAGAGCGTGCTCGACGCGGTCCGCGGCCAGGCGAAGAAGATGGAGAAGGCCCTGGGGGCGGGAGACCGGGAAAAGCTCGACGAATATTTCACCAGCGTCCGCGAGCTCGAGCAGCGGCTGGCGCAGGCCGAGGCCTGGTCGAAGAAGCCCAAGCCCAAAGTGGAGGCAAAGCCGCCGGTCAACGCGCAGAACAGCGCCGACTTGATCGGCAAGACGCGGCTGTGGTTTGATCTGATCCATCTGGCCCTGCAAACCGACTCCACGCGGCTGGTCACGCTGCAACTCCTCGGCACCAGCAGCGTGCCGCCGATTCAGGGAGTGAACCAGGGGCATCACGATCTTTCGCACCACGGCCAGGAGCCGAGCAAGATTGCCCAGCTCAAGATTCTGGAAATCGAGAAGATGAAGACCCTCCACACGTTCCTGACGCAGCTCAAGGGTACGAAGGAAGAGGGAGAAAACCTGCTCGACCGGACAACCGTCTTCTTCAGCAGCAACCTGGCGGACGCCAGCAAGCACAGCGTCAAGAACATGCCGGTCCTGCTCGCCGGCGGCGGCTATAGGCATGGCCAGCATCTGGCGTTCGACGAAAACAACCATCCGCCGCTCTGCAATCTGTTCGTCAGCATGCTCCAGCGGATGGGGATCGAAGCCGACAAATTCGGCAGCAGCACCGGGACGCTGACGGGGCTGGAGGCAAGAAGCTAACGCTCCTAGGCGTACGCCAACTCTTCATCCAGCACTTCCGCCGCTTTGAAGACGACCTTCGTCTGCCGGAAGCCGAGGCGACGATAGAGGCGGATGGCCCCGCTGTTCTGGGCGGTGACCTCCAAATAGACGCGGCTGAAGCCGGCTTCGCGGAAACCGAGCAGCGACTGATGGAGCAGGCAAGTTCCCAGGCCGCGGCCGCGGTGGCTGTCGGTCACGCCGACGTTTTGCACGGCCCCCAGCCGCTGGCCATCGCCGACTTCCTCGACCATGCCCTGGATAGTGCCGCAAATCTCCGGGCGGCGGGCGTGCGGCGGCCAATATTGCAACAACCAGGTCGCCTGCGGCACGAACCGGCCGCGATGAACAATGTCGTCCATCAGCCGCCGGCAGCCGTCGCGTGCCCCCAGGTTGGGAAAGACGTTGGCGTCAATCTCGAAGCGAAAACTCTTGTACTTTACCTCCGCATGGTCCTTGAGCAGGTCTTCGCTCCACGGCAGCAGCTCATAGCCCTCCGCCAGCAGCGGCTCTACAAAGAGCGGGCCGGACAGGTCGTATTCCATCCGGAGGCGTTTGAAGTAGGTGATGCCCATGGGGGGAGCAGTAGGAAGAATGCAGGTGGCAGTCGGCAGTAGGGAGCAGCTTCAGGCAATCTTACAGCCTGCTGAGGGGTCGGTCAAATTTTGAGTGCGGCTGAATGAGTGGGCGAACAACAGACAGAATACGCAGTCGTCATCGTCGGCAGAATCGGAGTCCCTGGGAGAAGTGCGGACCATCGGGTAGTCTAAGTCTTGTCGACTCTCAATCATTTACCACGAAGGCACTAAGACACGAAGAAAGGCGCGAGGCCGTTGTCCTGGATCTGACTTTGTGCCTTTGTGTCTTCGTGGTTCCCTCCCTTCCAATCATCGACTATGTCCCACCCCCGCACCGAAGCTGGCCCGCCCCCTCCCCCAAGCCTGGAACTGCTGCAAGGCTGGCATTGCAGCCACTTGTATTACCGCTTTGACCGGGGCGTGATTGCGTCCCTGTCACCGGAAAAACTTCGCGCTGGGCGGGAGGAATTGGTTTCGATACTGAATCCCGAAGGGCCGGGGGCGACGGCCCGCTTGCAGACCAGCGTCGTCAGTGGCAATAAGGCAGATTTCGGCCTGATGCTGATGGACGCCAACCCGCTGAAAATCGAAGGGGTCAACCAGCAGCTGCTCGCCAGCACGCTGGGGCCGGCGCTCATTCCCACGTATTCCTTTATCTCGGTCACGGAAATTTCCGAGTACGTCCCGACCATCGAGCAGTATTCCCAGCGGCTCAAGGACGAAGGGGAAACCGACGGGAGCCCCGCCTTCGCCGCCAAGATGAAGGCCTATGGCGACCGCCTCCCTATCATGAACCGCCAGCGGCTTACCCCTGATTTTCCCGCCTGGCCGGCGAGCTGCTTCTATCCCATGAACAAGAAGCGGAAGGTCGGCGAGAATTGGTTCCTGCTGCCGTATGCCGAGCGGAACAAGATGATGGCCGAGCACGCCAAGAGCGGCATGACCTTCGCCGGCAAGGTGAGCCAGCTCATCACCGTCGGCCTGGGCTACGAAGACTGGGAATGGGGCGTCACCCTCTGGGCCCGCAACCCGGAGTTCCTCAAGGAGATCGTCTACCGCATGCGGTTCGACGAAGCCAGCGCCCGCTTCGCCGAATTCGGCCCCTTCTACACAAGCTACATTATGAGCCCGACGGAAATGCTGGACCACTGCCGGATTGGGAAGTAAGACAGAAGGGCTGAGAGATAGAAGACTCGGACGGTGAGTCGCCCGCAGCTCTTTTGTCTTTATGATTCTACCATCCATGATTTTGCAATCGTCTCTTCGCGTCAACAGCTGACCGCCCGACCGCACCAAATCCGCGAAGAATCTCTCCGGCGGCGATTGACGGTATATGGCCTTGTGTATACTATACACATGTTTCAATATCCGTCTCTCTTTTTCCAGGAGAAATCCCATGTCCGTCGCCATGCCCATTGCCGATGTTGCCGTTTCCCCCGGTCCTCCGGACCAAAAAGAGACCATCCGCCGCCAGATCCCCAGCCGGAGAAACCGCGACGTGTTCGCGGCTGTGGCCATGGGAAAGTCCCACTCCGAGGCAGCCAGCGAATTTGGCCTTACCCAGCCGCGGGTGACGCAGATTGTGCGGCAGGTGCGGGAGTGGAGCATGCAAGCCGGCGGAGGGGAGTTGGGCGAATACAACGAAGTCCAGCGTCTGCGGCTGGCCGAGGAGATTCTGCAGAGGCAGTTCGACGGCTGGATGCGGATGGTGATGGAGGAGTGGCGCAGGTCGCGCCGCGAAGGGCTCGGCCGCGCTTCGTACCTGACCACGGCGATGCGGCTGGGGTCGAACCTGGCCCGGCTCTCCGGCGTCGATGTCAGCGGCAAAACCGCGCGGATCAAGGCCGAGCAGCAAGCCAGGGAAGAGGCCGAGCTGCGACGGGCCCGCGAAGCGGAGAAACCCTTATGGGTTGAAGGGTTCAAATCTGGCGAAGCGGTCGAGCCGGAGAGGGAGAATGCCGCCGTAACCCCCATCCCGGCCACGGCTTGCGAAGAGCAGCCCGCAGCCAGTCCAGCGCAGGCAATCCCCTTCGCTCCCATAAATAACTCTTCTGGGCTGCCGGAGACCGCGATCGCATCCGATGTCGCCCAAACCATCAAAGACCGCTTCCCTCAGGCAACGCCGGCTGTATCGATGCCGCGCAGCGACAAGCCGATCCCCAAATTCCTCGATAAGAAAGTCCGCAAGCGCCTCCGCGCCCTCCGCCGCCAGGAAGCGAGGGCCGAAGCGCTGGCGGCGGTGGGATGAACATGAATCTCGCCCATCCATCGCGCCCGTTTCGCAATCCGCCAGCCCTACTGCCTCGCAAACAATGCCTTCTGCAATTCCTCGTTGAATGTCGCGCTCGCCTGCACGGCAGCGTCGAAGTCGGCTTTGGCGAGGGTGTAGAGGATGGAGCGGCTGCGGGTGCGGACGGTGGCGTTGCGGGGTGCGCCGGTGAGGAGGGCGGCTTCGCCGAAGAAGTTTCCCTCGTTCAATTCCGCCAGTTGCCTGATCGTTTCTTTGCCGTCGACACTTTCGGTGCGGAGGACTTCGACCGCGCCGTGGCGGATGAGATAGAACTTATCGGCCGCTTCCCCTTGGCGGACGACGTCGACGCCCGGCGGATAGTTCTCGACGAGCATCTGGTCGGCGATTTCGCTGAGGGACGGCAGCGAGAGGCCGGCGAACTGCGGAATCTTGCGAAGGAAGTCGCAGATGACGGAGGCTTCCTGCACCAGCACGTCGGACTTGATCCGGCCGTCCACCATGTTCACAATCCGGTCCGCGACGTCCAGGATGCGGTTGTCGTGCGTCACCATCAGAATCGTGCAGCCGTCCTCGCGAGCGAGCTGCTGGAAGAGCGTCACAACTTCGCGGCCGGATTTTTCGTCGAGGGCAGCCGTCGGTTCGTCGGCGAGGATGATTTTGGGCTTGTGGACGAGGCCGCGGGCGATGGCCACTCGCTGTTTTTGTCCGCCGGAGAGGGAGCCCGGCTTATAACTGGTGCGGTGGCCCAAGCCGAGACGATCCAGCATCTCGGCCGAGCGTTTGTTTCGCTCGCTGCCCCCTATCGGGAACAATTCCAGGGCCATTCGAACATTTTCCTGGGCGGTGAGCGACTCGAACAAGTTGTGATGCTGAAATATGAATCCCATTTCGCGGCGGATGGCGACGAGCTCCGCGGGACTGGCTCCGGCCAGCTCGCGGCCCAAGACGCGCAGGCTTCCTTCCTGCATGGTCCGCAGCGTGCCGATGAGCGTGAGCAGCGTCGTTTTGCCGGAGCCGGAGGGCCCGGTCATGATGACGATTTCCCCCTGATAGACATCCAGGTGATTATTGAAGAGGACCTGCCTTCGCAACTCGCCACTGCCGAAGTAGTAGTGGAGCTTGCGGATGCGGAGCGTGCGCGTGCGGCGAGCCTGGTCCTTGTCGTCCAAGAACAGCGTGGAGTTGGTCGCTCGGTGGCCGACGTCCTCGGAATCAGGATGGATGGCAGGGGCAGTCATTTCAGCGCGGTCATTTCAAAAGAGCGATGCAGGGTCGGTGAGCAGCAACTTTCGCAGGGCGAACACGCCGGAAGAGACGCACATCACGATAGTGGAAAGGAGCACGACCCCGGATACGTCGGGGCGGAACTCCATGAGCAGGCCCGTGCGATACGCGAGCAGCAGGTACAGGCCATAACTCAGGAAGGCGCCGGGGATGAAGCCGATGAGCGAGAGATAGAGCCCTTCGCCGATGACGAGCCGGATGAAATAGAACGTGCCGTAGCCCATCGCCTTAAGCGTGGCGAACTCGGGCAAATGCTCCGCGATGTCGGCATGGAGGATTTGATAGCAGATGATGACGCCGACCACGAATCCGATGACCGTGCCCACCAGAAAGATATACCCCACCGGCGTGCTCACGCTCCAAAAGTGCCGCTCGCGGTCGATGAACTCCTGCTTGGTGAAGACGCCTACGTCGCCCGGCAACTCCTTCCTGAGTTGAGCTTTGAGACTCTCGAGCGCGAGTGCCGTGTCAGGTCTTACCTTCACAATGCCGAGGTCGACGGACGAGAGCGGATCGCCCCCGATGCCGTCCCGATGGGGAAAGAAGCGGGCGAAGTTTTGCTCGCTCATCAGCAGGTTGCCGTCATTGCCAAAATCGGTGCAGAGCGTGAACTTGCCCGCCAGCCGCAGCGTTTGGCCGGTGAGCTCGGCTTGGTATTGGGGGAGCAGAGCTTCGTCCGCGGGGATGCCGTAGTCGGGATGCGATTTCGTATCGGCCAGAGCCATTCCCGGACTGCGGAGCGCGTTCTTGTGAGCGGCGACGGACTCTGGCTCCAGCAAGGGATGGTCGAGGTCGAAGGCGATGACCCGGATGGAGTAAGCTTTCTGTCCTTGCCGCCGCAGTACCGCGCCGGCCGATTCGAGATAGAGCGGATAGACGCTCACTCCCTCCTTGCCACGCACCTGGTAAAGCCGTTGCAGCGGGAAGCGGTCCGATGCGACGAGCGCGAAGCGGGCCTTGTTGACGATGATCAGGTCCGCCTCCACCCGGCGAATAATTTCCACATTGCTGTCCAGCAGGGCGTTGAGAAACCCCAACTCCATGTACATCAACAGCACGGCGAACGACACGCCGCCACACGCCACCACCAGCCGCCGCGGGTCGTGCGTGAGGTTCTTCCAGGCGAGGGGTGTGCCGCCAAAGAACATCAGAAGAGCTCCGCGGGGTCAGCGTCAAAGGTCTTGCGGGCCGCGCCCAGTCCCGAGAGCGCGCACATGATCACGGAGAGGCCTAGCACCATCAGCAGATTCTGCTGCGTCATCTGGATGGGAATGCCGGCTCCTTCGCTGGTCACATAGTAAAGCAGCAGCGCGATTCCCCAGCCGGGCAAAAAACCCAGCAGCGAAAGCACGACGGCTTGTTGCAGGATGACTTTCATCAGGTAGGTATTGTCATAGCCCATCGCTTTGAGCGTCGCGTATTCCGGCATCAGGCTGGCAACGTCTGCGGAGAGAACCTGATAGACAATGGCCGTCCCCACGAACAGCGCGACGCCTACCCCGAGCTGGAAAATCAGGCCAAACGACGTGCGCCCAACCCAACGGTTTCGCTCGAAATCCAGCACTTCCTCGCGGGTGAGCACTTCCACATCCGGAGTTCGTCCGCCGGGAAGAGCCGCCCGCAATCGAGCGGCGATTTTGGCCGGATCGTTGCCGCCGTCAACCTTGATGAGCCCCAGGCAAACATTGTTCAGAGATTGTCCCGGAGATACTCGCACGTATCCCCGGTCGGTTGTCAGCACCGCGCCATTCGACGCAAAGCCGGTCCCCAGGCGAAAATGCCCGACCAGGCGGACCCTACGGTGCATGACTTCGGTCTCGACGCCGATATCTTCGTCGCCAAAGCGCCGTCCGTTCCTCGGGCCGAACTCCGGCCGGGTCAAGCGGTCAATCAGCACCATGTCTTCCTGCACCAGCAGCTTGCGAGCGCTGGCCTGGATGTCGTCTCGCAGGAATACGGCGTCTTGCGGGCGAAAGCCCATCACCATCACGCCATGCTCCTCTCCCTTTTTTGGCCGCGGGTTTCTCCACAGTCGTCTGCCGACGTAGAAGGGGCTGACGGTCTTCACGCCCGCGACCGCTTCCGCCTGCTGGAGGCGAGCGGCTGGAAAGGAGCGGCTGTCGGCGAAATGGAGATAGTCCTTGGAGCGGATGCAGAGGTCGAAATCGAGGGCGCTATAGACGACGGTCGCCGAAGTTTCTACCGCTCCGAAAAACCCGAGCTGCATGAAAATCAGCACCACCGCGAATGTCACTCCCGCCACGGCCACCAGAGTCCGCACCCGGTTATGGACCAGATTGCGCCAAGCCAGAAAGGTTTTCATGGCGTGCCGGACTAGGGTTTCGTGCTGGCGAACTTCACGTCCACCTGCAAGTTGATGAAGCGGGCGGCTTGCGGGATGTCCTCGGGGCGGATGTCGATGCGGACTTCAATCACATGCCGGTCCACCGGGGCGTAGGGGTCAATCGCCTTGAGCGCCGGACTCGCCACGGTGCGGCCGATGCGGGAGACTTGGCCGTGCAGCACCTTGGGCTTGCCGCTGGCGTCCTGAAAGGTCTTGCTTTCGATGGTGACTTCCTGCTGCTGGCGGATGCGGTGGATCTCGTTGTCGTAGACTTCGGCGATGCAGACCATCTGCGTGAGGTCCGCGATTTGAAGTACCGGCCGCTGCGTGACCGACGATCCCTTGGGCGTGTAGATTTTGAGGACGGTGCCGTTGACCGGGGCGGTAAGCGTTGCCTGTTTGAGCCGCTCCTGGGCGAGTGCCAATTGCTGCTTCAGCGTGTCGATGGGAAAGGCTCGCCTGGCTTGTTCAATCCCCGCCTCGGCAGCAGTCCGGTCAGCGGCGGCAGACTTTTGTTTGAGTGCACTCCCCTTCTTGATTCGCTCCAGTGCGGCCTGGGATGCTCCGACTTCTTCCGCCGCCTTTTTCGCGGCCAATGTCTGATGCTCGACCTCTTGCTTGGAAACCAGTTCGGTAGGAGTATTCTGGAGTTTCTCCAGTCGGGCTAGGTCTGCTTTAGCCTGGTCGCGGTGCAGTTTAAGGAGCTCGATTTGCGCCGCCTGAGATTCGACGTCGAGCTCGGCCAGCTCCGCGCCTCCTTCTTCGCCAATCTTGGCGGAAGCCAGCTTCTTCTGGGCGGCGTCGAGCTCCGCCGTCATCCGGCTTTCGGATTCCTGAAGCTGCGTCATGGCCAGTGCCACTTCCAACTGCCGCAGCGTGCGACTCTCGAAGTGGCCGATTTCCTTGCCAGCTTCGACGGCATCTCCCTCTTTTGGCGTGAGCTCCTCGACACGGTCGCCGAGTGCCGCAAGCACATCCACCACGCCCGATGCGGGCTCTAGCCTTCCCAGAGCCACAACTCCCCCGGATGCATCCGCTTTGTCAGCCGAACCTGGGTCTTCCGTAGTCGTCGTCGAACTCTCTCCCGCCACCTTCGCCTCGCGGAGCCTAAACCAGTTCTGCTGCCAGGCAATGAACCCAAAGCCGCCGATGACGGCCAGGATCAGCAGAATGGGAAGAAGTCGTTTCACGTGTGCTCAAGAAGCAAATGACAGCGCAAGGCGCGCGAGAAATCCGGCAATCCTTTACGTATGACCGCCGCCGCGCGGCATGTCAAGTTTAGCCGCGGCGTAACCGGCACAGCCGCCTCAATCCAGCATTTTATCGAGAGCTGCAATCGCCACGGCAAACGGCGGGCGGCTATCGCAGTACGTTTCCCACCACTGGGTGAGCACGATGGCATCGGCGGCCAGGTGCCAGGCATTCAAAGCCTGGCCAAGCAGCTCCGGCGAGTCCTGGCACAGCTCCACCAATTGTCCCGCCGCGAGAGCCGCCGGCAACATCGCCAACTGGGCCACTCGCGGCAACCGGTCGGATTGCACATTCTCACTCAGCGCCGGCAGGTCTAAATTGAGCTGCGCAATGAGCCACCCCAGCCGTACGACCTCCGGCAAGTGCGGATGAGGATTCGCCAAGACTCCTTCCATGCGCACCTGGTTGGCCGCCATCCACGCCACTCCGCTGCCGCCGAGAGCGGGATGCATGACGACGACTTCCGCCTGTTCGACAAGCAACGCTTCCTCGGTAAGCAAGCCAATTGTTCGCAAGAATCCCGGGCCCCGCGCTTCCCATTGCTCCCGGAGCGGCCCCAGCCGCAAAGGCAATTCTTCGGCCATCTTCGGCGCATAACGGCTGACCGCCCCCTCCACGGACGTGATCGCGGCGGCGATTCGCGGCTCGGCGGCGTCGGAGGTAACGCCGCGGCCAATCGTCTTGGTGAGCGCCATGCGGGCCAGGTCGCGATTGCTTTCGATGCCCGACGAGAGGCCGAGCAGATTCGTCCAAAATCGCTCATTGGGCAAGTTTGTGGTCAGAATCTCGCTCTGCAGTGTCACCGCGGATTCGGCCACGGCCGTTGCCAGTCCCTGATCCGCGAAAGCCTCGCCACGAAGTAGCGCCGCCGCGGCATGGAGGGCACTGGTGGAGAGACTGACTCGCCAGTGGAGGGTGGTGGCCATGTCGCCAGAGTCTACCCGCTCGCGGCGCGCGGCGGGAGTTCACGTTTCGACGTTGACAATCGCGGCACTCTGGTTGACGATGAATGACGGACCCAGGAATCATGCTCCATGCCGCTCCGCAATCTCACCATCATCATGTTCGCGGCTCTGCTGTCGATGGCCTGCTACACCCGGGCCTCGCGGAATCGCTATGTCTCCACTCTCACGGACGCGATGAACGTCATCTCGTCCGAGTATGTTGATGACGTGGAAGCCCGCAAGCTGTTCGAAGGGGCCATGGACGGCATGGTCGGCCAGCTCGACCCGTACTCTGGCTATTCGCCGCCCGAAGAGTACCAGCAGTTCCAGGAGCAGATGGACCAGGGATTCGTCGGCATCGGCGTGTTCGTCGAGCTCGACCCCGTCAGCAAACGCCTGACCATCATGAGCCCGCTGGTGGGTTCGCCGGCGTTCAAGGCGGGGATCAAATCGGGGGACGTCATCATGGCCATCGACGGCATCGACACCCTTGGCATGAGCCTCAAGGAGTCCACCGGCCACATCAAGGGGCGGGCGGGAACCACCGTCAACCTCAGCATCCAGCATGTGGGCGAGGCGTCCCCCGTGGAAATCCCCGTGGAGCGGGCGGAGATCCCCATCGAATCCGTCTATGGCGATGTCCGCGGCGAAGACGGCAAATGGGTCTTCCATCTGCTGGAGCAACCTAACATCGGCTACATCCGCGTGCACAATTTCGGCGAGCGGACAGCCGGCGAAATGGAGGACGCACTGGAATCCTTTAGCGAGCCCGGCCAGGGAGTGGATGCCTTGATCCTGGACATGCGGGGAAACGCCGGCGGACTGCTCAATGCGGCCATCGACATTTGCGACCAGTTTCTGGAGGAGGGAGTCATTGTCAGCACCAAGGGACGCAATAACGAAGTCCGCTCCCGAACCGAGGCGACCAAAGGTTTGAAGATCAGCCCCGACATTCCGATGGTGGTGATGGTCGACAGATTCTCGGCCAGCGCCAGCGAGATCGTCGCCGCCTGCCTGCAGGACAACCAACGGGCCGTCGTCGTCGGCCAGCGCTCCTGGGGCAAGGGGACCGTGCAGAACATCATCAAGCTCGAAGGGGGCAAGAGCGCCTTGCGATTGACCGTGGCGAGGTATTTCCGTCCCAGTGAGAAGAACATCCACAAGGACGCAAACGCCAAGGACACCGATGACTGGGGCGTGAGCCCGAACCCCGGGCTGGCAGTGAACCTCACCAGCGAGGAATTCGAAACCTGGATCAAGGCCCGCCGCCTGCGCGACATCATGTCCTACACCGGCCGGGCCAGTAAGGACGAGAAGACTAAAGAAGAGACGAATCCCGAATCCGGCGAAAAGAACTCTGACGCGGCTGTCGGGCCTCCCACTCCTCCCGCGGACGAACCGATGCCGAAAGCGACTCGACCCGGTCCCGCGTCCTACAACGATCCTCAGTTGCGCAAGGCTATCGATTACTTGAAAGAACGGCTGCTCAAAGCGAGCGAGCCGCGGCCAGCGTGATTCGACCGCGTCTGGCGATTCGAACCTGGCCTACCCCGCCATCCTTTTAAATGCCTTGGCATGCATTCGTTGCCAGTGGGGACCGGCGAGGATTCCTTGATGCTCCTCATAATGCGGGCCGATGCGGCCATGGGAGGAGTTGTCCCAATGATGGGCGGCAATGCCGGCCAGGATTTGCTCGGCGGCATCGAGCGCTCGCAAACCGTCGCGGCCGCTGACCTGTGGCTGGCGGGACTCGCGGATGCTGGCGACGAAGTCGCGCTGCTCTTCGAGGATTGCGTTGGAATCGACGACCGGCAGCTCGCGGAGGGGCAAGTAGTCCTGGAAGAGTCGCTCTTTGATCCGCGCTTGCTCGGCGGGCGAGGCTCGCAGGACGTCAATCGGCTCTTCCAGCACCGGCTCGTGCGAGAGGAGACTCGCCTTCTTGGCCGCGAAATCGATATTCGCGCTGCCTCCTTGCCAGTGAGCAGCCAGGCTTCGCTGCATCGTCGGGCTGACCCGCGAAGCGGTCAAGTTGGCAATGCAGCCGTTTTGAAAAGTCAAGCGCGCTTGCGCCCAATCTTCGTTGGGCCCAAAGACGGCAGAGCCGAGGGCTTCGACCGCGATGACGTCGCTCTTCGCCAGCGTAAGAACCAGGTCGAGGTCATGGATCATCAGGTCGAGCACGACTCCCACGTCCACCGAGCGGCACGTGTAAGGAGCAGTGCGGAAGACCTCCATGTATCGGGGCTCGGCAATGTGCGGCTGGGCGGCGACGAAGGCGGGGTTGAACCGCTCGACATGTCCCACCTGCAAGACGAGCGATTGCCGCTCCGCGAGAGCGACCAGCTCTTGGGCGTCGGCGACGCTCGGAGTAATCGGCTTTTCGATCAGCACATGGACACCGCTCTCGAGCAGCTCCGCGGCAACGGCGTGGTGAAACCGGGTCGGCGTGGCGATGATGGCGGCATCGATCTGACCAAGCAGCGGGCGATGGTCCGCGAAAGCGTCCACCTTTAATTCGGTTGCGACGGCCGTGCGAGCGGCTTCCACCGGATCGACGATGCCGACCAACTCCGCCTCTTCCACGCCGCGAAGCAGCCGGGCGTGGATTTTCCCCAAATGGCCGACACCAATGACCGCGACACGCAGCTTACTCATGCGGCCCTCCGGCGATCCCGGCCGCGCCCGTGGCGGCCTTCGTGTTGGTGTTGCAGGAAGCCCAGCAAATGATTGACCGCCGGCAGTAACATGTCCGAGGCCCGGAGCAGCTCGCGGGCGTTATCGAGTCCGACCTTGGTGCGGAACAGCAGGCGGTGGGCTTCCGAGATGGCGCTGATGGTCTCCGCGGAGAAGTTGTTCCGCTTGAGGGCGATGACATTGATGCAGCGGGGCCGCGAGGGGTTCCCCTCCGCCAGCATGTACGGCGGCACGTCGTGCAACACGCGGGACAACGCCCCCGTGAAGCTGAAGCTGCCAATGGAACTGTAATGATTGACCAGCACGCCGCCGGAAAGATTCGCGTCGTCATGCACGTGGACGTGGCCGCCCAGCAGCGTGGCGTTGGCCATGATCACCCGGTCCCCCACGCGGCAGTCGTGGGCGACGTGGCAGCCGGCCATGAGGAAGCAGTCGCTGCCGACGCTTGTCAGCCCGTCTTCCTTCTCGGTCGCGCGGTTGATCGTCACCCCTTCGCGAATGACATTCCGGTCGCCGATGACCAGCTCGGTATCGCTGCCCCGATAGCTAATGTCCTGGGGATCGCCCCCCAGCACGGCGCCAGGAAAGATGCGGTTCTCCTCCCCCAGCGTCACCCGCCCCAAAATCGTCACCTGACTTAGCAGCCGCGTCCCGCGCCCGATGCGGACTTGCGGGCCAATCACACAGTAGGGGCCGACTTCCACCCCATCGGCCAGTTCGGCCCCTGGATCAACAACCGCGGTGGGATGGAGGAGCATGGAAATGAACAAATTCGAATGACGAATGACGAATGAGGTTGGCGATTAGCCGGTCCTCCGCAGTTCCTGCTCCATCTGCCCTTCCTTCAGCAGCACTTTGACCAGTTCCGCATTGAGCCGGTGGCCGCTTTTGTAGGCAATGAATTGTCCGGCCAGGTCAAAGCCGGCGAGGGACAGATCGCCGAGCAGGTCGAGCGCCTTGTGCCGCACGCATTCGTTGTCGAAGCGGAGCTCATTGTCGAGCACACCCTCCGGACCGAATACCAGCAAGTCCTGGTTGGTCACCCGCGTTCCCAGGCCCCGCTGGCGGAGCCAGTCGGCTTCTTCCTGCAGGATGAAGGTGCGGGCGGGGGCGAGCTCCTGGCGGAAACTGGCCGCGCTCAAAGCGACTTCGATGGCCTGCTTGCCAATGGGATTGTTCTGGCCGTAATCGAGCTTGTACTTGAGCGAGAGGCGGCCGCCGGGTAGCGGGCGGGCTTCGATCCAGCAGTCGTCGTCGCCGACGCGGGTGATGTCGGTCACCACCAGGCGGCGTCGGAGCGCCGGCTGCTCCACCGCTCCAGCCGCATCGAGCGCCGCCACGAAGGCCTGGGCCGAGCCGTCGCAGCCGGGCATCTCGGGCCCATCCACCCAGATTTCGCAGTTGTCGATGGACAGGCCGTAGAGCGCGGCCAGGATGTGCTCCACCATCTCCACTTGAGCGCCGTCGGCGGCCAAGGCGGTGCGACGGGGGACTTCGATCCGGTGTTCGACCGCGACCGGGATGCGGCGGGGCCGATCCAGGTCGCCACGAACAAACACAATCCCGCTCTGGGGCGGGGCGGGCCGAAACTCGACCCGCACGTCCTTTCCGCTCCAATAACCAAAGCCGGTGACTTCGGCGGGACGAGAGATGGTCCGCTGCTTGCGCAAGGTTTTCATCAAGCGAACTTCGGGTCAAGCGTGGTGTGGATTTCTCAAGTGCTCGGGCAGCGAGGGACAGGGCTGCGGGCCTACTTCAGGTCGAAGCAGGAGCAGCATACGCCGACCGCAACTAGCCCTTTTTCGTCGCGCCCTTTGCGCCCGAGGTGCGATTCGGCTGAATCGAGTTGCTCGGCGCGACCGCTGGAATCGTTTGGCCCTTGTTGAGTTCGGTGAGGATGAAGTTGCTGATGTCCAGGCCGTAGTGATAAACGACGGGACGGGCGAGCCCTTGCATGACGGAGTTGCGGTCATCCCGCTTGATGGGATCGCGGTTGAACTTGAGGACGATGCCAATCTTGTTGCGCTGGGCAAACGTGGCCACCGTCGTCTCGAGTTCGGCGTAGGAGTCGTAATAGATGCCCGCCTCCCGTTGAAAAACCTCTTGCTGGCGGCGGCGGACTTCCAGTTGATACTGGGTCCCTTCGTTGGCGAGCTTCTCTTCGGACTTCTGAAAGTCGGGCGTGCCGGCCTTGAAGTCCTTGAGCCCCTCTTTCATGGCTTGGAGTTCTTTTTCGCGGCCCTGCATCCAGCCCTGGAATTCCTGGGCCTCGGCTTCCAGTTGCTTCATCTGAGAGTTGAAGCGGACGTGGTTCTTGAAAATGTGGGCAATGTCGATGACGGCCACGTTGGTCCCGCTGGGCGCGGAAGCCGCGGACTTGGGCACACCACCGGCTGCCGGACGGGCAACGTCCTGGGCAAGGCCGGAAGACAGACAGACGAGGGTCGCCAGGGCCACCAGCGTGGCGGGGAAGAAAAATCTCACGCTCAGCACTCCTTGCTTGGGTTTTTGGTCTTGCGGGACCGGCGGCGGCCCACTCCGTGAGCGCCGCGCCGTGATGGAATCCTATTCCTTTGGGGATACGGGGTGCCCCAAAGAGGCCGTATTCTGCCGGGAACTTGCCGCTGCGTAAAGGTCAGTCGTGAATTGCTTTCCCGAAGGCATTTGTTCCTGCGAGGAACAAACCACGAAGTCGCTTGCTAGCAAGTTGTTCCGTGCAGCAGCGGTTCCCAGCGGGGTGATTATCGTCGCGCGCGGGAAGATACGTTGAGTTTTCCGGCTAAAAAAAGTTTGCGGGCATTACTGCCTCCGCCTGGTCCCCAGAGTCGCTTCCAATTCTACGTCTTCCGCACCCCGCTTGGCCATGAGCTTCACCTTGTCTCCCGGCTTGTGTTTGCGGAGGGCATTCTCAAAATCCTCGATATTGGAAATCTTGAGATCTCCAAACTTGGTGAGCACATCGCCCGCCTTGAGACCGGCCTTTTCCGCGGGACCACCTGGCATGATGAGCTCAAGAACTACGCCGTCCGCTTTGGCGTTGTAATCCGGCATGGTGCCCAAGGAAGACGCTCGCTCACCCCCGCCCGAAGAGGCGACGCTTTCAATCTTCTTGATCTCCACATATTCTGGCCGGGCATCGGTCGCGTCGGTCCGCTGGATGATTTCCGCCAGCATGTCCGCCACCCGCCGCATCCCTTCGATGTTGAGTTTTTCCGGATCATCGCTGGGCCGGTGATAGTCGGTGTGCGTGCCGGTGAAGAAATGCAGCACGGGGATCTTTCGGGCGTAGAAGGAGTGATGGTCGCTCGGGCCAAAGCCTCCTTCGTACTTGGTGAGCACGAAGCCCATTTGCTTGGAGAGCTCTTCGACCATCGCGTCAAAGTGTTTGGCGGTGCTGGTGCCATATACCGCCAGCTTGTTGTCCTTGAGGCGGCCGACCATATCCAGGTTGTACATGGCAATGGTGTTTTCCAGGGCGAAGCGGGGGTTCTTCACGTAGTACTTGCTGCCGAGCAGCCCACGCTCTTCCCCCGTGAAGGCCATGAAGACGATCCTCCGCCGGGGTTTCTTGCCGCTGTGAGCCAGTCGCGTTGCCACTTCCAACAGCGTGGACGTGCCGGAGGCATTGTCATCGGCGCCGTTGTGAATCGCGGTCGTCCAGGGAGCCAGCGAACCCGCGCCGCCAAAGCCCAGATGGTCGTAGTGAGCGCCGACCACGATGGTTTCATTCGCCAGCGGCCCCTCCCCTTCGAGCACGGCAATGACGTTCTTGACCTCGGCCTCCTTGCGAAGGATGTTGGCCTCGCCACTCGCGCTCCAGCCCGTCAGGTCTTTGCTTTGCGGCTTCAGGTCGCCGTCGATTTCCTTCTCAATCGTGGCCAGGTCTTTGCCGAGCGCCCCTTTCACCAGACCGTCAATGGTTTCCCGCAGGCAGAAAAAGACGGGGATTTTCCTTCCCGAGCCATCCGCGCCGCCGCTAATGGGAAACAGGCCGTCAACGCTGGTCCCAAGCAGCTTGGCGCTTTCCGCAGCGGAGGATGCCAGTTTTTCCGCTCGGCTGACATAGATGGCGAATTCATCGACAGTCGGCTCTTTGATTTCCTTGAACTTCGTTTGGTGTTGAACAAGGGCGTCGAGCGAATCCGCCAATTGCTTCTGGGCAAGCTGCGTTCGGTTCTTTAGCTCAAGACTGTCGTTGACGAGGATGACCGCGACTGCTCCGTGTGCGGTGGCGTTGGCAATCTTCTCGCGGAAATCCGCATGGGATGAGGAAGCGACCCCGTCGAAAATGCTGTCTTTGTTCTCCTGCTGCGGCTCCTTGCGGATGATGACGACGATTTTTCCCTTCACATCAACTCCCTCGTAGTCGTCGTAGACAAAATCCTTCTTCAAATCCTTGGCGGTGATGCCGTAGCCGACGAAGACCAGCGGAGCGCTGACCTTTCCGCTCCCCCCCATCGCCAGCGGCGTAAACTCCTTGCCGAGGGCCAGCTCCAGCTTCTTCGGCTCCGCCCCTTCCTTTTCCGGTGGACCTTGCAAGAAGAGTTTGTTGGCATCCACCGGTCCCAGCTCGGCACCCGTGGTGACTTTGAATTTCTGAAACGCCGTGCCTTCGAACAGGTCGGTTTTGAGACCCAGGCGGGCAAATTCCGCCGCCAGATAGTCAGCCGCCTTATCGATCCCCTTGGTGCCGAGACCCCGCCCTTCGAGCTCGTCCGAAGCCAGGTACGTGACTGATTCCTTCAGCCGCTTGTTGGAAGCGTCCGATGCTTCGTCCGCGCGCGTGAAAGTGAGCCCTAGCGGCTGGAAAATGACGAGGAGGACCGCGAGCGCCGCGGAACGCGGCAGGATGCGAAGGTTCATAGATTTCCGGCGGAAGGTTGGAATGGAGGCGGGAAGGAGGGGCCTGTTTTCTGTACGGGCATTGTCGCCGGGGGTTCAAGCGGCTGTCAATTGGCAGCCGTTCGGGTGCTGGAATGCGCCCGCGGTGATGGGTATGCTGGTGGCACTACTTTGAGAGTCCCGCCCTGCAATCCCACCAGACGATTGAAGGAACCATTCCATGAGATTAGCCCTGAATTTCCTGGTCCCCGCCGCGGGCGTTTTCTGCTTCGTCCTGCCTGCCGTTGCCGATGACCTGTTCCCGGACAAGAACCTGGAAGCAGCCGTCCGGCAGCAGGTTTTTGAGAAGCGGAACAACACCATGCCGCTGGTGGAAGCGGACGTGGTGAACATCTCCGTCGTCCGCGGCAAGGGGAAGAAAATCGCCAACCTGGCCGGCCTCGATAAGTGCAAGAGCCTGGCCGAGCTCGACCTTGCGGACAACGAAATCGTCGATATTGCCCCCATCAAGGATCTCAAGAACATCCAGCTCTTGGATCTTTCCAAGAACAAGATCGAAAGCCTCGCCCCCGTCGCGGAGCTGACCAACTTGCAGTACGTCAAGATTGATAACAACAAAGTGGCGGACCTCGCCCCGCTCGCCAAGCTGGCCAACCTCCGCAACTTCTATGCGGAGAACAATCAAATCAAAGATATTACCACGCTCGGCACGCTGACTAAGGTTTATTCGGTCTACCTCGATAACAACCCCGTGCAGGACATCAAGCCGCTTGCCACACTTAAAGGGATGGAACGGCTGGGGCTGCGGAATGTGGGAGTGGTTGACCTGGCTCCCCTCGCCGAAATGACCGAACTGACATACTTGTTTTTGGAAGGCAACAAAATCACCGACCTGTCGGTACTGGTTGCCATGGCGAAGAAGGATTTTGAAGGGCAGAAGCGATTCGCTCCATTCTGGCGGATTTACCTCAAGGGGAACCCGTTGTCGGACGCGGCGAAAGCCCAGATCGAAGAGCTCAAGAAATACGGCGGGCGGATTACGTTGGAGTAATGAGTCCCATTACGAGGATCAATTCATGGAAAAGTGGCCGATCGGCGTATTCGCCAGCGTGGATGCGGGTCTGGGGGTGAAGCTGGAGGTCGCGCACGACCTGGGAGTGCCGACCATTCAACTCCACGCGCCTCATCAGGCCAGCCGCACTCAGGCGAATGCGGACGCATTCCTGAAGCGGATTGCCGGATACAACATCGAGCTGACGGCGGTCTTCGGCGGTTTTGAAGGGGAGAGCTACGCGGATATCC
Source organism: Pirellulaceae bacterium (assembly GCA_051004015.1). Taxonomy (GTDB): domain Bacteria; phylum Planctomycetota; class Planctomycetia; order Pirellulales; family Pirellulaceae; genus SXOA01. The sequence continues at coordinate 2,678 of JBPCKT010000089.1, read as the reverse complement.
CCACGGTGCTGCGGACGGTCGGCCTGGTGCCGCCCGAAACGCGAGTCGCCCGCACCAAAGAAATGAAGGAAATTGCCGACTTCGCCAAGTTGCTCGGCTGCAAGGTCGTGGCCCTTCACATCGGATTTGTGCCGCACGATACGGCGAGTCCGCAGTACAAGCAGATTCTGGACGTGGCCCGCGACGTATGCGACCACTGCGCTAAGAATGGCCAGGCGCTGCACCTGGAAACCGGGCAAGAGTCAGCGGATGGCCTGCTCAAGTTCATTGGCGACGTGCAGCGCAGCAACTTGTTCATCAACTTCGACCCCGCCAACATGATCCTGTACGGCACCGGCGAGCCGATTGCCGCTCTCAAAAAGGTCGGCAAGTACGTCCGCAGCATCCATTGCAAGGACGGCAAATGGGCCAAGAATCCGGGCCAGGAATGGGGCCAGGAAGTGCCGCTGGGTGAAGGGGACGTCGGCATGGAGAACTACCTTCGCACCCTGAAAGAAATCGGCTACACGGGCCCCCTCACCATCGAGCGCGAAATCTCCCACGAGCCGGAGCGGCAGAAAGCGGAGATCGGCAAAGCGATCAAGCTGCTGACGGAATTGAAGGCGAAGATTGGGTAGGCGTGGCCGTGTGGCCGCGAATTCACGCCCACGCAAAGCCGTGGGCGTGCCACCCGCGGTAAGCCTGTTAGCGTGGTTGCCTAAGTGGGATCGTCCGCTTTTTTTCCGTGGCTGTGCTGGTAAATGGCGGCGAGGAGGGCTTCCACGTCGCTGAATTTCTTCTTCGTTTTGAGCACGTCATCCAGCAAGCGGCGAGCGTCGGCGGACGAATGGCCGAGCGTGAGCAGCGCGGAATAAGTTTCTTCCACCACGTCCCGCTTGACCTCGGCGGAGTATTCTTGCCTGGCCGCCACCAGCAGGGCGAACTTGCTCATCTTCCGCCGCAGCTTGGCGATGATCCGATCGGCGATGGCCGCGCCAATGCCGGGAAGCGAGGAGAGGCCCTTGGCGTCCTGCTCCTCGATCATCACGGCGATATCCTGCACCGGGCGGCCCATCGCACGGAGGGCCTTCTTGGGGCCGACGCCGTCGACCGAGCAAAACATTTCAAAGAACTCGCGCTCCACCTCGGAGATAAAGCCCACGAGCTTTGGCGTCACGCGGCCTCGGGAAGGATCCCCTTCCAGGTAATGAATGGTATGCAGGCTCACCACGTCCCCCAGTTGCGACTGAAGCTGGCGGCGCGTGTATTCGGGTATCGAAATGTCGTATTCTAACGGTTCGAGGGAGAGCGTGGCGGAATCATCCGTCAGACTCAGCAATTTGCCGGTGATTTTGGTGATCAAGTCAGCGTCGCCTCCGCCGTCTTGTGGCTTAAGTAATGATGACAGAGGGCAATCGCCATCGCGTCCGCCACGTCCGGCGGCTCCGGCGGGGCGGCGAGGCCGAACTCGTGGCAAATGGCCCGCTGCATCTGGCTCTTGGGCGCCCGGCCATTTCCCGTCAGCAGCAGCTTGATTTGAGTGGACGCGTAGCTGCGGATGGAGAGTCCCGCCTGCTCCGCGGCGAGGCAGATGACGCCGCGGGCGTGTCCCATCAGAATGGCAGTCTTTGGCCGCTCGTAGTGCGAATACAGCTCTTCGATGGCGAGGTCCGTCGGCTTGAGTGAGGCAATCACGTCGCTCACTCCATCAAAGACTTCCTTCAGCCGGGCCGACAGGTTTCCCCGCGATTTGCCCCGTACGACTCCTGCCTCCACAAGCTTCAGCTTCCCGCCGGAACGCTCAATGACCGCATAGCCGGTGATATTGAGGCCGGGATCGATTCCCAGCACGCGCTGGCCTGGCTCGCTCATGACGGGCCTCCGGCCCGCCACTCGGTCACCCCCTTTTTGTCTTCCAGGGTCACGCCGATTTCGGTCAGACCGTTGCGAATCCGGTCCCCGGTGGCGAAATCCTTCTTCGCCCGCGACTCGGCTCGCAGAGCGATAAGCAAATCCATCAGCTTGGGGCTGAGATTGTCGCCGCCGCCACGCTTGGCGGGAGTGGAGCGGAAGAGCCCCAGCATCAGGGTCAGCTCACGCAGGACGGTGGTGGCTTTCACCAGGGTCTTCACCTGCGGATCGGCAAAGACTTGCTTGTACTCGTCGGGTTTGACATCGGCAAACCGATCGAGGTTGTGCTCGTTCGCGAATTTGTTCAGCTCGCGGATGCAATCGAACAGCTCGGCGATCGCGCCGCCGGTGTTGAAGTCGTCGTCCATCTTCTCCAGAAAGTTGGCCCGGAGCTGTTGCACGGTTTTCAGCAGCGGCTCATCGATTTTGGCCGCATCGCCATCTTTGCGCGTCTGCGGCGCGGCCAGGTTGAAGTACCGCTGCTTGGTGATCTTGTGGAACCGCTCGAAGTAGCCATAAAACGATTCGAGCGACTTCGCCGCTTCTTCCAGCCCGTCTTCGCCGAAGATGACCGTGCTCCGGTAATGCGTCCGCAGCAGAAAGAACCGTATCCGCTCGCCGGTCAGCCGGGCGATTTCGTCCGCGAGTCCTCCCGCTCCCCCACTTCGGCTCAGCTTGCCGCCGGCGTCGGCGGGTACGCTGGGGAGGGGGGGGGGGGGAGGGGGGGGGGGGGGGGGGGGGGGGGAGGGGGGGGGGGAGTGTGGGGGCGCGGACCGGACCTCTCCGCG
>JBPCKT010000088.1:0-38331 GCA_051004015.1 Pirellulaceae bacterium | reverse complement strand
CCGGAAGCGGGACCTTTCTGTTCACAGCGGCTAACGGCGATACGGTGTTCGGCACCATTAGCGGGCAAGCGACGTTTACGCCGCCCAACGTCCTCAGCATCGTGGGAACCGCGACCATCACGGGCGGTACGGGTCGGTTCGTGGGCGCCACCGGGAGCTTCACCGTCGAGCGATTGAAGAACACAGTTACTGGCGAAACCATCGGTGTCTTCGAGGGGACCATCTCCTCGCCCGGCGCAGGGAACCCCTAACCAAAGCGGCCAGTGGGGGCTTGCCGCAAGGCAAGCCCTCCCCAGCCCGGCCCCACTGCGCGCTGGGGTCGAAGTGCTCAGTGTTTTATCGCGGACCACAATAACAAATTCGGAAATCTCAAATCTCAAACAAACGAGAAACCAGAAATCGAGAAGCAGGAAACCGAAAATGTTTCCAATTTCCACGTTTCCCCATTTGAATTTGTTTGAGATTTGAGATTTCCTTTTTCAATGTCGCACTGTTCGCCAGCAGGGAGAATGTTTGATGATTACCATCTTTTTCGGGACTGTGTTGCCGTGGCTGCTGATTGCCATCGGAACCTGGCTCGTGTACCAGCTCGCGCGCCAGAATGGCCGCATCCTGTTTCGGCTGGAGTCGATCGAGAAACAGATCGGGCCGCGCGCCGTAACGAAGCAGCGCGAGGCCGCCGGTTCGCCGGGCGGTCTGCCGGTCGGCGCGGTCGCGCCGGATTTTGAGCTGCCGGACCTGGCCGGAGTGCGCCGCAAGCTGTCGGAGTTCCGTAGCCGGAATGTGCTGCTCATCTTCTTCAATCCGCAATGCGGGTTCTGCACCCAGATGGCCGCCGACCTGGCAGCCCTGCCGGTGGACGGAGGGAACGACGGGGCGATTCCGGTCGTTATCACCACCGGCGATGCGGAGGAGAACCGGAAGCTGGTCGAGCGTTTTGGCATTCGCTGCGTCGTCCTGCTGCAGGAGCAGATGGAAGTCGCTTCTGGGTTCCGCGCCCAGGGAACTCCGATGGGATATCGGATCGACGGCGCGGGACGCATCGCCAGCGAACTGACGGTGGGTGCCGAATCTCTGCTGCAACTGGCCAAAAGTAGCCTGCACACTCCGTGTGCAGGCATGTCCGCTCACGGAGTGAGCGGACTACTAAAGGACGATCCCTCGCTGGCCCGCAGCCGCCTGAACCGCAGCGGACTAAAGTCCGGCGCGCTCGCGCCCGACTTCCGCTTGCCGCGGATCGACGGAGGCGAGCTGTCGCTGGCGGACTTCCGAGGCGGGCGCGTGCTGCTGGTGTTTTCTGATCCCGACTGCGGCCCCTGTGACGAGCTGGCACCTGGGCTACAGCAGATTCACTCTCAGCGGCCGGACCTGCAGGTGCTCATGTTGAGCCGGCGGGATGCCGAGGCGACTCGCGCCAAGGCGGCTGCGCTGGGATTGACTTTTCCGATCGTCATGCAGCGGCAGTGGGAAATCTCGCTCCAATACGCGATGTTCGCCACTCCCATCGGTTATCTGATTGACGAGCAGGGCAGCCTGCTCAGCGACGTCGCCGTTGGTGTCGCGCCGATCCTGGCGCTCGCCGACGAACCGATCCTAGAACCGTCCGCCCTCGCGGGAAAGGAGCTGGCCTGGGCGAACTGAAGAAATCCCCAACCGACGGCGCAAATGCGTTTCTGACTGATTTTTGACAACCACAATCCAATTTCCTTCCCCACGAAAGGTGTCGACCATGACCCATCTATTTGATGAATTCTCCAAGTCGCTCGACGACTCCGTTCCGCGCCGCCAATCGCTGCGCCTGCTGGGAGCCGCTTTGGCCGGGGCCATCTTCAGCCCTCTGGGGCTGGGAACCGCCTGGGCTGCCGGGCATGACCCGTGCAAAGCCTTTTGCCGGTGTTCCAACAAGACGAAACAGAATCAATGCCTCGCCGCCTGCCGGGCGTGCAACAGCAATCCCACTCGTCTCTGTGGAGCCTGCGGGACCTACGCCTGCACCGATCTCGCCAACGACTTCAATAACTGCGGCGCCTGTGGCTACATTTGCCCCGCGCCTGGTCCCTACGAGCAGGGCGCGTGCGTTTCCAATAAATGCGTGTACACTTGCGTTACGGGTGCTGTCAATTGCGGCGGGAAATGCACCTCCCTGGATTCGGACGTCGACAACTGCGGTGCCTGCGGCAACGTCTGCCCCGCCTCCGGTCCCAATGGGTGGAACGCGTGCGTCGGGGGCGCTTGCGTTTACGGGTGCACCAGCGGCGCGCTCCTCTGCAACGGGGTCTGCACTCCCGTGGATTCGGACCCGAACAACTGCGGCACCTGCGGCAACGTCTGCGCCGGATCAGCCCCGTACTGCTACCAGGGAGCATGCATAGCATGTGCAGGTGGTGCGATCTGCGGGGGGCAATGCGTGGACCTCATGTCGGACTCCAGCAACTGCGGCGCGTGCGGTGTGGTTTGCCCTCCGCAGACCGCCTGCGCCTATGGTGCATGCTACAGCCCGTGCTTCGGTGGTCAGGCGCTGTGCGACGGCATTTGCCGCGAGATTGCACTTGACCCCAGCAACTGCGGCGGGTGCGGAGTGGTTTGCGGTCCCGGCATGAACTGCGCTGGCGGCGTGTGCCAATGGGCGGAATGAGTGGGTTGATCTCCCGGCACCGACAGTCCAGCCCTTGACAATCACACTCCACTTTCCTTCCTCACGAAAGGCATCAACCATGACCCATCTATTTGATGAATTCTCCAAGTCGCTCGACGAGTCCGTTCCGCGCCGCCAATCGCTGCGCCTGCTGGGGGCCGCTTTGGCCGGGGCTGTACTCAGCCCTCTGGGGATGGGAACCGCCTTTACTCACCGTTTCACTCTGATTCACCACCACACCGCCAGAACGCGGTCTGGGGGGCGTTGATGTTGACGCATGGTCTCTCTTTGAGTTGTCCCGGGACTAATTCCAGCGGCACTTTCGTGCCAGGCGGAAGGCCGTCCAGAATTTCCAAAAAAGTTTTGGGATGGTGCCAAATACGCTACTGGACATTGGTATAATATGACCAGCCCGGGGGTGCTGGCAGACCCTCACCCCGGTCCTCTCCCAAGGGGAGAGGGGGACTGCGATGCCGGCCGGCCGGCCGGGCGGTGCTCTTTCTCAATCTGGTTGTGGGAAGTGGATGGGGACTCCCAGGTCGCGCGAAGCCCTAGCGCGCCAGTTGAACAAAGATCGAGAAGGCGCATTGGGTCGTAGGGGAAGAAGAGTTGCCACTAATACCGGTGGCAATTGCGTAAGTCTGCTTGAAAAACAGCTTATAACATCGCTGATACATCCCCCGAAATGGCGCGGTTTTGGTGTATCAAGAAAACCGCTGATACAGGCAGGTCGCCGAGCGGCTGGTCGGCGGAAGTGCCGGCGGAATAAGAAGTTGCGAGCAGGACGGTGATACAGAATGTATCAAAAAACGCTCGCGAAAACCTGTATCAAAGGCCCCTTATCAGCAGCTTATCGCGCCAGGGATGGTGGGAGCGGCGGCCGGCGCATGAAGGGGTGCCGAGACCCTCACCCCGGCCCTCTCCCAAGGGGGAGAGGGGGACGGAAACGGATGAATCAAGAAACTGGTCTGATTCATGCCACGGATGTCGCAAGTTATTGACAGCAAATACTTTGCGGACGTGATTCCGCTGAAACGAGCGAGCGTGAATCATGAATCAGAGCGGTTCCTTCGAGGGGGTGCGTGGCAATTCGTTGCGGAGTGGCCTTCAACAATTGCTCTCAAAGTACTCCTCACGCTCCGCGTGAGGAATTCCTCTCGCGGAGCGAGAGGAGTACTATTCTTGCCACTCCATATCCGGCTCGAAGGGGAACATTGGCCGGCGGCGGTTGTGGTAGGGGAGGGAGAGAATGTCCGCTGTGGTGCAGCCGGGGGTGTTGACGCGGATGAAGTTGGGGCAGACTTCGCGGTAGGCGGCCAGCGGCGCGTTGACCCCTTTGGCGACGAGCAGTCGAAACTCCTCGGGCTTGATGCCGAACGTGGTGATTTGCCGCAGACTGAACGGGGGCATGCGGCGGGTGGTGAGGACGAGCGTCAGGCCGTCGTCCGTGCGGATGATCGCGGTCGGGCCCTGGTCCATGACGGTGAACCCGCCGTGGCGAGGCAAAGGCTCTTCGAACTTGCCGTCGTAGATGCCCAGGACGGTGGCCTCGCATTCGAGGGGGGATCCATGAGAGTCGTCGGTCTTTCCACCGGCGCGAAACCGCGAGCGGTTGCCAACGCCCGCCTTGATTGCCTGGCTCACCGACTCCGGATCCGCGAGTATGACGAGGGAGCGATCCAGTTGACGCGCATGAATGACATGGGCCAAATGCGTGCCGTCTGCCGGTGAACCTCCACCGGCATTGTCCCCCATGTCGAGCAGGCAGACGGGGCCGGGAAGATCCTTCGCACGGTCCAGGGCGTCATCGATGCCAATCAGCGTGCCGACAAAGTCGTCGCGCCGCTTCCAGAGCTCACGGGCCAGGTCATTCGCGAGCTTCTGAGCCAATGCCTGGTCGCCGTTGGTGACGACGATGAGGGCCGAGCCCATCTCGGCCACATCGGCATACGGAAAGCCGAGCATGATGCTGTTGAACAAAACCCGCTCGTCGGCGAGCTGGGCGTCGGCCAGTCTATAGAAGGAATAGCAAGGCTCTTCGCTGGTACACTGCTTCTCAATATTGATGGCGATGGGCGGAAACGCGGCGGCCATCGTCGGCTGGCGCTCGCCGTTCACGGTGCGGACCATCAGCCGGGCGGCATCGATGCCGCGGGCCTTCTGGTCGAGGTGCGGGTTGGTGCGGTAGGCAATCAAGGCGTCGCAGGCGGCCACCATCTGGGGCGATAGATTTCCGTGCGGGTCCAGCGTGCCGATGATCGGCATCTCCGGCCCGACGCGGCGGCGGACTTCGCTCAGCCAGTGGCCATCGACGTCGGGGAAGAGCTTGCTGACCGTAGCCCCGTGCGGGGCGACGAGAATGCCGTCAAGCTTCCCCGCCGCGAGGGTCTCGTCGAGCTCGGCGAACATTCGGTAAAACAGCGTTTCGATGGCCCCTTGCTCAATCACTCCAAACGGCAGCGCGCGAGCGGCAAAAATAGGGACTGCCTCCGCCCCCAGTTCTTCCAGCGCATGCAACATACCGCTGATTTCGTGATGCGCGACGGCAAACCGCTGCCGCATCTCTTCGCCGCTGACCAGGAGCTCCTCCTGAAAATGGCGGAGCGTCGTCGGCTGGGAGATGAAGGTGTTGGATTCCTGGATCAGGGCTAGGATGCCGATGCGCATGGGCGCTAGTATACCCCATTTCCGCGCCGCAACATCGATACATCCGCTACCATCGCGCTCCGGGAAATGTGCGCGGCCCGCTGCTCTCCCAGCCGCTCGTTTCGTCGCGCGCCCTGATTGCTTCACGCCCTGCGCAGTTGCGTAAACATCCGGCGCTTCATATCCACAACACCTCGGAAAATCCTCAGCAGTCCGTCTGTAACGCGCGGGTCTCAAAAGGTGTTGCTACATGGGTGTTTCCGCTCGGCAGCGCGACGTTCGCATCTTCTCCGCGTGTTTGGTACGCCGTGTGCTTTAGGGGTCGCGGACCTTTCCCTGTCCGCAGTCCGACAATTCGCAGCGACCAAATCGCAAAGGTGGGGCCATGATCGAGAAGAACCAGCTTCGCAGCCGCAAGCGGCGCGGAGCGCTGACGCTGGAGTGGATTCTGCTGGTGACCGTGCTAGTCATCGGCATCATTGGCGGCATGGCGGCAGTCCGCAACGCGACCAACGCCGAGCTGCTGGACCTGGCGAGCGCCATCAGCGCCATCAACGTCGGCGGCTCGTAATCAAGGAGACTGCGATGAAGTCGGCTTTCTCACTGCTGAAGCACTCGGCCATCCGCCGCAAAGGGGCGCTCGCCCTGGAGTGGATCCTGCTCATCACCATCGTCGTCGTCGGCGTGCTTGGCGGGCTGGCCGCGGTCCGCAACGCTACCGTCCAGGAAATCACCGACCTCTCCAAGGCCGTCGAGCAGATCAACGTGAAGACCTCGGCCGAGCTGGCCTCGGAAGGCGGCAGCTAGTCGTCCTACGGTAATTCACCCGCGCAGCGTTACAATGCCTGCATGCGCCAGCTCTATCTCGACTACAACGCGACCACGCCGATCGCACCCAGCGTGAAGGAGGCGATGCTGCCGTTTCTGGCGGAGCATTTTGGCAACCCTTCGAGCACGCACGCCTTGGGCCGGGCAGCACACGAAGCAGTGGAAGACGCCCGCGGCCAGGTGGCGAGTCTGCTCGGAGCCGACGCCGACGAAATCGTCTTCACCTCCGGCGGGACTGAGAGCAACAATCTGGCTATCAAGGGAGCCCTGCTGCACCAGGGGCGGAGCGCCGGCGGGCACGTCATCATCTCGGCGGTTGAGCATCCCAGCGTCGCCGCGCCGGTCCGGTTTCTGGAGCGGATCGGCTACGACGTCTCCATCGTCGGCGTCACCGGCCAGGGAGTTGTCCAACCGAACGCCATCCGGTCGCTGCTGCGGGCGGATACCGTGCTTGTCAGCATCATGCACGCCAACAACGAGACCGGCGCAATCCAGCCGCTCAAGCAGATTGCCGAAATCTGCCACGAGCGGCACGTGCTGCTGCACACCGACGCCGCTCAGTCCGTGGGCAAAATCCGCACCATGGTTGACGAGCTGGACGTGGACCTGCTGACGATTGCCGGGCACAAGGTCTACGCCCCGAAAGGCATCGGCGCGCTCTACATCCGCCGGGGTGTGCCGCTGGAGCCGATCATGCACGGAGCGGGGCACGAAGCGGGGCTGCGGGCGGGGACGGAAAACGTGCCGCATATCGTCGGACTGGGAAGAGCCTGCCATCTGGCCTTAAAAAGTCTCGACGAGTCGCAGCAGCGCCTGCAAAAACTCCGCGACCGCCTGTGGAACCTGTTGCAAGCCGGCGTCGGCGACGACCTCAAGCTCAACGCCCAGCTTTCGCCGCGACTCCCCAACACGCTAAGCGTCAGCTTTCCCGGCGTCGTCGGCCACGAATTGCTCGACCGCATTCCCGAGCTCTGCGCCTCCACCGGCTCCGCCTGCCACAGCGAATCCGCCGCCGTCAGCCCCACGCTCGCCGCCATGGGCATCTCCGACTTAGAGGCCCGCGGCACCATCCGCCTTACCCTCGGCTGGTTCTCCACCGACGACGAAATCGAACGGGCCGCAAGCTTGTTGATTGGGGCGTGGGAGGGACTCAAGTAGGCCAAGAATAGCGGCCCGGAACTCCGCAGCGTTGTCCGATTCAGTGATTTGTTAGGCCGCTTACATTCGCCTTGGTGGGCAGCAAAAACCGAAACGTCGAACCAACCCCTTCCTTGCTTTCGACGGTCACCTTCCCACCGTGAGCCTCCGTAAACGTCTTCACGATGGCGAGGCCCAGGCCCGTTCCGCCCGCGTTCGCCGGATCGGTTTCTCCCTTGTCGAAGACTTTTTCGAGAAGCTCCGCGGGGATTCCCGTACCGTTGTCACTGACCCAGCACTCAACCGCGCCCTCCGCGCCATGTTCTCGTGCGCCGATGATAATCTCGCCGCGGGGAGTGTATTTAATCGCATTGGCGATTAAGTTCTGAAAGACCCGCCTCAACAAGTTGGCGTCTGCATAGGCGACCAAATCGTCGGGCACCTTGTTGAACAGTTGGGTGCTGGCGGTCCCTGCCACCGGATGTAGATCGTGGATGAGCGACTCGACAAGGGGCCACAAATCAAGCTCTCGCCGTTCCAATTTGATCCCCATTTCCGTTTGGAGATTCACATTTTCCTCAAGCACCTTTCCGACCAGTCCTTCTAGATGCTGCAAGTTGCGCCGCAACGCCTTCAACATCTGGGCTGTTTCAGCGCTGCCGCCCCGCTCCGCAAGCGTCAACTCCAGGACTCTCCCAGCCAAGGAAATGGCATTCAGGGGAGTTCGGAGATCGTGGGCCACAAAGGCGAGATATTCTGCCCGTCGCTGCTGCACCTCCAGCGCGCGCTGCGTGGCATACGTTTGCAAGGCCAAGCCGATCGCATGATCGAAGACCCGATTGATGATGTGAAAAGGCTTCCCTTGCAAATTCAAACCGTTGTCGTCGGCAAGATCGTGGATGCAGCCGCGCAGGATGTTGTACTCCGCGACGACCTCTTCAATATCAAATCCATCTTGGACACGCTGTAGACCATGAGCTGCAGGGCTGACTTCGAGGAGTGCTTCCGGGATCGACTGGTCAGACTTCGATTCCAGTGCCTTGGCTAATTCGTCAAGGAGTCCAGGGAGGTGATCGTTGAGTGCCGGGATGTCCAACTGCCGCGCTGACGGGAGCTCCCGCACCTGTTGCCGCCACCGTGAGAGCAAAACGTGGCGTTCCTGCTTGACGAGCTCCACCAGTCTGTCCAGATCGTTCATGGTCCTGTCGCTTCCGTGCCGGGTTTGTCGAGGCTGTAGCGGCCCGAGAGTTTATTCTACTGTTCTTTCGCCGGGAAAGCACAACCACGCGGCACTATCGGATCGAAAACGGGTCGAACAATAGGGCCACTCTAAACGCCGCTCAGAATGTCCCCAATTGGCTGCGAGCTTCAGAGCTGTGGGCACCACCAGTAATGCATCTCTTGATTTGGGCAGCGAGATCGGGAGGTAGGACGTGGCATTCCACTTCCGTTTCCGGGTTGAGGATCAAGCCGTAGCCCTCGGGGAGGTACTCAAATACGCTGTCCCCTCCGACCACAAATCCCGGCATGGTTCCACTGGATCCCACCAGGTCCGGCGTCGTGTCGACAAAATTCCCCGCGCACTCTTCCGACGTGAACGCCACGAGTGCCGGGAACCCGTCCACTTCGAGGATCATGGCTCCCACGTTTTCCTCGAGCACCTCGTCGTCATACTCTTCAACCAAGGTAAAGTCTTGAGCCAGCATGTACCGCGCAATTTCGGCTGAATCACCCCCTGCAATCGCCGCGTGCAGATTGTCAGGTTTTCCGTCAGCAATGGACGACATCGTGACGCCTCCCGATTGACTGGTGGTCGATAGGGGTGTGTTTACTTGCGGCTGGAGGCCAGTGCCGGCAGCGAAGTGACCAGGTAATACGCCCGCGGGGTGGACATTTCCAGCAGGTCGTCCACCGAAAGCGGGCCGCGGCTGGCGCGGGATTGCATCAGGGCGAAGTCGTCCAGGAAGGAGACCGGCTTTTTGAACTTCACCACCTGCACGTCGTCCTCGGTCAAACCGGCCAACTCAAGGGCGCGGTCGACCGCGTCTTCCAGGAAGCCAATCTTGTCGACGAGGCCGCTCTTGAGTGCCTGATCCGCGGAGAAAATCTCGCCGGTGGCCAGCTTGTCGAGCGCGGCGGAATCCTTGCTGAATTTCGGCCGTCCTTCCTTGACGATCATCTTGAAGCGGTCGAAGGTCTCATTGACGTAGCCTTGAATGATCTGCCGATGCTCCGGGGAGACAGGGCGGGTCATGGCCAGCATCTGCTTCCGCTCGTGGCTGCTGATGGAATCGTCCTTTACGTCGAACCGGGCCAACAGGCCGCTGACGTCGTAGTGCGGAATGATGACGCCGATGCTGCCGGTGGTGGTGGTCGGTTCGGCGTAGATGGAATCCTTCTGGTCCCCCACCGCCATCGAGACGTAATACCCGCCGCTGGCCGCCATGCCCCCCATGCTCACCACCACGGGAACTCCCTTCTCCTTCTTCAGCTTCTTGAGATGGTGAAAGAGATAGTCCGCACCGGTCACGGCCCCGCCAGGAGAATCGACCCGCAGCACGATGGCCTTCACGTCGTCATCCTCGGCCACCTCATCAATCTGCCGCTTGACGAAGCCTTCGTCCTCGGCGTCGGAGATCACGCCGTCGATGGTGATGACCGCGATCTTTCCCGTGGCGTCTTCATTCCCGCCAATGACCTTCGTCTCCAGTGAGTCCGGGTCCGGATAAACCGCCACCGCCAGGACGATGAGCAGCAGCAGCACCAGTCCGCACGCGAAGAACCCCAGCCAGCCGGTCATGGCGATGAGCATTCCCAGGCCGCTGGAGCGCTGGACCACAACGATCTGCTGGGGCTGGCCGGAAGGTGAAGTGGATGGATTGACGATCATAACGAACTCCTCGTGTAGGACGGGCTTCCTAGCCCGTCCCTTGGTTGAGATGGCAATGGCCAAAGGTGCTTGAACCTGCCATTCTAGTTGTCTCTGGGGAACGCAGAAAGAGATTTGCCGCTCCAAAATGCTATCACTTCCCCGCTGCGGCTGGTGTTGCCTTGCCAGCACGTTTGCCGGTAAGCTACGCGGTTGGTGGATTCTGGATTCTTTGCGCTAGGATGGCGCTTTCAGAACGCGGTCAGGAGGAATGCACGTGTTTGTTTCGGCATCAACGGAATGTTTTCGCGATCTGTCGCTCGTCAAGGCAATGGAGCGGCTGGCGGATTTGGAATACACGGCGGTCGAGTTCGCCATGTTCGAGGATGGGGAGCAGCTCAAGCCCAGCGAAGTGGCGGCTGACGTGGAGGCGGCCGTCGCCCTCTGCCGCAACAGCCGGCGGCTGGACGTGGTGGCGTTTGACGTGCGGATCACGGCGGAGAAGGAAGCCCACTACGAGCAGTTCACGGCGATCTGCCAGATGGCCAAAGCGGCCAAGGTGGTGACGATCACGGTCCCCTCGGCCGAGCGCGGCACGCCGTTCAACGAAGAAGTGGAGCATCTTCGCCGGCTCGTCGATATCGCCACGCTCCACGGCGTGCGGGTCGGCATCAAAAGCCAGATGGGACGGCTGTCGGAAGACCCCGATACCGTCACGGTCCTGTGCGACAACTGCAAAGGGCTCGGCCTGACGATGGACCCCAGTCCCTACATCTGCGGCTCGTACCAAGGGCGGCCGCTCGACAAGCTCATCAAATACATCTATCACACGCAACTGCGCGACACCAGCAAGAAGGCCCTGCAAGTCCGGGTCGGCCAGGGAGAGATCGAGTACGGCCGGTTGATCACGCAACTGCAAAAGGCCAAGTACACGCGGGCCCTCTCCGTCAACATCACCGAGATGCCCGAGGTGGACCATATCGGAGAATTAAGGAAGCTGAGGCTGTTGCTGGAGAGCCATCTGTAGTATCACTGAAACGCTGTCGCCGGTGTCCTCAGCGCGAAGCGTAGCAGGCTGGGCCAGCGGTCGGCCAGACGGACGACGGCGGAGAGCGGAACATGGGCCAGAGCGCTTTCGGGGAGCGAAAACGCCCAGGCTGCCCCGCGTGACAGCCGCAGCGAGCGAGTCGCGGCTCTGCGCCGTATGCGGTTGTAATCCGCCAGGAATGGATCATTGCCGCGGAGTATCGCATCGGCCAGGCAGCGAGCGTCGGCAATGGCCAGGTTCGCCCCTTGTCCGCCGGCGGGAGTGACGGGATGGGCCGCGTCGCCGATGAGCGCCGCTCCGGGATGGACATAGGTGGGGGAGTTTCCGAATTTCAGTTGCACGCGGACAAAATCGCGTGGGAAAACCCGTTTGCCTAGGATCTGTTTGAGGCGGGGATCTTGCCCGGCAAACTCCGCCAAAGCGCCGCGGAGAGACGCTTCGTCCTCAAACGCCCTCGGACGCACTCCGATGATTCCCGCCGCCCGCCCTTCCGGTTGCGGAATGCAGGCGCAAACCAGAATGCCTGACGCCGCGTGCCGGGGGTTCAAAAAAATGTGCGCGTTGCCGGCTGCAAACTCTTGCGGCCACTCGCAGCCGAAGGAGAGCATGTCGAGATTGGCGCCTTGCGTGGTGAGCGGAATGCCGGCATCTCGGCGGACGAGCGAACCGGGTCCATCATCACCGATTGTCCAAGGGGCGCGCCACTCACGCTCGCTCCCATCTGTAACGCAATGGGCGGTTACTCCCACGACAGCGCCCTTTTCCTTCAGCAATCCGCGGACCTCGACGCCGCGAAGAACCTCGCAGTCCGCTTGCTCCAGGAGCAGCCGCCGCGTCTCCCGGCCGGCGGTCGACCAGGGCTGAATGCCGGCTCTTTGAAACGCTCGCCCTGAGATTTGACCGACGAGAGCGCCGCTCTCAAAGAAGCGCAGGCCTTCTGCGGCCAGCAACCAGCGATGTTCGTCCTTGGCGGGAATGAGCGTCCGCAGAAAATCAACCGTGTGAGGCCAGAGAATCTCGGGCCGGGCGATGGGCGGCGGCACCAGGTTTTTTTCCAGCACGACCACCCGCTTGCCGCCGCGAGCAAGCAGGTTCGCCAACACGGCCCCTCCGATGCCGCCGCCGACGATGAGAGTGTCGTGGGACATGGGGGGAATGACTAGTTGCCCTTAACCAATCGTTCTCGCCACGCCTTGAGCTTAGTGCGTGCAAGTTTATTGGACGGTTCCACTTCGACGGCTCTTCGGTAATGCGCGTCCGCCAACTCTGTCCTCCCTTGCTTCTCGTACGCCTCCGCAAGACACCAGAAGGGCACTGCACAGTCCGGCATCAGCGTGGCGGCGTGCGAGAACGGCTTTATAGCGCTGGCAAAGTCGTTTTGCGAATTGTACCAGTTCCCCAAAAACAGGTGCGTCCACGGATCTCGAGGATCAAGTTCGAGAGACTTCTCGTATACCGCCTTGGCCTCATCCAACTCGCCTTGTTTAAGGTACAACTTCCCCAACTCCTGGAAAAGTTCGGTGTCATCGGGCCTCCGTTCGATGAGATACAGCGTATCCGCGATCCTGTTGCCTGCATCCGCTAGTTCCTCTTTGCTTGGTGGGCTGTGTACCGCGTCCGGATGATGGAAAGGCTGAGACCACAGCTTTTTGCACCAAGACATTCCGAACTCCTGGGTATACTTCTCGCGGGCGAACTTGCGTCGTACCGACTTCGCCTTGTCGTCCACGATCTTTAGGTGGCCGAGTTCATGCAGGAATACGTCGTACAGCAGGAACCGCCGGATTGCCCGCTCGGACCATTTGCCCCCCCGCTTGGCCCCGAACTGCTCGGGCGACTGCCCTTTGACTAGAAACCTCGTCAAGCTGATGCGCGGTGGTAAGGCGCACAACGCGATCTCGCGCCGCCCTCGGTTGACGTAGCCGAGTGTTCTTGCACCACGGCTTTGGTCGTTGAAGTGGACGCGACGCAGGCGTTTCCACTCTTCCACTGGAAGCCGAGACAGGACGACACGCACGTCTTCTTCGGTCAGGTGATGCAATCGGTCACCACCGGGCGGGGAGACGGAGAATTGGATGCCATGCCCCATGGTCAGACACGAATCGCTGGCTTGTCGGTGCCGGGTTGATCGCGTGGTTGGGAGGGCGGAACCGCACCATTTTTCTTAATGAATGAAACGACCTCAGCACCGCTGAGTTCCTGTTCACGACGCAGATCGGAACACATGGCATGCAGATCGTAATTGAATCGATTCGCATACTCATCACGAACTTTGCGGATTTCGTCGACTATGGTGTCAGGCATCTTGTTCTCCTTGTCCCAGCATTTCCTGGGGCGTACAGACAATGGGAGGCTCATAACCCGCCAACCGGCAAACGGCTTCGATCTCGGAGCGCAATGTCGCATTGGCGATGTGCGTGCAGTTCCACGTCAGCAGGTATTTCATGCCGTGAACGGCGGCGACCGCAATGTGGACGGCATCCGCCTGCGCCCTGGTAGGTAAGGGAACCCCAGCGATCAATCTCGCGGCCAATGTCTCCACTTCTTCCGTGATGTCCAGTCGTGGAAATGGCTTCAAAAATTCCAATCGGCGTTGCGCAGCATCTTGGTCGCCCGCGCTGGACTCCTGGATGACCGTTTGCGAAACAAAGATTTGGAACGAGTCGCTACGGTTCGCCCACCACTCCCGAGTTGTTGCTTGGTTAGCCGCCATGACTAAGTCACGGCTCGGCCAAGCCGTCAGGTAACTCGCAATCGTCGTTTCGAGATAGACTCTTGGTTTCATCAAGACTCATTATACCGTCGCCGCCGAAACGAATCGACCAAGCTCAACGGCCGGACAGTCTCTTAGCGGGACTCTGAGGTGAGATGACGCTTCACAAAATCCTCGTCCAGCGTGACGCCCAGCCCCGGCCGATCAGGAACCTCAATATAGCCATCCACCGCCTGAACTTTCTCATGCGTCAATTCATGCCGCAGCGGCGAATTTGCCACGCAGTTTTCAACAAAAACGCGCCGGCGCTGAGCCAGTGGAGGCTAGAGGCGACGGTGACGGGGCTGGTGTAGCGCGGGTCGTAAGAGCTGCCCATTTGCAGCCCAAAAGGGAATGCGGAATCGGCCCCGTTTAGCATACCCATTTGGTATAATGGCAACAGAGCTACGCTCTCCCCGCCCCGCGCAATTCCTGCCTGAGCATTCCCACCATGCCGCGACCGCTGCATCTGCTGTCGATACTGGCCCTGCTGGCGTGGTTCGCTCCTTCCTCCATGGCGAAAGATATGCCGCCGACCCCTGAGCAAGAGCAGTTCTTTGAGAAGAATGTCCGGCCGGTGCTCGCCGGCAACTGCTGGGAATGTCATGGGGAGAAGAAGCAGGAATCGAGTTTCCGACTCGACAGCCGAGCGGCCATTCTGGAAGGTGGCGACAGCGGCCAGCGGGGGGCCGTGGCGGGGCAGCCGGACAAGAGCCTGCTGGTGAAGGCCATTCATCACGTCGGCGACATCAAGATGCCGCCTGAGGAAAAGCTCACGGACGCGGAGATCGCGGACATCTCCAAATGGGTGGAGATGGGATTGCCCTGGCCGAAGTCGGCGGAAGGGGCGAAGCAACAAAGCGCGGAGCAGCGTGCTGCGGAGGCGCGAAAGACCTTGTGGTCCCTACAACCCGTGGAGCGGCCGGCGATCCCCACGGTGAGCAAGGCGGAGTGGTTGAATACGCCGGTTGATGCATTCATTCTGACGCGGCTCGATGCGGCGAAGCTCATGCCCTCGCCGGAAGTCGACCGCCGCACGCTCATTCGCCGCGTGAGTTTCGATTTGCTCGGTCTGCCGCCGACGCCGGAGGAGGTACAGGCGTTTGTCGAGGATGCTTCGCCCGACGCGTACGACAAGCTGATTGACCGGTTGCTCGCATCGCCGCGGTATGGCGAGCGGTGGGGCCGGCATTGGCTGGACGTGGCCCGCTATGGTGATACCAAGGGGTACGCTTTCATGCAGGAGCGGAAATATGCATTCTCCTATACCTATCGTGATTATGTGATTCGGGCGTTCAATCAGGATTTGCCCTACGACCGGTTCATCGTCGAGCAACTGGCCGCCGATAAGTTGCCGTTGGGCGAAGACAAGACGCCGCTGGCGGCCATGGGGTTTCTGACGACGGGGCGGAAGTTCAACAATCATCACGACGACATTGACGACCAGATTGACGTTGTCAGCCGCGGCCTTTTGGGAATGACGGTCGCCTGCGCCCGCTGCCATGACCACAAGTACGACGCCATCCCGACCGACGATTATTACTCGCTGTTCGGCGTCTTCGACAGTAGCCAGCAGCCGGCGGAATTGCCACTCATTGGGGAGGCGAAGCAGTCGGTGGAGTACCAGGCCTATGAGAAGGAACTGGCGGCCAAGCAAAAGGAGCTGGCGGACTTCGACGTGAAAGTCCATGCGACTTTGTTGGACAAGACCCGCAAGCAGCCGGCGGATTATCTGGCGCGGACCCTGTTTGATGAACAGGATTTGCAAGTTTTCAAGGCCCTCTCCTTTCTCTCGGACAATGCCAAGGATTTGCGGCGGCGGCTGATTGAGAAGTGGCGGGAGTATCTGAAGCAGAATGCCCGGCCGGAGCATGCCGCCCTCGGCCTGTGGTGGGAACTGGCGGCTCTGCCGGCGGATGGTTTTGAAGAGAAGGCAGCCGGAGTCCTAGCGAAATGGAAGACGCTGCCGGATGGAACTTCCGGAGGTCAATGCAATCCGCGGGTAAAGGCAGCGTTCGCTGCGGATGCTCCGAAAATCAAGCCCGACATTGCTCGAATTTACGGCAAGCTGCTGGCCGACGCTCACGAAGAATGGCTCAAAGCAGGCGGCAACGAAGAAGCATTTGGCAAGTTGCCGGAGGATGCGCGGCAACTGGCGCAAATCATTGCGGGGAAGGATTCACCGACGAATATCCCCCTCGCCGACATCCAGCAGCTCTTCAGCCGCGACGAGCGGCAGAAGCGGAATGAAATCCGCCGCAAGATGGAATCCTTCCAGGCCAACTCGCCGGTCGCTCCGCCGCGGGCGATGGTCCTCAACGATACTCCGACGCCACATGAGCCTCGCGTTCTCATCCGGGGCAATCCAGGCCGCCCTGGAAAGCAAGTTCCGCGGCAGTTCCTGCTTGTTGTGGCCGGGCAAGAGCGTTCGCCATTCAAGGACGGCAGCAGCGGCCGGCTGGATTTAGCGAACAGCATCATTTCCGCGGAAAACCCGCTCACTCGCCGCGTGATTGCCAATCGCCTCTGGATGCACCACTTCGGCGAACCGCTGGTAACAACTCCCAGTGACTTCGGCATCCGGTCGGACCCGCCAACCCATCCGGAGCTGCTCGATTACCTGGCTTCCTCGCTGCTCGATAGCGGCTGGTCGCTGAAGAGCCTGCATCGCAAGTTGCTCCTTTCCAGCACCTACCGCCAGGCCAGCATCGACCGTCCCGACGCCCGCGCTGCCGACCCGGAGAATCGCCTGTTGTGGCGGATGAACCGCCGCCGCTTGGAGCTCGAAGCAACGCGGGACATGCTGCTGGCCGTCTCCGAACGGCTGGATGCACAAATAGGCGGCCGGCCGGTCGATTTGACGGCCGCCAACTACTCTCGCCGCCGCGCGGTCTATGGCTTCATCGACCGGCAAGATCTTCCCGGCATGTTCCGCGTGTTCGACATCGCCAGCCCCGACCAGAGCTCCGCCCGTCGCTCGCGTACAACGGTCCCCCAGCAGGCCCTGTTTCTGATGAACAGCCCCTTCGTGGTCGACCAATCTCGCGCCCTGGCCGCCCGCCCCGACGTTGCCGAAGTTGCGGATCCTGCCGCCCGAATCACCCGCCTCTACGAAGTCCTCTTCTCTCGCACTCCAACAGAAGACGAAATTAGTATCGGCCGCCAATTCATCGACGCCGCCGGCTCCGCACCGGCCGAGAGCGGCATTCGGCTCTCCCCCTGGGAGCAATACTGCCAGCTTTTGCTGCTGACGAATGAGGGGATGTATATTGATTGATAAGGAAGAATAGTCTCCGTTGGAGCCAAGCCATGAGTGTAACTGAAATTGTCCAGCAACTAGGAAACCTTTCCGACGCGGATCGCCTGGTCGTCATTAGCGCGGCCTCGAGCTTGATGACCAAGCCTCGTCTCGTGGGTAGTAAATCAATCGCAGAACGGCAGGCACGATTAGCCGCGGCTGCCGCGACACTCAAGGAATACTATGAACGTGACAAAGAGGTAATGGACTGGCAATTGCTTGATGCAGAGGAGGTTCATGATGACCACCTCGCGGGGTGAAATCTGGCTCGTCAATCTCGATCCGGCTATCGGTGACGAAATCAAGAAAATACGACCGGCCGTAATTGTCAATTCGGACGCCGTGGGAATACTTGCTTTGCGAGTCATAGCACCCATCACTGCCTGGCAAGACAAATTTGCGGGCTGCGATTGGTTGATTCGGATTGAGCGTGACACGACCAATGGGCTTGAGAAGGCTTCCACGGTTGACACCTTCCAAGTTCGTGCTGTTTCCATCAAACGTCTTGTACGCCGGATAGGGAACCTTACGACCGACGATATGAATCGTGTGGCGGAAGGCTTGAAAGCCGTACTCGAACTCGATCAATAGAGCATTCCCGAATGATGCCCGACCATACTCCTCGATTTGACGATTCACTCACCCGTCGCGAGCTCCTCCGCCGCTCCGGGATGGGGCTCGGTCTGCTGGGCCTGGCCGGCGTGCTGCAGCAAGGTGGCTTGCTCAGCGCGGAAGGCCCCGGAGCAGCCGCCACCAAATCCGGCGACGAAACGGCCGGCTACCAGAATCCGCTGGCGGAACGCAGGCCGCACTTTCCGGTGAAGGCCAAGCGGGTGATTCACCTGTTCATGAACGGCGGACCGAGCCACATCGATACGTTCGATCCCAAGCCATCGCTGGAGAAATATGCCGGCAAGCCGCTGCCGACGGCGAACCTGGCAACCGAGCGAAAGACCGGGGCGGCGTTCCCCTCACCGTTCAAGTTCCAGAAGTACGGCCAGAGCGGCATTGAGGTCAGCGAGCTGTTCCAGCACACCGCCCGGCACATCGACGACATCGCCGTCATCCGCTCGATGCACGCCGACGTTCCCAACCACGAGCCCTCGCTGCTGCTCATGAACTGTGGCGATTCTCGCCTGGTGCGGCCGAGCATGGGGTCGTGGCTCACCTATGGACTGGGAACCGAGAACCTCAACCTCCCCGGCTTTGTGGCGATGGTTCCGGGCGGGTATCCGATTCAGGAGACGCAGAATTGGCAAGGAGCGTTCCTGCCCGGCGTATTCCAGGGGACCTACGTCAACACCGAACACCGCACCGTCGAAAAGCTGGTCGAGAACATCCACAATAATTACCTCTCGCAGTCCGCCCAGCGGCGGCAACTTGACGTGCTCGCCGCCCTCAACAAAAAACACGCCGAGCAGCGCGGCGGCGACCCGGCCCTGGACGCCCGCATCCATTCCTTCGAGCTCGCCTACCGCATGCAGCAGGAAGCAGCCGAGGCCTTTGACGTCAACCGCGAGCCCAAGCACGTGCTGGAAGCCTACGGCAACGGCACGCAGGCCCGGCAAATCCTCATCGCCCGCCGGCTCATTGAGCGCGGCGTCCGGTTCGTGCAAGTCTGGCATGGCCAAGGCCAGCCGTGGGACAGTCACGACGACATCGAAGTCGAACACCGCAAACTGGCAGGCCAGTGCGACCAGGCCATCGGGGCCCTCATTACCGACCTCAAGCGGCTAGGGCTCTTTGAAGAAACGCTCATCCTCTGGGGTGGCGAATTCGGCCGCACTCCCACCGTCGAGCTGCCCCAAGCCGGAGCCAACGCGGGCAAAATCAACGGCCGCGACCACAACCACTGGGGATTCACTTGCTGGCTGGCCGGCGGCGGCGTGAAGGGGGGCCAAACGTACGGCTCCACCGACGAATTCGGCTTCAAAGCGGTCGAAAAGCCGGTCCACGTCCACGATCTGCACGCCACCATCCTCCGCCTCATGGGTTTCGACCACACCCGCCTCACCTACCGCTACGCCGGCCGCGACTTCCGTCTGACGGACGTGCACGGGAAGGTGGTGGAGGAATTGATTGGGTGAGATGTGGCCCGCAACCGTCCCCCCGGGCCGCAAGGCCGTAGGCAGTCAATGAGGAAGGGGGGCAACGACAGCCGAGACGCTCAGCTACTGGCTGTCGAGACGACGCAATGCCTTTCCGCTTGCTGCGGCGGAGCAGAGCCTCGACCGGCACTAAACGAAGTTAGAAGAAATTGAGCCAGTCCGGAGACTCTCGCGATTCTAATGGATGCCGTCCCCAGGTTCTAACCCCGAACATTTCTTTGGCGTGCGTGTCAGAATAGGCACAAGGAGTGTTCTTATGCCAACGGTTATCGACCTGGAAATGCCACCCGCTGGTTACGCGATTTCCGGTGCGCGTGCGGGCGAACAAGCATCCATCCAGTGCATGGAGTTCACGTCTACTGAAGACGGACAGCACTTTATCCAACGCCTTGAGGGACTTCCCTCTGAGATTCTAGGAAAGCTGACGCCTCCAATCAGACCTTCTCAGGTCGAGTCGCTCTTGGCGATCTTAGACCGAGATGGCAAGGCAACGGTCTACGTCAACGAGGTCGGCCAAAAAGTGAGGATGCGCCCTTCGCGGTCGATCAAGGCGGGTGAGCGTGTCTCAAAAAACGATATTGTGGACCTAGACCGGCTGGAGCTAAGCGTCGATGTGCCTGCCGAGGCTGGCGTTCTCTACGTCTTTTCGGAAGGATGGCGAAAGGGCTTGTTCTACGATTTTGGACCTATCGCAGGGCCAGATCCAAAGCCCAGAGACTATGACCTATTCAGCCTCTTGGGACAGGTGTACTGTCAAGTGCTCTTTCAAGAGCGATTTTCCATTACGGAATCTGAATGGGAAGCTTTGTTTAAGGCAAAATGGTTTCCCTTTGCAGCTCTGCCCCATGGAACCATTGACGAGCTAATCAGCTATATCCGGTGCGGCTGGGACCCCGATGAGAAACTTGACGAGGTTGCCCTTGAAGTGAAGGGCCGACTACCCGAATTGCTCAAAGTGTGGAGCAAACATCCCGCTTTAGCACCACACTTTGAGATTTTGGAACGCGCGGTGGAGAGATTTCAGCAAGACGACTTTCTGAGTTGCACCTCTCTCCTGTTCCCAAGAATCGAAGGTATCTTGCGTACCCACCACGCCAGCCTAGGAACGGTGGAAAAGCCCACTCAAACCAACCTTTCAAACTCCGCCGTTTCCGAAAGATTGGATAGGACCGCTTGTTTGCTCTTGCCGCACTGGTTCGCAAAATACCTTCAAACCGTCTACTTCGCAGATTTCAATCCAGTTGCCCAAAGCATCGATGTTTCTCGCCACAGCGTCTCGCACGGCGTAGCTACAACGTCACAGTTCAACAAAAAGTCATCGCTCATTGGACTGTTGGTCGTGCATCAGTTGTACTACTGCATGGACGTCAAACGGATACAGAATCATCTGGCAAAGCTTCCAGGAAATTCACCTGCTATTGAGGCACCACCTAAAATCGGCGAAAACCGAGAGAGAGACGCTGGTTAGAGGAGAGGACGTAACTGCGCCTTTCTGGCAGCGCTGCGCTCGCCAAGCGTCGAAGAGCCAGGGCTGGAATCAGTTGCCCGTTGGGGCCGCGGCCTCCGTCTTTGGCGAGCGCGATCAGGCCACTCGCGAGCACGCCTCTTTCGCCGAAGACTCTGAGCTGGGATTCTTCGCACCGAAGGTGCTTGGCAGGACAGACCAGGGCAACGCCCTGGGTTAGGGATGCCCGATTGATTTGCACCCCAACGGGGTGCGGCAGGCCGATGGAGCCCCGTCCACCTGCCTTGCCCCTGCAGGGCAAAATCGCGCCGTCACCTCCTACCGGGGGCGGCGTTCGCTGCGCTCCCTGGCCCCCGGCTGTCCTGCATGGTCCCTTCGGGACGAAAACGGCGGCCGCGGTTGCACCTCATGGTCTTCAGGCCCAACGGGCCGCACTATGCCAGCCCAGGGTGAAGGGGGCGCAGCCCCCGCAGCCCTGGGTTAGGATGCGCAACGTCATCCGAAGCCCCAAAGGGGCGCGCTAAGAGGTGAATGATGCCGCAATCGCTCGCCAAAGTGCTGATTCACATGGTCTGGAGCACCAAGCACCGCACGCCATGGCTCAAGGACAAACAGGTGGCTGTGCCAGAAGCACGGCATTGTGATCGACGAGCGATACGTGTGGGGCTAGCCCGCCCCGTTGGGGCTTTCGGCAACTCCCGAAACCCTTCCCCAGGGCTCCGGCGGCTGCGCCGCCTTCACCCTGGGCTGACATAGCCTGCCCCGTTGGGGCAAAGAATCAAGTTGGGGCAAAGAACCAAGTTGGGGCAAAGAACCAAATGGGGCGAGCCCGGCAGACGCGTGCCAGCGGCATCTTCGAAAAATCTTGGAAAATCTTTGTTCCAAGGTATTGACTGTGACAATATAAAGTGTGTACGAATGGAGTATCTGGCCGGGAGCCTCGCGCGGGGGGGCAATCCCACGGTGCGGGCCGGCCGGAGATGATTGGCAATCTGGTGGTTTTGAAGTCGAAGCGGCCAGCGTCCGCTGGCTGGCAACTCTGGTTTGTCGGCGATAAGAATCAGCCAGCTTACGCTGGCCGCTCGCCGGCCCTCGTGAATCAAGTTTTGGCTTGATTCACGCCGTGAATCACCGCAACAGACTGTAATTAAGGGACTTAAAGAGATTGAATCAGCGAAAACAGGTACGCGTGAATCATGAATCAAACCGCTTTGGGAGGTGGAATCGCAATGGGGTGTAGACCCGGAGGCCGTTGGCCTCCGGCTACTCCGATTGCACTCTGCCGCTTTTGATACAGGCCGTAAAGGATTGCTAGGGAAGGAGTTGCCGCCAGCGGGTGTATCAGAACAGGGCTGATTTGGGGGTTGATACAGGGACTTACGGCGAGGGCCAGGAGCGCAACTTCAGTTGCCGAAGGGACTTGCGGCGAGGTGAATCGGCCCAAGTGTTTTGATGAGTTACCTCTAAAATGTGTATCAAGACATGAGTAAGTGATCCGATGATATTGCATAAAACAGGGCGCAGACGGGAGTTAGGGCTGGGCCTCCCCAGCTCTCACGGGCGCTCCTCCAAGCCACGATGGCGGCTTGATTGCCGCTCCACTACGGCTCGATTAGATTGGAGCCAAATCAAGATTGGGAGCCTCGCCATGTTCCGCAGTTTCTGTATTTGCGCACTGCTTCTCTGCATCACCACTCCCCTCCTCGCCCAGGCCCCCAAGGACACTCTCGGCGCTTCGCTCGGCCTCTCGGCGGAGACCGGCTCATTGCCGGCGTGGTCGAAGCCCTCGCAGCAGGCGCGGCAGGAGCTGGGGGATTTTGTGCGGACTTCGCAGAAGGGGATTTTTCTGGTGGGGCATCCCAAGCATGGCCGGGGGACGGCGTGGGTGGTGTCGAAGAAACACCGACTGCTGGCGACGAATGCCCACGTCGCGGACATCATGCACAGCGCTGGCGGAAGCATGCTCGCCCTCATGGATGGCTCATCGCAAATCTACAAGGTGGACAAAGCCTGGTATCACCCTGGCGTGCGGCGGCGAGTTGGCGGGGCATCGGTCCGCTCGTCCGACCCGGGCGAAGGGGGAGTGGACCCCAATTGTCCCGACGTGGCGATTCTGCAGATGACGGCTGACGGCCCGGACTTGACGCTAGAGTTCAAGATGGCCGCCCCCAAGACTTTCGATACCCTCTTCGCCCAGTCCGTCGCCATCATGGGCTATCCCGGCACCGACACCACCACCTGGCCGCAGATTGGCGAGACCGCCGAGGCCACGTTCCATGATGGCGTCGTCAGCCGCCTGACGGACTTCCATAACAAGGTGACGGTGCCGATGGGCCAGAAGCAGTTCCTGCAATACACCATGTCCACCTGGGCGGGCTTCTCGGGCTCGCCGATTTTCTTGCCCAGCGGGCAAGTGGTGGCGGTGCATAACAGCGCGAAATACCTGACCGGAGCCGGCGGTAACATCCAGTCGATTCCCCATGGAGTCCGGATCGATTCCGTCTGGGAGCTCATCGCCCATCACGGCCTGGAGGACAAGATTCCCTTGCCCCTTGGCAAAGAGTCGCTCGACATCAAGCGCTGGCTGGAGGACGACCCGGCGGACCTGGAGGTGCGGAAAGCAATGGCTCTTGTCAGTGAAGGCTCCGATCTGATCTATAACCAGGAAAAGCACGCCGAAGGAGTGGCCAAATGCACCCAGGCCGCGAAGCTGGCCCCCAACTACGCCGAGACCTATAACATCCGCTGCGACGGTTATCTCAACTACTGGTTCAAGCACCGCCGCCAGGTGGACGAGGACACTGCTTGGAAGCAAATTCAATATGCCGAGCGGGACGCTCTGAAGTACGCCTCGCTCAACCCGTCCGATCCCTATGCGGCTCTCAACCTGGTGCTGGTCTATAACAATGCGGGCCAATTCGTGGACAACGACGAGCTCAACGAGAAGGCGCTGCGGATCGTGAACCAGGTGCTGGAGAGCGACAACCTCCCGTCCCACATCAAGGCTTGCGCCCACAGTTATCGGGCCATCGCCCTCGACAACCTGGACCGAGACGACGAAGCCCAGCGCGAGCACAACGAGGCGGTTCGCACCAACCCCAAGAGCGCCCAGTGGTTGGAGAACCGAGCCGACTTCTGGCACTACCAGGGGCGGGGAGATTTGGAAGAGGAAGACTACGCCGCCGCCAGGAAGATCCGCGAGGGGCAGAAGTAGCCCCCTCCAGGGGCCGGCACATGGCTGGATTCGCGGTTCCTCGGACAAACTTGGGACAAACTAGAGTAAACCAAGGCAATTCCAGCGAAAGATTGACACCGGCTCGCAACATTCCCTATACTGACAGGGTACGAAAGGACGAATGATAGCGAGGCTGCGGCCTCGTCCCGCCAAATTCGTTTCTTGCCAAGGATTCGCCTCACACGAACCGCCCGCCACTCGGAGATGAAACCATGCTTTGCATTCCTGGACAGCCGGGTAAGGATGTTTGCGACCCGCAAGTCGGAGTCACCCGCCGCGATATTCTCCGCGTCGGCGGCTCGGCCATCATGGGCATGACCCTGGGTGGCATGATGCAGCTTCAGGCCAAGGCAGCGGATGCTCCCGCCGCGAGCGGCGGCGGGCCGGGATGGGGCAAGGCCAAGCGGGTCATCATGTGCTACCTGCAAGGCGGGCCGAGCCACTTGGATCTTTGGGATCCCAAGGATGGTGTGCCGGACAACGTGAAGAGCGTTTTCGCCCGGGCGCAGACCAAAGTCCCCGGCATGGACACCACCGAGCTGATGCCCAAGCTCGGCCAGGTCGCCGACAAGCTCACGATGATCCGCTCGATGAGCTACACGCCCGTCGGCCTCTTCAATCACACGGCCGCCATCTATCAACTGCACACCGGCTACACGGCGGACAAGGTCAGCCCTTCCGGCCAGCTTGAGCCGCCGACCCCCAAGGACTATCCCACCTTCGGCAGCAACATCGTCCGCCTCAAGCCGCCGACCGTCCCCATGCTGCCGTTCGTGATGATGCCCCGTCCGCTCCAGGAGAGCAATGTCGTCAACAAGGCCGGCACCGCCGGGTTCCTCGGCCGGGCGTATGACCCCTACTATCTCTTTCCGCCGGGGGACGACATGGACCTGGCCAAGATGGACAAGCTCCGGGTAGACGACCTGACGTTGCGGCCGGAAGTTTCCGAGGCCCGACTGGATCGCCGCGCCCGCCTGCGGGACATGATCAACCAAGGGATGCCCGAGGTGGACAAGGCCGTCGCCAAATACGACCTCGACAAGTACTACGATTCCGCCCTCACCCTGATCATGTCGGGCCGGGCCCGCGAAGCGTTCGCCCTGAACAAGGAAACCGACGCGATGCGGGAACGCTATGGCCGCAACACGTTCGGCCAGTGCTGCCTGCTCGCCCGCCGCCTGGTGGAAGCCGGCACCCGCGTGGTGGAAGTTATCTGGCCGAAGGTAGCCAACAGCGACAACCACTCCTGGGACGTGCATACCGGCCTGACCGACCGGATGAAGAAGCAGTCGGCTCCCATGCTCGACGCGGGGCTTTCCGCCCTGATCGGCGACCTGGATGAGCGGGGCCTGCTCGACGAGACGCTGGTTGTGGCCCTCGGTGAATTCGGCCGCAGCCCGCAGCGCGGCGTTTCCACCAGCGGCAACAGCAACACCAACGACGGCCGCGACCACTGGCCCTACTGCTATACGGCAGTGGTCGCCGGAGCCGGCATCAAGCGGGGCTTCGTCTACGGCAAGAGCGACCAGACCGGTTCCGCTCCGCTGGAAACCCCGGTCCACCCCATTGAGCTGCTGGCCACGATCTACCACGCCGTCGGCATCAATCCAGCCACCATCGTCTACAACCACCTCAACCAGCCCCGTGAGCTGGTGAAGGCGGATCCGGTTACGAAATTGTTTGGTTAAGCGTCCGGAGTGGCGTGAAAATATCAAAATCCAAAGGACGGGCCGAGAGGCCCGTCCTTTTTTTTGTAGCTTGCAATGGGCTTCCCGCTCTACAATAGTAGTATGGGAATCGAGATCGAAGCAGCGAGGCTTGTCATGGAGACGGGAATGGGTCGCGTAATCGCGAGTGCAACGATCGAAAACAACACTGATCTGTGGGATGCACATCGCGGCAAGATACCTGCAACACAGGTCCGCAGGATTGAAATACCTGACGCGCTGGTTGATACGGGGTGCACGACGCTGGCCCTTCCAACACGAATGATTCTGCAATTGGGACTTGCCAAGAGCTACGAGAAGAATGCGATTACCAGCGGCGGAACGCGTCAGATCGCCGTTTACGAGCCGGTACGAGTAACCATTCAAGGACGCTTCTGCACGGTGGATGTCATGGAGGTTCCCGACGATGTTCCGCCGCTGATTGGTCAAATCCCGCTCGAGATGCTGGATCTAGTGATCGACTCGCGCCAGAGGCGTTTGACGGGCAATCCAGCCCATGGCGGCGAACACGTCCTCGAGCTGTTGTAACCTCAAATTTCTTCCTTCCATCGCAAAAAAATCGGGGAGCCTTTCGGCTCCCCGCTCGCTTGTCACAGTCTCATGCCGAAGGCGCGCTTAATAGCGTCCCCGGCCTCCTCCGCCCCCTCCTCCGCCACCCCCACCCCGGTAGCCGCCACCGCCTCCTCCTCCGCCACCGCCACGAGGACGCTCCTCGCGGGGCCGGGCTTCATTCACTGCCAGGCTCCGTCCCTGAAATTCCTTGCCGTTGAGGGCCTCGATGGCCGCTTCCGCGCCATCATTCATTTCCACGAACCCGAAGCCGCGGCTGCGCCCCGTCTCCCGGTCCATCACCACCTGCGACGACTTGACGTTGCCGTACTGCGCGAACAGATCGCGCAGATCATCGGTCGTCGTGCCGAAGGGGAGGTTTCCGACATACAAATTCTTGCTCATGTGCTTTCACCTGCGAGCCCGAAGGCTCTTCCAAAAAAACGCTGGCAACAAAATGACCCAGAAGACGCCAGCCGGTTCAAAGCAGCGAACCGGCGAGCCACGCAGTGGGACTTCAGACGGAGCCTCGCGGCCCTCATGAAAATCGCCTTTGCTGACGAGCACGCCTGCTTGACGATCGCGTGCGCCCGGAGAAGCGAGGGCTCGGGCACGGAGATCTTTGGCGAAGAGCGGAGCAACATGCGTCAATCCTCCAGCAGGAAAACCACCAGGTTTTCCATCCGAGGAAAATTATACACACAAATCCCCTGCGGGAGGGAATAGCGATCCTCTGGATTTTTTTGGGGCGGCGTCAAGAGTTAGCGGGGGAGTCGGATAGACAACGTCGCTAAGTAGGAAGGATTTGCCGGAGAGTCTGCGCCAAAGAGTCGAGTTGTGCCGGCTGGTGCAGCCAGGAGAGGCTGATGCGGAGCAGCGATTCTCCCTCAGGGACGCTCGGCGGACGTATGCCGGGAACGAAGTACCCTGCCTGTCGGAGCTGGGCCGCCGTCTGCATAGTCCTGGCCGGAGAGCCAAGAATGACGGGAATGATCTGGCTTTCCGAACGGCCGATCTGAAGCCCGTGGGAAGTGAGTTGTTCGCGAAGGGCAGTCGCCCGCTGCAGAAGTTCCTGCCGGCGGAACGGCTCTTCCTGGACGGCGCGGATCGCGGCCAGTCCCGCGGCCGCCATCGCCTCCGGCATGGCCGTGGAGAAGACGTAGGGCCGGGCGCGATTCGCCAGCCAATCAATCAGTGCCTGCGAACCGGCGACGAACCCGCCGCTGCTCCCTAGCCCCTTGCTGAGAGTGCCGACACGAATGTGCACTCCATCTTCCACGCCCAAATGCTCGCAGACGCCGCGCCCCTCTTTCCCAAAGACGCCGGTGGCGTGGGCTTCGTCGACCAGCAGCATCGCGCCGTGTTCGCGGGCCAACTCGGCGATTCGAGGGAGCGGCGCCAGGTCCCCATCCATGCTGAACAGCGTGTCGGTGACGATGAGCTTGCGGCCATGGCGCGATACCGCCAGCGATTGGCGCAGGTCGTCGACGTCGCGGTGTTTATAGATTTGGATCTGTGCACCGGAGAGTCGACATCCATCAATGATGCTGGCATGGTTTTTAGCGTCACTGAAAATGATGTCTTCCGTTCCCACCAGCGATGCAATCGCGCCGACGTTGGCGGCAAAACCTGTCGAAAACAGGAGGGCAGATTCCGTCCCTTCGAAACGGGCCAGCTCGGCCTCGAGCGCCCTGTGCAGCGAGCCGCGCCCCGTCACCAGCGGGCTCGCTCCGCTCCCCCAGCCGCGGTCGCTTATGGCGCTCTTCACGGCCGCGCGCAGGCGTTCGTCGCTGGCGAGGCCGAGGTAGTCGTTCGAACCGTAATTTGCGAGCGCGCGGCCACCCAACTCAATGCGATCTCCCCGCTGCGGACTTTCCCGCGTGAGCAAAGTCCGGCGCAGATCGCGTCGGTCCAAGTCCGCGAGAGCGTCATCGAGCCAGGAAAGCGGGTCTGTCATGTCAGGACGCCGCAGGGCGTTTCACCGCTCGCAGCACCGCGCCCGTGGCCTGTGATTTATTGAGGACGTAGAAGTGAATTCCGGGGACGCCGGCGTCAATCAGCTCCTGCACTTGCTTTGCCGCATAAGCGATGCCGCGATCAAACTGCCACTGCGGGTCGTCCTTTCCGGAGAGCTCCTCGACAAGCTGCCGCGGCAGGCAGGCCTTGCACAGCGAGGTGATTCGCTGGATTTGCGACAGGTTAGTCACCGGCAGGATGCCGGGCACGATGGGTGCGGTGATGCCAAGGGACTGGCAGGCATCGCGAAAACGGAAGAAGTCGGCGTTGTCGTAAAACAGTTGGGTGATTACCACATCCCCGCCGGCTGAGACCTTGCGCTGGAGATTCTCGAGGTCCGCCTGCGGACTCGGCGCTTCCTGATGCGTCTCCGGATAACCGGCCACGGCGAGGCCGAAGCCGGGAAACTCTCGTTTGATGAGCTGGACGAGCTCGGTGGCATAACGGAACCCCCCTTCCACGGGCTTAAAGGTGGCTTCACCCTTGGGCGGGTCGCCGCGGAGGGCCACGATGTTGTCGATCCCGCGAGCTTGTGCTTCCAGAAGATAGTTCCTCAGCTGCTCGACCGTGGAGCCGACGCAGGTAAGGTGTGACGCAACGCGAACAGCGAACCGCCGCTTGACCTGCTCCGTGATTTCCAGCGTTTTATCCCGCGTGCTGCCGCCGGCCCCATAAGTGCAGGTGATGACGTCCGGACGAAACGCCATGAGGTCCGCCACGCTGGCGTACATGGCCTCCTCGCCGGCCGGCGTTTTGGGCGGAAACAACTCGAACGAGAGGGTAAACTCCCGGCGCGGGTAAAAGGGCATGGCAGAAGCAGGCGATGGAAGGACGACCAATCGAGCGTCCGGGCGAAACCATCATTTTAGGTTTCTGGGCGCGAGGCATAAGCCCCCCATGCCAGCCGAGCGGCTTCGTGACCACCGGATCCCGATAGGATACTAATCTAAGTCTGCCGAAATCACTCACCGCTATAATGGTATAAGTGTATAGGATGAATTATGCGCCTCACGGTTGACACCGATGTAAGCCCCAGCTAACTTCGCATTTCACCTGTTACATCTACATCAACTGTTTTGATAAGGCATCACCCATGGCAAAGAAACGTGGCGGCATCAATCTCTCGGCAGAAATTCGCAAGTACGTCGAAGCGAATCCAAACGCGAAACCCAAAGCAATTTCCGAAGGGCTGGCCGCAGCGGGCGTGAAAACGACTCCGACCTACGTCAGCACGATTCTCTCCAACGAGCGCCGCAAGTCCGGCAAACGGAAGCGCCGCGGCCGCAAACCGGGGCGTCCGGCTGGCAAGAAGAAAGACCTCTTCGCCAATCTGTTGCAGGCGAAGAAGCTGGTCGATAAGCTCGGCGGAATTGATGCCGCTCGCTCGGCGATTGATACGCTGGCAAAAATTATGTAGTCCAGCGGACCACTGGCACGCCGATTCACGCGAGGCAGCGCTCTTAGGCTGCCTCGGACCGACTTTGGAGCAGCGCTAGAACGTCTAGCGCTGCTTCCAAGCCCCCGGCGTCTTTGACGAATTGGGCCAGGTCGGCGATTTCGTCGTCACCCAGTTCAATGCCATGCTCTTCCAGCAGCTCCTGGATCTCCACGAGTTGCAAGTCTTCCAGCCGGCCTTCGATTTCGTCTTCCATAGCATCGTTTATCGTCGCGGCCTGCTAGCGGACTGGAATAGCCGCCGCCCGTTCCGAATACGGAAACCCGTTCCATCAGGCAAGCTGTCCTATCGGCACAGGTCGGCACCAAGTGGGCTAGCAGGCCGTGCCGATAACGAAGACATGCCTCATGCCCAGCGCATTGATGAAATCCGCCGCCAGGTGAGCGAAACTTTTGCCCGCATGGAAATCCGTGAGCCGGACCATGTTCGGGAGTCCATTCTGATCCGCAATGGCAGTTATTGCGGCCGCCGCTTCGAGGCGGATGGCGCGTATGCCATCTGGTTTCTGGAAGAGGATGAGATCAAGTTCTACCGGGCTCTCGCAGGCCCCGCGAGCATTCCGTTGCCCCTCGCCGAATTGACGCGAATGGCTGCGTAGTCGCATTGCCAATCTAATCACCGCGCGCGAGCCGCAGGCCCTTCGGAACCACGATTCGTTCGAGCAGTTCAAAGAGTCCCTGCACCACGACGGCCAATAGGGCCGCGGGGACGGCCCCTTGCAGGAGCAGGCTTACATCCATGAGCCGAAGGCCGGTCAAAATCGGCTCGCCGTAGCCCCCAGCGCCGATGAGTCCGCCGATAGTGGCGGTTCCTACATTAATAACTGCCGCGGTCTTGATGCCCGCGAGAATGGAGCGGGAGGCAATCGGCAATTCCACGAGGTACAGGCGGGCTTGCCGCGTGAGGCCGAGCACGATGGCGGATTCTTTGAGATTAGCCGGGATCTCGTTCAATCCGCCAAACGTATTTCTCACGATTGGGAGCAGGCTGTAAAGAAACAGCGCCATGATCGCCGGCTTCACGCCAATTCCGAGAAAGGGAATCATAAAAACGAGAACCGCCATCGAAGGAATTGTTTGAATGATCCCCACAATTCCCAAAATGCCGTGCGTGATCTTGGAGTATTTAAAGGCCCAGATTCCCAGCGGCAGGGCAATCACAATGGCTGCGCCGAGGGAGCAAAAGACGAGCAGCAGGTGCTGCACAGTTCTCCGCGCCAAGTCGCGGCCGATGATCACCCAAGGATGTGGTTCGCGAAAATCGGTTTCGATATTCAACTGGTCGAGGAGAAATGTCCCCGCTACATTGCGATCCCGGTCGTGGTCAATCCGCATGCGAGTGTTCATTTCGAGCATCGCTTCGTGATTGATCTTCCCTTGCAGCTTCAGAAGGTTTTCCACGACCCTGGGAGCGCGGTCTTGCAAATCCACCCGGTAAAGAATGACGGCATGGTATTCCGGAAAGCAAGCCAGATCGTCTTCCAGCAACGCCAACTGATAGGTCTTAATCTCGGCATCCGTGGAATACAGATCCGTCACTTGCAGCGTGCCTGCCTTGAGGCCGCTATAGGCCAGGCTGTGGTCCAGTCCCGTCGGCTGATTGTGGAATTGATACAACACCTTGACGGCCGGCCAGCCATCCCCCCGATTCAGGAATTCATCGCTAAAGCCGAGCTTCAGCACTCCGCCATTGGGGTTCTTCATCGCTTTCGCCAGGTCGGAGATCGTCCGGATTTTCATTTTCTCCGCTACATCCGCTTTCATGCCCAGGGCGTAAGTATTGTTGAATCCCAGCGGCTGGCTCATGACCAAATCCATTTTGGCAAGCGCAGCCCGAATGTCGTCGTCACTCCGAACTCGCTGGCCTTTGAGGATTTCCTGGCTAAGCGTGCCGGTGTATTCGATATAGGCGTCGATGTCGCCCTTCTTGAGGGCCGCAAAGACAATCTGCGTTCCCCCCAAGGCACTCTGGTGCCGCGCATCCGCGCCGGCCTCGTCCGCAAGGAGCGTCAGCATCTCCCCCAGAATCACGTTCTCGATCGAGCTCTTGGAGCCGATGCGGACAAGTGGCAAATCAGGCGCATCGGCCAGCGCTGTTATCGCCGGAAACAGCACAGCGGACATCGCGAACATCCACGTTAAGTACCGGGAGCATTTCATGATGTCCCCACTTCTTTCGCCTCGACCCCCGGCAGGCGCTGGGCGTTGATGAAGCGGGTGACGTAATCATTGGCTGGGAAGCGGATCATTTCGTCGAGCGTTCCCTGCTGCACGATTTCGCCGCCGCCGAGCAAGACGACGGTGTCGCCGAAGAAGCCGGCTTCTCCCATGTCGTGGGTGACGAGGACCACGGTCTTTTTGAGTGACTGGAAAATGCCGCGGAGGTCTTCCTGCAGATCGAAGCGGATGAGCGGGTCGAGCGCCCCCATCGGCTCATCCAGGAGCAGGACGTCGGGGTCGAGCATCAGGGCCCGCATGATTCCCAGCCGTTGCCGCTGGCCGCCGGAGAGTTGCGAGGGGTAGCGATCCAGCGCCCCGTCGGGCAGGCGCGTAAGCCGGGCCAGCTCTTCCATCCGGTCATTTACCCGCTGTTTTTCCCAGCCCAAGTAGCGGGCCATCAGGCCGACGTTGCCTCTGGCGGAGAGATGCGGGAACAGGCCGCCGTCCTGAATGACGTACCCCATTTTCCGCCGCATTTGCATGATGTTCCGCGGCGTCAACTCGATTCCATTGAACTTGACCGTCCCGTCGCTCGGCTCAATCAGGCCGATCATAAGCCGCAGCAGGGTACTTTTGCCGCAGCCGCTGGGACCGATCAGGAGGGTGGTCTTCCCACGCTCCAGGACGAGCGAGGTCGGCTTCAAGACCTGCGTCTTGCCGAAGGACTTGGCGACATCAATCAACTCCAGCATGAAGGAATCCTCTGGCCCGCGGCTGAAGAGCAATACGCCAGTGCGAGGGGCGGAAGAGGGCAAGATAACTTGCCGGGAGGAGAATTGCCACTGGCGGGCGGGCGAGAGCGTCTCGAGAAAGGAGCCGCCCATCTGTCAGCGCAAACAAAACGCCCGCGTGCGGCAGTGTGCAAAGCCGCACGGGGCGTCTTGGAAGTCTCAAGATTTCGTCCGGCTGCAAACCCTACTGTACCGCAGTCCGAACGGACCCGAGACTCGTAAGCGAGAAGGAAGGGCTATCGCTAACAATTACAGGCGTCCTCGAATTCCTTGATCTGCCTTTCCGCCTCTTCCTTGGCGACGCCGTATTTCTGCTGAATGACGCCGGACAGCCTGTCCCGCTTCCCCTTCAGCTGCGTCCATTCGTCGTCGGTGAGTTTGCCCCACTTTTCCTTGGCAGATCCTTTGAGTTCCTTCCACTTACCTTCGATTTGGTCCCAATTCATGATTCGTCTCCTATTCATGAAACAACCGTGTATTGCCGCTCCTGAAAGCCTGGCCGCTAGGCAGCCGGCCGGCGTATGGCCCCGGTCAACAAGCTCACCAGGAACAGGATGAGAAACACGACGAACAAAACTTTGCCGATGACCGCAGCTTCCGCCGCGATGCCGCCAAAGCCGAACAAAGCGGCGATGAGCGCCACGACAAGAAACATAAGTGCCCAGTGCAACATGTTCAGTCCTCCTCAAAGAATATCGATGTGTTTTCGGTGATCCGATATTGAGCTGGCCTTAGCCCGCTGCACGTCGAAGGCAGAGATGCAAAGAGGGTGCCAATACAGCATCTTGCCACTTTCTTCAGGCGCAGGTGCTTGGGCGACAATGAGTTGCGTACCGCGCGAGATTCGCACGAGGGGCGGTCGACCGTTCGCGGTCATCGGGTTGGATGACGTTCCTGCTGGCTTCCATGCGGTCCGATGGCTACTTTTACTTCACCACAAAGTTCACCAGCTTACCCGGGACCACGATCGTCTTGACGACTTCCTTGCCGCTGAGCAACTCGGCGATGCGGGGCTCGGCGCGGGCGGCGGCGATGAGGGTGGCCTGGTCGCTGCCGGCGGGGACGACGACTTTGCCCCGGAGCTTGCCCAGGATTTGCACGGGTATTTCGACCTCGGCATCCTTAGTCAGGGCGTCGTCAAACGTCGGCCACGGCTCGTAGGCCAGCGTCTTCCCGTGGCCGAGCAGTTGCCACAGCTCTTCGGCGACGTGGGGGGCGAAGGGGGAGAGGAGCAGGACGAACCGCTCCATCACGGAGTGCGGCCGGACCGACTGCTTGGTGAAGAAGTTGACGAACTCCATCATCCGGGCGATGGCCGTGTTAAACGCCATTGCCTCCAGGTCGCTCGTCACCTGCTTGATGGTTTTGTGCAGCGTGCGGTTCTGCTCGTCCGTCGGCTCCACTTTCTGCACGGCAGCGTTGAGCGCGAGCGCATCGCTCTTATCATCCACAATCAGCCGCCAGGCGCGGTCGAGAAACCCGCGGACGCCGACGACGCCGGCGGTGCTCCAGGGCTTTACTGCTTCCAGCGGACCCATGAACATTTCGAAGAGGCGGAGGGAGTCGGCGCCGAATTGCTGGACGACATCATCCGGGTTGATGACGTTGCCGCGGGCTTTGGACATCTTCTCGCCGTTTTCTCCCAGGATCATTCCCTGGTTCACCAGCTTCTGGAATGGTTCGCTCTGAGAGACGTAGCCGTAGTCGAACAGCACCTTGTGCCAGAAGCGAGAATAGAGCAGGTGCAAGACAGCGTG
Source organism: Pirellulaceae bacterium (assembly GCA_051004015.1). GTDB lineage: Bacteria > Planctomycetota > Planctomycetia > Pirellulales > Pirellulaceae > SXOA01. The sequence continues at coordinate 3,855 of JBPCKT010000088.1, read as the reverse complement.
TTCCGCTCCGCCGACGTACAGGTCCACCGGCATCCAGGCTTTTTCCTTCTCCCGGTCGACGAATGTCTTGCCGTTGCGCGGGTCAATGAACCGCAGGTAATACCAGCAGCTTCCCGCCCACTGGGGCATGGTGTTGGTTTCGCGGCGATACTTTTTGCCGTCGATTGTTGGTTCCAGCCATTCTTGGGGTGCTTTCGCCAGCGGGGGCGCTGGTCGGTCACCGCTGGCTGGCCTGAAGTCGTCCAGGTGGGGCAGATCGACCGGCAGGTCCTTCATATCGACCGCACGGATCATTCCCGTCGGCTGACTTTTGTCGTCCAGCTCGTGCAGGATCGGGAACGGCTCACCCCAGAACCGCTGGCGAGAAAAGAGCCAGTCCCGGAGCTTGTAGTTGACCGCTTCGCGGCCCAGGCCGGCGGAGGCGAGGTCGGTGGTGATTTTGGATTTGAACTGGGACGTGGTGAGACCGTTGTAGGGGCCGGAGTGGATTGCGATTCCATATTCGGCAAAGCACTTGTTGCCGGCGAGAACGGCGTCGCGAACGTCTTGAACTGTAGTATCAGGGGGCTCACGCCCCCCGCTCGCCTGGCCTGGATCGACAACTGCGACGATCCGCAGCCCGAACTGCTGGGCAAACTCAAAGTCCCGCTCGTCATGCGCGGGAACCGCCATGATCGCTCCTGTGCCGTATCCCCACAGCACGTAGTCCGCCACCCACACGGGCACCGGCTCGCCGTTCACCGGATTGATCGCATGGGAGCCCGTGAAGACGCCGGTCTTGGTCTTCGTCGCGTCCTGCCGGTCCCGGTCGCTTTTGCTGGCTGCATTTTGCACGTACGCTTCGACGGCTACCTTCTGCTCGAGGGTCGTCAAGCGTTGTACGAAGGGATGCTCCGGCGCGACGACCATGTAGGTCGCGCCGAACAAAGTGTCCGGTCGCGTGGTGTAGATGCGGAGAACGTCGTCGTTGGCCTTCTTCGGAAAGCCGTTCTTTGCCCGCGAATCTTTCCATTCCTCCAGGCCCTCCAATTCGCCATTCGCCATTCGAATTTCGTCATTCCCCACATAAAAGTCCACCTCCGCTCCCACGCTCCTCCCAATCCAGTCGCTCTGCAGCTTCTTGATACCGCTGGACCAGTCGAGCCCTTCCAGGTCCTTCTCCAGCCGGTCGGCGTAGGCGGTGATGCGGAGCATCCACTGCCGCAGGGGCATGCGGACGACGGGATGGCTGCCGCGCTCGCTTTTGCCGTCGATGACTTCCTCGTTGGCCAGCACCGTTCCCAGGGCGGGGCACCAGTTGACTAGCGCGTCGGCCTGATACGCCAGGCGATGCTCGTCCTGATATTTGCGAACCGCGTTTTCTCCCTCGGCTTTCACTTCGGCGGGAATCGGCAGCTCGCTGATGGGGCGGCCCTTTTGCTTCTCGGCGTCGAACCAGGTGTCGAACAGGACGAGGAAAATCCACTGCGTCCAGCGGAAGTATTCCACATCCGTCGTCGCGAGCACCCGGTCCCAGTCATAGCTAAAGCCGAGCATTTTGAGCTGGCGGGTGAACTCGCGGATGTTGTTTTCGGTGTTGCTACGGGGATGCTCACCCGTCTTGATGGCGTGCTCTTCCGCCGGCAGGCCGAAGGCGTCAAAACCCATCGGGTGCAGCACGGTCCGCCCCCGCATCCGCTCAAAGCGGCAGACGATGTCCGTGGCTGTGTAGCCCTCCGGGTGCCCCACGTGCAGCCCCGATCCGCTGGGATACGGAAACATGTCGAGCACATAGAGCTTCTTCCCTGTCGGCATTTCCGGCGTGCGGAAGGTCTGGTGCTCGGCCCAGTACTGTTGCCACTTGGGCTCGATGGAGGCGGGGTTATATCGTGGCATCGGCGTGTGGCGGTTAGAGAATGACGAAACTCGAATGGCGAATGACGAATTGAAAACCGGCTTTCATTCGCCATTCGCCATTCGAATTTCGCCATTCGTTATACGGCAAGACAGCCGCTAACGGTAGAAGTTCGCCGAGCTCTGCTATTTGCTAGCCCCGACTTCCGACACTCTCCAATCCACCAACTGCACCTCGACTGTGTGCCGCCCGTTGAATTCGTTGATGACGGGGCGGTAGGCGATATCGAGCGGGGTGTCGATCCGGGAAAGCTCGTCGGCATGCTCCCCAAAGCCGAAGCCGACGCCGCGCATGTTGACGCGGTGCTGCACCAGGCGGAAGGAAAGGTGCCGCTCGCCGGAGCCAATCTTCTTCGGCGGTTCGGCAAGCTTGACGCCGGTGGCGCAGAGGACGGGGCGTGGATTGCCCGCACCGAAGGGGGCCATCTGCTCAATCTGGTGGACGATCTGGGCGGTGAGCTGGCTGAGCGGCGCTTCGCCGTCGATGCAGATTTCCATCGAACCCTGGCAACTCGTGGACTGGGCGGAGAGCTGGTCGCAAAATGCGCCGCGGAACGCCTCGATGCGGCTTTCGTCGATTTTCAACCCCGCCGCAGCCGCATGGCCGCCGAAGCCGAGCAGGTGCTCGCTGCATGCGGCGAGGGCATGGTGCAAATTGGTGCTGCCGCCGCTGCGGGCGGAGCCGACGCCCGGCTTCACGCCGAGCGCGTCGAGGGCGATGACGATGACCGGCCGGCCGAATTTCTCGGCCAGCTTTCCGGCGACCAGGCCGATCACCCCGACGTGCCAGCCGCGGCCCGCCAGGACGAAGGCCGGGTCGTTTTCGGCGTCGCACTCTTCCTTGATTTGCTTGTTCGCCGCGATCAGGATGCTCCGCTCGAGGCTATCGCGGCTGCCGTTGAGCTCGTGGATGTACTCGGCAAGCTGCTGGGCCCGCGGCTCGGAATCGGTGGTCATCAGCTCGACGGCGAGTTGGGCCTGGCCGAACCGGCCGGCGGCGTTGAGGCGGGGAGCGAGTGTGAACGCAATGTTCTCGCTGTTAAGCGACGCCTTTTCGTGGAGCTTGGTGACTTCCAGCAGCTTCTTGATCCCCAGGGGCGGCGAAAGGAGCAAGCTCGTCAGGCCGTGGCGGACGATGATCCGATTTTCATCCAGCAACGGCACCATGTCGGCCACGGTGCCCAGTGCCGCCAGGCCGACCGCGGAGAGCAGGAAATTCCGCATCGGCTCGCTAACCTTTTTGCTTTCACTGGCCCGTTGGCAGATGGCCCAGGCCAACTTAAACGCCACTCCCGCCCCGCACAGACCGGCGAATGGATACGAATGCCCCGGCAGCCGCGGATGCACAATCGCCGCCGCATCGGGGAGCCGCTCCGCGAACTCGTGATGGTCGGTGACGATGAGCTCCAGGCCGAGCGCCTTGGCCGTGTCCGCTTCCACAAGGCTGGCAATTCCGCAATCGACGGAGATGACCAGCGACGCCCCGCGGCCCGCGAGCGTCCGCAGCGCCTCATCACTCAGCCCGTAGCCTTCCTCGAGCCGGTTGGGAACGTAGTACGAGACATCCGCGCCGAGCAGCCGCAAGCAGATGATGAGGATTGCCGTGCCGGTCATGCCGTCGGCGTCGTAATCCCCGTAGATGACGATCTTCCGCTTGTCGCGGATGGCCGCATGCACTCGATCCGCTGCCGCCGCACAGCCGGGGAGTTCGTCGGGGTCGCGGAGGCCGGTGAGCTTGGACTCCAGAAACGTCTTGACGTGCTCGGGCTCATGCACGCCGCGACAGAGCAGTAGCTGGGCGACAATCGGCGGCACCCCCGCGGATCGCTCCAGACGGCCAATCCGGTCAGCATCGTGCGGCTCAATGCGCCAGCGTTTGCGCATGCAGAAAACCCTTCCGTAGGCGAGCGGGGGGCGTAAGCCCCCTGATTCTTTCGGTTAGCGAGCGGTGAACATCAGGGG
>JBPCKT010000087.1:0-88636 GCA_051004015.1 Pirellulaceae bacterium | reverse complement strand
CTGAAACAACGCCTCCGATGCCATAACCGTCTCCTGAGAAAATGCTTTAGCGAAGCCAACCCTCAGGGAATAGTATGGACGAATCACCTAAAACAAGCTGCCCCGTGATAGCTTCACAGGGGTAGGTTCCGTAACCCAGACGCTTGCCAAGCACCAAGGCGCAGACCAGTGCGGAAACCCCCGAGCTGATGTGAACGACGGTGCCGCCGGCGAAGTCGAGAGCACCCCCCAAGATCCCGTTTCCTGTCTTGCCGAGGGGGACGAAACCCAGGATGCCTCCATCCCAGACCCAATGGCAGAGCGGACAGTAGACGATGGTTCCCCAGAGCGCCGTAAATACGACCATCGTGCTGAACTTCATCCGCTCGGCATACGCTCCGCAAATCAGGGCCGGAGTGATGATGAAGAACATTCCCTGAAACAGCATGTGCGTCATGACGGGCGTGCCGGACGCCACGCCGACTTCCGAGCACATGGGCATCTTGATCGCGGATTGTTGCGTGCCATCGGCACCCGTCACGGTCACAAGTTGCGGCTCGACACCCTTCATGAAGAGATGGTCAAAATTTCCGATGTAGGGGTTGGCTCCGCCGAATGCCAGCGAGTACCCATACAGCGCCCAGATCACCGTATTGAGCCCCATCAGGAAAACGCACTGCATCATCACCCCCAGCACATTCTTTTTGCGAACGAGGCCGCTGTAGAACATCGCCAGGCCGGGGGCGGTCATAAACAACACGAGGGCCGAACAGGTAAGCATCCAGGCGTTGTGGCCGGCGAGGGCGGCATCGCCAATCTTGCCGTCCAGCTCGGTGACTTTCGCGTCGACCTTGGCGTCGACTTCCTGCACGGTGGACGGCTTAGGTTCCGGCTTGGCATCTTGACCAATTGCCGCGGAAGCCATCAAAAACGGTACAAGCAGTGCGCAGACAATCAGCGCAGAAGTAGAGATGGAGCGAATCATTTTCCCACCGTGAATGTGAACTTCAGCCGCCTGGGGAAGCACTCCGCCTGAAAGCATCCCGCCTTCGAATGCCGCCGCCTACGGTGGTCCCGCTAGCGGACCGCCCGTTTCGTTGGCACAAAGGTACTTTCGCTTCCTCGGATTGTAAAGTAGGCAAAACGGAGTATTAGCTCGGCTTATTCCACGGTACTTCGGCGGCTCCCGCCGTATGATTTGCCGACCTGGCGGCCACAAACAGATAGTCTCCCAGCCGGTTCAGATAAATCAGCACATTATGGAAAACAGCTGGGTTATCACTGGCGAGCGTGACGACCCGCCGCTCCGCCCGGCGGCAAATGCCCCGGGCCACATGCAAATGTGCAGCCGCCGGGGTGCCAGCCGGGAGCACAAACTGGCGCAGCGGGGGAAGGTTGGATTCCAAGGCATCGATGGCTTGCTCCAGCGCCTCGGCATGGGAAGGGCCGATCATCGCGGTGCCATGTTTTACGGGGTCGGGGGTAGCCAATTCCGCACCAACCGCGAATAGCTCGTTTTGCGCTCTTGCCAGGCAGGCTTCAATTTCCGCCGGCAGTGCTTGCGACCGGGCCAGCCCCAGGAATGCGTTCAGTTCATCCACCGCCCCATACGCCTCGATACGCACATCATCCTTGCGAACCCGCGGCCCGGCGAAAAGTCCGGTTTGGCCGCTGTCGCCGGTCTTGGTGTAAATCTTCATCTCTGAACCCTTCCCTGGCAAATCTCAGGATGCAAACTGACATTCTCTCTGCTTTTCAGACGGCGGGAAGAGTGTCACACTATCACCCGCTGATTTTCTTCCCCGCGATAGCAGTCAAGGAGTGCAGGATGAGCGGCCAACCCTTTGGTGATCCAAAATCCAATCCATATTCCGCACCCCAATTTGGGGCATCCCCGGGCGGTTCTCCGGAACTTCTTTCACAGGCCAATAGCGCCTTCAATTTGGCGCTGGGGGCCATGTTCGTGGCCTTTTGCTGCTGCCCACCTATTGGCCTGGTGAGGGGGGTAATCGCAATGAACAATGCGGGCAGCGTACTCGCTCAGGCGCCGCCGGGCAGCGACGCCCACAGCAAGGCGTCAACCGCCAAGATCCTGGGAATTGTCGCCCTGGTCCTCGGCGCAATTTCCATGGTGGTGGGCGCTATCAGCGGTGCGATGAACGCCATGAACGGGTGAGCCACGCGAACAATCAGTCACGGACCCGATTTGCGCGGCCCGTACCAGTAATCGAGTCCCTCCCTCCGCGTCAGCGACCGCGGCCCCGTTGCGGCTATACGCAGTCCCAAGAGGAGCAAATCCAACGCGCTACGTGTCCGCAGCTTGCGGGCCGAGGTGATTACGTATTCCCTGAGAATGACGAAGCGGCCGAGGCGCTTCAGCCGTTGTGCGAAGAAAACCTCTTCGCTGGCAAACAGCGATTCGTCAAAGCCCCCCGCTTTTTCATATGCCTCCCTGGTGCAGAACAGAAAGCACCCCGGCGCGAGTCCACTCAGCGGCAGCAGCAACCGAAAGGCATAGTCCAGCACGGTCGCGTACACCGGCACCGGTCCGTCGAACCGCACGCACGCGCCTCCGCCAGCCGCTCCGCGCCGCAGCGCACGCAAAGCTGCCTGTAACGCGCTGGCCGTTATTTGCGTGTCGGCGTCGACAAAAATCAACAGATCCCCAATCGCCTCCCGAGCCCCGGCGTTCCTTGCCGCCGCAATCTGCCGACGATGCAGGGTTACCCCGCGAGCGCCATGTTTGGCGGCAACTTCCGAGGTCCGGTCCGTCGAGGCGTCGCTGGCCACGATCACCTCATTGGCTTCCTCGAGGTGCGCGCTGGCCTCGGCAATCGCCGCCAGCGTGCGACCCAACAGTTCTTCCTCGTTATGGGCGGGGATGATGAACGAGATCATCTTGCTCGCTGCCAATTCGGGTACGAAACTCGCCTTCCGAGATCGTCATGCACACTCGGAACTTAAGTCTCCGGCGCGTAGCGGGCAACGACAACAGTAGTGTTGTCCTTGCCTCCCTTTTCATTGGCGAGGGCCACGAGGAGCCGGCAAGCCTCTTCCGGCCGTGACTCCGCCTCCAGGACGCCTACGATTTCCTCGTCGGACACCATGTTCGTCAGCCCGTCGGAACAGAGCAGCATCAGATCGCCGGCTTGCATGTGCAGGCGATGCACATCCACGCGAACATCCGCCGAGTTGCCCCCGACCGTGCTGGTAATCACATGCCGCCAGCGATGCTTCGCCGCAGCTTCGGGTGTCAGGGCGCCGCTCTTCACCATGTCTTCCACCAGCGTATGATCCTGGGTCAAGCGATGCAGCCGCTTTTCCCGCAGTAAGTAGCAGCGGCTGTCGCCGACATGAGCGACGAACAGCACCTCGTTCAGGCTGTAGGCCAGAGTCACCGTCGTTCCCATGCCGCGCAGCTTGGGCTGCTCCGCGGCTTCCCGCCGAACTTGCGTATGGGCTTGGGAAAGCGCCTTGGTGAACTCACCCAGCAACTTGTCCTCGTCACTTGGCTTGCAGCAGGCGAACCACTGGAGCGTCTCCAGCACGTACGTTTCCACATAGTCGAGGGCCAGCGCGCTGGCAGTCTCGCCGGCAGCCGCTCCCCCCATGCCATCGGCCACGATAAACAGGTGACTGCGGTCGCCGCTGTGTTTGCTCTCGGTGCCCGGAAGGCTGGACTGCCTCACCTGCAAGGCCTTGAACAGCGTAGCGACGAGGAATTGATCCTCATTGGTGGAGCGGACCATACCGCGGTCGGTCATCCCGAAGCTTTCGACCGACAGTTTCTCGGTGCTGGCTGCCAAAGCGGGCGTATCCTCGCTGGGGGTGACATTCAGATCGCCTTGGGGATTGGCACTACTCATGGTTAGAGTTTACAGTTCCTTCGCGTTGAACGTGTCCCCTTGCCGCATATCTCCGGTCTCAAAACCTTTGCGGAACCACCGCGCCCTCTGGGCCGAAGTTCCGTGTGTGAACGAGTCGGGCACCACGTAACCGCGGGCTTGCCGCTGCAGATTGTCGTCACCGATGGCACTGGCCGCGTTCAGAGCCTCTTCGATGTCGCCTTTCTCGAGGATGTTCCTCGCCTCATGGGCATGATGGGCCCAGACGCCGGCAAAGAAATCCGCTTGCAATTCCTGCCGTACCGAGAGTTGATTGTACTGCGTTTCGCTGAGGCGCTCGCGCATGCCGTGCACTTTGTCGCTGATGCCGAGCTGGTTCTGCACATGATGGCCGACTTCGTGAGCAATGACGTAAGCTTGGGCAAAGTCCCCCGGCGCGCGGAATTTCTCCTTCATTTCCTGATAGAAACTCAGGTCGATGTAGACCTTTTGATCCCCCGGACAATAGAACGGCCCCATCGACGCTTGACCCTGGCCGCAGGCCGACGGATAGCTGCGACGGAAGAGGACCAACTTGGGATGATGGTAGGTTTTCCCTTGTTCGCGGAAGAGCTTGTCCCACACGTCCTCGGTATCCGCCAGCACCACGGACACGAATTTCGCCAGTTCATCTTCCGCGGGATTGACCTGCGCAGGCGCGACTGCTCCCTCCTGCTGCTCCATTTGCTGGAGCAGTGCTCGCGGGTCGCCTCCCAAGAAGGCCACCAGCAGCAATACAATGACCCCGGTAATGCCTCCACCGACGACCAGGGGTCCGCCGACCGCACGGCGATCTTCCACATTGGCGCTTGCGCGTCCGGTTTGCCATCGCATGGGGGTATTCCTTCCAAGGGGGACTGAGAACCACCCAAATGAAAGCATCCGCTGTGCCAAATGCCGCAATCTCCCCCGCGATTGCCATGTCCGGACCTTGCAAAGACGCCTCCAGTTGGTAAAATCACGGGTTCGCCATTCCCCGGAAATGAAGTTTGCCGGCTCGGCGGTCTGCCATAAACCATTGCCCCACACGATTTTACAGCCATCCTTCCGCCCGATTGCTTATGTTCAAGCCGTTCAACAAGAAAGATGCCCGCCCCAAGCGGAAGCCCAAGCCGCGGCTCAAAATCAAAAAGAAAGATCCGATCTGGATCGACGGCGTCCGCCCTCGGCCGATGTTCGTGGACTATAAGGACGTGGAGCTGCTCAAGAAGCTCGTCAACCGCCACGGCAAGATCGTCAGCCGCCGCAAGACCGGCTGCAGCGCGGCCAGCCAGCACGCGGTTTCGTCCGCCATCAAACGCGCCCGGCACATGGGCCTGCTGCCGTACGTCGGCGAATAGGTTGCCATTGTCGGCTTTCGCTCCGCGAAAGCACGCCCTTTCGCGGAGCGAAAGGCGACAATTCTTGCCTTGCGACGGCCCGCAATTTGACGGATAGTGAATGGTTCGCCTGAACCCCGCAGCTTTCAGGTCTGTCCTGCCTGCCATTCTTTCCCCACTATCCCCGGCTGATTGCTTTCATGTCTTCCCCCGTCCGCACCAAAGCGTACGACCGGCTCGAATCGCTCCTGGAGGACCGCATCCTCCTGCTCGACGGCGCGATGGGGACCATGATCATGCGGCTCGGCCTCGACGAAGCCGGCGTGCGGGGGGAGCGGTTCGCGGACCATCGTCAGGACAAGAACCTGAAGAACTTCAGTGATGTCCTCTGCCTCACCCATCCCGCCGATATCACGGAAATCCACCGCCAATACCTGCTCGCCGGCGCCGATATCGTCGAGACCAACACCTTCGGGGCCAGCCCCGTCGGCATGCTTGAATTCGATCTGCCACTGGACCTCGTCCGCGAGATCAACTTCGCCGCCGTCACCTGTGCGCGGAAGGCCGTGGACGAATTCAACGATCGGACACCGGACAAGCCTCGCTTCGTCGCAGGCTCCATCGGCCCCACGACGCGGCAATGCGCGATTTCCACCAAAGTGGACGACCCGAGTTGGCGCGGCACTAGCTTTGATGAGCTCGAAGGTTCGTATTACGCGCAAGTCGCCGCTCTCATCGAAGCCGGCGTCGATATTCTGCTTCCCGAGACGTTCATCGATACGCTCAATCTCAAGGCCTGCCTGTTCGCCATTGACCGCTACTGCACCGAGCACGGCGTGCGAGTTCCGATCATGGCCTCGGGTACTTTCGGCGACGGCGGGGGCACATTTGTTTCTGGACAGGTCGTGGAAGCATTCTGGGACGCGATCTCTCATATTCCGCTGCTCACGGTGGGGATGAACTGCGCCCTTGGCCCGCAAACCATGCGGCCGCACATCGAGGAATTGGCGAAAGTCGCCCCGGCTCACATTCACTGCTATCCCAATGCCGGCCTCCCCGACAAAATCACCGGCAACTACAACCTCGGTCCGGCGGAAATGGCGGGCCTCGTCGGGGAATTCATCGACAATGGCTGGCTGAACATCGTCGGCGGCTGTTGCGGGACGACGCCGGACCACATCGCGGCATTCGCCGAGCGGGCAAAACGGACTCGGCCGCATCAACCGGTCGGCGTTCCGCATTGGCTTCGCCTTTCGGGGACGCATCCGTTCACGCTCCGCCCCGAGAGCAACTTCGTGATGGTCGGCGAGCGGACCAACGTCACCGGCTCCAAAGCGTTCGCCAATCTCATCCGCAACGGCAAGTTCGAGGAAGCCGTGGAGGTGGCTCGCCAACAAGTCGCCGGCGGAGCGACCGTCATCGACGTCAACATGGACGACGCCCTGCTCGACGGCGAAGCCGCCATGACCAAGTTCCTGCGGCTCATCGCCAACGACCCGGAAGTGGCGGCGAAAGTGCCCGTGATGATCGACAGCTCCAAGTGGACTGTCATTGAGGCCGGCCTCAAGTGTGTGCAGGGAAAGTCCATCGTCAATTCCATCAGCCTCAAAGACGGCGAAGAGGAATTCCTGCGTCGAGCCCGCCTCGTTCGCCGCTACGGGGCGGCCACCGTGGTGATGGCCTTCGACGAGCAAGGCCAGGCCGTGGAAATCGAGGACAAAGTCCGCATCTGCAAGCGGGCCTTCAAGATCCTGACCGAGGAAGTCGGCTTTCCTCCCGAAGACGTGATTTTCGACCCGAACATCCTCACCGTCGCCACGGGGATGGAAGAGCACAACAACTACGCCATCAATTTCATCGAGGCCACCCGCCGCATCAAGCAGGAATGTCCGGGGGCCAAAATCAGCGGCGGCGTCAGCAACATCAGCTTCTCGTTCCGCGGCAACGACATCGTTCGCGAGGCGATGCACACGGCCTTCCTGTACCACGCCATCAAAGCTGGTATGGACATGGGGATTGTGAACGCCGGGCAGCTTGCGGTCTACGAAGAGGTTCCCAAAGAGCTGCTGGAGAAAGTCGAAGACGTTCTCTTCAACCGCCGCCCCGACGCCACCGAGCGCCTGGTTCAGCTTGCGGAAACGGTGAAAGGAAAAGGGAAAGCTGCCGCGACCGAAGACCTCACCTGGCGCAACTCCACGGTGCAGGAGCGGCTGAAGCATGCCTTGGTCAAAGGTGTCGACAAGTTCATCGAATTGGATGTCGAAGAAGCCCGCCAGCATTACGACCGCTGCCTGCGAATTATCGAAGGGCCGCTGATGGACGGCATGAGCGTCGTCGGCGACCTGTTCGGCGCCGGCAAGATGTTCCTGCCGCAAGTGGTGAAGTCCGCCCGCGTGATGAAGAAAGCGGTCGGCTATCTGCTGCCGTTCATGGAGCAGGAGAAGCTGAAGTTGGGGCTGGTTGACGAGGGAGCCCGCGGCAAAGTGCTGATGGCGACGGTGAAGGGAGACGTTCACGACATCGGCAAAAACATCGTCGGCGTCGTCCTCGGCTGCAACAACTACGAAGTCATCGACCTGGGGGTGATGGTCAGCGCGGAGAAGATTCTGGAAACCGCCCTGAAAGAATCCGTCGATATCATCGGCCTCTCCGGCCTGATTACGCCCAGCCTCGACGAAATGACCCACGTCGCCAAGGAAATGAAACGCCGCGGCTTCACGCTGCCGCTGCTCATCGGCGGAGCCACGACCAGCGCCAAGCACACCGCCGTCCGCATCGCCCCGCAATACGACCAGCCAACGGTCCATGTGCTGGATGCCTCCCGCTGCGTCGGAGTTGTGGACAAGCTCATGAGCCAGGAACTGCGGCCCAAGCTTGAAAGAGAAAACCGCGAGCTGCAAAAACAGTTGGTGGCCTCCTACCAGGCCCGCGATGTGAAGCTCGCGCCATTGGCCGAGGCCCGCGAAAGGAAGTTCCAGACGGATTGGGCGACGGTAGACATTCCCACGCCGTCATTCACCGGGGTAAAGGTCCTCCGCGACTACCCGCTGGAAAAAGTCATCCCGTACATCGACTGGTCCCCGTTCTTCATGACCTACGAGATGAAGGGGAAGTACCCGCGCATTTTCGAGGACCCCGCCCAGGGACCGACCGCCAGACAACTCTTCGAGGACGGCCAGACTCTGCTTTACCGCATCGTGGAGGGCCGGCTCTTGTCAGCTAGCGCCGCCTATGGCTTCTGGCCCGCCAACAGCGATGGCGACGATATCGTCCTATTCACCGATGATTCGCGCACGACCGAGCTGACTCGCTTCCATACCCTCCGCCAGCAATGGGAGCGCCAGGGGCAAAAGGACTTCCGCGCTCTGGCCGATTACATCGCCCCGCTCGGCAGTGGCCGCGCTGACTACTTAGGTGCGTTCGCCGTAACCGCCGGCATCGGCGCGGACCAACTCTGTGCCCTGTTCGACAAGAAACACGAAATCGACAACTCCATCCTGGTCAAAGCTCTTGCCGACCGCCTGGCCGAAGCCTTCGCGGAGCTCCTCCACGCCCAGGCCCGTAGCGACTGGGGTTTTGGAAAAAACGAGAACCTCTCCCCCAGCGACCTGATTGAAGAAAAATACCGCGGCATTCGCCCCGCTGCCGGCTATCCTTCACAGCCGGACCACACGGAGAAAGAAATCCTCTTCCAGCTGCTGGATGCCGAGAAGAACGCCGACATCACCCTTACGGAATCTTTCGCCATGTGGCCAGCCGCCAGCGTCAGCGGTCTCTACTTCGCCCACCCGCAGGCCCGCTATTTCGCCCTCGACCGCATCACGCAGGACCAGGTGTCCGACTACGCTCGCCGCAAGGGTATGACAGTTGCTGCGGCAGAACGCTGGCTGGCGCCGAACCTAGGCTATGAGCCGTAGGCCGCGCCGGTAAAATGGGCATGACTTCATTTGCCTGGGTGCCACGCCCATACAACCCTTCCCGCCAATCCGCTTCTGATGCCCCTCTTTGACTGCCTTCCTCTCGCCGCCATCAACATCCTCGGCCAGGAACTCGACGCCACCGATATCGGCGTCGTCCTCCTGCTCATCGTCCTGGAAGGGGTGCTGTCCATTGATAATGCCCTCGTGCTCGGCTTGCTGGCAAAGCGGCTGCCCAAGCACCAGCGAGCCAGGGCACTCTGGTATGGCCTGGTCGGGGCGTTTGTCTTCCGTTTCATTGCCATCCTGACCGCCAGTTTCCTGCTGCAATGGACGATCGTCAAGTTCATCGGCGGCGGCTACCTGGTTTATATCGCCGTCAAGCATCTTTTCTTTGAAGCGAAGGAAGAGCACGAAGGCAAAATGGTCACGGATGCGACGGGCCATCCTCAACTGGTCGATGAAGATACGGGCAAGCCGCTCACATCCAAAGAAGAAGAACTGGAAATCCGGCAGCGCGTCCCGCTCGGAACGTCGCTGCTGGCAGGGGTGGAAGCCAGCGAATCCCCCCCCTCTCCCAGCGAGCCCGCCGGAGCAGCAGTCTACAAGGGCAAGCAGCGGTCCTTCTGGGGAACCGTGCTCGTCATCGAGCTGACCGATATCGCTTTCGCGGTGGATTCGATCCTGGCGGCGATGGCCCTGGCCGGCGCCCGGCAGAACAAGCTGTGGGTGGTCATTACCGGAGGCGTGATCGGCCTGGTCCTGATGCGATTTGCCGCCCGCATGTTCATCTCGCTGCTGGAAAAATTTCCGCGGTTTGAACTTTCCGCCTACCTGTTGGTGATCATCATCGGCCTCAAGCTGCTGGCCGATTGGGGCGTCAATTCGGACTGGAGCTTCGATAAACCCAAGTGGATGGCGGACAACCTCGGGGCTTGGAAACAAACCTTTGAAGACGTGGAAGCCCGCCGGATCGAAATGGTGGACGGCTACGACGACTGGCTGGAGAAAAACTGGCCCTTCGGCAGCAAGGGACACTCTCACGACGAGCATCCGCCGGTGCCTCCTGCCGGCGCGGCCAACGGCCAGATCGCCCTGCCCCATGTCCCGCACCTGCTCAATTTCCACAGCCTCAAATGGCCGGAATCCATCGCCTTCTGGCTGATCATGTTGATCTGCTTTGCGATTGGCTTTATCCCGCGCGGGTCACGGCGCGACGCTGAGCCTCCGCCAAAATGAGCGCCCCGCACGGTTGCCTCGCCACTTATGCTGCGGTTAACGCTCGCCAGACCTGCGGAGAACGGAATGACCCTAGCGCGACGCACTCTCGATTCCGGGTGGCACGCCCTCGGCTTTGCGTGGGCGTGTTGTGCGCTGTTCATTTTTGATGGCATTGCCCAAGGAAGTGACCTGCAGCCGTCCAAAGGCCTCTCCGCCGAGCAGCGCGGCTATTGGTTCCTCACGCAGAAGGCCTACCTGCCGCCTGATTTCAGCCAGGAAATCTTCGACAACGTCTGGAAGAAGTGGCCCGAGCCGCTCCGCAGCGAGGCGGAGAAGGCCAGCCCGGAAGAGCGTCGCAAGCTGGCGTTTTCGCGCTACGGCCTGACGCGGCGCCCGGAAGACCCGACGAAGCCGTTGCAGTACGTCGTCGATGCCGACGGCAACTGGACCATGAACTGCTTTGCCTGCCACGGCGGCAAGATCGAAGGGAATGTCTGGCCGGGCCTGCCGAATTCTCACTTCGCCCTGGCGACGCTGACGGAAGAAACCCGCGAGTTGAAACTGGAGCAAGGCCAGCCGCTGGGACGGATGGATTTTGGCAGCCTGTTTGTCCCTCTCGGGGCGACGAACGGCACTACCAACGCCGTCAACTTCGGCGTCGCCCTGATGGCCTTTCGCGACAAGGACCTCATTTTCCACGAAGACCGCCTGCCGCCGCGGATGGTGCATCATGATCTGGATGCACCGGCTTGGTGGCACTTCGCCCGCAAGAAGCAGATCTACATCGACGGCTTTGCCGAGAAAGGGCATCGTGGCTTGATGCAGTTCATGATGGTCCGCAGCAACGGGCCGGAGAAGTTCAAAGAGTGGGAAGCCGACTATCGGGACGTCTACGCCTACATGAGCTCGCTCAAGCCGCCGAAGTATCCGCATCCGGTGAATCAAGAATTATCCACTCGCGGCGAGGCTGCCTTTCGCCGCGTCTGTGCCGAGTGCCACGGCACCTACGGCAAGGACGCCAGCTATCCGGAATTATTGGTGGGCATTGAAGATGTGAAGACCGACCGCGTGCGGCTGGATGCGCTCACGGCCAAACACCGCGATTCCTACGGTCAAAGCTGGTTCGCCGAACATGGGGCCAAGAATAACATCAACGATCCCGGCGGCTACGTTGCCCCGCCGCTCGACGGCATCTGGGCCAGCGCCCCGTATTTTCACAACGGCAGCGTACCGACGATTTGGCATGTGCTAAGGCCCAAGGAGCGGCCCGTCGTCTGGCGGCGCGACGAAGACGGATATGACCAAGAGCGCGGCGGGCTGAAAGTCGAGACCTTCGCCACGCTTCCCAAGGAAGCCAGCGCGGAGTGGCAGAAGCGGACCTTCTTCAACACGCGGGCCTTCGGCAAATCAGCCGCCGGCCATGATTTTCCGGAGCAGTTGACCGATGACGAAGCCCGCGCGGTGTTGGAGTATCTCAAGACGCTCTGACGACCCCCTCTCCCCTTGGGAGAGGGCCGGGGTGAGGGGCCTACGCCTGACCAGCGGCGGTTACTTCTTTATCTCCGCCTCCGCTCGCACCTTTTCAAGCAAATCGCGTAGCCGTTCTGCCTCCTCCTGCAACTGTCGAATGCGGCGGGCTCTCTCGGGATCCTCTTTCGGGGCGGCAGGTTTTTCCGGATTGCTCTCCTTCTTCTCCACCTTGAGTTGTATTGTCGCGCCTTCCTTCTTGCTTCCCGTTCCCTCGGCTTCTTCCCGAATTTCGACCTGAAAGCGGCCGTCGGGAAGGACCTTCACGTGCGGAGCGGTTTTGGTCCCTTGCATGGATTCAATCTTGCCGTCTTTATCCAAGCGGAGCTCGATGGTCCGCACCTCGCGGCGAGCGGGAGACGCGCCGGGCATCCCCGGCATTCCGGGCATACCTGGCATTCCAGACATCCCAGCCGCCCCTCCCATTCCTGGCATTCCTGGCATCCCGCCCATCCCTGGCATGCCGGGCATGCCCATTCCGCCACCCATACCAGAAGCGCCGCCCCGCACGCGCGTTCGCAGGACGTCCTTATGAAGCATTGCTGCCGCGTAGCCCTGAGCAGGAGCAGGCAACATGCCCAGCTCGTTCTCGGTCGTCTTCCAGAGTTTGTCCCCCTGTTTCGCCACGACCACGGCGGGCTTGTTTCCTTTCTTCGAAATCAGCACCTCCATGTCGTCGGGCAGTTGTGCGGAAGGGAGAGTCATGGTCATGCGAGCCGTCATCGGCTGAGGAGCCAGTCCAAAGGACGAGGGAGGGAAAGCCGACCCGCCGCCGGCAGAAGGAGTACCCGGCGCAGTGTTGGGATCGGTATAGAGGTGCATCGTTCCGCTTCCTCCCTGCGCACTAGCCCCGGCCTTGGGGGCGACTTCGAGTGTCCGCCAGCGAATCCCGGGCTGAACCGGTTTGACTTCGTAGCGATTGGTTTCTGCCTTCTCGACTGGACCCTCTGTTTTTTCCTTCACTTCGCCTCTAGCCGCTGCCGGCCGCTTGCCCGGCACGACCTCGCGGACTTGTTCCTTTCCGTCGCGAAGGAACCTGACCTTGAGCGTCCGCCCTTGAGAGTCCTGGACCAAATCGACGAGTTGCTCCACCCCCTCCAACTTTTTGTCTCCGACCGCAATCAGCACGTCGCCAGCCTTCAGCTCGGCTTTCAAAGCGGGGCTGTCCGGATAGACTTCGGCAATCTTGAGCCCGTCCGCGCCTCCGGGGCCATCCAAGGCAATGCCAATCCAGAAGGAAGTTTTCTCCTTGGCATCGTCGTCGTCTTTCTCCTCCTTCTCCCCTTTCTCCTCCTTCTCCCCTTTCTCCTCCACCACCACTCGCTGGATAACGATTTCCCGCTCCTCCTGGGCGACGGCGGCAGTGAATGGAGATGCAAATGCGATAGCAGCCAGGCCGGACCCGGCGAACGCAAGCAGGTGAGACAGGGAGAGGGACATGCACGACTCCTCGGAATGGGGCGAAAAACAAGGGTTGAATGCGAATAGCCTGGCGGTGATTTGGTGCGCTGGCGGCAGGCATTGGTTCAATCCGCCCCCGCAAACCCAGAGCTGCTCATTCTAATAGCAAGTCGGCGTTGCGAAAAATCCTGAAAACCGCAAGAAATCTCCGTTTTGCCGCGAACCTTGGGGCGCCAACTCTGTCCAATCCCTGGAAGACCGCTGGCCAGGCCATCTTTACGAGCCGGCAAGGAAGTCTTCATTTTCTCAGAACAGGCTGGGATTGGGGCGATGTTCGCCCTCTCTTCCCGCCACAGACAGCTAGGAGTAGGCGCTTTCGCTGTGCGCCGGTAGTGTTACGGAATGAACGAAAAAGAAACTTTGGACGAAGAGCAGGACGAAAACAAACTCGAAACCTCTGACGATGCCGCGGACGAAGAATCCGCCAACGAAAAAGCATCTCCCGCCGCCCGCAAGCTGGAACCCACCGTTCTGGCTCACCTCTTGCGGCCCAATTACCAGCCCGTCAAACCGCGGGTGATCGCCAAACAACTCAAGCTTCCCAGCGAGCAGCACCGGGCGCTTAAGCTCTGCATCAAACGCCTCGTGCAACAGGGGAAGGCGATTTATGGGAGTGGGCATTTGGTGCGGCCGGTGGCAGCTCGTAAGGAAAGCGGAAAGCGGAAAGCGGAAAGCGGCAGGCAGGCGAGCGGGGGGCGTAAGCCCCCTGATACTTCGCGGCAAATCGAAACTCCGCGACCAATGAAAGCAGGAGACGGCGCGCGGAGTTTGCCGGCTACGACCAAGAACGAAGTCATCGGCAAATTCCGCCGGGCCGCGGGAGGGTTTGGATTTGTGCGGCCATCAGGAACTCCTGCCGGCAGCGACCGGAGCTTTGACGTCTTCATCCCGCAAAAGAGCGCCCACGACGCCGCCAGCGGCGACCTGGTGCGCGTCCGCCTCGGCCGCAGCCAGGCCCGGAACAACACCGGCGAGATGCGACGGGCCGGTGAAATCGTGGACATCCTGGAACGGGATACCCACCAGTTCGTCGGCGTCTATCGTGAGAAAGACGGCGATGCCTTCGTGGAAATCGACGGCAAGACTTTTGGCCAGCCGATCCCCGTCGGCGATCCCGGTGCCAAAAACGCCCAGCCCGGCGACAAGATTGTCGTGGAGATGGTCCGCTTTCCATCTCCCCGGCACGAAGGAGAAGCGGTCATTACCGAGCTCCTGGGCCAGCGCGGCGCGCCGGGAGTTGACACGCTTTCCATCATGCGGGAATTCGGGCTCCAAGAGGGCTTTCCCGACGATGTGATGGACGCTGCCCGCGAGGAAGCGGACAAATTCGACGAATCGATCGGCAAGCGGCTGGACCTGACGGGCGAAACGATTATCACCATCGATCCCGTCGATGCTCGCGATTTTGACGACGCGATCTCGCTCTCGAAGATGAGTAACGGCCACTGGCAGCTGGGCGTCCATATCGCTGACGTTTCGCACTTCGTGAAGGTGAAGTCGCCGCTCGACCGCGAAGCGAAGGATCGGGCGACCAGCGTCTATTTGCCGGACCGCGTGATCCCCATGCTGCCGGAGATCATTTCCAACAATCTGGCCAGCCTGCAGCCGGACAAGGTCCGTTACTGCGAAACGGTGTTCATCGAATTCAGCGCGGAAGGGACGCCGATTGCCAGCGAGTGGCACAAGTCGGCCATCAGAAGCGTTCGGCGTTTCTCCTACGAGGAAGTGGATGAGTACCTGGCCGACCGCAAAGCGTGGCAAAGCAAACTGACCCCTCAGGTGCATCAGCTCCTGGCCGACATGCATGAGCTGGCCATGACTCTGCGGAAGCGGCGGCTCAAGGCAGGCTCGATTGAGCTCACGCTGCCGGAGGTGAAGATCGACCTGGACAAGAGCGGCAAAGTGACGGGCGCTCACCTCGTGGTCAATACGGAAAGCCACCAGGTGATCGAGGAATTCATGCTGGCGGCCAATGAAGCGGTGGCCCGCATCCTCTCGGCCAAGGGGGTGCCGTTCCTCCGCCGCGTCCATGACTTGCCGAATCCCAAGAAGCTGAAAGCGCTGACCGAGTTCGTCCACGAGCTCGGCATTGAGTGCGACAGCCTGGAAAGCCGTTTCGAGATCAAACGGGTGATCTCCGCCGTCGCCGGCCAGCCGGAGGCGCACGCAGTGAATTACGCGGTCCTGCGGTCGATGCAGAAGGCCATTTACAGCCCGGTGGAAGAAGGGCACTATGCCCTGAACAGCAAGGAATACTGCCACTTCACCTCCCCCATCCGCCGCTACCCGGATCTAACGATTCACCGGGCTCTGGAAGCCATCCACCGGGGAAAGAAGCCGCGGGAGAACTTCGATGAGCTGTCTCTGCTCGGCGAGCACTGCAGCGAGCGCGAGCAGCGAGCCCAGGTTGCCGAGCGCGAGCTGACGAAGGTTAAGCTGCTGACGTATCTGAGCGAGCGGATTGGGATGCAGATGGAAGCGGTCATTACCGGCGTGGAGGACTTTGGTATCTTCGCCCAAGGAGTTGATCTTCCCGCGGAAGGCTTGATCCACGTCAGCACGCTCGGCGACGATCATTACCGGTTCGAGTCCCGCTCGCACAGCCTGGTCGGGTATCGGGAAGGCAATAGCTACCGCCTGGGTGACGTCATTCAGGTCGAAGTCTCGCATGTGGACGTTGACAAGCGCGTGCTGGATTTCCGCGTCGTCAAGAAAATCGCTTCCGCACCCAAGAAGGAGCAGAAGAGGCCACACAAGGGCACGGATGAAACACGGATGAAGAAGGGCAAAGGAGATCGGAAGGGCGGAAAGAGGGGGAACAGAAGGTAACGGAGCGAACGAAGAACTATGAACAAGTCCGACTTTCAAGCTCTGCCGCTTCCCCCTGGAGAATCCGCTGGCAACCTCGCGGTCGCTACTTCCATGGCCTTTACCGAAGGGCCGGCAGTGGATGCGGATGGGACGGTCTATTTTTCGGACATCATCGGGAATCGAATTCTGAAGTGGCGGCCCGGAGGGGCGTGGACCGTATTCCGCGAGCCGAGCGGCAGGACGAATGGTCAGACGTTTGACTTGGAGGGGCGGCTGCTGCACTGCGAGGGGGCGGAGTTCGGCCTCGGCGGCAACCGGCGGGTGACCCGGACCAGTTTGAAGAGCGGCGAATATGTGGTGCTGACGGAGCGGTATGAAGGGAAGCGGTATAACTCCCCGAACGACATTTGCGTCGATGGCCGGGGGCGCATCTACTTCACCGACCCGATGTACTACGACCGCTCCCACATGGAAATGACCGAGGGAGTCTACCGCATCGATTTGGATGGCCGCGTTACTCGCATCCTCGACCAGCCGGCCATCCAGCGCCCCAACGGCCTGGCCGTCACCCAGGACTGCCGCACGCTGTACGTGGTCGATAGCTGCTCGGTCGCGGGGGGCAATCGTAAGATTTGGGGGTTCGACCTCGACGTATTGGGAAATCCTTCTCATCAACGGCTCGTCATCGACTTCGCCCCCGGCCGCGGCGGCGACGGGATGCGGCTGGACGTCGAAGGGAATCTCTACGTTGCTGCCGGAGTGCTTCATGCCCGCGGTCCCCATGAAACCGACGATGTGCCGACGGGCGTTTACGTCATCACTCCCCAAGGCAAATTCCTCGGCCGTATTCCCATCCCCGAAGACGTCATCACTAACCTCGCCTTCGGCGGCGACGACGGCCGTACGATTTTCGTGACTGCCGGCAAGACGCTGTTCACCGCGAGAGTCGCGACGGCGGGACAGGTGGCCTGGCCGAAGTGGAACAAACCCTAACCAACTTCCTCAACCCGATTTTGCCTTAAATATTCTGTCCCCCATTATTCTGTCGACAATTCAGGTTTTTCCCATGCGCAAGCCACTCCTAGCGGCTCTTTCGATTCTCCTTCTTAGCGCGACTTGCTCCGCCGCCGAGCGCATCGTCCTCGTTGCCGGCGGCGGCACCAGCACCGCGGCGGCTCCGGCAAAAGAAGCGAAACTGGTCGCACCCTTTGGAATTGACTTCGATCAGAGCGGCAATGCCTTTCTCGTGGAGCTCTCCGGCGGGCGGGTGCTAAGAATTGACTCGAAGGGAATGCTGGTGACGATTGCCGGTGCGGAGGAAAAAGGAAATGGCGGCGACGGCGGACCGGCAAAGAACGCCGCCTTCAACGGCATGCACAGCCTGGCCATTGGACCGGATGGTGTCGTTTATCTGGCCGACACTTGGAACAACCGGATTCGGACCTATGACCCCAGGTCCGGCAAAATCGAAGCCTTTGCCGGCACCGGCGAAAAAGGCTACTCCGGCGACGGTGGGCCGGCGATCAAAGCGAAGTTCGGCGGCATCTACTCCGTCGCTTTCGATGCGGCGGGCAGGAACATCGTGCTGGCGGACCTGGATAATCGCCGCGTCCGCAAGATTGAGCTGGCCAGCGGCATCGTAACAACCGTGGCGGGGAATGGAGAGAAAGGAGTACCGGCTGACGCCGCCGAAGCTGCCAAGTCGCCACTGGTAGATCCCCGAGCGGCGTGTTTCGATTCCAAGGGAAATGTCTACGTCCTGGAGCGAAGCGGCAATGCTCTGCGATTCGTCACTCCCGATGGCAAGATTCGCACCGTCGCCGGCACCGGCAAGGTTGGAGCGACCGGCGACGGAGGCGACGCGACGAACGCCACGCTCAATGGCCCCAAGCATCTTTGCGCCGATAGGGAAGACAACATTATTTTCGCCGACACCGAGAATCACCTGATCCGCAAGTACCTTCACAAGGAAAGCAAGTTGGTCCGCATCGCCGGCAGCGGCAAAAAGGGGACCGGCGGAATCGACGGGCCTCCGCTCGCCGTCGAGCTCAATCAGCCGCATGGAGTCTATCTGCATCCCTCGGGCGAGCTCTACATTGTGGACAGCAGCAACAATCGCGTGCTGAAGATCGTGAAGGAATAGGTCCGCATGGCCACGCCGATGATGCAGCAGTACATGGACGCGAAGCAGGCGTGCGGCGATGCGCTCCTGCTCTTTCGCATGGGGGATTTCTACGAGCTGTTCTACGAAGACGCCAAGACGGCCGCCCGCAGCCTCGGCCTCACCCTCACCAGCCGCGACAAAGGGGAGAACCCGATTCCCATGGCCGGCTTTCCGTACCATCAGTTGGAAGGATACTTGGGAAAGCTGATCGCGGCAGGTTTTCGGGCCGCGGTTTGCGAGCAGGTGGAAGATCCGAAGAAGGCGGTCGGGCTCGTCAAACGGGAAGTCACTCGACTGGTAACGCCGGGCACGGTCACCGACGATGCGCTCCTTGATCCGCGGGAGAGCAACTTTCTGGCGGCCGTAACGATGAGCGCTCCATTCAAGGGGAAGGGGGAAGTGGGCATTGCCTGGGCGGAGCTTTCCACCGGCCGCTTTCATGCCGCCGTTTTCCCTGCCAGCCGCCTGGCCGATGAACTCGCCCGTATCGGCCCGGCGGAAGTGCTTCTGAGCGAGGACGCGGCGGATCTGCCGCTGCTTTCCGGCAACCCGATGCTGACCCGCCGGCCTCCCTGGTCGTTCGCGCTCGACAGTGCCACCGCGAGTCTCTCCAAGCACTTCCGCACCGCCAGTCTCGACGGCTTTGGATTTGGAGAGAAGGATGGCCCGGCTTTGAGGGCGGCCGGCGCGGTGCTGGACTATTTGCAAGAGACGCAGAAGGCCTCGCTCGACCACATCGACCGGCTGACGCCGTACCGCCCCGACGAACTACTTGAAATCGATGAAGCGACGCGGCGGAGTTTGGAGTTGACGCGGACTATTCGCGGCAATTCGCGGGAAGGCTCGCTGCTGGCCGTTATCGATCGGACAGTCTCGCCATTGGGAGCGCGCCTGCTGGCCGAATGGGTTGCCGCGCCGCTGACGAATATACCCGCCATCACCGCCCGCCAGGAAAGCGTGGCAGAACTGTCCACCGAAAGCTCGCTCCGCGGCAGCATCCGAGACTACCTCAAGGAAATCTACGACCTGGAGCGACTGCTGGCGCGCGTGATGACGCTCCGGGCCAGTCCTCGCGACCTCTCTTGCATCGCTCGTACGCTCGGCAGCCTGCCCAAGCTCAAGACCAAGCTCACGGAGCGAAAAAGCCCTCTGCTCAATGACCTTGAACAGCGATTGGATCTCTGCCCCGAGATTCGCGCCTCGCTCGACTCGGCTCTCGTCGAAGACTGCCCGTTGCTGGCCACCGGCGGAGGCATCATCAAAATCGGCTATGACGCCGAACTCGACCGGCTCCGCGACCTGGCAGCCGGCGGCAAGCAGTGGATTGCCCGCTACCAGGCCCAGGAGAGCGAGCGAACGGGAATTGCCAATCTCAAAGTCGCCTTCAATAAGGTCTTCGGCTACTACATCGAAATCACAAACTCACAAAAAGACAAGACTCCCGCCGACTACATCCGTAAGCAGACCACCGTCAACACCGAGCGGTACGTCACCCCGCAGCTCAAGCAGTATGAAGAGCAGGTCCTGACCGCTGACGAGCGGGCCAAGGAGCTCGAGCATGAGCTGTTCCTGAAGCTCCGCGAAAGCGTGCAGCGCGAGGCCAAGCGGCTGCAAGGGACCGCGGCGGCGCTCGCCGAGCTCGATGTGCTGGCAGCCCTCGCGGAGCTGGCCAAAGAACGCGGCTATGTCCGGCCAATTATGGTGGAAGCGCCCGTCCTGCGAATCCTCGACGGCCGCCATCCCGTGCTCGACATCCTGGAGCCGCAGGGGACGTTCGTCCCCAACGACTGCGTGGCCGGCGGCGACGAGGGGACTATCCTGCTCATCACCGGCCCGAACATGGCCGGCAAGAGCACCTACATCCGCCAGGTCGCTCTTCTCACGCTGCTCGCTCAGATGGGGAGCTTCGTGCCGGCCAAGGAAGCGACCATCGGCATCGCCGACCGCATTTTTGCCCGCGTGGGTGCCAGCGACGAATTGACCCGCGGGCAAAGCACCTTCATGGTAGAGATGACCGAGACCGCCCGCATCCTGAACACTGCCACGCCGCGGAGCTTGGTCGTGCTGGACGAAATCGGCCGCGGCACCAGCACCTACGACGGCATTTCGCTGGCCTGGGCCATTGTCGAGCACCTGCACGACCACATCGGCAGCCGGACGTTGTTCGCTACGCATTACCACGAGCTGACGGACCTGGCGCAAAGCCTGCGCGGGGTCGCCAACCTGAACGTCGCGGTGAAAGAGTGGGAAGACCATGTGGTCTTTCTCCATAAGATCGTTCCCGGCGCGGCCGACAAGAGCTACGGCATTCACGTCGCCCGGCTCGCCGGCGTTCCCCGTTCGGTCAACGAACGGGCCAAACAAATATTGGCCCAGCTCGAAGCGGAACATCTGAACGACGACGGGAAATCCAAGCTCGCCGTCCACGGCAAATCGAAACGCCGCGGCGACCTGCAGATGACGCTCTTCGCACCGGAGGAACACCCGCTGATTGGCAAGCTGCGGGAGCTGGATGTGAACACGCTGACGCCGTATGCGGCCCTGCAACTGCTGGGTGAGTGGCAAGAAGAAATTGGGGCGGCCCCAAGGACCGCCCCAAAGTAGTTCGCAACGTAGGTCGAACAGCTTACGCCTTCTGCTTCGTCCGCGCCTCTCGCAACCCGCGGCTGAGGATGTCTCGCAGCAGCGGCGAGTAGTCCTCGTACTTGGCCATGTCGGGGGAGCCGTTGGCGTACTGGAAGATGGCGTCCCGCGGCTTTTTGCCCAGGGCAATCAGCGTGGAGCTGACGGTGCCTCGTTCCTTGCCGCGGATAATCATGCCGGGCCGTTCCGGAGCAGCGGCGGGACGGGCGAAGGCTTTGCTCGCGACCGCCAGGAACTTGACGGACGAATCCAGCGTCTGTAGCGTGAGCAGGCGGCGGGCCAGTTTTTGGCGCTCGTCGCGGGGGTCATTGAGGTCGCCGCCGCAGACGATGTTCAGCCCTTCGTCGAGCTCCGTTACTTCCGGGTCGTCATTGCCGTGGACGCACCAACCCGATTCAGAATCGGCAATCATCAGGTTACAGCCTTCGTACTTGTCCGCGGTCAGCTCTTCCATGGCCATATCGACGGCATGGCGGGCGGAGTTGGCCCGCAGCAAGTCGCGGCACAACGCCCCGCGCGACCGTGGAGCAGCCGGCACCACCATGCGGAGGCGGTTGCACAGGCCGACGAACAGCCCGTTCTGGTTCACCCCCAGCCAGGTCCCGCCTGCTTTCGCGTCCACGCCCGAAAGCACGCGCGGTTTGCCGGGCTGAATGGAGGGGAGGAGGGAGGGGCGATCGTACGCTTCTTCTCGGTTCGCCGCCACGAGGATGGGGGCTTCGGGAACCGACTTGTATTGAACAGCCAGGAGGCACATGAGCGGTTGATTTCCTTTCTAAATGGGCTGGCGAGTCTGGCGTCTTGCGGCGGCAAAAAGTTCGGTAACTGCCGGCCTTCGCGGCCACGCCGCAGATCGACATGACTGTCCCAATGTACCGGCTTTCGTGCGCGCGGGACACCCTCAACCGGGGGGTGTATCGATTTTATTTTTTGCACATCCACCTTCCGAGTAGACACCATGCCCTCCTTGTGAAATCGCGGAAAACCCCTTAGTTTTTGGGCCTGCCGCCGCTAACCTCCCATCTGCCTTCGGCTTGCAAGGACGCTAGCACAGATTTCGTCACAACACTGGCCACTCTCGCGCAAAGCCGTGGGAATGCCACCCAAATCCCGACCGAAAACATGCCTCTTTTCTCTTCCTCCCGTCCTGTCAACATCGCCATCATCGGGGCGGGCGCCGTCAGTGACTACCATCATGTGCCCGGTATCCGTCTCGACCCGCGAGCCCGCCTGGCGGGAGCGTGCGACTCCAGCGCGGAGCTGCTCGAGAAGCGCCGCGACGATTGGAGCATCACGAACGTCACCACCAATTACGAAAAAATCTGCGCCGATCCAGCCGTCGATGCGGTGATCATCGCCACCCCCAACTTCACGCACCTCCCCATCACGCTCGCCGCGGCCAAACATGGCAAACATGTGATGTGCGAGAAGCCGCTGGGCCTGAATGGGAACGAAGTGCGCCAGATGTACCATGCCTGCCGCGATGCGGGGGTAGTGCATATGACGGCGTTCACCTACCGCTTTGCGCCGTCGATGCGGTACATGAAGCACCTGGCCAAGACCGGGGCGCTCGGCGAGCTTCGCCACTTTCGCAGCCAGCGTTTTCTGGACTGGCCGGAAACAAGCTGGGGCTGGCGGCAATACAAAGCCCAGGCGGGGGCCGGCGATTTGTTCGATATGACGATCCACCGCATCGACTTCGCTCTCGACCTGATGGGTCCGCTGAAGTCGCTGTGCGGGGCGGTCGCCCGCTTTGTCCCGCGGGATGTGACCAAGGACGGGGCCCCCTGCCCTCCCAGCGAGGTCGACGATTGGTCCAGTCTCATCGGCGAGTTCGACAGCGGAGCCGTCGGCGTCTGGGAAGGAACTACTCTCGCCAAGGGTTACGGCTTCAAGGGCTTTGGCCACGAGTGGGCGGAAATCAACGGCAGCGAGGCCTCCTGCGTCTACCGCCTGCACATGCCCAATCAACTGATGCTTGGTAAGACCGGGCAGGACCTCGCCCCGATCGACGTCCCCGCGGAATTCCTGAAGCCCGCCGACAGCCCGCGAAACCCCGCTAGCGGCGAGCCGGCCACCGTCTTTCGCTACGACCTCGTCTGGGAATTCGTCTCGGCAATTTGCGAGCAGCGCCAAGCCGTTCCCAGTTTCTACGACGGCCTCCGGGCTCAGGTAGTTGCAGACTCCGTGCTCGAATCCCATGCCCGCCGCACTTGGATCGATATTCCGCCAGAGCCGGTCTAAAGTACTCCTCACGCTCCGCGTGAGGATTCATCTCGCGGAGCGAGATGAGTACTTTTCTTGTTACTTAAATTCCTGTTCCGGCCCGGGGAACGTGCCGCTTCGGACGTCGCTGATGTAGCTCTGAGCGGCAGAAGTGATGGTCGTGCGGAGGTCGGCGTACTGTTTGACGAAGCGGGGGACGTAGCCGCTGGTGAGGCCGAGGAGATCGTTGATGACCAGGACCTGCCCGTCGCAGCCCCCCCCTGCCCCGATGCCGATGGTGGGGATGGCGAGTTCCTTCGTAATCTGAGCGGCAAGCGAGGAGGGGATACATTCCAGGACGATGCCGAAGGCCCCGGCGTTCTGGGCGGCGCGAGCATCGTTGAGAAGCTTCTCGGTATCTCGCTGAACCTTGTAGCCCCCCATCGTATGCACGCTTTGCGGGCGGAGGCCGACGTGGGCCATCACGGGAATGCCGGCTGCGACCAGGCCGGAAATCACGTCCGCCTGGTCCGCCCCCCCTTCCAGCTTGACCGCCTGGCAGCGGGTTTCCTTGAGGATACGGCCGGCGCTTTCAATGGCGCTACGGACGCCCAAGTGATTGGTCGGAAAAGGCAGGTCGACGATGACGAGCGCCTGCTGCACGGCCCGACCGACCATCTCGGCGTGGTATATGATCTCATCGAGCGTGACCGGAAGCGTGGTCTCGTGCCCCTGCACCACCATGCTCATGCTGTCGCCGACCAGGATTGCATCCACGCCCGCGCCGTCCAATAGCGCCGCCATGCCGTAGTCATAGGCGGTGAGCATGGAGATTTTCTTCCCAGCCCGTTTCAGGGCCACGAACTCCGGCACGGTCAGACGATGGGGACGAGTGGACATGTTGAATTTCAAGTGATTGGTTACCAGGGCCGGCCCCTGCCGCCGCCGCCGACTTGTTGGAGGGCCATGTAGCTGCTGTAGGCCAGGCTGCCGAAGAGCAATACCATGAAGATGCTGCTAAAAAAAACTCCGCCCATGACGGCTGCAACTGCGCCGGTGAATACGCTGATCCACAGGGAGCGAGTGAGGCCCCCCCAGGGATCCTTGGCAACCATCACCGCCTGGGCAATCTGGCCGCCATCGAGGGGATAAACGGGTAGGAGGTTGAGCGCGCCCCAAACAATGTTGAACCCCAGCAATAGATTAAAGAGAATCATCACATTGAGGTTCGCTCTGACCTCTGCCAGGTCGTCGCCGATCACGGCCTGCGGAATCGGCAGAACATCCCTCAAGTAAATCCATTTGATGTGGCCCCCCATCGCAAACAAGATGCCGACCACCAGGCCCGCCAGCACGAATCCCGCCGCTGGGCCGGCTGCAGAAATGAGCACCTGCTCATAGGTGGTGCGGCTGCCGCGGGAGCGAAAGCCGCCGAACGACGAGCCGCTCCCTTCGATGGCGAGCCCGCCCATCAGGTACAGGACGATGTGCGACTCGCGGCCAAAGCGGCGCATCATCAGGGCGTGACCCAGTTCGTGAATGAGGATCGAGACAAAGGCGACCACAATCGAAATGAATACCGACATCACGTCGCCAAAGCCCATGATCAGGCCCATCAGCCAGAAGAGCGGATGCACGCGCACGGGGAACCCGAGCACCGAGAAGTGCAGGTCATAGGGAGTTTGATTCGGTTCCGCCAAAAACACGTACGTCTTCTCCTTCTCCGGGCAGGCTGGAAGCCTACCCCACTTAGCCCTCAATCAGCAGGCCGCCAAATTTCCGGTCGCGCGAGGCAAAGTCTCGAATGGCCTGATGCAAGTGTTCAATCTCGAACTCCGGCCAGCAGCGGTCAGTGACCCACAGCTCCGCGTAGCTGATTTGCCACAGCAAAAAGTTGCTGATCCGCATCTCGCCCGCGGTCCGAATCAGCAAGTCCGGGTCCACCATCCCGGCTGTATAAAGGCGGGATTCGAGCTGCTGTTCGTCAATCTCTTCCGGCGAAATCTCTCCCGCCTGGACATCGGCTGCCAGGCTCCGCACCGCGTCCATGATTTCCCCCCGCGCGCCGTAGTTGATGGCCAGGCAGAGCCGCGTGCCGGTGTTCGAGGAACTCATGTTGACCGTCTTGTCCATCTCCTCCAGCGTCGAGTCGGGGATTCCTTCTCGTCGGCCAATGACGCTTACCCGGATGTTCTGACCCATGATCGTGGTCCGTTCCTCGATCATGTACTGTTCCAGCAGGTGCATCAGGAAATCGAGCTCCGGCTGGGGGCGCTTCCAGTTTTCGCTCGACAGACAATACAGTGTCAGTTGCTCCAACCCCAGGCGGGCGGCCTCTTCCACGGTGCGGCGGACGCTGGCCACGCCGCGGCGGTGCCCTTCAATCCGCGGCAAATTGCGTCGCTGGGCCCAGCGGCCATTCCCATCCATGATGATGGCAATGTGCCGGGGGCGGCGGTCCGGCGGGATGTCCGCCAGGTCGGGGGTCATGGAGGGGGTAGTCACGGCGGGGTATGATGATTCGCAATGGATGCCTGAAAACGGGCATTTTGTCGTTTGGCACCCGCTTCCACTATACCAAAGGGTATCTCATTTTGACCTTCGCGGCCCCAAGAATCGCCCGCCCGCGGCGAATTCCAACCGGCTGATTTCCGCTTCCTTTTCTGGAGTCTTTCCATGCTCAAGCGACTCTATCTATGCTCGCTCCTGCTCCTCTTGATTGGTTCCACCGCCTTCGGCCAGGTCACCCTGGTCCGCAAATACAACGAAGGGGATTCGTTCACCTCCAAAAACACGGTGAAAACCGACCAGAAGCTGACAATTGCCGGCCAGGACGGCAGTACCACCTCCAGCACCGTCGTTGATCAGAAAGTGTCCGTCGGCAAGAAAGATGCCGATGGAAAGCTATCGTTGACGGTGGACACAAACATTCTGTCCTCTGAAATCGGTCTGCCGGGAGGTGTGAAGATCAAATTTGACGGCAAGAATCCGGACGCCAAGGACGACGCTGCCGGCAACCCGATCGCGGAGCTCGTTCGGGACAGACTCAAAGCCAACGCCAAAATGTCCATGACGATTGTCCTGGGCAAGGACAGCACCGTTACTGACGTCCAGGGAATCAAGCCCGGCAGCGAAATCAATCTCGAGGATATCAAGACTGAATTTGCCGAGCAGCTCAAAGTGCTCCCCAATAAGCCGCTCAAGAAGGGGGATACTTGGGAGCACGAAACCAAGTTGAACCTGGGTCAAGGGCAGATTTTCACCCTCAAGCGGAAATACACGTATGAAGGGGAAACCTCCAAGTCCACCGTCAACGCCACGCGTAAAGTCCACAAAATCACAGCAGTGGATTCGGCGGTGACTTATTCGGCTAAAGACGGGCCGTTCAAGGTCACCAAAAGCGAATTGAAGGTGGACGAGTCGAAGCATACGATCCTGTTCGATGCCGAGGCGGGCCGAGATATCGAGTCCAGCTCCACGATTCGCGTCAGCGGGAAGATCGGACTCTCGGTGAATAACATGGAACTGGATGGCGACCTGGACCTGACGATGAGCAGCAACGAGGTTGAGGAAATCAAGTAAGCCCGCGCGGAAAATTGGCAATCCGCGAGCGTCCTATAGGATGGGCTTTCCGGCCCGTCCTACGTCACGGGGGAATACGTGCAGAACGAACAGCCGGCCAAATCGACCTTGATTCCCCGCTTCAGCCTGAAGTGGATGCTCGGTTTCACGGCGGTGGCGGCGGTCTGCTCATTGGTGCTGGCGCAAGCGGCCAATGCCCAGGCCTGGGCAGTGGGAATGGTGATCGCACTCGCCAGCCTGGTGCTGGTGTTTGCCATCTATGCCTGGTTTTTCGCCGTGGCGTGGCTGTTTGCGCTGATTCGCCGGAGTATCGCCGGTCCGCCGCGTGGGTCTTCTCCCTTTGCCAGCTCCGGGCCTCCGGCGCAGCTCGTGCCGCCGATGCAGCCAGAGTAGCGGTCCTATTATTTTCCTCTTGGTTGGGGACGGTATATGTCCGAGCGAACCACGAACCCGCAGCCATTCATTGCCGCCGCTCTTTTCATGGCGCTGCTCCTGGCGGCGGCCCCCGCCTTGGCCCGCAGCGGCGGCGTGGTGCGTTTGCCGTCGCCCGGCGTCAAAATGAAGAACGGCCTGAATTTGGAGATTGATTCTCGCGGCGCGGAGGCGACGGGCTACCGGCCCATCCGGATCAAGCTCAGCAACTTCCCCCCCATTGCCGCCAAGTACGACCGCCAGGTCCGAGTGACCATGCAGATGCTCCATGGCGGCGGCGTGTATGGACGGCTGGCGGTGTCGCAAGTGGTGGAAATCCCCGAAGGGGCCACCAGCGGCGAAGCCATCATGTCGGTTCCCCGCGACAATCAAGGCGCCTATTATATGAGCGTGGAGGTGCGGGAAGGCGGACAGAAGCTGGAAGACCTTTCCGTCCCCTTCCTGATGCTGAACACGCGCGGCGGCGGTTGGGGAAGCGGCGACGAGTCCTTCCCCTCCCTGCTGTTCATCAGCTCCAGCGTTCCACTGCAGCCGGAGCGCGACAAACTGGTCATGGATGCCGCGCTCCAGACCACCGAGACAACGCCCACGTATGTTTTGCCCGACGTGCGCAACGCCGTATCCGCCACGCACGACGGCAACACGAACCTCGGTCTTTCGAGCGGGCAGATCTCGGATCGCTCGCTCCTGGCGCTGCTGGAGAATTCTCCGAACCTCGATCTGCTGCCGCCGCTCGAGCTGCCGGAGCGCTGGATTGACCTCAGCACGTACGGCATCATCTTCATCTCGCGCGAGGACCTGCGGACCTTGGCCACGAAATATCCCCCGCGAAAAAAGGCCCTGCAGGAGTGGCTGGCCGCGGGTGCCGTGCTCGTCGTCTACGATGCGGGCGACGACTACCAGCACCTGAGCGAAATTGAAAAGCTGCTGGAACTGCCGCCGCGACCAAATGCGGAAAAACAGGACGTCCTGTACAACGACTGGATTCCCGCTCGGCTGGACGATAAGGACCGCAGAGTCAAAACTTACGGCAGCTCGTCCCCCTACTACGGGAACATCCCACCGGCTGCGATCACCACCGTCACTCGGGAACCTTCCGCTTCCGCCAACAATCCAGTACGGGGCTCTTCCCTGCCGCCGTTCGTCTCGCGGCCGGCGCAGATGGGCTGGCTGATTGCCGTTCAGGCCAAGAATCCGTTTCCTGGAGATACCGCCAACTGGGAATGGCTGCTGGCATCCATTCCCGATCAGCGCGAAAGCTGGTCCTACCGCCACGGGATGTCGTTTGTCGGCCACAACGATGGCTTTTGGAACTGGCATATCGCGGGCGTGGGGGCCGCGCCGGTGTTTTCGTTCATGCTGCTG
Organism: Pirellulaceae bacterium; assembly: GCA_051004015.1. GTDB lineage: Bacteria > Planctomycetota > Planctomycetia > Pirellulales > Pirellulaceae > SXOA01. The sequence goes on along the minus strand of JBPCKT010000087.1, from coordinate 60,126 downwards.
GCCTCGCTCTTCGCCGTCGCGATCGGCCCTTTGAATTACCTGATGCTGGGGCGGGTCCAGCGGCTTTCGATGCTGCTGTTCACCGTCCCGGCCGGGGCCCTGATTGTTACGGTGGCGCTCTTCCTTTATGCGATTGTCACCGACGGCTTGGGGGTCCGCACAAGGGTCCGCGGCTACACGCTGCTGGACCAGCGGTCGGGGCAAATGGTTTCCTGGTCGCGGCAAACTTACTTCGCTTCCGTCGCCCCGTCGCGCGGGCTGAAGTTTCCGGCCGATACGCTCGTGTTCCCTGTCGTCCTCAAGCCCCGTGAGGGAATGCCCGGTTACAAGGCAATCGACTGGGAACAGGACGGGCAGCGTCTGAAGTCCGGCTTCATTCATTCCCGGTCGCTCGCACAGTTCATGGTCGTGCGCTCGGCCAAAAGCGAAACTCGCTTGGAAGTCAGCGAGCAGAAATCCGCCCCGCACTTGCAAGTCCGCAATACGCTCGGCACCAATGTCCAGTTGCTCGTCCTGCGAAATAGCCAGGGCAATTACTTCGTTGCCGAAAACCTCCCTCCGGATGCCGCCGCCGAGCCCGCTCCCGCCAAGGCCGAGGGCGCCCAATTGGCCCTCACCAAGCTCATCCAGAAGCAGGACCCAAAATATCCGGACGGCTACGACCCTACGGTGTCGGGAAACGCCCTGACGCGGATGTTCCGCGGGGCCTTTCCCGCCGGCAGCAGCAATAGTCCGGTCAATACGGACGTCAGCCTGATGGAGAGAAGCATCGACCAGATTACCGGTTCCAATTCGGAGATCCTCGAGCCCGGCACCTACCTGGCGCTGGTGGACATCACCCCCGACGTCCCCATGGGCGTCACCATTTCCAAGCAAAAAGAAAGCCTCCATTTGATTCGCGGAAGATGGTAGGAGAGCAGAAATTCGAAATTCGAATTCCGAATGACGAATGATAGCCAATTTTACGTTTCTCTCCAATTCGCCATTCGCCATTCGAATTTCGTCATTTCCCCGCAATGCTTCCCTCCCACCCCATGATCGAGCTCCACCGGCTGCACCGGTTCTTCGGAACCACGCGGGCGGTGAATGATGTCTCCTTCGAGGTTGCGCGGGGGGAGGTGTTCGGCTTCATCGGACCCAACGGCGCGGGCAAGACGAGCAGCATGAGGATCCTGGCAACGCTGGACTTGCCCACTTACGGCGATGCCTATGTCGACGGCTTTTCGTGCATCAACGATCCCGATCGCGTCCGCCGCCGGCTGGGGTTCATGCCCGACTATTTCGGCACCTATACCGACGTCAATTGTTACGAGTATCTCGATTTCTTCGCCCGGTCCTACGGCCTGGCTGGCAGGCAGCGGCATCAGGCGCTCAAGCACACGATGGGCTTCACCAAGCTCGACGAGCTGGCCCACAAACCGATTCGCGGCCTGTCCAAAGGCATGAAGCAGCGGCTCTGCCTGGGGCGGGCCATGATTCACGATCCCGCGGTGCTGATTCTCGACGAGCCGGCCAACGGCCTGGACCCCCGCGCCCGCATCGAGCTGCGGGAAATGATCCGCGAGCTGGCGGCCCGCGGCAAATCCGTGCTGGTCAGCTCCCACATCCTCACCGAGCTGGCCGAAATGTGCGACCGCGTCGGCATCATCGAGCGGGGCCAGCTCCTGGCGGTCGGCACCGTGGAAGAAATCCAGCGCGAGCAGCAGCCGCATCGGGAAGTGAAGGTGCGGGTGCTGGGTGGCGCGGAAGGAGCCCGGGCCTGGCTCGCCGCGCACAGCGACGTGAACGATGTCACGCAGAGCGGCGAAGAGCTGAAGTACTCCCATCCGGGGGACCGCGAGAGCGAAGTGGTCCTGCTCAAGGAAATGATCCAGGCCGGCTTTCGCGTGGCGGAATTTGCCAGCCACAGCCAGTCGCTGGAAGACGTCTTCATGGCCGTCACGAAGGGAGTCGTGCAATGACGATGGCCCAGCCGTCCGGCGCCGCAACTAACAAAGTGACCAGCCCCCCTGCCCTGCCCTCCAACGGCGCGCCTAGTGGCCCCGTGCCCCTTGAGCCCGGCTCACCCGCCCCAGCGGCCGCGCCCGGCTTCCGGGAGACGCTGCTTCGCTGGGGGACCCGCCTGGAGCAGTTTCTGGACTTTGCGGGGGACCGCCTGAACCCGATTCTGGTGAAAGAAGCCCGCCAGTCGATGAAGAGCAAGCAGTTCAGCGTCACCTTCTCGCTGCTGCTCATACTGAGCTGGTTGTGGACCGCCATTTTCGTTGCCTTCAGCGTTCCCGACGTGTTTTACGAGGCTTGGGGCATCCGCCTGCTCATCGGCTATATCATCATCCTCTCCTTCCCGCTCTTCATTGTCGTCCCCTTTGCCGCATTTCGCTCCCTGGCGGCTGAAACGGAGGACGGCACCTTCGAATTGCTCTCCATCACCTCGCTCTCCGCCCGCCAGATCGTGCTGGGCAAGCTGGGGAGCGCCGTGCTGCAGATGATGGTGTATTACTCCGCGCTGGCACCCAGCATCGCCTTCACCTACCTGCTCAAAGGGGTGGACATCGTCAGTATCGGCCTGCTGCTGTTGCACACGTTCGTCATCTCGGTGGTCCTGTCCATCATCGGCCTGCTGGCGGCCACGATCACGCGGGCCAGACACTGGCAGGTGCTCGTTTCGGTGCTGCTCATCGCGGGGCTCCTGCTGGCCACCTTCCTGGCGGACTACTTCTTCATCGGCATGGCGGTGATCGGGCTCCCTTTTGACATGCCCGAATTCTGGATCGCCAACCTGGCGCTGCTCAACTTCTGGACTGCGTTTGGGGCCCTGTTTCTCATCATCGCCGCCGGCCAGATTTCCTTCGCCAGCGAGAACCGCTCCAGCCCCATCCGCATGATGCTGCTATTGATCCAGACCATGTGGATCGGCTGGATGATTTTTCTCTGGCGGTGGGGTGCCGAGGCTTACTGCGAAGTGTTCCTGTGGATGATGGTCTACATGGCCGCCATCTTCTGGGCGATTGCCGGCGCGCTGCTCACCGGCGAGAACGCCCAGCTTTCGCCGCGGGCCAAGCGGAACCTGCCGCAAACGCTCATCGGCCGCATCCTGCTCACCTGGTTCAATCCCGGCTCGGCCAGCGGCTACACTTTCGCCATGCTGAACCTGGGGATGGTCATCGGCACGCAGATTCTGGTCGTGGGAAACATTTCCTTTTTCTCCTCCCCCGGATTTCAGAATTTGCCGGGGCCGCTGCACACGGCGATGAACTCCATGCTCATCGCCCGGCCGTTGCCGTCGGACGATGCCTGGTTCTGGGCCTCTCTGGCGGCTTGGGGATACGTCGCCGGATACCTGGGGACGGTCCGGTTGCTCACGTCGCTGGCCCGCAAGTATGCGCCCCTCAACATGCTGGCCGTTTTTCTATTGCAACTGGTGGTGGTCATCATGGGGGCCATCCTGCCGTTCCTGTTCCTGACGATTCAGACCATCGGCGACCCCGCCAGTTGGTACTATTCCGAAATGCAATTGCCAAATTGGTTTTGGACGATGTGGGAGCTCACCTGGCCGACGACCAGGATCACCATTTCCAAGATCATCCCGGCGAGCATCTTCACTCTGGGCTTCCTGGTCTTCCTGCTCAACCTGGCGAGCGCCGCCCTGGAAGTCGAGCAAGTCCGCACCCTCGCCCCCGCCCGCGTCCTGCAAGACGACGCCAGCCAGCGGCCGCTCGAGCCGAAGAAAAAGAAGAACCCGTGGGACGAGCCATAGCGACAGGCGGCCCGCGTGGCGATACCACATGCTGCAGTCAGTTTTTGGCGCGATTCACCGGGCAGAAGAGGAAGTTTCCGTCCTTTTCTTCATGGCCGATGAATAAAGCTCGTCGCAAGCGGATACAGTTGGTTGAGAGGGACATTGTGAAGCATGATCGGGAAGCCATTGCGGGGTGCTTGGCGGGTAAGTCGCAGGAGTTCCGCGCGCTGGTGGAGCGGTATCAAACGGAAGCGTTGGGGCACGCGCTGGTGGTGCTGGGCAACCGGGAAGATGCTTGCGATGCCGTGCAGGAAGCGTTCCTTGAGGCCTACGTGGCTCTGCCGAAATTTGATGCCGCCCGGGCGTTCTATCCGTGGTTCTACGTCATCCTCCGCAATCGCTGTTTCAAGCTTCTCGGCCGCCGGAAACGCCGGCCGGAGGCAGGCGCCAGCGGGAGCGAACAATTGTCGCTGATCGCCAGCCCGGCAGAGGGAATCGGACCGGACCTCGAAGAGGCCCTGTGGTCGCTTGAGCCGGGCGACCGCGAGATTATTTTGCTCAAGCATATGGACGGCTTGTCGTATGCCGAATTGGCGGAGCGGTTGGCCGTCCCGTTGGGTACGGTGATGAGCCGCCTGTATCATGCCCGGGTTCGTTTGCGGCAGCGACTTGAGCCCTCAAGCGACAGGATCAAAAAGGAGGTGCTGCATGACGAACCGACCTGATTGCGAAGCCGTGCAGATCGCCGCGATGGCGGTGTCCGATGGCGAAACTCCGCTCTTGACGGAAACGCATGTGCAGGAGCATACGGATTCCTGTCCAACTTGCCGCAATGATGTCGCGCGCCGTCAGCGCCCGCTACTGCCGGTCGGCCTGAGCCGCCCGCACTATCCGGCGGACCTGTGGCCGGCGATTAAGGATCGTCTAGCAGCTCGCGAGAATCCCACGCTCGCAGAGGTGCCCAAGCGGAAGTCGTGGAGACTGGTTCTGTCCATCGCCGCCGCACTGCTCCTCATGATCGCCGGAGCAACGTGGATGTTTCTGAATCGCGATGGTCAGCATTTCATGGTGAACAAGCCATCGGCATCTCCTACCGCATGTGAGACAAGCCCGATGACCTATGAAATCCCCTTTGATGCGCCGGAAAACGTCGATGAAGAGGAGTACCGCAAAAAGTTCGCTGTGTACTTTGACGACGACTTTCAGAGGAAACAAGCCCAGCGACTCGGCGACGACGCGGACGTGAATCGGCTGCATCTCGTGACGATCATGGTGCGGGCAGGACCGCTGGGGACGCTGTTCCTCGATCAGAAGGGAGACGTGGTGCTGGCCGTCGAGCATCCTTTTTCAACGGCGTTCCATGAGGGATTTGCGGCCGTAGGAACGGATATCGACGAACGCCAGGGGCGTCGCGTCAGACACTTTGGCTTTATCGACCGGACTGGCCAGCTTGCCATCCCCGCCAATTTTGACGGCGCGGATCAATTCAGCGAAGGATTGGCGGCGGTGGTCAAGGACGGCAAGTACGGGTACATCGATACTCGGGGGAAAATGGTGATCGCTTCGCAATATCGTCTCGCGGAGCCGTTTCAGGACGGCATCGCCCGAGTTTGGCTGGCGGGTAGGGACAACTACAACCTGGTGCAGTTCATCGACCGCACGGGCAAAGTGCTCCGCTCGGGAGATCGTTGGGACGGGCGTTTCTCGGAAGGGTTGCTGTACGTCAATTGGCCGGGCCGGCCAGGGTTCGATAGCGGGCGCGCGCGGGGCTATGTCGATCGCGACTTCGAGTTTGTTTTCCGCCTGGGCGAAGATAGTTCCGGGTTCTGGCCGGCGCGGTGCGAAGAATTCCAGGATGGCATGGCGGCCGTCGAGGTCGGCGGAAGCAACCAATGGGCGTTCATCGACCGCAAGGGAACTCTGGCGGTGCCTGGCCCATTTAACCAGGTGCAACCTTTTTCGGAGGGACGGGCGGTCGTGTCTCGGTGGAACGAGTTGGATCGCAGTGCAGCTCCGTTGTGGGGCTATATTGATCGCCATGGCGAATTCATCATTTCGCCACGGTACTTGGGCGCAACGTCCTACAAGGAAGGGCTCGCCGCGGTATTGTTGCCGCTAGAGGATGCGGCGGCTGTTTCCAATGCGGAGAAACTGCCGGTGCCCCTGCCGCAAGTAAAGTGGGGCTACATCGACGTCGCAGGCCGCACGCGCATTGCCCCGCGCTTTTATCGCGCCGCACCCTTTGAAAATGGACTAGCGCTGGTCTCGGAGAACCCGTATCACAAAGGCTTCATCGACAAGACGGGTGCGTACGTGTGGCAAGTCACGCAGCCGGCCTTTGGGCCGAAGCCAGGAGGCGGAAAGGTTAATTAGGCCGGCGCTCGCGGGAACAGTCGGCACCCCCCCCCATCCGGGGACTTGACGGACACTTGGTATTGTGTACAATTGGTCAAATCGGGCCGGCGAGAAACCGGCAGGGTCTTTGACAATTTGCAGAGAGTTCGTGGTGAATCGAGTGGGCGGGGCGCGCGCGGGGGTCAGGAAGAGGAGCGGATTTCAGTTTTCAGTTTTCAGTTTTCAGTTTTCAGTTTTCAGTTTTCAGACGAAGTTAGGAATCTACTGTTTCGTGTCCCCCTGACCTCGCACCCCCCTTTCAAGGAGGGGGGTGATGCAAAAGTCGGCTCGCGGCTCGCGGCAAGGCCCTGGAAGCTCACGACTTACGGCGAGGCATGAGGCGACTTTTGCATCACGGAAAAAAAACGGCATCCTGGCAGAGACCGAAATTATCCTGGCTGACCGTCGAAACCACCAAGCCCTGAACAGCGGGATCGCCTGCCTGATTGTCCCGTCCGCGCCCGCGTGAGCGAATGTGAGGCCCCCGTACCCGGGGCTAGCGCTGAAAAACCAGGGGGGTTTTTCAACACCCTGATTTTTGCTGCGGTTCAAAAACATCAGGGGGCTTACGCCCCCCGCTCGCCTACGTTGCGACCTGGGCCAGGACGTACGGCCCTTTGGGGATGACCGCGATCCTGGCAGCCGGGCCGTATTCCGCCAGCGAGGCCGCCACGGCTGCTTCCACACTGGCGGCCGGCTCGACGAACAGGCCGCTGAGGACTTGGGGGGAGATGCCACCGCTGACCATCTTCACCTTGGCCTTGCGGCGGACCTTGGCCAGCTCTTCGAGCTGCCACTGGTCCATCACAAAATAGTCCTTGCCGAGAATCCGCTCGACGAAGAGTTCCAGGTTCGCGTGCTCCCGGAAGAGCTGCTCGAACTGCGGGCTGCCGATCCCTTCGCTCAGGCTGGCGGCGATGATGATCGTGCCACCCTGCTTGACGATCGGGAGCGCCCCGGTCATCCCTTTCACCGATTGGTAGAAGGTCGTGTCGAGCGGATAGCCGGCGGAGCTTGTGACGACGATGTCCACCGGCTGGGCGACCGTATCGCGGACGACCTCCTTCACGAACCGGACCCCCTCCAGGAAAGCCGCCTCCATGTCCCCGGCCACCCACTTCAGCGGCCGCCGCTCGCTGTCGATGACGACGTTGACGATGAAGTCGCAGCCAGTGCGGCGGGCGATCCAGGTGTTTTCCTCATGGACCGGATTGCCGTCGAGGATGCCGCAGTCCGCCTTGGGGTGCTCCAGAAACTCCGGCCCGTGCCAGACCTTGATCGTTTCCAGGGCCGCGATGCCAGGGCAGATGAGCTTGCGCCCGCCGGAGAAGCCGGCCATCAGATGCGGTTCAATCAGGCCGGTGGTGATCTTCAGGTCGGCCTGGACGAAGCGGGTATCAATCCAAATCGGCACCCCCCGGGGGCTTTGGCCGAGATAGGTGTGCTGGCTGAGGTCCTGGCCGTAGTGGTTTTCAATCCGGTAATTGTCCGCGATCTCGCGGCCAACCATTTCGACGAGCTCAGCGCCGAGATTGGGCCGGTGCAGCCCGGTGGCGACCAGAATAGTGATGTTCTGCCTTTCGATGCCGACTTCTTCCAGCGTCCGCAGGACCGGCCGGAGGATCAGCTCGTTGGGTACCGGGCGGGTGATGTCGCAGATGGCGATGCAGGCCGTTTTCTTGCCGCGCGCGATTTCCGCCAGCGGCGGAGAGGCAATCGGGCTGGCCAGCATCATCGCCAGCGAGCTTACGGGGTCCGGCAACGGCGGAGCGTCCTTGTACTTCAGCGCGGCGACAATCCGCTCCGCGGGAAGGTCCACTTCCAGCCCGGTGCGACCATATTCGAGCTTGAAGCGCATGGCTGGAGTTCCGCCTTTAGGCGGAGAGTTGGGTTTACGCCAGTCGTCGCAAGCCAGGAACCGCCTGAAGGCGGGACTGCAACGCGGACTTTACTTCTTGGCTCCGCCAGCCGGCTTGGCGCCGGCGGCAGGTTTGGCTCCGGCGGCAGGCTTTCCTGCTGCACCGGCGGCCGGCTTGGCGGCGGCTCCGCCCGCGGCGGGGGTTGCAGCCGTCGCTCCTTCAGCCCCTTCTTCGGCCTTGGCCTTCTTCTTTTTCTTGATGGCCAGCTTCATCACCCGGACCTTGGGGAGCCCCAGGACGCTCATGCCCACCTGGAATTTCTCGAGCTCCCTGAGCTTCTCGATCCGCTCCGCGCGCTTGAGGACGTTTCGGTTCTTGATGCCGCCGGATTTTACTTTCAGGGTCTTGTCGATGGGCATAGTCGTCTTGGCTCCAGGAATGTCCGCGGCTGCGTACTCGAACGGATGTGCAATATATCGGGCGAGGGCGAATTCGCTAATATAAGGGGGCCGGAGCGACCTATCAACGCCACCACGCCCGCTCCGGCAGAAGGGATTCGCGGGAAAGTGCCGCTTCGCATCGCCAACGCCGCCGGTTTTTTGGGGGATAATCTCGATGCCCCGCGGCGGCTCGTCGAATCGGCCCAGGTCGAATATCTCACCCTGGAGCACCTTGCGGAGCTGACCCTTTCCATCCTGGCCCGACTGCGGGAGAAGAACCCGGAACAAGGGTACGCGACCGACTTCCTCGACATACTTTCCTCTCTAACCGCACCGCTGTCGCGGCAGCCGCAGCTCAAGATTATCACCAACGCCGGCGGGATGAATCCGCAGGCTTGCGCCAAGGAAGCGGCGAAGATCCTTTCCGCAGCCGGCCTCGGTGACTTGCCCCTGGCGGTCGTCAGCGGCGATGACCTGCTGCCGCGGATCGAGGAGTTGATGGCCGCGGGATGCGAGCTCAAGAATCTCGATACCGGCGAGTCCTTGCGGAATCTCAAGTCGGCAATCGTCTCGGCCAATGCCTACTTGGGAGCGCGGCCCATTGCGGAAGCGCTGGCTCGTGGCGGGCGAATTCTCATTACAGGCCGAGTGGCCGACGCTTCGCTGACGCTCGGCCCCGCGATGCATGAGTTTGACTGGCAATGGCACGACTGGGACAAACTCGCCGCGGCCAGCGTGGCGGGACACCTGATTGAGTGCGGCGCTCAGGTGACCGGCGGCTACAGCGTGGACTGGAAAAACTATGACTTGGCCAATGTCGGCTATCCAATCGCGGAACTGGAAAGTGACGGCAGCACGGTGATCACGAAGCCGGAAAACAGTGGCGGGGCGGTCAACCGCCGGACGGTGATTGAGCAGCTTGTTTATGAAATCGGCGACCCGCGGCATTACCTCACTCCCGACGTGGACTGTGACTTCAGCACCGTGGAATTTGAGGAGGCCGGAAAGGACCGTGTTGCCGTCCGCGGCGCGACGGGCAAACCGGCGACCGATTCCTACAAAGTCTCGCTCGCCTACCGCGACGGTTATATGGCGAGCGGCCAGCTTCTGGTCTATGGCCAAGACTGCGTCGACAAAGCGAAAGCCTGCGGCGAAATCATCCTAAAGAAAGTCGAGCAGGCCGGGTTCAAGCTGGCCCGCACGAACATCGAGCTACTTGGAGCCGGCGCGGGAGTTCCGGGGGCCTGGTTCTGGCGGAAATTCCAGCCGCCGGGGGAAGTGGTGCTTCGCATCACCGCCCATGACCCGCGTCAGGAAGCGGTGGAGCGGTTCAGCAAGGAGTTTGCCCCTCTCATCACCAGTGGCCCCGCGGGCCTCGCCGGCTACGCCTCCGGCCGGCCGCAGGTGCGGCCAGTGTTTGCCTACTGGCCGACGCTGGTGCCCAAGGAATTGGTGGAAGCCAAGGTTGAAGTGCGAACGACAAAGGAGTGGATGGCATGAGCGCCGCCAAGAAGACCATCCGCGTCAGCGAGCTCGCCTCCGCCCGCAGCGGCGACAAGGGAAACCATGCCAACATCGGCGTCGTCGCCCGTGATGAGGCAGCGTACGAAGTCCTCGTCAGCCGCCTGACGGCCGTGCGGGTGCAAGACTATTTCCGCGAGCTCGGCGTGACCCGTGTCGAGCGATTTGAGCTTCCCAAGGTCCAGGCCCTCAACTTCCTGCTCCATGACGCCCTCGCCGGCGGCGCCAGCCGCAGTTTGCGGATTGATACGCAAGGGAAGCTGCTGGGGACGGCGCTACTGGATTTGGTATTGGTAGTGGAGGCGGGGGAATAGACGGAGAGAGAACATGTCCATTGTGATCAAAAAAAACCTCCCCTCGGCCACCATCATCCTCAGCCGGCCCGACAAGCGGAACGCGCTGACGCGGCAGATGCTGACGGACCTGATCCAGGCTCTCGATGACTTGCACCAGGAGCGGAAAGTGCGGGCCGTCATCCTGACCGGCGCGGGAACCGCATTTTGCGCCGGGATGGACCTGGCCGAGATGCAGGAAACTGCGAAGCTGCCGGAGCGCGAGGCGTGGGAACAATGGTACGAAGATGCGAACCTCTTTCGCGACGTAATCGACAAAATGAGGCTCTTCCCCAAGCCGATCATCGCCGCCGTCAATGGTCCGGCGATGGCGGGGGGAATGGGGCTGCTCTGCGCCTCGGATCTTGTGCTGGCGGCGCCGGTAGCCCAGTTTGCCCTCCCCGAGCCGCGGCGGGGAATCGTGGCGGGAATCGTTTCACCGCTGCTGGTGTTTCGCATCGGCTCGTCACACGCTTCCAATTTGCTGTTGACGGCGCGGTCCATCGACGCCGAAGAAGGACGGCGGATTGGCCTGGTTCACGAGATTGTCAAAGGAGATGTCCTCTGGGCTCGCGGGCAGGAACTGGCTGGGGAAATTGCCAAGTGCGCCCCGGAAGCAATCCAGCTTACGAAGCGAATGCTGAACGAGACAATTGGCGAGCATGTGGGGACGCAGCTTTCCGCGGGGGCCGCGGCGAGTGCGACGGCCCGGACGACCGAAGCCGCCGTGGAGGGGCTGGCGGCGTTTCTGGAAAAGCGGGAGCCGAGGTGGATGTAGGTCGTGATCGCTACTTCTGCAAGACAATCGTCACCGTCAATGTTCCCTCGTTATCCGCCAAGCCACCCGCCGCTTCGTTGATGGAGAGGTAGAGCGTGCCGGCAAAAGCGGGAGTGATTTCCGCGAGCGTGCCAACGGCAACAGGGTGGGCCAGGGGCGTAACTGTGTCCGCTTCGTTCTTGGTGTCGCCGATGGCCGCCAGCAGCATTCCCAGAGGCTTGCCGCGATGATAGTGGATGGTGATGCCGCCGGGCTCGCAGGGCCAGGGCTGCGGAGTTTTGGCGACCTGGAAGCGGCCGCTGGCGGTGATCTTATAGGTCTTGCCCGCCTCGACCGCGCAGCCGCTCGATTGCCAGCCGCAGTCGCTGGTAACGGTGACGGTAGCGCCGCCGGCTGGGACCGCGGACACTTCTTCCTTCCGCAGCACCGCCCCGCGCTCCACGTCGTAGCCATAGTCGGCATTCACAATGAACAGTTGCCAGTCTTCGTGAATGGCGGGCCAATCCGCTTCCAGCTCTTTGAGGAAATCGCGAGAGAAGTCAACCGAGCGGTCCCCCGCTTTTTTCGGCAGCTTGCGGAAAACGTCTTTCGTCAGCGGATGGTTGTCAAGAAACAGTGCCGCTCCCCAGCACCAGCCGTAGGGCTCGGTCTTGAGATGGGCGTGGGCGTCGTAGCGCATGATCTCCGGGAGCAACATGCCGCGGCTCTTGGCGTATTCGTCCTTGATGACTTTGACGCGACCCCAGTAGGGAGCTTCCTCTTTCGTCCGCGGATTGTAGGCGAGCGTCAGCTCCCCCCCTTCCCACTTGTGCGTGCCGAGATATTCCGCCATCCCTTCCGCATACCACGGCGGACCCATTCCCCCGAGGAAACGCATCATGAAGGCGTGCGTCCCTTCGTGGAGCATCAACTCGCGGCGGTAGAAGGTCCCCGGCTGGTCGTACCACCAGAACTCGCTTCCCCGCTGATAGCCGTGCAAAAATGGGGGCAGATTGTCGGGCAAAAGGCCGACGCCGGCGAATCGCTCCTTGTCCTTCATCAGATAGCCGTTGACCTTCCAGTCGGCGGCTACTTTATCGTCAAGCTCGAAGTACCCGGTCCATTGCGGCAGTGCCAGATCAAACACTTTGGGCAATTCATCGACCGCGGGATCGGCGGCCAGGTCCGTATAGATCGTAATGTGCTTGCCGCTGAGCTTGCGAATCCCCGCCGCCGCCACCCTGGCCTCATCAATTTCCGGCAGCCGGAATTCGGCGGCATTCGCTTGTTGGACGAGATCTTTCAGCGTCCCTTCAGTCCGCGGCACTGCGGGAGGGGAAGACGGTTCCGCGACAGCCGGGGCGGCAACGGGCTGTTCCCCTGGCTTGGGAAGTGGTGCCGAGGGTTTCGTGGGGTTTAAGGACGGTGTTATCTGGGGTTTCTCGCCCGTCGGAACCTTCGCTGCGGCCGGTGTTTTGGCTGGTAGCGCAGTGGGGGCCGCGCTTGTGCCGCAACCCACGACGGCGAGCATGATGCCCATGACAAACCACGGCGTCCACCGGGACGATTTGCTGCGCGAGAAGGTCAAGTTTCGCATGAGTCCATTCTAAATGAATCTGGGTGGCACGCCCACGGCTTTGCGTGGACGTGGCGTTTCCCGTCCTACTCCTTTCAGTAGCTCCGCCGCAGTGCGGCTTTGGCCGCGTGATAGCCGCACATCCCGTGAACGCCGCCACCGGGGGGAGTCGAACTGGAGCAGATGTAGAGCTGCTTGAGCGGCGTGGTGTACGGTGAAAGGCGCATCGCCGGCCGCGTGAAGAGTTGCCGGAAGTCCTGGATGCCGCCGCCGATGTCGCCGCCGATGTAGTTGGCGTTGTGCTCCTGGAAATGGGCCGGGGACATCGCGTGGCGCGCGAGTATGCAGTCCCGAAAACCGGGGGCGAATCGCTCCATCTGGTTCTCGATGATCTCCGTCATGTCCACCTGGGAGCCGTGCGGCACATGGCAATATGCCCAGCCGGTGTGTTTGCCTTCGGGGGCGCGCGTGGAGTCGAAGAGGCTCTGCTGGGCGACGAGGACGTAAGGGAGCTGGCAGATTTCGCCGCGCGATGGGGCCCGTTCGGAGACGACAATTTCCTCTAGCGTGCCGCCGAGGTGAATGGTGGCTGCGCGGGCGCAGTCCTTCGCCTTCCAGGGAATCGGCTGGCTGAGGGCCCAGTCGAGCTTGAAAACCCCTGCTCCATAGCGATAGCGCGCAAGCTGCCGTTTGTAACCTGCGGGAAGGCGATGGCCGGCCAACTCGAGGACTTGTTTGGGAGTGAGGTCGAGCAGGATGGCCTTGGTGGGTGGAAGTTCGTCGATGTTTTTGACCCGCTCGCCGGTCAGCACTTCGCCGCGGAGGGTTTTCAAGTAGGAAATGAGCACATCCGTGATTTTCTGCGAGCCCCCCTTCGGCAGTGGCCAGCCGACGCTGTGGCCGGCGATTCCAAGCATTAGTCCGACGGCGGCGCTGGGGGCTTGATCCAGCGGCAAGACGCTATGTCCAGCGATGCCAGCGAAAAGGGCGCGGGCCTTCTCCGTGCGAAAGCAGCTCTTCGCCAGCGCACTGGCGGAACGGAGAGCGGACCAGCCGAAACGCAGTCCCAGCAGCGGGCTACGGGGAATGCGGAATGGGCCGAGCAAATCGGCGTAAAGCCTGTCAGCGCCGTCCACAAGCGGCTGAAAGAGCCGGCGATAGGCGGCAGCGTCTTCACCGAGCTTATCCGCGGTGTCATCGACGGACCGCTCCAGAATCACTGCCGTTCCGTCATCCAGCGGATGAGCCAGCGGAGCCGGCGGATGAATCCACTCCAATCCGTGCTCCTCGAGCGGAACCGACTGGAAAAACGGCGAGGCCAGCCCCATCGGATGAATGGCCGAGCAGACATCATGCACAAAGCCGGGGAGCGTCAACTCGCTGGACCGTGCTCCGCCCCCCGGCTGCTGTTTGGCTTCCAACACGAGAACCTTGAGTCCTTCCCGTGCGAGGGTGATGGCCGCGGCCAGGCCGTTGGGCCCCGAGCCGACAATGATGGCGTCGTAGCCGCTGGCATCCATAGCGGCTACTTCCTCTTGAGCTTCCAGACGTCGCTCTGCATGTTGTTGCCCGCGACCATCCAGAGCGCGTCGTCGTGGACGTAAAGACTGGCGGCATGGCGGGCTGCCCAGGGAGTTTTTGGAACTTCTGTCCAGTGCTCGCCGTCGGCGGAGTGCCAAACGTCGTTCCGATTAGCGCGGGCATAGCCTTCCATCACCCATAGCCGCCCGTCCCAGACGGCAACATCATGATACTGGCGAGCCGCCCACGGTGCGGCTTTGGTGTGCTCCTTCCAGTGGATGCCGTCGTCGCTGCTCCAGACGTCGTTGAAATACTTCCGCTGCGGAATCTTCGGGGTGTCATAGGTGCCGCCGCCGAGAATCCAGATGCGGCCGTCCTTCACCGCGCTGCCCCCGATCATTCCCCGCTGCGGCCAGAAGGGTTCGCCCGGTTCAACCTGCTCCCAGTTGATGCCGTCCGTGGTGGTCCAAATATCGCGATAGAAGACTTCCTCGGCGGCTCCGATAGGGGGAATCGTCTGGCCGCCGATGACCCAGATTTTGTCGGCGAAGGCGACCGTGTAGTGCAGCACCCGCGGACCCCACGGCACCGGCTTGTCTTTGTTGACGAAGTTCCATGTCTTTCCGTCCGTGGAGTTCCAAACGTCGTTCTGATACGTCCCCTGGTTGGCGTCGCCACCGACAATCCACATCTTGTCCTTGTAGACCACGTAGCCGGCGGTGTGGCGGCCTTCCCAGTCCTTGGTCTTGTCGAATGTGCGGTCGAGGAATGTATTGGGCTTGAGGAGAGTCCAATCCTTGCCGTCTTCGCTATTCCAAACCTCGTTGTTGCAAATTCTCGGGAAGTTCTTTTTGTCCCCCGGATTCCAGCCGCCGAGAAACCACATCTTGCCCTGATAGGTGAGTGCCCCCGCCCCATCCCGCGGGGCGAAGGTGGCTTTGGCGGTAATCTGCTGCCATTCGTACTGGGGCTCGTCGGCTTGAAGCGCGTGAATGCAAAGAACCGTCAGTGTCGTGGCGAGAATCGTTCGGGTGAAGAACATGGATGAGCAGAATGAAGAAGACAGAATAATGGCAGCCACCAAGGCTTCCTTCTGATTATTCTGCTGTCATTATTCTGTCATTCCTCTTCTGCCGCCATCCTGCTAAGGCCCGGGCGTTGTGCTGCCTGTTGGAGCCAGCGGACACTCTTTCTCGAGAATTGCCTGAATCATCGGCTCGAGCAGCCGGCCGGACTGCGGAGGAGCGCCAGGGGCCATGCCGATAGTGTCCTTGTAAAGATCCACGATCTTGACCTCGCCCCCTTCGGACCGCATCATTGCCCGCAATTCGCGTTCTCGTTGCTGGCGTTCCATGGCGACCTCCTTTGCCTCCTTGGGTTGCAACGGGTCATAGTGCTATCGACAATGCTCATCAGGAGGTTTTTGACATGTATGCAAATGCCAGGCCACAACTCGCCGCTTTCTTGCTAATTCTGGTGCTCGCTTCATTGACTCAGGCCGACGAGCCTAGCATTCCGCTCCCGGACAAGTTTTCTCGCGTGCCGCCGCAGGAGCCAGCGGAAGCGATTAAGTCCTTTGAGTGTCAGCACGGCTTCTCCATGCAACTGGTGGCCGCGGAGCCGCAGGTGATGGACCCGGTGGATATGGCGTATGACGAGGATGGGCGGGGCTACGTGGTGGAGATGCGGGACTATCCGTTCCCCGAGGAGAAGAATGCCGAACCCAAGGTCTTTCTCGGCCAGGTACGGCTGCTGTTGGATGATGACGGGGACGGGAGGATGGACCGCAGCACCGTGTTTGCCGACCAGCTTGCCTGGCCGACGAGCGTCTGCTGCTGGAAAGGAGGCGTGTTCGTCGCCGCCGCGCCGGACATCTGGTACTTCAAGGATACGACCGGCGACGGCAAGGCAGATGAGCGCCGCAAAGTCTTCACCGGCTTCAGCCGCTATAACGTGCAGGCGATCATGAACAACATGAAGTGGGGGCTGGACCACCGCATCTATGGCTCGGCGGCCGGGAACGGCGGTAGCGTGCGACAAGCGGGCGAGGAGCATGCCAAGGATGCGGCTGTGTCGCTCGCCCGGCGGGACTTTCGCTTCGACCCCGTCACCGAAAAGCTCGAAGCGACGAGCGGCGGCGAACGCTATGGCAACTGCTTCGACGACTGGGGAAACCGGTTCCTCTGCAACATTCGCAACCCGGTGCAGCACGTCGTCTTGCCCGCGCACTATCTGGCCCGCAACCCGCACCTCGTCGTGCCCCGGACGGTGAATGACGTGGCGGAATTCGGCGATCAGCTTCGGGTCTATCGCATCAGCGAGCCGGAGGCGTGGCGGACCTACCGGGCCCAACGATGGTCGCTCGACCGGGTCAACTTTCCTCGTAGCGAGCTGATCGGCGCCGGCTTCTGGACCAGCAGCAGCGGAACGACGGTCTACCGCGGCGGGGCCTACGGCGACGCCTTTCGGGACAACGTCTTCATCGGCGAAGTGGCGGGCAACCTGGTCCATCGGCAAATTCTCACGCGCGACGGCGTTACGTTCAAATCTCGCCGAGCCGATCCCGACACAGAATTCGTCCGTTCCACCGACAACTGGTTCCGCCCGGTCAACTTCGTCAACGCCCCCGACGGCTGTCTGCACGTGCTGGACATGTACCGCGAGACCATCGAGCACCCCTGGAGCATTCCCGACGACATTAAGGCCAAGCTCGACCTCTCTAGCGGCAACGACCGGGGCCGTATCTACCGCCTTACCCCGCCGGCATTTGAATTGTCGAAGTCCATGCCGAAGTTTCCGAAGCTGAGCAAGGCCACCACGGAAGAACTGGTCGCCCTGCTCGAAAGCCCACATAGCTGGTGGCGCGAGTCGGCTCATCGTTTGATCTATGAGCGGCAGGACAAAGCAGCCGCAGAGCCGCTGAGGAAGCTGCTGAAGGAAAGCAAATGGCCGCAGGCGAGGCTGCATGCGCTGTGGTCGCTGGAGGGACTGGGATTGCTAACCGGCGACCAAGTACAAACTGCACTCGCAGATTCTCACGAGGACGTGGCCTGTAATGCGATTCGACTCGATGAAGTGCCTCGATTGCGAGAAAGGAAACCGTCTCTCATTGACGAAGTTAATGCCGCCTTCAGTGAACGCCAGTCGAAGTTGATTCGTTTTCAGAAATCGCTTTCCTTTGGCAGTCGTACCGACAATGACGGAGAGAGTTTGACGAGCATTGCCGCGAAGGATTCAGGCGACCCCTGGATACGAGCTGCGATTCTAAGTTCCGCCATTGACGTTGCTCCCGCGATGTTATCGGAGCTTCTCAAGAAAGGGAGATTCGACGACACTGCCGGCGGCATCGAGTTTGTGCGCGAGCTCGCCTTCACCGTCGGTGCTCGGGGCGAGAAAACACAGATCGAATCGCTTTTGAAGACTCTCGGCGACCTGCCGGTAGACGCGCCGACCTATCTGCAATACGCCGCTCTTTCCGGACTCGCCCGCGGTTCCAAGTCGCGGGGACAAACTTTGGCGGCGCTGCTCAAAACGGCAGATGCCAAAGCCAAGACACGAGTGATTGATTTGATGGCGGAGGCTGTAGCGCTTGCCGGCGACACATCGCAAGGCCCGATTGAGCGAGTGCCGGCGATGGAGCTGTTTCCCTACTTCCCGTGGGATCAGGTCCGCACTCCGCTCTTCGCCGCCCTTTCGCCGCAAGAGTCGCGGGAAGTGCAGCGAACGGCTCTGAAAGTCCTCGCCAGCCGCGATGAAAAGGAAGTGGCCAGCGAGCTAATCAGCCGCTGGAAGCAGCTGACGCCGCCGGTGCGGGAGGAGGCGATGACAATTCTGCTATCGCGTGCCGCCTGGTTGCCGCTCGTCGTGGAGGCGCTGGAGCAAGAGAGAGTTCCCGCGGCTCAGCTCTCCATTCCGCATCGGGCGCAAATCTTGCGATCTGCCGACAAGGCACTTGTGGCCCGAGCGGAAAAAGTTCTCGGCCCCGCCGCCAACAGCCCGCGGAAGGAGATCGTGGAGAAGTACCGGCAGGCGCTGGCGAAGCTCGCGGAAACAAAGACGCCGGCAGACGCCGCAATGGGAGCGACTGTCTACCGCCGCGAATGCCTCAACTGCCATCAGCTCGGCAAGGAGGGATTTGTGGTCGGGCCGAATCTGGTGACCATCCGGCACCGTTCGCCACAGGAAATCCTGATTCACGTCCTTGACCCGAACCGTGAGGTCTCTCCCGACTTCGTCGAGTACAGCATCCTGCTCACCGACGGCCGAACTCTCAGCGGCCTCATCGCCAATGAAACGGATGCAGGACTGACTCTCCGGCGGAGCGAAGCGAAAGAAGACTCGATTCTCCGGCGCGAAATCGAGCAAATCAGCAGCAGCGGCAAGTCTCTGATGCCCGAGGGGGTTGAGCAAAAGGTGACCCCCGCGGAGATGGCGGACTTGGTGGAGTTCTTGCTGGCGAAATGAGGTAAGACGGAATGGATGAGACAGAATAATGGGGGACAGAATAATAACAAGGGAGAGACTTGCCTTTGTCCTTTTCTTGTTATTCTGTCCCCCATTATTCTGTCAAAAGCTTCCGCATAGCAATCCTGCCTTGACGATTCCTCCCTGCATCACCGCCAAAAACCGCGAGCGGTCCTCCAGGATTTCGATATTCGCCAGCACATCCCCGTCCACGACAAGAAGATCCGCCAGCTTGCCCGATTCGAGGGTTCCAAACTCATCGCCGCGCCCCATGATTTCCGCGCCCGTCTTGGTGGCGCAGGAGAGGACTTCTAGCGGCGTCAGCCCAACGTGTTTGACGAAGAACGTCAGCTCCTTGGCATAAGTTCCGTGGGGCGTCCAGGCGAAGCCATAGTCGCCACCCATCCCCAGCCGACCGCCGGCGCGGAGGATGCGGCGGGCACTCTCGGCTCCCCCTTCGAGGGTTTCCTTGTGCCCGTCGATGACCCGCTGCCCCATACCGAACTCGGGGCCGTGGACGATGCTGGCGTATTCGAACTGTAAGGCGGGGACGACCGGCACATTGCGCGCGAGGAGCAGTTCCAGGGCTTCGTCGTCCATGAACGTGCCGTGCTCCAGCGTGTCGTAGCCGGCGCGGAGGGCGTTTTTGATGCCGGCGTTGGCCCGGCAGTGGCCGGTGACTTTCAGGCCGTGGTTGTGGGCGGTGGCGACGACGGCGTGCATCTCCTCGAAGGTCATGCAGAGGGTGTGGTGGTCATTGGTGTCCGGGGCGGCGGCGTCGCCAGTGGGATAGGTCTTCACCCACTCCACGCCGTCTTTCACCAGCTTGCGAACGGCCGCGCGGGCTTCGTCCGGGCCGTTGATGAGCAGCACCAGCCCCTCCATGCCCAGTTTGCGGAAGTCGGGGTTCCAATCCATGAGCCCGCCAACGCCGCAAATCTCTCGCCCGCTCGCGGCGAGGCGAGGACCAAGCGTTATGCCCTCTTCAATCGCTTTCTTCAGCCACACGTCAATATTGAAAAGGCTGCCGCCACTGCGGGCCGCCGTGTAGCCGCACTCTAGCGCCAGCCGGGCGTTGCTGGCGGCGAGAAGCGTGACATACTCCACGGGATACTTGATATCGAGGTCTTCCAAGGCCGCCACGTTGAAGTACGTCGGATGAAAGTGAGCCTCCACGAGGCCCGGCATGATCGTGCCGCCGCGAGCATCGATTCTGGTTGCCGACGGCGGAGCGGCTGGAGCACGATCGGCGGTACCGGCGTAGGTGATGCGGCCATCGGTGATGTGGACCGCCCCCTGGATAATCGGCTGGCGACCGGTGCCGTCGACCAGCTTGCCGCCCGATATGACGATGTGGCCTTGATGTGTTTGCACGGCAATTTTCCCCGTGGAATCTATGAGGAGAGATGGAGTTGGTTATAACGTATGAGTTCCCGATTTTCTGCTCGGCATTCTTATGTCCCTCATTATTCTGTCTCCAAAACCTTCTGAGGACACGCCATGCGTTTGAAATTGCTCCTGGCTCAGATACTCGTCGTCATCGCGTTGGCCATGCGGTCCGTCGTTTCCGTCGCAGATGAGCCCGCGAAACCCACACCCGCCAAAGGTACAAAGCTCTTCGAGCAGAAGAATCTCATGGCCTGGTGCATTGTCCCCTTCGACTCAAAAAAACGCGGGCCGGAAGAGCGGGCGGCCATGCTGGAGAAACTGGGGTTTTCTAAGTTTGCGTATGACTATCGGGCCGAGCATATTCCGATGTTCGACGCGGAAGTAGCGGCGCTTGCGAAGCATAAAGTCGAACTCTCCGCCTGGTGGTTCCCAACGGAACTCAACGCCGAGGCCCGCGGCATTCTGGACGTGCTGAAGCGGCATAAGATCAAGGCTCAACTCTGGGTCACTGGCGGCGGCGGGCCGACAAAGACGGAAGACGAGCGAGTGGCTCGGGTCAAAGCGGAAGCGGCTCGCATTCGCCCCGTCGCCGAGGAGGCGGCGAAAATCGGCTGCTCGGTCGGGCTCTACAACCACGGCGGATGGTTTGGGGAGCCTGAGAATCAGCTTGCGATCATCGATGAGCTCAAGCTGCCAAATGTCGGCATTGTCTACAACCAGCATCACGGCCACGACCATTTGGACCGCTTCCCGGAGCTGCTGAAAAAGATGCTGCCGCATCTCTACGTCCTCAACCTCAACGGCATGGTGCCGGACGGTGAGCGGCGCGGACAGAAGATTATGCCGCTAGGCCAAGGAGAGCTGGATTTGAAGCTGCTCAAAGTCATCGCCGAGAGCGGCTATCTGGGGCCGATTGGGATTCTCGGCCACACGCAGGACGACGCCGAGCAGCGCTTGCACGACAATCTTGATGGCCTGGCCTGGCTGGTGAAGCAACTCGATGGGAAAGAGGCGGGGCCGCGTCCCAAGCCGCGGACGCCGGTTCCCGCACCGCAAAAGGTCGCCAGCACTGCACCCTCCGAAACCCCCGGCTGGCTCATCGCCGGGCGCAAGGAATATCGTCAGCCGCCGCTCACCGTCGGCTGCCGCGTGAAGCTCGCTCAAAAGGGTACCTACAACATCCTGGTCGCTTCAGAGACAAAACAATCTGGCAGGCACTGGGAAGTCTTTTCGATGGCCGGCAGCGGAACGCTAACCGCCTATTTGCCGGGCTACCAACCTGACCATATCACTTCCACGGCTGTCGTCGCGGACGGAAAGTGGCACGAAGTAGCCATGCAATTCGCAGCGGACCGCGTCAAGCTGTTCGTGGACGGCAAAGAAGTCGCGAGCCAGGAAGTGAAAGCCCGTGGAGCGGCGGGCATCGACGGCGATCTGGCGATTGGTCGGATTGTGGAAGGGGGCATCGGCAGCGAGGGAGATTTCGCGTGGGTCAGGCTGACGGCTGGACTCGCCAAGATTCGCCAGCCCGATGAGAAACCTCCAACAGTTGAAGCCGGCGATAAAACGCTGGGGCTTTGGATCTTCAAGGATGCGGGTAAGGAAGTCCCCGATGTGTCACCGGCTAAGAACTCGGCCCGACCAGTAGCAAGCAACTTCACTCCACTGGGACTTCCGCCAGAAGACCCTCATGGTCACGGTGCCGCCGCACCCTCAAATCAAACCGCGCATGTTGGCCCTGTCGCGCCTCTTCCGGCACTCCCGTTGGAATACGACGCCAAACTCGTCGCCGAGCTTGTCGCCAGCGCCAAGAAGGACGGCAATTCCCGCCGCGGCCTGGCCGTTTTCCGCGCCGCCAAATTTGCCTGCCTCTCCTGCCACCAGGCCGGCAAATTTGGCGGCGCGGTCGGCCCGGCTTTGAGCGATGGGGGCAAGCGTTTGAAGCCGGAAGAGATAGCGGAAGCCATCCTTTGGCCGAAGCGGCTGGTCAAGCCGGAGTATGTCTCGTGGCTCGTGCAACTCGACGACGGCCGCTCGCTGCAAGGGTACAAGAAAAAGGAAACCGCTGACGAACTGACTCTTTTTGACCCAGCGGGACAAACGACACACGTCATCTCGAAAGATGACATCGCCGGCCAGAAAGAAGTCGGCACGTTAATGCCCGATGGCCTTGCCGCCGCCATGACCGGCAGCCAGCGGCGTGACCTGCTGCGGTTCGTGATGGAGCTGGGAGTGACGCCGGGCCTGGAAAACGAAGTCCGCCCCGAAGACGCGCCGGCCGAGTTCGTCTATACCCGCGACCCGCTCAACCCCGCCGCCTCGCCCCTCTGGAAACATGGCGTCAACCGCGACCGGCTGTACGACTTCTACATGAAGGAGGCCCTCTTCTTCCGCCAGCAGTCCCACCGCCCCCATCTGCTGCCGGCGTTTCCCGGCCTTGATGGCGGCAAGCTTGGGCACTGGGGGAACCAAAACGAAGAAGTCTGGAAGGACGGCCGCTGGAACGACGTGGATCTCGGCAGCGTGCTGTGCGGTGTGTTTCATGGCCCGGGCAATCTGGTCATACCAAAGGGAGTTTGCGTCCGCATCGGTGAGCAGGGAGAAATGGGAGTCTGCTTCAATCCTGAAACGCTCGGCTACGACGCGGTATGGAAGGGAGAGTTTCTCAAGTTTTCTGCCGTGCGGCACGGCTTCATGGACGGCCTCGTGCCCGCGGGGGAATTCGTTCCGCAACCGAAAGCGAGTGCCCCCAAGGAACCATTCGAGTATCACGGTTTTTATCGGTCGGGGTCGCGCGTGGTTTTCGCGTATCGACTCGGTGATGTAGAGATGCTGGACTCGCCGTGGGTCCGAGACGGAAAATTCGAGCGGCAAGTCGGGCCGGCGGAAACGCATCCTCTGCGGAAATCTCGTGAAGGCTCGCCAACACAATGGCCGCAGGAGCTGAAAGTCGCCAGTCAGCTCGGCAGCGGCAAGCCGTATGCGGTCGATACGATACCGTTTCCCGCGGACAATCCTTGGAAGTCGCTGTTCTTTATCGGCGACCATGATTTTCTGCCGGACGGCTCCGCGCTCCTCTGCACGATGCACGGAGACGTCTGGCGGGTGAGTGGCCTCGACGCGGACCTCAAGAATGTCCGCTGGCGGCGGTTCGCTTCGGGCCTCCATCAGCCGCTGGGGATGGTAGTCCATAACGGTAACATCTACGTGCTCGGCCGGGACCAAATCACGCGGCTCAAGGACATCAACAACGACGGCGAAGCCGATTTCTATGAGTGTTTCTCTAACGCCATTCTCACCTCCCCGGCCGGGCACGATTTCACTTGCGGTCTGGTGCGGGACAAGGCCGGGCATTTCTACACGGCTTCCGGCAAGCAAGGGCTAATCAAAGTCTCAGCCGATGGCAAGAAAGTGGACGTGCTGGCGACCGGCTTTCGCAACCCGGATGGATTGTCTCTTTGCAATGACGGCGCAATCACCGTGCCGTGCAGCGAAGGAGAGTGGACTCCTTCTTCCATGATTTGCCTGGTGCCAATGGAAGCGGTGTGCTCCCCGCAAAACCCGCCGCCCCATTTCGGCTACCTGGGGCCGCAAAACGGCCAGCCGCCGTCGCTGCCGCTGGTCTATCTTCCTCGCGGCCTCGACAACAGTAGCGGGGGGCAAGTGACCGTGCCCGATAACCGCTGGGGACCGCTGCAAGGGCAGCTCGTGCATCTCTCGTTCGGACAGGGAACACACTTTTTGGTTCTGCGGGACGAAGTCGCCGGCCAGCCGCAGGGTGCGGTTGTTCCGCTCGCCGGAGAGTTCCGTTCGGGGGCTCACCGCGGCAAATTCAGCCCGACGGACGGCCAACTCTATGTCTCCGGCATGGCCGGCTGGGGAAGCTATACGCCCAGCGACGGCTGTTTCCATCGCGTCCGCTACACGGGTGAGCCCGTGCAATTGCCGCGATCGTTCCACATCCATGAAAACGGCGTCCTCATTTCCTTCACCCAGCCAATCGACCCCAAGCAGGCCGCACAGCTCCAAAATCACTTCGCCGATGCCTGGAACTACCGTTACGGTCCCGGCTATGGCTCGCCGGAGATGGCACCCAGCCACCCGAACGTCGTCGGGCACGAAGCGCTCGACATCACCGGTCTGCACGTCATCGATGAGAAGGCCGTATTCGTCGAGCTGCCTGACCTTCAGCCGGTCAGCCAGTTACATCTGGTCCTCCAAGTTGATTCCGCCAAACCGCAGGAGCTGTTCATCACCGCTCACCGCCTCGACAAGCCATTCTCCAGCTTCCCCAGCTACCAAAAGAGCGACAAAATCATCGCCGCCCATCCGCTCGCCGTGGACCTGGCTAGCCTCGGAAAGCGAATGGCGAACCCTTGGGGAGAGAAGCGGCCGTTCAAGACAAAGCTGGAGATCGCTGCGGGGAAAAATCTCACCTTCTCGACTCGAACCCTTCGTGCAAAGGCGGGGGAGAAGATTAAGCTCTCGTTCCGCAATCCGGACGTCGTGCCGCACAACTGGGTGCTGGTGAAACCCGGCAGTCTTGCCAAGGTCGGCGACCTGGCCAACAAGCTCATCGCCGACCCGGAGGCGGTCGTGCGGCATTATGTTCCCCGTTCGCCGGATGTGCTGGCTTACACCGACATCGTCTCGCCGCAGGACGAGTTCTCGATTTTCATCGAGGCCCCTCAGGAAAAAGGTCGCTACCCCTACCTCTGCACCTTCCCAGGTCACTGGATGGTGATGAACGGGGAACTGATTGTGGAGTAGCACGCGGGGATCAGTTCCATGGGCCGCAGTATTTGGCCGGCGCACAAAAAAGGCCCGCTGTCCAGCAGGGACAACGAGCCATCCAAGCGAGGCCGACGGGGCTCGAACCCGCAACCACCGGATCGACAGTCCGGTACTCTAACCAATTGAGCTACGGCCCCTAACCTTCTATCTACTTTAGCGACTTGGACTTAGGTAGTCCAGTGTCGAGAAAGTGCAGAGATTCGTGCAGAGTTTCGGTTGTGACGGCTGCGATACCTTGCCGGCGACGGCAACAGTCAGCAACGCTCTGAAGTCGAATCTCATCATAGGAGTTGGGAAAAATGCGAATCGCTAAACCGTTCTTCCGCAAGCAGACTCAAACCTGGTACGTACAGCTTGGAAAAAAGCAGCACAACCTGGGGCCTGACAAGCAGGAAGCACTCGCGAAGTATAGAGCGTTATCGGCAGGCGAGCAAGCCGCCGAACAGGGCGAAGGGATGCAAGTTATCGCCGTCCTAATGCTCTTCAAGGAATGGTCGGAACAACACGATACGCCGGCAACCTACAACTTCTATAAGCGGCATCTTGACTCATTCATTCGCCACGCCGGGGACAAGCTGACGGTCAAGAAGCTCAAGCCGTTTCATATCGACAAGTGGATTGATGCCGACTACCGGGACAGCGACCACGGCGACAACTACCGCCGCAATGCGATTCGCAGTGTCCAGCGGGCGTTCAATTGGGCAGCGAAGAAAGGCTATCTCAAAAGCTCGCCAGTGTCCTGCCGGTCAGGAGTTGAGTTGCCGGCCTACACGCCGCGTGATGAAATCATAACCGCGGAGCAATGGGAAGAGATCGTGACCGCCCTTAGCAACTGCGGAGCGGCAGGCCGAAATTTCCTCGACTTAATTACGCTCATGCGTCAAACGGGATGCCGCCCGCTGGAGGCGCGAACAGCGGAAGCTCGCCACTTGGACTTGAAAAATCGCTGCCTCGTTTTCGAGCGAAGCGAAAGCAAGGGGAATAGCCGAGTGAAGGCCGTAGAGCGTCGTGTCGTACCGCTTACGGACGTGGCTTTTGAGCTTTGCGAACGGCTTGCTAGAAAGAATCCCGATGGCCCGCTACTCCGCACGCTTCGCGGCAAGCCGTGGAGCTGCCGAGCAATTACGAAATGGTTCGGCAGATTGGACGGCACGCGGTATAAGCGGTCCAGCCCAAAGCGGACGAGCTTTCATACTACGCCGTACATCATCCGTCACACTTGGGCGACGGAAGCTCTCACCCGCGGAGTAGACCCCGTGACGGTCGCGAATATCATGGGCCACAAAGACGTGACTATGCTGATGAAGGTTTATCAGCACCTCGACAAAAAGCAGGAACACTTACGCAAGGCCATGCACCAGGCTACAGGCATCATGCCGACAAAGCCTCATGCAGCGTAATCCGAGCGGCCTTCGCTTGCCACCTCGACGCGCCCTTCCGCCTCAAACCGGCAAGGGCGTTTTTGCTGATGCGTACTGTTCCGCGACCTTGACCGATGCGGACGCTTTCAATCTGCCCGCGGTCGCAAAGAGCGTACATCGTCGATAGCCCTACGCCTGCCTCTTGTGCGGCTTCCGCTACCGTGAGTAGCCTTTCGCCCAAGGGCCCTTTTTGTTCGCAGCACGCGGCAATGCAGCTCGCCAGGAACGGCAGGGCGTCGCCGGGCTGATTTGCGGCGTCGATCTTCTGACCGTCGCGAACCAGTTCAGGCAAGCCAAGTAATGCGGCCTTGCGAGTCGCCGTTGCCACGGCATCGCAGGCGGTCGAGTCGCCACGGTCTAGCCGGCCTATCTCGCGAGTCAGCCAGCGGCGGAAGGATTCTCTGGACATTCTCATTATCCTGATTCTGTCAGTTATTCGTATGTATATCTTGACGCCAATTAGTGAACCGGCGCATAACGGTATATTCTTGTGCCCTACAGTCGGGCCTTAGTCACTAGCCAAGGGGAGTAGCCATGTACCGATTCACGTTTCAGGGAATCCAGGTCGAATGCGAGACAGCCGACGAGCTGCGAGCGGCACTGAGCTTGAGCAATGGCCGCTCAGCCAGCGGCAGGAAGCCATACAAGCCGCGGAAGGTCAAGCGGATGAAAGCGGCCGGCCGCTCACGCGAGGGCGTAGTAGCGAGCTGGGAAGCCGCCAGGCGAGTTGCCAAGCGGCTTGGCCGCAAGGACATCAAACAGGTTCGCAGCGATCTGCGGGCAGGCACCGTCAAGGACGAATAAGGAGTCAATCATCATGGACCGATTCACGGCGAACTATTGGCGGCAGGTGCTAGACGAGTCGCAACGTGCCAAGGGGTTGCAGCTTCGCCAGGTCGCTGTCACTGAAGCCAGTAAAGAAGCGGCACAGCGACGAAGGCAAAAGACGCTCGCTTTAAGGACGAAGCGGCGTCAAAGGAAAGAGCAACGGGAGGCGCGGCTGCAAAGGTTACTTCACAAACTCTCAGGCGAACTTGACTTGGTTCGCGAGTCGAGAAACCAAAATGGAAAGGGGAAGCCAAGATGAGCTTTGAAAAATGGAAGCCAGGCCAAAAGAATTTCTGGCTTAATCGCCGCGAAGGGCTGCAATCCTGTTGGGACGCTGCCAAATACTTCGCAGCTCTCACTGGCCGCGAGGACTTCGATAACCTTCACCAGATTCGCAGCGAACTTGGTTCGCTCATAAAAAAGGCTTGGCTGAAAGTTTCCGAAGTCGAGCTCTGCGCCAAGTTCATCGAATTCGTTAAGAAGTCGCCCGCTGCTTGGACTGTCTATAATGAAACCGGTTCCTTTGACCTACTTCTAGTCGGCAGTGATGGAATCCAATTCGGGATTCAGGGGAAGAAACGATTCGGTGCAAAAGTTATTAGGCAAGCTCTCGCGAATTCGATTCACGGGACCGCACCCGACTTTCGCGGCATTCTCTTGCCTGGAATGAATCGCGACGTTTTCATAGTGTGCAGTCATTTGAATCTCGTTCCGATCTTCCCCACCGATAAGACGATGACAGATTTTTTTCCGAATCTCTCTCAATTAGCCAACTGGCCGCGGTGGGAAACAAGCAAGCGTATCGAGTTGCCGGCTTACGTCGCTGACGGCAGGGCTGGGTCGCCGATGCCGAATAAGTTGACGGAATGGAAAATAAAGTCGCTCAAGCTGATTGCGATTCTTGAGATTCGCGGGTATCTCACCGAAAACGATTTCCAGGCGTTGCGATTCCGCCCAAGTCTTTGGGTTGAAAACGGCTGGTTGTGGCAGGACGGGGGAACGTACATACGCGGGTCAAAGCTCACTCTCGACAAAAAACACCCGCAAGTCTTCAGTCAGATTCTCAGTGAAGTTAAGAAGTCGCTGCCGAAAGAGAACAAAAAAAACCGCGGCAAACATATTTGCGACTGTGGCCGCGAAGACTGTGACGAATGCCAATTCCT
Source organism: Pirellulaceae bacterium (assembly GCA_051004015.1). Classification (GTDB taxonomy): domain Bacteria; phylum Planctomycetota; class Planctomycetia; order Pirellulales; family Pirellulaceae; genus SXOA01. Next base: position 31,928 of record JBPCKT010000087.1, on the reverse strand, counting down.
AAAGTTCCTCGTTTCTCTGGGAACCAAGAAGCCCGCCGAGCGCGAGCGGGGAGCGTAGGATGTACTTTTCAGCAATTCAGACAGTTAAGTGTGAGACAACTTCCAAAGACGCTCAGCAACTAATTGAATTCAACGCGGCGGCAAAAATACTCGCTCACTGGCGAGTCTCCGTAATCCAGTGTCAAACGTATTTAGTCTGGCAAGTGCTTAGCCGCGCCGCTGGCATCCGCCGTTCACGAGCTTCGATCTTGCGACGCTATGCGGTGGTCAGGCGATTCTGGCAGGCCCATCTTGCAGCCTTAGTAATTTCAAAGCCGGCAGGCAAGGGCTAAATTTTCAGCCGCCCATTCCGCACGCTGCTTGCAACTCCGCCAACCATGACAACGCAGCGACGCCAAAGCCGAGCGGGAGCAAAATCAAAGCTCACCCGTAATCGTCAATGGCTGGCGGAAATCGAATCCGGTCAGTCAACCGTCAGGCAGATCGCAGACCGCGAATTCATTACGCCGGGTGCAGTGCGGAAGGCGCTAAAGCTCGCCAGGCAATCGCAGCAAAAAAACCGGCCCGGCCTTGCGACCGAACCGGGAAGCTGTCGCCAGCGGGAATAGCTTTTCAGTTCCGTTGCCGCTACCCTGCCGGCATGTCACAACCTGATTCCAATGAACCATACGGCGGCATCGACATTATCTTCCACGACGATGGTACGGTCACTGAAGAGCGTTTCGGACAGCAGCGACCGCAAGAGCTGACGGAAGAGGAATTGCTGCCGTTCATCGCTTGGGCACAACACAGACTGGAACGCGATAGGCAAGAGGCGGAAGCGGCGAAGGCCGCGTGCTACAAAGCGACGCGAGGGCATGGCTACGTGCCGCATTAGACTCTACTTCATTTTGAGATAGCTCGCTCGCGACGCCACGTATTCCCGAATGAACGGGTCAAGCTTGTCGGCAGTCGTGGCTGTCCAGCTATCTTCGTCTTGTAACTTCGTCGCCAGCGTCCCATCAAGCTGGCGCTTGTACTCTCTGGTTTCGCCATGCTCATCGGTCGCAGTTACGAGCAAGCCGCCTGGGACCATCTTGGACGTGATTTGAGAGAATGACATTACTGCACTCCTTTGGAGTACAGCATATCGAGCGGTGCTGCTCTGTTCAATTAGGCACTCTGGCGGTATGTTCACGACTAGGCACCGCGAGCCAAGACCGGTGTCAGGGAGGGCAAATGACGGAGCAAAATAAAGCAAGTCGCCTTTGGAAAATTGCCGTTTGGGCTGGCTCAGTCTTAATCGGTGGAGGGCTGCTTGCCGTCGCAATTCAACGAGGATGCGACTACAGCGACAAAGTGACGGAAGCCAACTTGCCGGTTGTGCCGCTGCGTCCGCGAGACACTGACAGCGGGGCAATAGCCTTTCCTTATAAGAATCCTGCTACTCGGAACCGCTTAGTTCAGTCCGCGACGCTTGAAATCTTGGATAAACCCCCAGTGGGGCCAGGCGGAGCAGGCGCGACAGCTCCGCGGCACACTATACGCTTCGAGCCGCGGCACTTTAATCAAGTCACGGGACGCTACGAACGGCGTATCGACGACCTAGTTTTGGACGCAGGCGAAACCGGCTATATCGAAGTCGAATTGGTTGCCTCCGGAAAGAAAACGTATCGCTACGTCCGCTTGACTCTTTGGTACGACGACAACGGCGATAAGCCATTGACGTTTGAGCCACAATGGATTCCTACCGTTCCACTCACCGCGATGGAAGAAAAGGCGGAACCTGCGACCGGTCCCGATGCAGCTCCAAAACAAGACGATGATACTGCACCAGGCCGCTTCCGAAGAGGTGGCCGGCGACGTTGACGCCAATGCCAATTGCAACAATTAACGCGATAGATATCAGGAGTTTTTTCATACGTGTGGAGGAATTATGGTTTCAGACACAATTGCACTTGTCGGCAAAGCAGTCGATCTAGTTCAGCAGCTAAGGGGAATTGCTCAGAAGGTGAAAGATGCCGAATCTCAGAACCTGATTGCAGACCTAATGATCTCGTTGGCTGACATTAAGATTCAAGTCGCGGAGCTGAAGGGAGAAAATCTTGATTTGCGAACGCAGCTTGCCAGTCACGAGAACAGAAAGGCTGAAGCTGACAAGTTCGAGCAAGTCGGCAACGTGCTGTATCAGCGGACTGATACAGAACACAAGCAGCCGTACTGCCCGCGATGTTTTCAGGTAGACCACCGCGAAATGACACTGACGAAAGTGAAGCCGCCGTTCAATGACTTCGGAAATTGGAAATGCGCACAGTGTGACAAGAACTTTTGACCTAGCCAAACAGCATCATGCGAATCTTCATCAGTTGGTCAGGCGAGGCAAGCAAGCAAGTCGCACAAGCTCTAAGCGATTGGCTACCTGACGTTTTGCAGCACGTTCGCCCATTTATGTCCGCGGCCGATTTGCAGCCTGGTACTCGCTGGGGGCCAGAGCTAAGCCGTGAGCTTGAACAGATCGACTTCGGTGTATGCTGCATGACGCCTGACAACTTGCAGCGGCCCTGGATAATGTACGAAGCTGGAGCGCTCTCTAAGAAAGTTGCCACGGGGCAGGTTGTGCCATACCTGTTCCGTGTAGGTCCATCGAATCTTGAAGGTCCGCTGACTCAGTTTCAATCTGTTGCAGCCGACAGAGAAGGGACGCTCCGCCTAGTCGATTCGATTCACGCTGGCATGGCAAGTAATTCGCTTACTGCCGAGCGGCTTGGACGGGCGTTTGAACGCTGGTGGCCTAGCCTAGAAGCAAAACTTGCCGAGATTGCAGCACAGCCGGCAAGTCCGCCAGCACCAGAGCTAAGCGATAAAGAAATACTCAAGGAACTGTTGCTGACTGTAAGAAACTTGCAGAGAACGCCAGTACCGATGAGTGTCGCTCTCTCTGAGTATGCTCTGAGTGCTAAAAAGCGCGGCCGCCTCGGGGGATTAGGAGATAATCCAGCGGAACCGCTGTATCGTATGCTCGATATACTTCAGGATGCAGTGCAAAATTCTTACCTAATTGCACAGTATCCTGAGTTCAGAGATTTGTCAGACGTGGACGTGGTCAGGACGTTCAATGGAATGGCCCGCAATAAGCAACTGGAGATCGTGAGCGTGGTTGACCATTTTGCTTCAACCGTGAAGTCTTGACGACTGGACTTGTAAAAAAGGCGGCATGGCAAACCCCAATCACAAAAGCCCGCTATGACCTGTTGGCCTGACGCTCGCAACAAGCTTGCGGCAGCCGCCTTAGTTCTGTGAATCAAAAAGCGAACGCGATGCCCCGCGGATGATTGCACCGCCACGGAGGGAAAGAGCGCGAGCTAGTAAATAAGCCTTCGCGCGGCTCCAGCAGGCAGGCAGGCGTAAGACTAGCCCGGCCTTTGTCATCACGTTCGCTTGTTTTTCTTAGGGCATCACCGGCATCGGGGCTATCGTTGCCGACGGAGCAGCGGACTGACTTGCGACTCCGCCAATGCTCTTCAGGAATTCCATTTCCAGCCTGGCCAGCTCTTCAATCAGCCGCCGCTGAGCTTCACGCACGGCGTCAAAGTATTGCTGAAGCGTCATAGGTTTTTCTCCTTCGGTTCGGTGTCGGCTGCCGAGCCGGTTTTCCAGGTTTCCGCCGAAATAGCCGGTCGCAACAAAGTCTTAAATAAAAAACGCATTAGGAACGCAATACAGGCGTTCGGACTGGCTGCCCCGACTCCTGGCACCTGCCTTTTAGGGCCGTTCTGCACAATCATGCGCCTTGACCTAACATGGACAATCGCGCATTGATATTCTTGTGTACATAACTCGCGCGGGTGGTATCCACTTTTTCTTAGGAGTCAATCCATGTCCAGATTTCTCGTTTCTGCGGCAGTCGTTTTCGGCCTTACTTTGGCAGCCTTCACCGCTCCAGCTCCCACACCGGGCTATCGAATCACCATCGGTGGAATTGCGAACGGGACCGGGGCCGATTCGTGCAAGGCGTGCAATGCGTACAATGGGAAGTGGTACGCCATCCCCGCTGGCCCCACGGCGATGAAGAAGCAAAAGTCCCTCTTAGACCCGTCTGGCCCTGATTGCTTCGACGTAAGCGGCCTGCACCCTACCCGCTCCATTGGCTGCAACGGCGGATTCGGCGGGGAGAAAATGGAGCTGATTGTTGAGCCTGGCCTGGTTCAAGTGATCCGCTGCGGGGGCGGTCGCGTCGTCTGGCGTGGAACCGGAACAGGCAACCTGCCCCTAGTGTTCTCACAAGCCGGTCGCCCGTGTGACGCTTCCGCCGCAACTTGCACCGTGGAATTCTTGCCCGACCTAAATGGGCTGCTCTCCGATTACGGGCAACCGTAGCTTCGCTTCCGTCCGGGCAATTGCCAGATCGACCAGTGATCCGAGCGGGTCCAGCGGGTTGATTTGAAACAGTCCCCGCCAGCCCGCCCGAATCGTTTCCAGCCAGGTTGCTGACTCATAACCCTCTTTGAGCCTGCCGATGATTTCCGCGCGGTACTCACGGCAGCCGTCGATTCCCCATTCGTCCATGATCGCCGCAAATTCTGCGCAACCGCAGGATGCATTCGCGGAGAGTCTAAATTCCGTCAGCACCGCGGATAGTTCGCGGCCAACGGGGGCAGACACATAGGTCGCAATGCAACGGTGATGGATGCTGGCCAGCGGACTCGGCGTAGGCAATGGAAACTCAAATCCGCAGACGCTACAGCGGACCTTCCGCCAGCCGTTCGCATCAGGCTTCGTCGAGTTTTGAAACGTGCAGTTCATTATGGTATCGCCGAAAGTAGGACGGTGGCTGCCGGGAAACCAACACATATTTGGTTGAAGAAAATCGGATTGGAAACAAATGCCAGCGGCAAGTTAGAAAACGCGGAACAGTCCGGCTGCGATGTGCCGTGGTTGTATTCGTAAGTAACGACATGCACATAACCTCCGATCGATATGCCAAGATTGATTTCCAACCTCGTGATATAGTCATCACCAACTTTTGTCGCGTAAAGCAACATGCATGGGCAGCAATTATTGTAAGTCCCCTGCCGCCGCCAAAAGCCGCAGTCCTCGCCGCCCGAAGGGAAGGGGCAAAGTGTCCCGCCGATGACCATCGTAAAGGTTCCGTTCACACTTGCATTACAAAGTGTGTCAGTGCAGCCGTGGACCGGTTCGCCGGCAATACCTGAGATGACAAGCTGAAACGAATTAGACGCGGGTAATACGGAGCACTTCCAACAGTGGTTACTAGAAAACGCCATTTATTCTTGACTCCAAAAACATTGCCGCGAATCAAAACAGAAACGAGAAAGCAAAATACTGACCGCTCCGCTGGCAACTGCCACGTAGCAAGTTATCCCGAATGTCGTAATGAGTTCGCACATAAGATGTTGTCAAACAGCGGACAAAAGAAAACGAAAGCAGCCTACGTCGCGGTGCCGTTGTGAAGCTTGGGGGTGCGGAACATTGCCCGCGGCACAGGACCGGATTAGAAGCGACCGCATCCGCTCGCTAACATTTAGCACTCCCAAGGTCCAGCGACCCACTCGCCACAACGCCAACTCGCTTGTGCGTACTTGCCAGTAGTGAGGGCAGCCCCGAGGGCTCTAGCCGTAATCGTCAGGCCAGAAGTTTCCCAAGTACCGGTTGACGAATTGCGCTGCCAGATCGTAAACGTGCCAGTTGAGCCTTTTGCGATTCCAGTCGTCTTCCCAATCAACTCGTCAGCGAACTGTTGCCGGCCCGTGACTCGCTGCGTAGCGCCGCTGCCAACTGTTCCACCCGTGACCGTGAAGCCGTAGCGATTCTTTGTCGCGGCCCACGAGCTTGGCGTAGCTCCATAGCTGTCGCCGACTGCCGGCGAACCGCCGGCCAGAAAGAAGTCCGCTTCGGACAGCCAGCTCGCTACGCCGTAGTCGTTGTCGGCAACGTCAGCTTCGATGTTGACGAGGTAGTGCCGCTGGAATGTCGTGTTCGGCTTGCCGATGGAATACGGAGTGTCAAAGCCGTCCACGGGCGTGGCACTGACGAGTCGCATCAACGCTCCGAGCGGAGCCGTCTCGCCTGACGAATTCAGAAATCGTCCGCCAGCAATCGCCGTAGATTGCACATTGATGCGCCTGAAGCGTGGCGAGTTTCGCGTCGCTCGCTCTGAACGCCTGACGCTCTCGGCAATCCGTTCCGCGTCGCCAGGGGTGAAGCCTACCATGACCATTATTGCGGGTTCTCGCGAAGAGTGACGGGATGGAATCACGTCGCTGACTGACGAGAGCCTTCAAGCCAGCGAGAGAAAAACGGCCTGCGCCGCGGGAGTTGTTGCCGTGATGCCGTGCGGGTGCGGAGCGTCGCGACGCAGAGCCGGATAAGAGATGCAACCTTTATTTGCCGGTCGCTGTCCAGTTGAAAACTTCCGTCCCAGTGCTGGCAACCAGCGTCGGGTCCGTGGCGCTCGTTGGCTTCCAGGCATAAACGTTCACGTCGCCGCCACTCGTCGTTGTGACTGTAAGAACCGAAGTTCCTACGCCGGGAGCGGCAGAGCCTTCCAGCGTCGCCGTGAAAGAGAACAGTTCAGCGAATCCAGTTTTGACGACGGTCGGATTCGTTCCGCCAAGCGACGACTTGCCGCTCATATTTTTGTGGTCGCTGAAAGCGCCGGAAGGAAACGCCGTTGATTTGATAAGTGCCATCTAGTTTTCCAAAGTCGAGAGAATGGGTGAGAAGAGAAGCGTAGCCAGGGCGACCGGGAAAGAGACAAACCGGCCACCCTGACTACGGAATGGCAGCTATAGCGGGCTGCCCATAGACGATGCCGGGTTATTCCCGTTCAGCAATTTGCAACTTCATTTTCAGTAGACTGAGCTGCCCTGCCGGCTCAGTGCCAGTGCCATTGATCGAAGTACTTGCTGCCGTATACGCGGGATTTGCCACGGGAGAGATTTCCAGCAACTTGGCTTTAGTGATTTCGCGGATTTGACCGCTACTCTCACGTCGCCAGCTTTCGCCGCCAGGCAGCACGGCAAAACCAAAGGAACTGCCGCGTACGTCGCCGCGTCGAATCAACGTGACGGCATCCCGCCCCGCAGTGGTGTCGGCCGGGTCGATTTCATAGCGAACGCCGCGGGCATCTTGAAACAATCGAAGCGTGCCGTTTCCGACACGTCCGATAACGTCGCGATGCTCAAATCGTGCGAACACGTCCTCGCCAGAAACCAGCGAGTCAGCAAAAGCACCGGGGCGAATGACTTCGCGAAAATTACCGCTGCGGTTTGGCAATTCCATAGAGAGAGTGTTGTAAACGACTGCGTATCCCGTAATCAGCGGGAGCTGGTCGTTCCCTCGCTCCATCAAGCGAAGTTCAGTTGGTACGGTCAAACGTAATTCTGAATTCATTGTGTTCCTTTTGTTAAACCTTGTATCCACAGTCTTTCAGCTCCTTGAACCAACGCTCCGCATCGCCTGGAATGTCCAGGTTGCCAAGGAACGGGCACGGCGGAATCCAATACGTGAATGAAACGTCTCCGCAGTCAAGCTCTTCGCGGAAATCGCGTTCCGCTTTGAACGTCGCCACAAGAGCTTCGACGGCGGATGCTTGCTTGCGAAGGATCTTTTCGTACTCTGGCCGGGCAGCCTTGCAGATTTCCTCCGAAGCCCTAGTGCGGTCTGTCTTGAATGCCTGCCGCTCCAATTCAATCGCCCGCTCAAGAGCGAGGACACGTCGCCGAGCTCGCGTTAGCTGGTCGTCTTCCAAGGGCGGAAGGTCGAGGCCAGATAGAGCTGCTTCTACGTCACGGTCCAACAGTGACTTTTTCGATTCCAAATTTTCCGCTTCGCGTGTTGCGTCGCGAAGCTTCAACTGGAGATTCGTAATTGAAGCTGCCCGCTGGTTACAGACGGCGTCGTCACTAATTTTTCGCATTGTCACTTTCTCCAAAAGACAGGTTTTAGAAGTTGGCAAAGGAAACGCCTGTCACGATTCCTAAGTGTTAAAGAGTTGCTTATTGAGTCCGGTTGTAGGGCACAGACCATCCAATTTTCGCCAAAAAATGTGCGGCTGAGGGCTTTGGAACGGAAGTGCAAGGTTGGCAAGAATTGACCGCCCCCCACCCCACCCCCGCGTATGTCAGCCCCCGCGGGCAGTCTTGCGGCTATGGCAGGACCGGCAGAGCGGCTGCCAGTTTGTTACATCCCAGAACTTCACCATGTCCCCGCGGTGTGGAACGATGTGATCTACACACGTCGCAGGCGTGAGCTTGTCTTCAGCTTTGCAATGCACACAGAGAGGGTTGTGCCCAAGGAACACGACACGGGCCTTATCCCACTGGTGGGTATACCCACGCCTGCGGAAGTCAGGCCGCGTCTCTTTCTGTTTAATGCGTGGGAACAGTGAAGCGGCAGCAGTCGGCATGGTCAAAGACTTAGAACGGAAGAAAGCGACGTTGTCTCAGGCCGCGTAAGAAAGCTGTCCGGTACGCCTCGCTCGCTTCCTCGTCATAGGGAGCGGACGATGCGAGCTGGGTAGGGTCGTCAAGCCAGCGACGGTAATGCACACACCCATAACGGAAATCGGTAAGCAAAGCATTCGTAGTAATTGCGGGTGCGAGCTTGTGCTCCAAGAGGAACAGGTCGTGCGGTTCGTGGCTTCTCGCCAAAGCAATCTCAGACCGCCACGTATCACCGAACCGATCTACTATCGCTTCCATCGCTTCAGCCAAGGAAGGCAAGCCGCATTGCTGGCGTACATCGGCCTCAACTTGTGGCGGCAAGAGAACCGAACGGCGACTGCTTGAACGGAAGACGATTAGCTTTCCATCACGTTCTAGTCTGCGAAGTTCCGCAGTGTCGCCTTTCCAGTCGATACCCCGCCTGCCATAGCGTCGCCTGGCATTCTGAATTGCCTTGCACGCTTTAGCCGGCAGGTCGCCGCGGACGGGCGATAATAGCACGTCAATCGAAGCCAGGATGCGGGGGAGTAATGGAGTCATCGTCTAGGAATTAGGCGGAAAGAAAGTGCCTTAGAATCGACTCGACAACTCGACAGCAGCGACTCGACAGGCAGTCCGAGTCAATCGACTCGACAGGACATGCTGCCCCTATAGGGGGCATGCTGTCTCGTCGTGTCGTGTGAAAGAAGAAATCAAGTGAGCCTGTCGAGTCGTTTATGCGGCACTGTCAAAGTAGCGATTTTCTGTACAGCCGTTAAAGTTGTTAAATATGTTAAAGCTGGACAGAGATGAGCAAGAGATACTCAATTTCCCGTGCCTGAGAATGTGAGCATCTCTTACATCTCTTGCATCTCTGTACTCCCTAAGAGATGCGCTTCTCTCTCAGAGATATAAGAGATGTAAGAGATGCTTGTGGTTTAAGAGGCGTGAGACTTGGTTATCTCTGCACACGGGTCAAACCAGTGCCAGCGTCCTGTACGTCCAAAGCCGACGAGCTTCGCTTCGATTCCACCCTGTGCTTTTGCACGGCGTAGAACGGCAGGGGTGAAGCCTGCCTCTAAACCGTGATCGAGTACGTGACTCGATGGCAGCTCGCCATCCTTCAGTAGCTCGCGAAGCCAATCGACGGCAGCGGCTTTTTCCTTGCTCTGTTGCTTGGGCTGGTCAGGCGACAGTGCCTCATCCGCAGTCGCTGTAACCTTGCCGGCTTCCCACTCCACTTTGCCAGGTTCGACGATGCGATACGCAAGCCCGCCGATCTCAGGGCCTAAGTTATTTTTGGCCGGCAAGAGCAGTCGACGCGCGTCGTCGTCTTTGTCCTTCGCTGCCAGTAATCCAGCACGGCAAGCAGCAATAATGCCGATACTTCCGCTGGCCCGATGTAGTGCTGACTGCCCGCCAGCTTTGTTGAGGTGGGAGATGAGCAGGACAGCCGCTCCCGTCCGCTCCGCCACGTCACGAAGGGGAGTCAACAGTGACCGCACTTCGCTATTTTTGTGAGTGTCAACAGAGCCTGTGTAAGCTGAAATCGGGTCGATAATCAGCAAGCGACAACCAGGCGTCGCGGCTATCGCCGTTTCGAGTGCTGGCAGGTCCGATTCGAGGCTGAAAGTTTGCGGCTTCTCAGGGTCGCCAAAGTGAACACCTTGAAGGCAATAGATCCGTGACATGTCCGCATCGGCGTTAATGAGCCGCGGGGCAATCGTATCTGCCGCGTCGTCTTCCGCGGAGAGGATGATTACGCTGCCGATTTTGTTTTCAGCACCATCGGGCCACTCTCTCCCTCGCGATATGCGAGCAGCCCAATCAAACGCGATGAAGCTTTTCCCTAGCGACGGGTCGCCGAACAGTAAGCTCATCTTGCCGGCTGGAATCCGCCCTGGCCAAACCCACTGGACTTCCTCAGGTTCAATCTGGTCAAAGCAAACCAGCACCGCGGCTTTACCAGTCGAGTTCGCAACGTCGCCAGCTTCGTAGCGTCCGATCGACTTGGCGACGATGGCCAGCTCATTGCTATCTAGTGGCGGGTCGCATCGGTCTTTCGACCACTGCCGCAAAGCAGCAAGCAGTTCACTCTCACTAGCACCAACTCGCCGGAGAGCGCCAGCGTAGCTTGCCGCTGACGAGTTCCTTTGGCCGGCTGGAATCTTTCCGCCCGTCGCTGTCGTGTTGATTGTGGTTGCCGGCTTGTGTCCCGCGAGCGCGTCGAGCTGATCTATCAGCCAGGCAGGGGCGTTCGATAAGTTCACTCAAAAGCCCCTACGATGAAAGAGTATGGTTTGTCGTCTACGATGCTTGGCGGAGCGAGTACGTAGCCACCGTCGCCGCGGGTATCGACATAGGGAGCGAGCTTCCCTGCCGTGTTCGGTCGCTGCTTGTCGAGTGCGAAGTAGAAATGCTTACCGCCGCGTGGGGTCTTGACGACGATGCCCGACATAAGTGACGCGGCCTTGTCGGCATCGTTTGGCCACTGGTTGAATTCGCCGTCAACGTCCACAACGAATAGGCCGTTCACTTCCCCAGTCGGCAGGCCAATATTGAAGAGCGGATTTTCGTTCCACCAGCTTTCAATCTGTGCCAGGTCCGCCGTCGCGTCTTTGAAGCCGCGGGGAGTCGCCGGGACTTTCTCGCCAGGCTTGCACGGGAAGATTGACAGGCCAAGCTCGCCCATACGCCGGGCAGCGTCTTGCAGTTCCATCATAGGGAGATAAGCCGGCCAGCGGGCCGATGAGAGAATTCCTGCCCGGCAGGATATGCGGATTATTTCGCTTGAAGCATGGGCGTAGTCTCGCCCCTAAAGGAATAAGACCCCACGCGGTCGCTTTTTGCGATTCTTGGGCAGAGAAAATTCCGATTTTATGGGCATGGCTAATGACTCTCAGAACGACCAGCAGCTCACGCGTTGGGAAGTGAAGCCATCGAATGATCCCCAAGACGATGCCGTTCGGCAACTCATTGAAAAGGGGGCTCGCTGGGTAATGAAGACTTATCGCCTTGGCGAAAATCCCGCCTTCGACATCTCACTTAGTACATGGGCGAAGTTGTCAAAGAAGAAGGAGAAAAAAAAGGTCCAGAGCGTAGATGCGGCTTTCTTTACGACTCTCAAAAGAGATGTAGCCGACTACTTTAAGGAGCTTGAATTTGAGCGCCGCCAGAAAACAAACTCCTTTCACAATAAAGATGGAACGAAGTCGAAAACTTGGGACGATTTAGAGAGTAGAAAGTCCGATGAGCTTCGCAAAGACGAAGTTTGGCAACTCCAACAAGAGGAAGTTCTTCCCGCGGCTATTTCTAAATTGCAGCCGAAGAATCGCGAGATTCTCACCCTGAGATTTGACGAAGGACTTACTCGCCATCAAGTTGCCGAGCGTTTCAATCTCAGTGACAGCCAAGTTAGGACTTGGCAGGAAAAAGCGGAAACTAAGCTAAGAGAGCTAGTTGATTCGGCAGACAGCCTCGATATTCCTGATTTTCAATGTTGTGAGTTCGCATCTATTCCGTCGCTGATTAAAGGCACCTGCCACTGCGGAAAACCGGTCAAATATGCGACCGGCGTGAGCTGCGAACCGTGTTCAATTACTAGGTCGGTTCGATACCACGGGCGCGTCCAGACCGTCCCAATATGCGGCCTGTGGTCGGATGCGGAATACGAGAGCTATCGCTTCAAGTTCGGCCCGTGGGCGAGTGGAGCGACCGGGCGGATAACTTCGCGGTCGATTCAAGGCGGTTCTGTTGATGCACCGCAAGAGCCTGCCATCGGTCACGTCGGCCCGTCGCGGCCTCACTTCCTTAACGCCAGTCGCCGCCAGGCCGCGGCCGAGGAATTGGAAGCCTAACGGCCCGTCACCGGCAGCACGTACTTCGCAGTCAGCAGCGAAGATGCTTTGATACGGCTTTCGTGCTGCCGGTCATTGGCCGTGCAGAGTTGTGCAGAGATTTGGCAAGAAAACAGGGAAAATAGGGACTTCCAAGAGAAAAAATAAAAGTTGCAAGTCTAGAAACCGCAGTAACTTGCGGCATTCTTGCAAACTACCAGCTTGACCAATTGAGCTACGGCCCCAGCAGATGCTGAGATTCAAATTTTAACGCGCGATTGAGTCCCCGCAAGGGCGTCTACGCACCCTGGACCATCGCTTCGCGGGGGATTTTTCGGGTCCTGCGGATGGCAGCGGTTATTCCGGCTGGTGGGGACAGATCGCGGCTCATGGCGGGCAAGCAAGCTAGAGTTGCTGTGGGGAAGGATGTCTCTGTTTCCAAGGAGCCGCGTATGTTAATTGATAAATGGCTCGGACAACTCTGGGATCTGAGCGTCCACTACTGGGGTATTGCCAGCGACGCCCCCACGCACTTTGACATGCGGCACTGGATCGTCTTTTCCGTGATCTGCTTGGTCGTCGGCTGCCTCTGCATGAAGGGGTTTGGCTCGCGAAAGGACTATTAGCGGTAACAGGGGGCGCGGGAAGCGGCCGTCAGAACAGTTTCTCGTCCCCATCCCGGCCGATGAGCTCGCGGACGCGCTTGCGGTCGGCTGCCGCGGCGGCGGTATGGCCGAGCTTCTCATGAGCGAGTGACCGATGGTAGAGGATGACCGCAATCGGCTCCTGATCTTCGCGCAGCTTGATTTCAAATTCGCGAATGTCCGGTGTGACCCTGCGTTTCATGTCCCCATTAGTCCTGAGAAACCTCAGCCATTCGTCCGCCTCGCGAGCAGCGACTTCCAGATCTTGAAGGGCCCGATCATATTTGCCCATTTGGTAGTAAATGAAGCCGCGGGTATCCAAATAGGCCGCATTCTTCTCGGACCTCAAGGACTCGTTGATTTCGTTGAGGGCCGATTCCAATTCGATTTTACCTATCGCTTTGGCATAGGCCAAACCATTCAAAGCGTTGGCGCGTGGCGGAATTCCGCTGGTCTTGCTGAGGTTATTGACGCGCTGGGCATCGGCAACCGCTTCGGCATGGCTGCCCATCAAGTGATGAGTCTTTTCTCGCAGCTGCAATAGTTCCACCCCGTCGCCGAACTTCTCCAACAGGCGATTGCAATCTCGCAGCGCCTCCTCGTACTGGCCGGCGTCCAACCTCCACTGGGCACGCTGCACCATGAAATTTCGCTCCTCGGGACTCCATTTCAGGGCGTCCTCCAATTTGGCAAAAGCCTGCTGCCGGTTGTCGGCGACGAGCGAAAGGTCTCCCTGAATCACGCCATACTCCGCGTCCCGCCACTTTTCCCTTGCCGCCGCAAGATGCCAGCGGCCAATTTCGCGGGGATACTCCAAAAAGGCATAAACTCCCAGGAAAATGCCGGTGACCAACATCAGCGACGCCCAAGGGAACCAGCGAGGGGGCCTGGGGACTTCGCGCGAAGGGCGGGACATCGGGGGTGGGATTTGGGGGTCGGCGGGCATGGTCCAATTGTAGGGCGGGGACCATTGCGTTCAAGGATCGAGGTTCAAAGTTTAAGGTTTAACGCCCGAGCTTGCGGGTTATGCCGGGGCCGATTTGACGTAGGGCTAATTGTGGCCTACGGTTGCCTGGATACGGATTCTCACGGACAGTTCTCGCTGAGTTGCTGACTCACTTTACTGCTTACTCTCACCTTCCGGACGTGACGCATGAACAGCGCGATTCTCCCTGAAGCCACCACCGAGAACTTCCAGGACCGCCGCAACTATACCGCCCAGGCCGGGGCCCCCGGCAGCGAGCGGCGTCAGTTCACGAACACCTACGATGAGCTTTCCCCCGACGCCCGCGAATTGGCCCAGGCCATCGACGCCTATAAGCTGATGCACCGCCGGCGGTTCATCACGTATGAAGAAATGCTGGGCGTGGTGAAAGGGTTGGGGTATGGGAGGCAGTAAGCAGTGGGCAGTGGGCATAATGATCCAATACTGCCTACTGCCTACTGCCTACTGCCTACTGTCTACTTCTTATTAAACGTCTTCAACAGCTTCCGCCCCTTATAGATGCTGTACACTTCCCGCGGGCCGAGAGCTTTCCGCACGTTGCGGATGGGGAAGAAGGAAATGTCGCTGAAATCGGCGACGGCAAATCCGGGGATGCTCTCGCGGGTAGCCTGGGCGGTCAGAGCTTTCTCGCCGAAGAAGTAGCCCATCTGCACGGCCTGGATTTCCCGATAGCCGGCGTCATGCAGCCTTCGTTCCAAGCGAACGACCTCCATTTGCTCCGATTTGCTCAGCCGGGCTACGTCGTATTCACGGATGTCTTCGTGCTGTGCGTGCCAGCCGGCGAAAGCGGCGTAGATGTCGTCGGGCGAAAGGTCGGCGAGGTCCGCGGTGAAAGCATGGGCCAGCGGCCCGGCGATGCCGATGTTGCTGTAACTTCGCGCCGCCTCGTCCAAGGTCAATTCGTAGGTGAACCGAAACAGAAAGCATTCCACCACCTCGCCGAAGCCGGGCCAGAATTGCTGCCGCTGGTCGAAGAGCTCGCACTTCGTCGGCGGCAGACCGAACTGCGTCGGTTCGGCAAGCCAGACGGTCAGCTCCGCTTCGGCTCGGGCTTGAGGTGTGCGGAACTCAGGCTCGATCTTGTCTTCCAGGCCCAGCTCTTTGGCGTAGGCCAGCACGCGCAGGCGGGCGACCGGTTCGGCCGCGAGCTTCACCAGCTCTTCCTTCCCGTGCGATTCACCCAGACGCGCCAGTGCCGCCGCGGCTTCGGTACGGAGCCTGCGATGGCCGAGGTCCAGGGCCTGGTAGAGCTTCCCGACGGCAGACTGATCGCCGATCAGGGCCAACGCATCGCAGAGCGAAACTGCCAGCGAAACGCTCTGCGCCACTTGCCGGCCGATATCGACCATCGACTGCTCATCGCTGGGCGCTTGCTCCGTCAATTTGCCGAGTGTGCCGACGAGTTGGCCGAGCAGCTCAATCAGGCTGCCGCTGATGGCTGCCGCGGGATGCTGCTTAACGAGCTTCTGCCGCAGGACGAAGTTTGCCAGGTCGAGGACGCCAGCAGCGAGAAGCGGGTGCGAGAGCGCGTCCAGCAGGCGCGGGAAGAGTGCTTCTACCGGCAATCGCGGATTTTGAAACAGCGGTGTGAGGGCCAGCAGAATGTCTTCCTCTTCCCGCGGCGGATCCTCCACCAGCAGGTCGGCGAACAAATGCACTTCGGCATGAGTTCCTCCCAATGCCAGCCATGCGGGAATCTGCGCCCGCGCTCGGGATAGCGGGCCTAGATGGCGATAGAGTCGAAGCAGAGCGTCACACAGTTCCGTGCTCGATTCGCGCGGGGCAACTCGCCGCGTTGCGATCAGTTTTTCCAGAACCGCCCGCAGTAGCTCGTCCGCCGGCTCTTCGAGCGGCACATTCAGTCGCCGCAGCTCCGTTGCAAACTCCGCCTGCTCCGGCGGCTCAGCCTCCGCCAGCCAGCCGGCCCGCTTCTGGCAGCGGGCGCGGTCGGCCGGTGCGAGATCGCTCACACGGCGAATATCCGCCAGCAGGGTCTTGAGCCGGTCGTCCATGGTGGAGTGGGAGAATTGGATACTCCAATGAAAAAAGGCGTCCCGCCAATGAATGGTCGGGACGCCTGTTGTATTCTGCCTTCTCTTCCGGCCTAAGCGATCGGCTCCAGTTGATACCCGTTGTGGTATTCCGGCTTGACGATGTGAGCCACTTCGGGGGCGTTTTTGGCCTCCAGCTTAGCGGCGTCCCACTCGATTTTCTTGCCCGTCACTTCGGCCTGCCCCGGTTCGCCGGCAGCGGCCCAGACGGCCAGGTTGCCGAGCAGAATCGTCTCGGTCAGCGGACCGGCATAGTTGGGGAAGTTCGACATCGCCGGCTCGCCACCCTTGATGGCCCGCACCCATTCCTCGAAGTGGCCGGGGGACTTCACCACTTCCACCTTCGGCAATTCCTTGCCGCTGAGGAGCTCGATGGTCTTCTCGGCGTAGTCGCCAGGAGCATACAGCGAATCCTTATCGCCGATGACGAGGCAGCCGCTGGCGTCGAGCTTCTTTCGCTTGAGGAGAGCGGGATCGACCTTCTTACCGCCGTCGTACCATTTGAAGGTCAGCGGGGCGCGGCCTTTCCGTTCCGGGAACTCGAACGTGATGATCGACCAGCTCGGATAGGTCTCCTTGTTGTGGCCGGAGGTGACCGCCTGAATCGAGGTGGGATCACCCAGGCTCAGTGCCATGTACGGCATGTTCACCGTGTGGCATGCCATATCACCCAATGCGCCGGTGCCGAAAGCCCACCAGCCGCGCCACTTGAAAGGATGATAGACCTCGTGGTACGGCCGCTTTTCCGCCGGGCCGAGGAATAGGTCCCAGTGAATGTGGGCAGGAGTCTCCGGCGCATCGGTGGGGCGACCGGTCCCTTGCGGCCACACCGGGCGGTTCGTCCAAACGTGAACTTCCTTCACGGTGCCGCACGCCCCAGACTTGATTACTTCGGCCGCCGTCCGGAGGGAAGCATTGGCCGTTCCCTGGTTGCCCATCTGCGTGGCCAGCTTGTTCTTCGCCGCCAGGTGGCTCAAGAGGCGCGCCTCGTAGATGGACTTGGTCATCGGCTTCTGGGTGAAGCAGTGTTTGCCGCGGGTCATGGCGGCAACGGAGGCGACGGCGTGCGTGTGGTCGGGGGTGCTGACCGTCACGGCGTCGATGCTCTTCTCCATCTCGTCAAACATCTTGCGGAAGTCGTTGTACTTCTTGGCGTCCTCGAAGCGGACGGCCGCCTTGTTCAGGCTCTGGTCGTCAATATCGCAGATGGCGACCATCTTGCCGTTGTTGCCGGCGTCGGCCGAGTCGCTGGCTCCCTTGCCGTTGACGCCGATGCTGGCGAAGCGAATTTCTTCCAGGGCGCTGCGGCTCTCGCGCGGGGCGATGCCGCCGGCGACCCAATACCCTGCTCCCACGGCAGCCGTCGTTTGCATAAAGCGGCGGCGAGATTGTCTGCGGCTCATGTCAGTCTCCTCGAAAAGTGTGAACCCTGGTTGGGCCTGGCGACAACGGGGAAAGGCCCGGCGGCAGGCGGAATGGTCATCAAAAGTGCCCGCCGCAATTCCCTGCGACCGGAGGAAGCTCCTCTTCCGGGCGCTTCCAGGGTATCTTAGGTGGAAGCGGAATTCAAACGGGTATGGTAGTCCCCATAGTAGTCCGCTCACTCGGAGACTTGTAGTATGACCCTGAACTACCGACATTTCCTGGCCGCGATTGCTCTTTGCAGTCTCGCCACGCTTTTGGCCGCCGACGAGCCGGCTAGCGACGAAACCACCGGCAAGGCCCTTCTCCGCAAGTCCTTCCTGGGCCGGACTCCGCCAGAAATCGTCAGCGAAAAGGCCCACTGGCTCGCGCCACCGCCGTACGCCAAGTTGGAACAACTGCACGGCAAAGTCGTCTGGCTCCAGTTCAATTTCTGAGAGAACTGCGCGTCATTCCGACATCACCTGGTCAGGTGGGAAGAAGAATTCGGCAAGCGGGGCCTCGCCATCATGGAGATTTCCGGCGGCAAGCTCGCCACGTATGAGGAATCGCAAGAGGACTGGAAGGCCTGGAAACTGACGCATTCCGCTCTCTGGGATAAGGACAACCGCAACCACAAAAACTACGGCATCGCTAGTTGGCCGACTGCCTACATCATCGGTCCCGATGGAAAAGTGTTCTGGGAAGGGAACCCGGCGATGCTGCTCAGGCGGGAGAAAGAGGTGGCGAAACTGAAGAAGCTCATCGAAGAGAAATTGCGATCTTAAGTACCGGAGTACTAAGGCAGGGTATGAAAACAAGACCCCGGCTCCCAATCTCTTCCCCCTTATGCTCCTGGCACGAGCCAGGCAATAAGTCGAATGGTGGACAGCGATTAAGAGGGTGGGCGAGAAGCTGATAGAATGAGAGCAACGGGCCATTCCCCAGGGAGGCCCACTTTTCCCTGGAAATCCCATGCCGGCTGAATTGCCCAATTTCGATGCACCGGACCTGCCGCGGCCACGCGTGCGGCAGCCGATTGATTATCGCTCGCGCAATGCGCGGCTGCGGCTGTTTGGGATTGTGGCGGCGCTGATTCTGGTGCTGGCGCTGGCCGAGCGAATGCGCGACCCAGCGAGCTGGAACTGGCTGTTTGGACTCAAGAGTCCGGCCGAGAAAGTGGAGAAGCCGATTGATAACCGCCTGGCCAGGACGGAAGCTGGTTCTGCGGAGCCGGAAACGGTGTTCGTCCATCCGAAGAATGAGAAGGTGCTGCCGGGAAGGACATCTGAGGAAAAAGGGCCGGCACAGCAATCGTGGAAGGCGGCTTGGAGGTCTGTCTGGCGCGACTTGGGGAGCGACGAGCGCTCGCTCTTCTTCCGGCTGGTCGAAACGGCCCAGGACGACAAGCAATTCAGCACGGAGAGCTCCGATCGGGCACAGAAAGCCCTGGAAACGATCGACGGACTTTGGACGGCCCATCAATCAGCCGCGTTCCAGGAGGTCACCGAGCTCGCGGTGAGTGAGCAGGCGCCATGGGAGGAGACGCTCCGCGAGGTCAACGCCCGCTGGTCCAAGGAGCTGCGGCCGACGCTGCAACTGGTGGCGCTCGGCGGGAACCCTTCCGCGGCCGAGCGAAAGACGATCGCCGATTTTCAGCGGGAGGTGGAACAACTCTGCCTGGCCGAGGTGCGAGATGACGCCACTTTTCTGCGGCCCGACGAAAATCAAATCTGGTTCCATCTGCTGCACGAGTTGCAGTCCCATTCGCCGGCGGACCTGAAGGCCAAGAGCGTCGGCGTTGTTGGATATAGCGCGATGTACAACCAGCCGGAGGCGTACCGGGGACAAGTGGTGACGGTGAAGGCCCAGGTGCGGTGGGCGTACCGGGTGCCGGCAATCAAGAATTATCTGGGGATCCAGGAGTTCAATGTCTTGTACCTGGCGCCGGACGGCGTGCCGGACAAGCCGCTGATTGTGTATAGCCTGGGCCTGCCCGCCGGGTTTCCGCGCCTGCGGGAACAGAACCATCCCAGCGGCATGACGGCCATGCATGAGGACGTAGTGGTGACCGGCTATTTCTTCAAGCGTGGGGCCTATCGCGGCAAGGACGCCAATTACACGGCTCCGCTCATCCTGGCCAACATCCCCGCCTGGACTCCGCCCGAGGGGCAGTCGGTAACGGCCGCCCGCGGGGAGAGAATCTGGTGGGAAAGCCTGACTGCCGCAGCTGTCTTGTTCGTGGTGGCGGTGATCGTCGTCTACTTCGTCTCACGGCGCGGCCGCGGAGCAGATCACAGGCCCGCTGCCGAGCAAGCCCTCGCAGGAGTCGCCGAGTTGCAAAAGGCCGAGCTGCCCGAGGGGCTGCAGGACTCGCTCAAAAGGCTGGCTAAGGAGATGCCCGATGCGAAGTAGAATCCTAACAGCGCTGCTCCTCGTGAGCCTGACTGCCGGCTTGTCCGCGCAAGAAAAACCCGCGGCAGGGTTCCGCCCGCCGGGGAGCGCGCTGGAGATCCTCCGAAAATTTGACATCGGTGACAGCCAGCTTGGAAACTTCTTCAGCGGCTATTCGCTTGGCCCCGCGGAAGAGGAAGTGTTGACGAAAATCCTCTATCGCTGGTCGCGGCTGGGGCAAGAGAATGTGGAGTCGTGGCGGCAGAAGGGGGTGACCTGGGACCAGGTGGTAGCCGCGCCGGCTGAGCATCGGGGAGAGATCCATCACTTCCGCGGCCGCGCCAAGCTGGCCTCCAAGATCATGCTGTGGCCCGAAGCTGCGGAGCGGCTGGAATTTGACCATTACTTTGTAGCGACCGTCAAGATTGAAGATTCTCCGTCGGTGGCGCTGATTTATGCCCGCTTTCTGCCCACCGCCTGGAAGCTCGATGCCGAGATCGATGAACCCGTTTCCGTGGATGGCATGTTCCTGAAAGTGGGGGACGCCGCCGCCGAGCCCCCTCCGCTGATCTTTGCCGCGGAGCGCATCGCCTGGCATCCCGATAAGCCGAACCCGGAAGTCCATATCGGGCCCGATCAGGTGGCGCTCGCCCAGGCGGGAGTGGACTGGGGGCTGTATGAAGTGGTGAAGGCCGAAAATGGACGCGGCATCGGCGGACCGGACCGCGAGCCGTTCTATCAGACGATGGCGGTAATCGCTGGCGAGAAGGGACCGAAGCTCGCGGTGCCGGCAAATTCTGTGGATATTCCCCTGCTATTGCAAAAGGCCGAAACCGTGCTCGGCGGCCGCATGAAGGTCCGGGGGATTGCCCAGCGGATTACGAAGGTGACGGTTACAGCCGAAGACATCCGCCAGCGGTTCGGGATTGACCACTACTATGAAATCGGCATCTCCGTCGCTCTCGACAAGCCGATGAAAGTGGCCAAGAGCGCCCAGGACAAGGAAGCGCTACTTTATGCCAATAATTTTCCCGTGACGCTGCTGGTCCCCAGGCTTCCGGACAATCTGCGGGAAGGGGAGAACGTACACGACGAAATTGCCGCGGACGCGACCTTCTATAAGCTGTGGACGTATCAGTCGTCGTACGCATCCCAGAAGAACAAGCGGCAGGCGGCTCCGCTCCTAATGGCCTCCGAGGTGCGCCTGATTCAGAGAGGGAATCCGCTCTCCGGATTCAGCAGCGCGATTGCCACAACCGCCATGCTGCTGGCGGGGGGGACTTTTTTCATCGTCTACTGGTGGTTTCGCTTGTCGGACCGCAAGACCCGCGCCGGCAGATCGGCGTCCAACATTCATGACGCCCTGCGGCAAGGGGCCGCGCAGGCGTCCAGCGAGAAACCGAATTTCGACAGCTTGAAGTAGAGCCGGCGATCACAAGGGACCGGCGGCCCTTGATTGCCGACCGCCACGACGTAGGATGGAGAGAACTGAGAGGCGCTGTTGGTTACATCACGTCCACAAGACAGCCACCAATTTTAAATGCATAGGATCCAGCAATGAGCAAGCATCGCACCGTCATTAGCGTCTCCATCGTGGCATTTGCCGCAGCGCTCACCGCCGCACTCGCGAGTCCCGCGGAAGCCGGTTGGGGGCGCTACCGAGTGAGCACATATTACGGAACCGCCAGCGTTCCCGTGGTGCGAGAGACCGTGGTGGTTGGCGAGGCCTACCGTCCAGTGCTGGTGGCTCCCGCGCCGGTCACCGCTTACTATGCCGCACCCGTCGTGGTCGCGCCGGCCCCTGTGACGGCCTACTATTCTGCTCCGGGAATGAATATCCTCTCGCCCCGCCGGGCAATTCGGACCACCTACTATGCTCCCGCGCCGGCGGTGCATTACTACGCCCCAGCGCCTGTGACTTATTACTATGACGGCTACCCTTCGGGCACGATGATTCTGCCCTAGCATCCTAATTACAGGCTGGCGATTCTCATCGGCGGCTTGGCTGGGCGAATCGCAAGTGCATGACCTTGCCGGGCGGAACGGTAGTAGCTGTAGTTGTTGCCGTAGGGCTGCTGCTCGGGGCGGTGGACAAACCGTCCTCCTACACCCCACTTGCTTTCGATCATCAATCCGCCACCGAACAGCCGTGTCTTGACCACGCCCGTATGCATAGTTTCGCCGTCAGGGTTGCGATAGACGATCAAGTCCCCTGGCAGCGGCGTTTGGCAAAGCTCATAGCCATTGTCTTCCAGGATTAGCTCCACGCCGTCGCGCCATAGCAAATGCTCTCCGCCAGTAAACACCCAGCCGTGGCAATTGGCCCGGCCGTTTTCCGCGGTAAGTTGGAGACCGTTAGCAAAGCTGAAATCAACTCCATCTTCCGGCAGCCAGCGATAGAGCAGTACTTCGCGGCCGCGGTCAGTCACCCCCACAGAATTGCGAAGCGGCACGAGGTCGCCGCCGGTGGCGAAGTACTCGAACTTCTCCATCTCAGCCAGGAGAGTGGCGGCACTGTACCGGTGCGATGCCCAACCGGTGGCGGCGAGAGTGAGCGCGACCGCCATCCATGCGACCGGCTGGAGGGCGAGTTGCCGGCGGCGCGAATGTAACAGCGACACCCCCAGGTGAGCGGCCACAAGGGTCAAGCTCAGCCCAAGAGCCGTTAGCGCGAGGAAAATGGGAGCCATAACCAGCCCGCCGCCATTTCCCAGCGCGTCGAGACTAAGAATGACTGCCAGCGAAACGGCAGCCAGACCAGCGATCACCTCCGCCCATCTCGAGGCCCGGCATTGGGGAAAGGCCATCTGCACCAGACACTTGGCGGATAGCATGAGGCCCAGTACAAAACTCGCCAGGAGGTAAGCCTGAAATGCCGCCACTGGGAGATACGCCAACTCCATGCTTTCTGCCTCTCATGACTGGCCGCGCCCCCTTTTTCGCGACGACCAATGGATAGTTTCTAAAGGCAGCCTTAGTTGTCAGGCTGACGGGGAATTTAACCGTGGCGAGTCCCCCGAGTTTCGGCATCTGGCCCTGAAAATCGAACCAAATTGTTTGGCAATTCCGCTTTTTTCCTGACAGCGGGTCTCTTGCGGATTCCTATCGGAAGACTGTGCTCACTGGTGTTCATACTTGACGCTCCCCCACGCGCGCGGCACGATGGCCTGAGCGGTTATTTCTCGCTTGGGGACTGAGAAGTCATTAGGTTTGCTCATGGCCGATGCGGCAAAGGTGTTTCTTGCGGCCGATCTGGGAGCATCCAGCGGTCGTGTCGTGGCCGGCCTCTTCGATGGCGGCAAGCTGGCGCTGGAAGAGGTCTACCGGTTCGACAACGGCGGCGTGCAGCTAGCTGGCCGGATGCAGTGGGACCTGCTCCACCAGTGGAGCCACATCCAGCGAGGAGTGCGGGCCGCCGGCAAAGTGTACGGCGGGCAGGTGGCCAGCATCGGCGTGGATACCTGGGGAGTGGACTTCGGGCTGCTCGGTCGCGGCGACGAACTGCTCGGCAACCCCTATCACTATCGGGACGCGCGCACGGCCGGCATCTTCGACAAGGCTTTCGCGATCGTGCCGCGGGAAGAGATCTTCGCCCAGACCGGCTTGCAGTTCATGGAGTTCAATACGCTCTATCAACTGCTGGCAATGAAGCTGGCGAACTCTCCGCTGCTGGATGTCGCAGAGTCGTTCCTAATGATGCCCGACCTGTTTCACTGGCTGTTGACCGGCGAGAAGGGAAACGAGTATACGGATTCTTCGACGACTCAGTTCTACAACCCCCAGACGAACACTTGGGCGGAGGGCATGCTCAAGCAGTTCGGCATCCCCACGCACATCTTCGGCCCGCCGCTCCAGCCGGGAACGAAGCTTGGACCGCTCCGCAAGGAGATTGCGGAAGATGCAGGTCTGGCGGGTGTGCAAGTCGTGCTGCCCGGCACGCATGATACGGCGAGCGCCGTGATGGCCGTCCCTGCCGCCAGCCAACCTGGCGCGAAGCCAACCTGGTGCTACATCTCCAGCGGCACCTGGTCGCTGATGGGAGTGGAATCGCCCAGGCCGATTATCAATGACCGCTGCTACCAGCTTAACTTCACCAATGAAGGTGGCGTGGGTGGAACGACGCGGGTGCTCAAGAACATTGCGGGCCTGTGGCTGGTGCAGGAGTGCCGCCGCATCTGGAAGCAGGACGGCCACGAGTACGGCTGGGAAGAACTAACGCGGCGGGCGGGCGAGGCAACACCGCTGGTATCTCTCACCAATCCCGACGACCCTAGCTTCACCGCGCCCAAGGACATGCCAGCGGCCATTCGAGACTACTGCTCTCGCACCAATCAGCCGGTGCCGGAGACGGAAGGAGCGGTCATTCGCTGCGCTTTGGAAAGTCTGGCGCTGCGATACCGAATGGTGCTCGGCTTTTTGGAAGAACTTGTGGGCGGGCGTCTCGACACGATTCATATCGTCGGGGGCGGCGCGCAAAACCGTCTGCTTAACCAAATGGCCGCGGACGCCTGCAACCGCCGCGTCGTCGCCGGCCCGTTCGAAGCCACCGCCATCGGCAACGTCATGATGCAAGCCGTCGCCTCGGGCGCCGTCGGTTCGATCGCCCAGGCGAGGGACGTCATTAGGTCGAGCTTCAAGGTCCAGGAGTACGTCCCCAAGCATCCGGCCCGCTGGAATGCGGCCTATGAAAGGTTCAAGAAGCTGCTGGGATGAAGGTGGCGTTTGGGACTTGGGGCTGGTAAGGACTTGGCACTCAGTACTCAGTACTTAGTACTGAGTACTTGACTTCGTCTGGCCTTTCGTGTCTTCTGCCCTCTAGCCTCTCTCTTCGAATCTCGGCCCTCTCACCCACCTCTTATGAACATCGGTCTCGTCGGCGTCGGCTTCATGGGCTGGATTCACTTTCTGGCCTACCAAAACGTCAAAGGGGTCAAGCTGGCCGCTGTGTGTACGCGAGATCCCAAGCGACTCACCGGCGACTGGCGGGGGATTCAAGGGAATTTCGGCCCCCCAGGGGAGCAGGTTGACTTATCGGGTGTGGCCAAGTACTCGGACCTGGCGGGGCTGCTGGGTGATTCCAAAATCGACGTTGTCGACATCTGCCTGCCGCCCCATTTGCACGCCAGCGCCGCCATCGCCGCATTGCAGGCGGGCAAGCACGTCTTCGTCGAAAAGCCGATGGGGTTGACCGCTGGCGAGTGCGACAAGATGGTCAAAGCGGCCGAGAAAGCCGGGAGGCAAATCCTGGTCGGCCACGTGCTGCCATTCCTGCCGGAATACGCGCATGCCCGCAAGCTCATTTCCAGCGGCAAATACGGCAAGCTGTTGGGAGGACATTTCAAGCGGGTCATTTCAGATCCGCTCTGGCTGAAGGATTTCTTTGATCCTAAAAAAGTCGGCGGGCCGTTGGTGGACCTCCATGTCCACGACGCTCACTTCATCCGCCTGCTGTTTGGCATGCCGACCGCCGTCACCAGCCAAGGACGCATGCGCGGCGAGGTCGTGGAGTACTGCAACACGCAGTTCCAATTCGCGGATCGTTCCCTCGCCGTCAGCGCCGCCAGCGGCGTCATCAACCAGCAGGGTCGCTCCTTCACGCACGGCTTTGAGATTCATCTGGAAAAGGGGACGCTGTTCTTCGACTTCGCCGTCCTCGCGGGCGGCAAGATGCTCTCCACGCCGCTCACCGTGCTCGATAACAAGGGCAACGCCAATCAGCCGCAAATGCCCGCGGGCGACCCGATGCTCACCGCCTTCGCCGCCGAGATCAAGGAAGTGGCCCAGTGCGTGAAGAGCGGCCAGGCCTCCACTCTTCTTTCAGGCGAGCTGGCCCGCGATGCGATTGTGCTCTGCCATAAACAGCAGACATCAGTGAAGAGCGGGAAGACGGTGAAAATCTGATAGCCGGAGAGATACCAAGCGCAAGGCCGCAGGCGATCCTCTAAATCGTCCCCGGCTTCAGATCCAGCAGTTCATTGACTGGCCGTACGACAAGGTTGTAGAACGCGATGATCACCACTAGCCCCACCAACATCAGCACGCCGACCATGATCGCCACGCCCAGGACAATGGAAAGCACCTTGATGGCATGGCGTGCCCGGCTCTCGTAGTCGCGGGCCATCGATTGCAGCGACTCCGTGGTTGCGCCGGCAATCTCCGCGGTCTCCAGGTTCTGCAGGAACTCGCGGGGAAAGACCGCCGTCGCCGCGAATGCTTCGTAGAACTGCCGGTTCATGGTAATCTCGTTGATCGCTGTCTCTTCGCGAGAAAGGAAGTAAGGATTTTGCGAGGCCCGGAAAGCCAGGGACACGCTGCGCTTGGCATCGATACCCGCGTCGAGGCCCATGGCGAGCGCCCACGTCAGCCGGGATAGCGCCATCGATTCCAGAGCGCCCCCCAGATACGGCACCCGCATCGCCAGCCTCACCGGCGTCGGACCAAAGTAGCCGCGGCTGACGGCAAGGATCACGGCGATAGCCGTGACGACGAAGCAAGCAAAGCCGCCCCAGATGACCATCGTTCCCGTGGTGCCGGTCAGGCCGATGCCAAGCAGATCGATGCGATCCCCTCCGCGGGAGTCGGTAATCCAGCCCATCACGGCCATCAGTCCGCCGATGATGAAGACCGCAAAGCAGAGTTCAAACATTGGGAAGGCGATTCCCATCAGAAAACTCCGCGTCATCTGGGCCTGATGTTCATGGTGTTCGGCCAGCTTCAAAAAGACCGCGTCCACCTGGCCGGTCCTTTCCCCCACTTCCACCATCTCCGTCACCAGGGGTGGGAAGTAGCCTTCGCAGGCCCGCATGGACTCCGACACGCTCTCGCCCCGGAGCACCCCTTCCTTCACCCGCTCGATGGCTCGCTTCAGCGGCCCGGTTGCATGCCGTGCCTCGGTTTCCCACAGCCGCCGCGGCTCCACCCCGGCCTTCATGCTCGTCCCCACTCGGCGGCAGAGCTGGATCAAAGACTTGGTGGAGATGCGGGACATGAGTAGAGGTCAGGAGAGTAGGTGATGCCTAACCATTAAGGATACCTGAGCGGGAATTCGTCCACCACCTCCAAACTGACTTGCTTGCAGCGCCGCCGCCGCCGTAGACTGACTACAGGTAACCTTTGTGCCTGGCCTTAAAGGACGCCGCCATGAATCTGCTGTCTGCATCCACGCCGCAATCCACTCTCAGCCGCCGCCGGCTGTTGGAGTTGGGCGGCGTGGCAATGGTTGGGCTTGGACTGCCGCAGTTGCTCCAGTCGAAGGCGACCGCGGCTCCCTACGGTCAATCATCCGGCAAAGCCAAGTCCTGCATCTTCATCGTGCAGTACGGCGGCGGGCCGCATCACGATACGTTCGATCCCAAGCCCGACGCTCCCCGAGAAATCCGCGGCTATTACCAGCCCATCCCGACAAACGTCCCCGGCATACAAATCAGCGAGAAGCTGCCGAAGCTGGCCGCGATGGCCGATAAGTACTCCCTTGTCCGGAGCATGACCCACGGCAACGGCGGCCACTTTGACGGCATGCACACCTGCCTGGCCGGCACCTCCATCAACAACACGCAGGACGACACGCCCTACTTTGGCTCCATGCTCTCTCGCCTGCGGCCGTCGGTGAAGAACATCCCGTCCTACGTCTGGGTGCAGAACCTGGCCGGCGACGTCGGCCTGCGCTATGAAACCGGCGGCTCGCTCGGCTCCGTCTATTCGCCGCTGCGAGTCGGCAAGGATTTGGAAAATCCGTCGCAGAAGGATTTCCAGTTCAAGGGCTTTGACCCCGCCCCCGGCCTCACGACTGACCGGCTCTATGAGCGATCCCGCCTCCTCCAACAAGTCAATCAGAGTAAATCGACAACATCATCCAGCCTCCGCGACTTCCAGTCCAAGGCCCTGGAGCTCGTCACCGGCCCCGAGGCCCGCCTGGCTTTCGACCTCTCGAAGGAGCCCGAGAAAATCCGCCAGCGGTACGGCTGGCATCCGCTGGGCCAGAACTTGCTGATGGCCCGCCGCCTGATTGAAGCCGGCGTGCGGATGGTCAACGTCACCGCCTGGTGCGGCGTGCCCGAGGGGGAGGCCTTCCGCAACGTGCAAACCTGGGACATGCACGCCGTCCTCTACTCCGGCAACGACAACATCTACGGCAACTCCGCCTACGGCCTCAACTTCGCCCTGCCGCGGGTGGACGAAGCGGTCAGCACGCTGCTGGCCGACCTCTCCGAGCGGGGGCTGCTCGAGGAGACACTCGTCATCATGGTCGGCGAGTTCGGCCGCACCCCCCGGTTCGAAAACGGCGATAAAGGCCGCGGCCACTGGCCGAGCACCTACACCGCGCTATTGGCCGGCGGCGGCATCCGCGGTGGCTCCGTCTACGGCTCCTCCGACAAAGAAGGGGCCTTCGTTAAGGACAAACCGGTCTCCCCCGAAAACTTCGGCGCCACCATCTACCACGCCCTCGGCGCGCCTACCCGCATGCCCGACGACCTGGCCAAGCGAGTCAGCAAGGGTGAGCCGATCATGGAGCTGTTTGGGTAGCTTCGGCACCAACCAGCCGATGCGTGTTTATGGATGGCAAACGAAAAAGTCATTGGCTTTCGCTTATTGCGTACACATTCGTCGCTGTCTTGGCGGCAGTGGCAATCGCAGCCTGGTGGCCGAGATCCGCGATCCAGAATGTCGATGCGGCAACAGAAGTGCAACTGTTGGCCGCGGCAGATCAATGCAGTTTGCATTCTGATGGGTTCGTCCCCAAAGCAGTCTGGCCCGATGCGATCTCAAAACTCTCTCCGAAGTCGGTGCATGTGACGAAGTACGGCGTCTATGTGAAACTCCATTCGTTTTTCGTAACCGAAGATGGACTGTTTCTGTTGCCGACAAGCTCCTCGTTCCAGCCGCAAGAGCGAGGCGACCCTATATATCGGCAACTGCGCCCACGAGTGTACTGGTACGAGATCAAGGGTTAGGCTGAGTTTGGCGGCCCGTCTCTCTTGACTCTTCTTCGCCGCTGCCTTAACCTATCAACTAGCTCTGATGCGTCGGGGATTCGGCTGCCGAAATGAGTGGTAGCTGACTTGCTGCGGTCAGATTCCCGCCCGAATTTCCCACCATAACCAAATCCCACCTGTATTTCCGCCGCGCGCGGCGGTCCCTTTTATACCCACCCTCCAGACCAAGGCGGCCCCGTGGTCTTGTTTCGAGCGAGCACGATGCCTGGCCCGCGTCCCGCTGCATTGCTGCGGCTTGCGGGGAGGGTGTTGATTCTGACGGTCGTGCTGGCCGGTCTTGCTCAGAGTCTCTTCGCTCAGGCTCCGCCCCTGCATGTGCGGATGGATGACCTGGTGACCCAAGCCCACGTCGGCCCCGTGGCTCCTCCCGCCGGCGATGGGGAGTTTGCCCGCCGCATTTATCTGGACCTGACCGGCATGGTTCCGTCCTCCGCGGAGCTGGCGGCTTTTGTGGCTGATGCTTCCGCGGACAAGCGGACGAGGCTGATTGACCAGTTGCTGGCCAGTCCGCGATATGTCCGTCACATGGCGAATGTGTTTGACGTGATGTGGATGGAGCGGCGGCCGGACAAGCATGTGCCGGCGGCGGAATGGCAACAGTACTTGCTGGATTCGTTTGCGGCGAACAAGCCGTATGACCAACTCGCCCGCGAGGTGCTTTCGTCCGATGGCGCCGATCCGGCGACCCGCCCGGCGGCGAAGTTTTTTCTCGACCGGGAGGCGGAGCCGAACCTCTTGACGCGGGACATCGGGCGAATCTTTTTTGGCCGCGACTACCAGTGCAACCAGTGCCACAACCATCCGCTGATTGACGACTACCTGCAGCCGGACTACTACGGCATTTTTGCCTTCGTGAACCGGACGCAGATTTTCACCGGCAAGGACAAGAAGGCCGTGCTGATGGACAAGGCGGACGGCGAGGTCTCCTACCAATCGGTCTTTGATCCGACCGCCAAGGGAATCACCTGGCCTCGCGTCCCCGGCGGCAAGCAGCTCGAGGAGCCGAAGTTCAATCCCGGCGAGGAATACGTCGTGGCCCCCGCCAAGGAAGTGCGGCACATCCCAAAATACAGCCGGCGGCTGCAACTTGCGGCGCAGATTGTGCCGACGAACAAGCCGTTCAACCGCAACATCGCCAATCGACTGTGGGGACAAATGCTGGGACGGGCACTCGTGGAGCCGGTGGAATTTCACTACGCCGCCAATCCGCCGAGCAATCCGCAGCTCCTGGAGATGCTGGCGGATGAGTTCGCGGCGATGAAGTACGACATCAAGGGTTTTCTGCGGGCGATTGCCCTGACCCAGGCCTATCAACGGGCGCTGGACATGCCCGCCGACGTCGTGGCTCAAGCAGCAGCGGCGCAGGCTCGGCTGGCAGCGCTCGAAGAAGAGCAGAAGAAGCTGACGGAAGCTGCGGCTGCAGCGAGCGCCGTCGCCGGCAAGGTGGACACGGAGCTGGCGGCGGCGAGAAAGACAATTCCCACCATTACGGAAGAGTTCACGAAGGCGTCCGCGCCAATCGCTGAGGTGAAGAAGGCTTCCGATGCCGCCACCAAGGGGGTCGCCGACGCAACCGCCGCCGTGCCGCCCAAGCAAGACATATTGAAGGCCCTGGCCGAAGCGGCCGCGAAGGCCAAAGAAGCAGCCGCCAAGTTGCCGGCGGAGAAAGACCTGGCGGAAGCGGCGGCGAAATTTCAAGCTCGCGCCGACCAGGTAACCGTCGAAGTAACGGCATTGGTGAAAGTCGTCGAGCAAAAGACGGCGGAAGCCAAGGCTGCCAGCGACAAACTCGCCGCGGCGCAAGCGGCTGTCAGTGAAGTGAATGGCCGGTTGGATGCGACTCGCAAGCAGGTCATCGCGCTGGAAGAACAGCACGACGCAGCCGGGACGAAATACCGATTCGACATGGCTGCGCGAAAACTGGCGGAACGGAAAGTTGCATCCGCCAAGGAGCTGTCACAATATGCCTCGCTCGCTGCCGCGGCACAGGCGTCCCAGGCCAATGTCACCAAGGTGGCGGGAGATTTGACCAACGCGAAGGCGACGGTGGCAAAGCTCGCCGCGGATTTGCCGGCCCTGCAAACCGCGCAAACTGCCGCGCAAAAGGCGAATGAAGAAGCGACTGCTGCTCAGGCCGCGGCCAAGCTGGCGGTCGATGCCAAGCTGGCCGCGATGAAGGAGTTTGTGGAGGTTCTCGCCAAGGCCCAGGCCGCTAGCGCCAAACTGCCGCAGGATGCCGAGCTTGCCGCCACGACGCTGAAACTCAAAACCCGCGGCGATCAACTAACCGCGGAAGTAGTCGAAGCTCAAAAGGTCCTGACGGCTAAAGATGAGGCGATGAAAGCAGCAGTTGCCCAGCTCACAACAGCCACCGCGGCAGTGACGGCCAATACCGCTCAGGCCACAGCGCTCACTCAGCAGATTCCCGCGCTCGAGGCCTCGCAAGCACCCGCAGCCGAGAAAGCGAAAGCGGATGCATTGGCCCAGGGCACGCTTGCCAGGAAAATTCCCGATGAACTGGCTGCCGACTATGCCGTTCGCCCCCTTAAACAACTTTCCCCCGAGCAGTTCGGCTGGAGCGTGCTGCAAGTGACGGGGGTCTATCGCAACTACACCATCGCGACGACCGCCGAGCTCGACAAAGCCAAGCCGCTGACCGATGCCGATAAAGCCGATGCCGCAAAGATGGCGGAGCGGCAGCGAGAGCTGGAAAAGGCGGTGCATGCCAAGCTGGCCGGCAGCGTGACGATCTTTGTGCAGCTCATGGGGAACAGCGCCGGAGCGCCCCAGAGCGACTTTTTCGCGACGGTTGACCAGGCGCTCTTCCTGGCCAACGGTGGCGTCGTGAAGGGTTGGCTCGCGCCGAGCGGCGAGAACCTGACCGCTCGCCTGCTGGCTCTGCCTGATAACAAAGCGCTCGCCGACGAGCTCTACTTAAGCGTCCTCTCCCGCAAGCCGACGGAGGCCGAGATTGCGGAAGTGAATACGTACCTGGCGGCCCGGCCCACCGATAAGCCGGTCGCCGTGCAAGAGATGGCCTGGGGACTGATAAGTTCCACGGAGTTTAGGTTTAATCATTAGTAGCCCGCACACTCCGTGTGCGGGCATGTCCGCTCACGGAGTGAGCGGAACACAAAGGAGCCCACCATGCGTTTCGAATACTACTGCCAAGCAAACGAG
>JBPCKT010000086.1:0-18217 GCA_051004015.1 Pirellulaceae bacterium | reverse complement strand
GACTCCAGTCCCGTCCGGTTCGATTTCGGACGGGACTGGAGTCCCATCCTACGGGGAACCGACTACCCCCCAATTCCCAATCTCCACTCCCAGACTTCCTGTTGAATTCATACCCCCCCGTTTCAACACGCCTCTCCCTATGCAAAAACAGGCTCCGTGTTGAGTTTGCGCTCTCCCAACTCAACACCAGGGGTGCTCGTCCCCCTCTAAAGTATGAACGTCCGTCGCCAGGCAGCCTGAACGCACGGCCACCCAAGTAAGATGCGCTCTACAGGACGTTTATTCACTTGTACAAAAGAATATTTTTCTCTTGGCAGGGGTCCTCAAGTGTCGGGCAGGTAGAGATTGAATTCTTTGCCCCAACGGGGCAGGCTATGGCAGCCCAGGGCGAGAGCGGCGCAGCCGCCGAAGCCCTGGGTTGGCGTCCAACAATCCCACCCAAGCCCCAACGGGGCGCGCCGCGCGGGGGGACTGAGGGATGGAAAGGGGACGCGTCGCGTTCTCGGCACCTAGCGCGCCCCGTTGGGGCTGGGAAAAAAATGCCCGCAATTCCCCAGGGCTTCGGCGGCTTGCGCCGCCTTCACCCTGGGCTGACTTAGTTCGCCCGTTCCGGGCTGAAGAATCAATCCTCTGAATCGCCGCGAGCGTCATCGGTGAATTCGATGAGCGGAGAATCTGCGGATTCAAATTGCACGAGAGGCGAATTTGGCTTCGGCTCCTCCCCGTTGGGGTTGCAGATGAACTCAATGAGCTCACTATCGGCACTCTGGCCAAACGGACCATCGTCGTCATTTGGATTCTTGGGTCCCATGTGCTTCATTCTAATCGTTGCGCTTCCCGGTTCGCCAGTTGCAACTCGCCCCTCCATAGCCTGACCTGAGGCCCAAAGGGCCGGCGCTATGGCAGCCCAGGGCGAAGCCCTGGGAACGCGAGCAACAATCCCCGGGAAGCCCCAAAGGGACGCGCTAAACGGTGCCAGTGCGGAGTTGGGGACGTGGTGCGGGGCGTATCCGGACGCCGCGTCAGGGGGTCGGGAGTCTTTCGTGGCGGTAATTGTCCGTTGGGAGAATTCTGGGACGCGAAAGACTCCCGACCCCTTCGCGTGGCCGACGGAAAAGAGACTGCTCGGCTTGATAGCCAGTGCGGAACGGCGGACGACGTGTCTTCTTGCGCCGGCTCCCCACGCCGGAACACTGGCTGCCTGGCGACGGTTGGGCGATTTCACGATGGACCACTCTACGCGTCTCCCGTCTGCCGGTGCTATAATTAAAGCGGAGAACTACCTATGAGCCGGATCATCGTCAAATCAAAGGTGGGAAGCGACGGCGTTTTGCAGTTCACCCTTCCCCTCGGACCCGGCGAGGCGAATCAAGAGGTGAACGTCACGATTGAGTCTGCTTCCGCACCTATCTCTCAGGAAGAATGGAAGCGGCGAGTGCTGGCGACGGCGGGGAGCATTCCTGACCCCACTTTCGTTCGCCACGATCAGGGTGAATATGAGCAGCGGGCGGAACTGCCGTGACGCACCTGCTGGACACGAATTCCTGCATCGACCATTTGCGGCGCGGCGCCGCATCCAAGGTGACGGCGAGACTCAGTTTCGCAATACCCGGGAGCGTGGCGATCTGTTCCGTGGTCGCGGCGGAATTAATCTATGGGGCCTACCGCAGCGCCCAACCTGCCCGCGCTCTGCAAGAAGTCGCGTCGTTTTGCGGACAGTTCACCTCTTTGCCGTTCGACGATCCGGCGGCCGATCAATACGGTCTGATTCGAGCCCATTTAACAAAGTTGGGAACGTCGATTGGCCCCAACGACCTCTTGATTGCGGCCATTGCTCTCGCCAATGACCTGACCCTCGTGACGCACAACACGAATGAGTTCAGCCGCGTTCCGGGCCTTCGAATTGAGGACTGGCTGTTGTAACGCGGCAAGGGCTGTACGGCGTGTAACCAGACGCCGCGTCAGGGGGTCGGGAGTCTTTCGCGGCCGTCATTGTCCATTGGGAGGAGTCTGGGAAGCGAAAAAATCCCGACCCCTTCGCGTGGCCGACGGAAAAGAGACTGCTCGGCTTGATAGCCAGTGCGGAGCGGCGGACGACGTTTCTTCTTGTGCCGCCTCCGCAGGCCGGAGCACTGGTTGCCAGGCGACGGCTGAGCAATTTCATGATGGATCGACTCTCGCGTCGCCTGCCGACACCCCCGGTGGCTTAAGAAGGTGCGGTCGTTTGAAGGGGACGGCCGAATGGAATCGACGCTCGCCCACGCCGGCATCAATGCCGGCCGGACGGGGAGAAGGAAGGGCTACACATGGCCCTCAGCTTTTGGAACAGAGTCGTTCGATTTCTTTCCAGTCCAAAACGCGGAGGATGAGCGGAAGATTGCAGGCGATCTGCCAAGTGTAGCGAATGTCTCGACCGATAAGGGCAATCATGTAGCCTATGGCCCCAGTTCCTAGCAGCAAAGCAACATATGGATCCAATGACGCGAGAATCGCCAGCAAGACCGACAGAACAATGATTGCCAGTGCCCAGTAAGGAACGTATCGAACGATGAGCGATGACAAAGTCGGCGGGCGAACTCGGTAAAGGAGATAGGCCTCCAGAGTCTTTTTCTGTGTCGCCGTGAGCGGGGATCCCCCGGAACTATCGAGATCCCGGAGTTGATCGGCGGAAACCATAGAACACCTTTGGAGACGTGCCGACGAGAATTCTCTGAAGTTCGCCGGGGCATTCGATTCAACGAGTCGGCGACATATCACTTCCACTCTCACGCTGCACCAAAATTGGGATGAGCGGAGGTGGCTGCCGATTTGCTCGCGGTTCGCTGCCGGAAGAAGTGTCAACGAACTCGAAGAACTCGTCCACTTCGCAAACAAAGTCCGGCTTAGGACTTTCTTTTGCCGACTCACCCGAGTCTTGTTTCTTGCCGTCCATTTTCACCTCACCAGTAGCGGCTCCTTAGCCAGCAGGTTCCCTTCAAATACAAATTCGACGAAATACACTCCAGGCTCGGGAAAGACGCAGTTCTCCAGTCGAATTGCAATCGCATACGTCTCCAGCGGGTCACCGGAAAAATTCAGCGTGAATCTCTGGCCCCGGTGGACCTCTTCATCCGAATCGTCAACCACGCGAATCCATCCTTCACCAGGACGCCGACACTCGCTCAATTGCAAGTATACACTAAATTCGCCTGAAACCGGAAACGTCTTTCCTTTACAGGAAATACTACTCAGCAGGCCCTGAACTGTCACTTTTTTGCGGTTCGATGGGTCTGCCGACACGCTGTCGCATAGCAGCATGTGTCGCACGTACGGCAACAGGATTGGACTTGGCATTCGAGGATCATCCATTCCCTACCCCTCAATCTCATACCCCTTCCGCTGTTCCCGCTTCAGCCACTTGTTGGCCTCGTCGTCGCCGACGATTTGCTCGGTTTGGGAGTCCCATTGCAGTTTTTTGCCGAGGCGGATGCAGATGTTGGCGAGGTGGGCGGTGGTCATGGAGCGGTGGTGGGTGTAGACGTCGCTGATCGGCTGCGTCCGGTCCTGGCGGCATTCGAAGAAGTTCCCCATGTGGTTGCCGGGCCTTTTCCCTTTGTAAAGTTTGGCGATGTCGGGGTTTTCCGCGGGGCTGACCTGCATGTAGTCGGCGACGGCGGTCCCTTTTTCGTCCCGCAGGTCGCCGCGGCTGACGAAGATGGTCCCCTGCGTCCCTTCGATGGTGATGCCGTTTTCGCCGTCGGAGAGGATGTGCATTTCCATCTCCGCGGGAAAGCCGGCGGTGACGTGGAACTTGGTGGCCGCGTTGTACTTGTTGCTCACGGTCGGCCAGCCGTCCTTGAAGGGGACGGGGTGGTCGGCGGTCCCTTCGATGCGGCTGGGGCCGCTGGTATCGACGCCGAGGCACCAGGCGGCGATGTCGATGTGGTGGGCTCCCCAGTCGGTCATCTTGCCGCCGGAGTATTCGTACCACCAGCGGAACTCATAGTGCGTGCGGCTTTCGGGGTAGCTCTTGTTGTTGCCCACCCCTTTCTCCCCCATCAGGAAGTCGGTCAGCGGGGCCTGCCCCAGCCACATGTCCCAGTTGAAGCCGGTGGGGACGGGGCTCTTCGGGATTTCGCCGCTGGAGGGGGCCCCGCCGATGACGCAGGTCGCTTTCTTCAGCTCGCCGAGCTTGCCCGATTTGCAGATGGCGACGGCATGCAGGAACTGCTGGTCAATGCGCTGGTCCTTGTTCTTGTTGACGCGGGCCGACATCTCGCTCCGCTGCTGCGTGCCGACCTGGAAGACGCGGCCGGTCTCCTTGAGGACCTTGCTGATCTGCTTCCCTTCGTCGATGGTCAGGGTGAGGGGCTTTTCGCAGTAGACGTCTTTCCCCGCCTTCATCGCCTCGATGCCGATTTTGACGTGCCAATGGTCGGGCGTGACGATGGTGACGACCTCGATATCCTTGCGCTCGAGTAGCTTGCGATAGTCCTCATACATCTCCACGCCCCGGTCTTTCCCTTTCTCACCGAGCTTGTCTAGCGCGACCTTCTTCGCCTTCTCCCGCATGTTCACATCCACGTCGCAGACCGCCACGCAATCCGCAAAATTCATCGCCTGCGGCCCGACCGCATTCCAGCGGTCCCCCACGCCGATGCAGCCGAGGATGGGACGGTCCTGCTTGGAAGTGGTCTTGGCGTCCTGGGCCATCGTGTACGGAGTCCAGGGGAAATAGGGCGCGGCGGCCAGGCCGGCGGCAGCGGCAGCGGAAGACTGGAGAAAGGTGCGGCGAGAGGAATTCGTGGAGCTGGTGTGGCGCGCGGACATAGGAAACTCGCTATCTGAAGAGGGAGAGGGGGAGATTTCGCCTGAGCGCGTTAGTTTAGCCGGGGGAAGAGGGAGATTCCACTGGCTGGGGTGGGACGGCTCGCAGGCTGGTTACTTCGCGTCATCCGCCAAGACCTCGTGGGCGCAGCTCCAGGCGGTGGGGAGCGGCTTGGCGAGGAGCCAATCGACCTTGAGCCAGAAACCGGGAATGACGCTGCTGCGGAAGATGGTGTTCTGTTCCAGCGGTACGACCTCATAAGTGCCGTCCACCAGGCGGAGGAACTCGCAGCGTTTTTGCAGCGGGTCGATGATCCAGTATTCTTCGACGCCGGCCGCCTCGTACGCTTCCCGCTTCTCGCCATAATCGCGGTCGCGGCTGTCGTGAGCGACGATTTCCACGGCAATGTCCGGTGCGCCGTTGATGCGGGTTTCTTCAACGAGCGTGGCACGCTCCGGCCGGACGTATCCGACATCGGGCTCCGGAGCGTAGAACTTTGACAGCCGGCAGGCAACCCGGCTCATGAAGACAAAGCCGTCGATCTCGCGGGCTCCGAGATAGTTGGCAATTAACGTCAGTAGAAACGAATTAATCGTGTTCGAGCGAATCGAGTCGGGGGATGCCACGTAAATGACTCCTCCTAAAAGGTCTGCCTTCTGACCGTCGGGAATCAGCTCGCAAAACTCATCGAAATCGACGAGCCCTTCGGCAGTGGGATGCTTTTGGATCATGGACACTCCAATTACCTATTCTACGACCTGGGACCGCTCACGCCAGCTTTTTCACAATTCGGCCGGATTGCCTGGTCGGAGCTTCGGCAGCGGAATCGGTGAACTGGTCATTCAGCAGCAATTCGACCTGCTCGCCTGCGACTAACTGCTGGATAGCTGAGACAGAAGTCATTTCGTATTCATTGCATGCGACTTCGAGGCCATCGACGTTTCGGGGCACGGCTGCATGGCAGGGCGTGACCTTGCGGACACCGGCAAAGACCCACCGCGCCGGCTTGCCGCCCCAGGTGAAGGAATCGTCTTCATCGTCGGCTTCCGCCCTGCCATATGCCTGGGCCTTGGCAAAGGCGGCATCGCTGGAGCCGGCGGAAAACAAGACGATGTTTTCCCAGACAGGGAACTTGCGCTGCCGCCCGGACTTCAATTGGGCGTAAAGAATGACGTGGGCGGAATAGAGGTTCACGCGGCCACCTCAAGTCGTTATCTGCAACAGCTCTTTCGCCGGCGGCTGAAGCTGCGACTGTTCCAGCGGCTTCTCGCGGCTATCGACCCACTTCTTGGCGTCGAAGTATTTGCCGTAGGTGCCGTAGTCGTTGAAGAAGAAATATTTGGCCAGGCGGTAGGCCCAGGATTTTTCGGGGATTTCCTGGCCGGGGTTGTACTGCGAGGGGCGGAGCTGCATGGAATCGAGCTCGGCGAGGGCGGCGTGGCGGGCGGTGGTGTCTTTCGCCCCGTGCCGCTCGACAAGTGCCTTGAGCAGGTCCGGCCGCTCCAGCACGATGCAGCCGCGAGTGTTCTCGGCTGCGGTCTGGCGGAAGTCCCGGAGGAAGGCGCTATTCTGGAATTTGTCCTTGAGCGGCACGTCATCGTGAATGGTTTCCTTGGCGAACTGGATGATGGGGCAGGGCTCGATGTCCCCCCACGGGCTGATATGGTGGGTGAAGCCGGTGGCGGCGGGGCAGAGGGCCCGCCCTTCGCCGTCGTAGTAGGCGTCGATGATGACGATCGGTTTTTTGGCCCGCATCTCGACGACGAACTTGCGGCATTGAAGCTGTTGCTCCGGCGTGAGCGAGAGGTCCGCCTTCGCGTCGGGGCCGACGGGACGGTAGATGTGAAACCAGGTATACATCACCCCCATTTCAATCAGCCGGTCGAGCCATTTTTCGCTGAGCAGATCGAAGTTGCTCTGGCAGAGACTGGTGCAGACGCCGGTCATCACTTTGTGCTTGAGGCAGTTCTGCAGACCCTGCATCGTCTGGCTGTAAACATGCTCCCGTCCGCGGCGCTCGTCGCTGACGATTTCATTTCCCTCGACACTGACAAGCGGCGTGACGTTTCCGCAGCGGCGGAGCTCTTTCGCCACTTCGTCGGTGATGAAGTGGCCGTTGGTGAAGACCTGAAAGTAGCAGTCGCGGTGCTGGGCGAAGATTTCCAGCACTTCGGGATGCATGAAAGGCTCGCCGCCGAGGATGCCGAAGAAGGAGTTCCCCATCGCCTTCGCTTCAGTGATGAGCTTGTGCATCGCCTCGACTTCAATCTTCGATTGCTTCGCGGCAACATCCACCCAGCAGCCCTGACACCGCAGGTTGCAACTGTTGATGATGGAGACGTACAGAAAAGGCGGGAAGAACTCGCCCCGCTTCAGGCGGCTCTTGTGCTTCTGGACGGAGCGGACCCCCTTCAGGCCGAAGTTCCACATCAGCTTCCAAAGCAGGCGTTTGTCGGTCTCCCAGAGGAGACGGTTGGCCATTCGGAAATACATGGGAGCCGTGTCTTTTCGTGCGCGGTGGGAGTGAGGTCCGGGAGGCCCTGATTATACCACGTCACGGCGGGTCGATCTCAGGGAGCTTCGCTTTCCGCGGGCACCGTGCGGAGCGATTTGCCGGGGACCGTGGCGGTGAGATGCAGGGCGACCGGCCCCAGCTCCGGCGTGACCGCGGCGAGGAACTGCTGCGGGGAGGCGACCCGCGATTTGCCGACGTGGCTGACGAAGTCGCCGGGGCGGAGCCCGGCTTTCCAGGCGGCGGAGTCCCGCGCGACGGCAATGACGGCGACGGAGCCCTCGGGGTCCAGGTCGCGGCTCTGATCGCGGAAGGTGGGGGCGGCGGTGGCGTATTCCACGCTCATGCCGCGCCAGGGGGCATCGACGGTTTCCGCAAACGGCGTCCGTGGACCTTCCACGCGCTTCTTGGAAAGGATGACCTTTGCGACATGCGTTTTTCCCGGCTGGCTCGGTCCGCTGCCGCGGAGGACGGTGAGGCTGGCGCTGCTGCCGGCGGGCATGGCGCTCAATTGGCGGATCAGCTCCAGGTCGTCGGCAATCGGCTGACCGTCGACGTGCGTGATGATGTCTTCGGCCTTGATGCCCGCTTTGGCGGCCGGCGTGGCGGGGATGACATCCATGATGCGAGCCCCGCGCTTCCCTTGCTGCCGCTGCTCCATCGTGAGCAGCGTGGGGGCGACGCCGAGAAAGCCGTACTCCGGCATGCGGCCGACCTTGAGCTGCTCCAGGGCCTTGCGGAATTCTTCATCGACGGGAATCGCAAATCCGCCTGCCTTCTCGTAGCCCACGAGGGCTGCCAGCGACGTAGTGAGCCCGACCATTTCTCCCTTGAGGTTGATGAGGGCCCCGCCGCTAGTGCCGAGCTCCAGCTTGGCGTCGGTCTGAATGAGCGTGCCATAATGGTGCAATGTCTCCCGTCCTTCCGCCGGCCGGGCTGCTTGTTTGGGAGCCGGGGCCAATCGCGAAAGGTTGGAAACGATGCCCCACGTGGCGCTCGGCTCACCGTCGCGGGCGATGGCGTACGGATTACCCAGCGAGATGACGATCTGCCCCTTCTTCAGCTCTTTGGCGTTCCCTAGCGGGATCGGCTTCAGGTCTTCGGCGTCGATTTTCAAAATCGCCACGTCCAGCCAGGGATCCGCCGCCCGCACGGTAGCCTTGTATGGCTTCTTCTGAATCCAGACCAGGTAGTCGTTGTTCTTGATGTCTCCCAGCACATGATAGGCGGTGAGGATCAGCCCCTTGGCATCCACGACCACTCCCGTCCCAAAGCCGTGCGGCACAAAGTCGGGCCGCAGAACTTCCCCCTCGCCGCGAGGGTCGGGAATGATTGGCGGATCATTCTCCCGAAGCGCCTCGCCCACTTCCTTGTCTCGATCCTTCCGCAGCCGGCTGATGGCGACGACGGACTTTTCCGTCTTGGCGATGGCATCGATGACGGTCGCTTCGATGGCAGCGGCAGCTTGAAGAGCGAAGGGCTCGACGGGCTGGTCGGCCTGCGAAAGACCAAGACGCGGTAGGAGAATTGTTATCGCCAGGAGGAGGAAGGCGACCGAATAACCACGATTGGCGAGGAAGGTCAGCATGAACTTATCTTAGCAAAGGAGAGAGGCCCGTGCGTACTAAGACTCAGTTTAACGCAATGGCGCAAAGACGCTAAGTCGCAAAGGTTCAAAGAAAGAGAAGGAAGCAGAAGTCGTAAACGCCCTCAATCGCTTCCTTCTTTCCTTTGTGCCTCCGCGCCTTAGCGCCTTTGCGTTAAACCGACTCGGCACTTCGGCCTGACGCTCTGCTGCTCCTCCACCACGCCACCGCAAAGCCGCTAATCAGCACCAGCACGGCCCAGCTCGCTTCCCAGGCGAGGTTGCGGGAGACGTAGTCAATACTGCTGAGCATCATATAGCCGCTGGAGAGGCAGAAGATGGCGGGGAGGATGGGGAACAGCGGCAGGCGAAAGAGCCGCGGGCGGTCGGGCTCGCGGTCGCGGAGGACGATCAGGGCCAGGCCGACGAGGACGAAGAAGCCCCAGAAAAAGGGGCTGGTGAAGATGACGAGGCTTTTGAATCCCCCTTCGCGCAAGCCGAAGCCGATGACCAGGGCAATCGTGACGGCGGCTTGCATCACAGTCGCCCGGATGGGAACGCCGAGCTGCTCGTTCCACTTCCCGAGCCAGGCAAAGAGCGGGTCCTTCACCCCCAGGGCGTAGCAGACGCGGGCCCCGGCAAAAATCGTCCCATTGATCGCTCCCAGGCAGGAGATGCAGATCAGCAGGCTGATGGCCCTCGCTCCCCACGGGCCGAAGCGTGTACTGAGCACGTCGGAGGCGACCCCCTGCGACGAGAAAAATCCGCCCAGGCCGAGTCCGCGAGCGAAGGCGATATTGATGAGGAGATAAATGACCGTCACCGCCAGCGTTCCCAGCAGCAAGGCCCGCGTGATGTTCTTCGCCGGGTTCTTCACCTCCGCGGCCACGTACGACATATCGCTCCAGCCGCCGTAGGCGAACATGACCAAAACGAGGGCCAGGCCGAGGCTGCCCTCGCCGGCAGGTTTAGTGGTTGCGACACTTTCCGGCGGCGTTAACGTGAAAGCGACGAGAATGATGACCGCCAGCCCTGCGACTTTGAGAAGTGCCAGGACGTTTTGCGTCCATTTGCCGATTTGCAGTCCGAGCAGATTGGTGATGGTTAGCAGCGTGATCGCCCCTGCCGCGAGCAGAGCAGGGGCGACGGAATAAGTGGCTTTGACGGATGCAGGGTCGAGCGGAGTGTCCGGCGGAGCATCCGGCGTCACCAACTTCATCGCATACACGGCAAAGACAAACGCAATCGCCCCGACGTTTCCCGGGCGAATAATCCAGAATTCACACCAGGCGAAGGCGAAGCCCAGCGTCTTGCCGAAGGCCCGTGAGATAAAGAAATAGCTGCCGCCAGCATCGGGCCAGGCGGTGGCCAGCTCCGCGTAGCAAAGCGCACCAATCAGCGCGAGCACGCCGCCGAGCAGCCATACGCCGATGATAGCGAGCTGCGAAACCGTGGCCTGGCCACTGAGCGAAAGCGGAGCTTGCTGATTGAATTCCCGCCATTGCCCCACCAACTTCACGGCGGCGGCGGAAGCGTTCTGGGCGATGAACGGCGAGCTCTCGTAAATGGACGCCCCGATGATGATTCCCACGATGATGCAGGTGGAATCCAGCAGCGACAACTGCTGGCGGGGGGCGGCGTCATGCGGCTGGCCGGTCATCGCACCACTATAGCGTCTGCAACCAGGAAAAAAGAAGCCACGGATTGAACACGGATGAAACCCGGACAAAGCAATCTAAAACCTGTCTTATCCGTGTTTCATCCGTGTTCAATCCGTGGCCATTATCTGGTTTTAGTGAATGACCACCGTCTTCTTCTCCGTCATTTCCTCGATCGCATACTTCGGCCCTTCCTTCCCAAAGCCGCTCTCCTTCAGGCCGCCGTAGGGCATCAGATCGGCTCGCCAGGCGGGGCCCCAGTTGATGTGCAGGTTGCCGGCGTCCACCTCGCGGGCGAATTTCAAAGCGGAGTCGATGTTCTGCGTGAAGATCCCGGCGGAGAGGCCGAAGCGGGAGTGATTGGCCAGGGCGATGGCTTCGTCGACGCTGGCCGCTTTGGAGACGCCGACGGCTGGGCCGAAGAGCTCGTCCTGAAAGACCTTCATCGTAGGGGTGACGTCGGCAATAACCGTCGGTGCGAAGAGAGTTCCTGTTCGCGAGCCGCCGGTGACAATTCGCGCCCCTTGAGCCGCCGCCTCCCGCACCCAGCTTTCCACGCGAGCGGCATCTTGCTCGCGGATCATCGGCCCCATCTTGGTTCCTTCGGCCAGTGGGTTTCCAGTCCTAAGACTGCTAACTTTCGCCGTCAGGATTTCCAAAAGGTCGCCATAAATCTTGTCGACACCGATGACCCGCTGCGTGGAAATGCAAACCTGCCCTGCGTTCCCAAAGCCGGTGGCCACGACGGCGTCGGCAACTTTGGAGAGGTCCGCATCTTCCAGGATGATGAGCGGGCTGTTCGAGCCCAGCTCCATCGTCACCCGCTTGATACCGGCGAGTGTGCAAATCTGCTTCCCCACTTCCACGCTGCCTGTGAAGCTGATTTTTCGCACCCGCTCGTCGCCGCACAGCGACTTGCCAATCTCGCTCCCAGGGCCGACCAGACAATGAATAGCCAGCGGCGGCAAGCCGGCTTCCAGAAGGATTTCGACGAGGCGGAGGGCGGATAGAGGCGTGTTGCTGGCCGGCTTGAGGATGACGGAATTTCCGCCCGCCAGCGCGGGGCCGACTTTGTGGCAGACCAGGTTCAGCGGAAAGTTGAAGGGCGTGATGGCCACGACCACTCCGCACGGCACACGCAGCGTGAAGCCGATTTTCCCCGCGCCCCCCGGCGCACCATCCAGCGGCAGCGTTTCGCCTCCGGGCCGTTTGGCCTCCTCGGCAGAAAGCTCCATCGTCTCCGCGGCCCGGCCCGCTTCAAAAACTCCTTCCGCCAGCGTTTTGCCCTCTTCCAAGCTAATCAGCCGCCCGAGCTCCTGTTGCTGGGCGAACATCTTGTCGGCGGCCCGTCGGAGGATCTGGAACCGCTCATATCCCGGCAATTTCCGCATGATCGCGGCCCCTTCGACCGCGCCGGCCAGGGCGGATTCGATGTCCTCCGCTGTTGCGACCGGTACGGTATCGACCAGTGAACCATCGAAGGGATGGCGGACTTCCAGCTTTTTGTCGCGGTCGAGCCATTGGCCGCGGATATAGAGCTTCATTTGCAGACTCCAGAATTGCCAAGAAAAATCGCCAAGATTCCAACTCAGCCGGCGAATGATTGAGCGGGCCAACGACCAAAGAGACTTTGGAGCATTCCCATGTCAGCCAGTATGACGACATCCTTGCCAAAAGTGGAGCGGCGCGACCTGGCTACCCTGACGCTGCTGCTCACGGTGACGCTGGGCCTATATAGTTTCTACCTCGTCTATCAATGGGCCAAAGAGCTTGGTCCGCTCACGGGAAAAGAGCGAAATCCCAGCACGGTGCTGCTGCTCAGCATTCTGACGCTGGGCATCGCCGCTCTGGTCTACGAATACGTGTTTGCGGCCGAGGTTGCCGCTCTGGAGCAGCAGCGCTTTCCCAAGCAGGCTCCCTCCTCGCTGCCTAACTGGGTCCTGATCCTCAACTGTGCCAGCGTGCTTTGCTCCTTGACGGTTGTCTTGCTGCCGCTCGCCCTCATTCTGGGAATCGCTGCGAGCGTACTCGTGCAAGCGCAATTCAACCGCCTGCTGGAGGCATAAGAGCGTCACTTTTTCGGCGGTGATACCAGCGTTTTCACCGTGCTCTCCACGGTCACGGTAATGTTCGTCTCGCGGTAAGGGGCTTCCGTGACCAGCTTCTGCGTCTGCTCGGCGCTAACGACGCGGCCTTGCTCGGCTGAGAACAGGGCATGGCCCGTTTGCTCTTGCGTCTTGAGCGTCAGCTTGAGGCTCTTCGCCCCGCCCGGCACAAGCGTGAGCTTCGAA
The DNA here is from genome assembly GCA_051004015.1 of Pirellulaceae bacterium. Lineage (GTDB taxonomy): Bacteria > Planctomycetota > Planctomycetia > Pirellulales > Pirellulaceae > SXOA01. The sequence continues at coordinate 5,364 of JBPCKT010000086.1, read as the reverse complement.
GTGAAATCGATTTTGTCGAGCTTCTGGCCGGCCTCCTCCACTTCGCCCGCATAGACAAATTCGGTGGCCTGCTTCACTTTCCCGATGGGGATTTCGACTTCGCGCTCCTTAGTCCACTTCGTGGATCCCGCATCTCCAGCCGCCACGGGCTTTTCCGGCAAGACGACCAGCGACCGCTTGAGCAACTCCTGGGTCGATTCACTGCCGCCCGGCCCGCCAGGCGCTTTGGCACTCGGAGTTTTCCAAAGCTCCGCGAGTTTCGCGTTAGGCTCGGCGGAGAGGACTTCGCCGCGGGTATTCATGGTCACGATCAAGGCGGAACCCTCGTCCAGGAGCGGCTTCACCGCCGCGGCCACTTCCTTGGCCGAACCCACGGGCGGCGACTTGACCGCCGAGTCGTAGACGATGGGGGGCGAGTCGCCGGTATGCAGCTTCATGGCCAGTCGTTTGACGGCCTGCGTGATCTTGATCTGCTCCTGGTCCGCGCTGTCGACCGACCAGAGAGTTTCCAGCGTCATTTCCATCGTCGTCTTCACCGGTTTGCTGGCGATGGTGACGGTGGAAGTTGTTTGTTGGCTGACGTTGACCTGCAATTGATCTCCGGCGGCCAGTTTCCAGCGAAGAGTTTTTTGGGCCAGCGCGGGGGAGGCGGCGCAGCAGATGATGGCGACGACTAACACTAGCCCGAAGCGCCAGCGAGGGAAAGGCGTTTCTCCCGCGCTGGCGCGTCGGGTTAGTGTCGAGGCCGCTTTGAAGATCCTAAACATCAATGTAATCCTCCACTTGATCGCCTCACGCCCAGCGTGAGGAGTACTTCATTCCATCCCCAAAATCCGCTTCATGTTCGCCTTATATTTCTGCACCCCCGGCTGGCCGTAGGGGTTGATGCCGAGCAATCGGCCCTCGACGACGGTGGCAATCATCAGCATCTGAAAAAACTGGCCGAGGGAGTGCTCGTTGGTTGTCGGCAGGTGCAAGTCCAGCGTGGGGCGCCCGTCTTCCGCATAGGCTTCGTTGGTTCCCTGAATCGCGGCGGTCATCAGGTCGGGGAGCGTCTTGGTATGAATCTGGTTGAGCTTGTCCTGGTCATTCTTGCTGCTGCCGACGGCCAGGTGCGGCTCGGTCCACTTATCGACGATGACGTTGGTGAAGACCTTGTCCCGCTTCCCTTCCTGGTGCTGCTGCGCTCGGGAATGCAGATCGCGGGTGTTGACCGTCGTCAGTGGCGTGGCCCCGAGCAGCCGTTTTCCGAGGCTTTCGGCCAGCAGTTGGTCGTACCACAGGCCGGCGGACTCGAGGGCCTTCGACCACACCGAGAGCACGCGGATGTTGGCTCCGCGGCGAGTTTCCAAGAGGTGCGCGGCGCCGACATACTGCAACACAATGTTTTTCTCCGCCGGCGCGGTGCGGAAATGCTCGTTCATTGCCGCCGCTCCTTGCAGCAGCTCCGTGATATTCAGTCCCATGAGCGCCGCCGGAACGAGGCCGACCGCGGACAGTATGGAGAAGCGTCCGCCGACGCCGTCGGGCACGGGGAATTTCTCCGAGCAGCCAATTGCCGAAGCAAGTTTGGCCAGCCGGCCGGATTCGCCCGTGACCGGAATGACGAGCTTTGCCGCCTTCGCGAGGTCACCGCCGCAGGATGTCGTAAGCGCCGCCAGGTACTGTCGAAAGGCGACGGCTGTTTCGATGGTCTCGCCGCTCTTGCTGATGACGACGATTCCCCAGCGGCCCTCCGGTTTGTCGGTCTTGGGACCACTTTGCAGCAGCCGCAGGAGCCCCTGGCTGGCGTCGTTATCGATGTTGTTCCCTTCAAAATAGATCCGCGGGTTTTCGTCCCGCTCCAGGCGCGAAAGCTCGTTGAAATAAGGTTTGCGGCAGGCATCCAGCAGTGCCCTCGCTCCCATGTAGGAGCCACCGATGCCCAGCACGACAACGCGGTCCACTTCCTCCTTCAGCCGTTTCGTCACTTTGGCAATCGCGAGCAGCTCCGTCTGTTCCTTGAGCAACCGCTCCGGCATCTCAAAAAAGCCGTGGTCCAGCGGATCCTTTTCCTTGGGCAGCTTGCCCCCTCGGTACAGCCGGGCATCCTCGTCCAGCATTTCGCGGCGGGCACGGTCCAGGGCCGGTGCCAGTGCGGTCAGGTCATGCTCCTGCAAGCCGTACTGAGGGTGGAATGCGCCGGAGGGGTTGAATTGCAGCAGAGGAGACGATGCCACGGTAATGCGTCCTGAGAGGAGAGGACCCGAAAGCGCCAAAGATACCAGCGGCAGCCCCCGTGGGGTAGGCTTCCAGCCTGCCCAGAAACTTTCAGGCCACTATAATGCTCGTTTTCGCAGCACCAACGGACGCACGCTGAACAGCTATGGATATCCACACCCTCACCCGCGAGCTCCACGTCCAGAACGACTCCAAGATTGTCATGTTGGTGGCCGACGGCCTCGGCGGGCTCCCCATGAGGCCGGGGGGGAAGACGGAATTGGAATCGGCCAACCGGCCGAACCTCAACGCCCTGGCCGCCATCGGCGTGCAAGGCGGCAGCATTCCCGTCGCCCCCGGAATCAGCCCCGGCAGCGGACCGGGGCATCTGGGTCTGTTTGGCTATGACCCGGTCAAATATCTGATCGGTCGCGGGGCGCTGGAAGCGACCGGCATCGGCTTTGTCATGCAGCCGGGAGATGTGGCGGCGCGGGGGAATTTCTGCACGCTCGACTCGACCGGCAAAATTGCCGACCGGCGGGCGGGACGGATTGCATCGGAAGAGAGCGCTCCGCTGGCGATCAAAATGCGGGACGTGAAGATCCCCGGCGTGCAGATTTTCGTCGAGCCGGTGAAGGAACACCGCTTCGTTGTCGTCTTCCGCGGCCCGGACCTGGCGGGGAACATCAAGGACACCGACCCGCAAGCTACCGGCGTCCCGCCGCTCGCCGCTCATCCAGTCGATGCCGGCAGTCAGAAGGCCGCGGACGTGGCCAATGAGTTCATCAGGCAAGCCACCAGGCTGCTGGCGGGCGAGAAGAAAGCCAATGGCCTGACCCTGCGCGGCTTTTCCCGCCGACCCGAGCTGCCGAGTTACGAACAAGTCTACGGTCTGAAGGCTGCGGCGATTGCCGTGTACCCAATGTATAAGGGGCTGGCCCAACTTGCGGGAATGGAAATCGTTGGCAAAGCTCAGAACCTGACGGAGCAAATGGGCGTGCTGGAGCAGAACTGGGCCAAGTACGATTTCTTCTTCATCCACTTCAAATACACCGATAGCACCGGCGAGGACGGCAACTTCGCCGCCAAAGTCAAGCGGATCGAAGAGCTGGATGCCATCATCCCGCGCATCCGGGCGCTCAATCCGACCGTGTTGATCGTCACCGGCGACCACAGCACCCCGAGCTTTTTGAAAAACCATAGCTGGCATCCGGTCCCCACGCTGCTCGTCTCCAACTGCTGCCGGCCGGACGGCCATACGACCTTCGGCGAGGACACGTCCGCTCGCGGCGGCCTGGGGCAGTTCAAGGCGAAATATCTGATGTCGCTGGCCCTTTCCAACGCCGGACGGATGACGAAGTACGGGGCGTGAATCGGGTCGAGCGCTCTAAAGCAGCTCCGCTTCTCGCTCGACGATCAAGATTTCCTCTTGCCGCAGGTCCTTCTTGAGCTCTTCTTTCAGGGCCTGTAGAAAACGGCGGGCGGAACGAACCTTTGTCGCAAACACCCGATAGATAACAATCTCATCGTGGTAGGTAACGTCTCCAAAAGTCCAAAATCCCTCGTTGCTCTGCGGAAAGAACGTGACCCCGCCAAACTCCTCCAAGAGACGTTCGCGCAGCCGGACCAGTTTGCGACCTTCCACCGGCTTGCCGTCGTTGTAGGTTAGCGGGATGAAGATGTCATATTCTTTCACCGGCGAACTCCCCTTCACGGTTGCCGATGTCTGCATCCCGCGAAAGTTCCACGAAGCGGATGTTCGCCTCTTTGAGGGCTCGAGCGGCAGCCTCGGAAACAACAAACCGCCTCTGGGGCAACGCCACGCCGGGAGAATGACGCTGGAGCAGTTCCCACGCCTTGGCGTCGTCGGCCGCAGATACTTGAATGACGATTCTCATCAGGCTCTCGCAATCTCCAGTCAGTTTTGGTTTGCGGACAGTCGATCAGAGGAAGTTTTTTGTATCGACGGTCCCAAAAAGCAGTTTTGCTTGATCTCTAATCCTTGCCTTCCCAATTCATATTCTATCAGCTTTATCTCGTTGGCCCAATAATTCTCGCTAGTTTTAAGCTCCTTCAGAGCTGCGTTTAACTGCCAATGCTCGGCGTACCAACTGATTCCCAAAGCGACGACCAGCGTCACCAACATCAACTCGCGGATCGAGAAGCGAAACATGGGCGGACTCCTTGGGACAGCATCTTACCGTCCCAAGCTTCCAACTCCCAACCTCAAACCACCGGCTCATGGCGGCCCCTCCTTTGGGGACTTTACTTCTACAACGCTAACTGACCTAGAAGTTTGTACTCGGTATCGGTCAACTGACGCCTCCTTTACTTTAACCCAGGAGGTATAGGCATGGACGCTGCTCAGTTCGGTCGTTGCGGCCTGCGTGTGGCGCTCCCTGGGTTTTCAGAATCCCGGAAAAAGTTTCGGCAAGGTGCCCGGAAGGAACTGGACAGTAGTATATAATGCGGCAAGTGGCTAGTGAGGGGTCCGTGGTGGGCCAAACGCCACCCGCGGGCTTGCCCCGCCGGAGCGCAGTTTGCAAACCAGTTATGCGACTTTCACTCCTTCGCCACCGCCCGGCTTGTCCGGGTGGAGCGATGTTTGCCAGAGACATTGCTCCGGCGGGGCGAGCCCGTCGGTGGCAGGTGAAATGGAAGGGGACAACTTCTGGTTGCCAAACCGCGCTCGGCCGGGACGAGCCCGGCTGGGGGCGGAGGCGGAGGCGGAGGGAATCGGCCACGGCATCCGTGGTTGAAACCTGAAAAACCCTTATGGATTTCGCGGGGATGGAAGTGAATCAAAAATGAGAGTGTGAATCAGACTTATGGCGACGTGAATCACCTGAATATGTGTACAAATAACAACTTACGATGATTCACGTCGTCGTAAGTCCGTGAAAAAAGACGTTCTGAATCATGAATCAAACAATACTATCGGGGGGATGCGATCGATTCACAAGCCCTTATGGCTTTGAAGCCGAAAAAACCGAACCAGGTGGAGCTGGGAGCACTCTGTACCTCCAGCCATAGTCGCCTTTCGCTCCACGGAAGGAGCGTCCTTTCGCGGAGCGAAAGGCGACATTATGATGCGGCCAGTAGCCACCGACTTGCCTTGCTAACGATAAAAAACCCTGAAAACCAACAGACCACTTGAGAAAGAAC